>CAYFFO010000007.1:6741-50801 GCA_964342485.1 uncultured Dehalococcoidia bacterium
CCTATTGCAAAAGTCCATCCCTGGGAAGATAGGATCGGTAAAGAGTCACCTGGAACGAACCAGTTTTTCTCATTTCCTGGTAAATGTATTTTTGAGAAAGTACCAAGGTGCCCTTCTGGGGCAACTACGTATGCACTGTTTTTCAATTTTGAGTTTTCAGATGTGATTGTGCCTACTACTAATGTAATTGAAAGCTCTTTACTTAATTTTTCAAGAAATGGTAAGGATAGAGATTTTGCTCGATCAGTGATTTCACGGATTTCTTGGGAACTTAGGTCGGACTTGTTTAGCGACCCTGTTATACATTCTTCTGGGAACAGAGCGAAACTAGCTCCTTTTTGTTGAGCTTTCGTAGCCCAATATTCGATGTTTTGTAAATTCGTAGTAGTTTTTCCCATCTCACTGTGCATGGCCACAGCAGCCAATTTGGCATAACCATTATTTTTTGATTCCAATTGTGTCCTCTCTTCACGAAAAAACTAATTTTCAAGATTCAATAAATATTTGTTATAAACCATTTTTTAAATCTAAGATGAGTAAACTATAGGTGGATTCAAGTATGATTCATAAAATGAGTTCACGTTACCTGTTTTAGAGTCTCCCTGATGGACAAGTACACGATAACAAAAAGTTATGGAGTGGTTTGCTGAAAGTGTGTAATCTCCACAGTGCTCTTCACCTAAAAATACTGATAGGCCAAATGGGTTAGCTGATAGAAGACCATAATCTCTTGCATGCCAGTATGTTGGGGATAAGAAACTAGAGGTGTGTTCCATAATTGCAATACCTTGAGTGCTATTGCCTACCAACCCTGAGTAATCACACCACTCTGCCCGTTTTCCCCAGACCTCTGATTCTCCAATACCTCCCCTTGAGTTTTCAATTTTACCTCCTCTGGTAACTTCCATAGAGGACGCTATCCGCAGTGAAATAAATCCTCCTTCCTTAGTATCACCAAATTTTACATCCTTTTCCCTGGCGGAAAGTGTTAGCTTTATATCAAAGAGTTTCATAGGACTCATCGCATAGAAAGTGATTTCGCGTTTTTCATCAAGTACTGTAGAAGAAAGGTCACTGGAAACCCATCTACTTAAAGCTACTGCATTACCCAGAACTGATCCTGAAATAATTCTGTCAAATCGACTGTGTAATGTCCTGCCTGAAGTATCTTTTTCTGCCCAGTTGTCGATTTGATTAACTTCTCCGTACGCAGACCACAAACCTCTATGGTGTACATGGTCTGTGGATTCTTCAGGGATATTTGACTCCATTGGGAATCCACGGGTAACAGGTAATTTATTTAGTCCTATGATTGGATGGAAGTACGGTCTAAAGGATTCCGATCCATAGTGATAACTTGTTACCAGATTTCCATCTATTGATATATCTAATTTAGAGTTTGGAATGTCATTTAAAACTACTCTCGTGGCGGTGTTGTCACAGGGTTCTATAGAATATTCTCGGTTTATGTTTGATGGTAGTTCATCTTCGATCCAAATAGCTTCATTTTGACCTGAGTTATTTATTATTTGGCAAGGTTTGATTAATCCAGACGATTTTTCTAATAAATGTAGTTCTTTGTGATTATCCGGGATAATTATCGGGGTAGAAATAGGACCACCTGCAAACCCTCTATTATTTTCAACTAATATATTGGTGCTAGTCATGGCTGTCTCCTAAGTGACATATATTCCTGTCGAATAATACTAAAGGATTATTTAATTAATAAAATTCATTAGGCATATGATGTACAGCGTTTTAGTTTATCTCTGTTCAAAACAAGATAATTTCACCAACCTAGTTAGCTCACTGTGATCAATTTCAGTATACTCTGTTTAATAATATGACCTGTGGAGGATTCCGATGACAACTGTAGGAAACAAGAAATCTGTTGGAGTGGCTATGATTGGGAATGGATTTGCAGCAGATTTTCACACTGAAAATTATAAAAGAGTAGTTGGTTTAGATGTGAGATTGATTGGAGTTTATGGTCCCAGAAGCGAAGGCCGTGAAGATTTTGCTAGAAAGCATGGATTTGAAAAGACATATTCTACTATGGACGAAGTTTTAAATGATCCAGATGTAGATATGGTGGATGCTTGCGTTCCAAATAAATTTCACGAAGATATGGTTGTGAGAGTTCTTGAATCAGGTAAACATGCTGTTATAGAAAAGCCTTTTACAGGTTCTTTTATCCCAGGAACTGACGAAGCTGGATGGAAACGATGTTTAAAAGAAGGACTCGAAAGTGCAGACAGGATGATTGAAGCTGAAAATAGCTCAGGGCGAAAAATAATGTATGCAGAGAACCTTATCTATGCTCCAGGTGTTCAGAAAGCAAGAAGGTTGCTGGATGCCGCAGATACTCCAATACTGAGAATTGTTGGTGAAGAATCTCATAGTGGGACCCATTCTCCTTACGCTATGGTTTGGGGGACTAGTGGCGGTGGCAGTCTTTATAACAAAGGTTGCCATTCACTTGGAGCTGCGCTTCATCTCAAGTATGAGGAAGGTAAACGAAGATTAGGTCACAGGATTCGTCCAACTTGGGTTGTTGCTGTGACAGCTAATCTCACTAAAACTGAAGCATTTGAAAGTGAAAGTGAACATACTATCAGAACAGGATGGAAAGATTGTGAAGATTGGGGGATGATGGTGGTGGGTTTTGAAGATGGATCGATTGCTCAAATAAATTCGGCAGATATTGTTTTAGGTGGGATTCAAAACCTGTTGACCGTATATGCAACACAAGCTGCGATAAAGGTGAATATAAATCCAAATGATGCTTTGCTAGCATACGCGCCCAATAATGAGGTATTTGGAGATGAATATATACGCGAAAAAGTAGAAACTAAAGCTGGATGGCAATTTAGTAATCCTGATGAAGACTGGATGAATGGATTTCCCCATGAGATGCAAGATTTTTGTGAGTGTGCAGTTTCTAACAAATTACCTATTTCCGACAGCGTGCTTGGTCGAGATGTAGTTGCAGTGAGTTATTCTGCTTATCTTTCTGCAGCTATCGGCCGTAGAGTGGAAGTGCCAGTGTCATAAAACCCAAATTTTAAGATAACAAAAATTATCTTGAAACGTTGTATATGTATTAGGTACAGGGAGTGAGCAAATACAGTTTATGACTTCATCCAATTTCCTTAATGGGATCCAACGATGGCAGATTTTCGTTTTGATAGCGGTTGTTTTAACAACAGCTATAAGTAGTTATCTAATTTATGTTTTTGTGTTTGACCGAACAAGTGATCTCTTAGAGGATGATCAACGTCTTATTCCAATTCAACGAGGTGATTTAGTTAATAAAGTTTCAGTGAATGGAAGCCTGGCATATACGAACCGAGAATTCCTGAGTTTTGGTGTTCAAGGTACCGTTGGCAAGGTACACATTAATGAAAATGATCGTGTAGTTGCCGGCCAAATAATAGCTGAACTTGATACTGAAACAATCCGTAACCTTGAGAGGGCGGTGGCTCAGGCGAGGGTTAATTTGCGTGATGCTGAGCTTGTACTGCAGTCTTCAAGGACGCCTTATACTGCGTCAGATTTAGATAAGGCAAGATATGAATTTGCTATAGCGGAAACAATTAAAAGAGCTGCCCAAAGAAACGTTAATGGACAAATTGAAGATGATCTTAAGAGTGTTGCGGATGCTCAAAGCTTAGTTGCAGAACTAGAGCTTGCTTTAAGATTATCTCGAAACTCATTGGATAGTATAAAAATAAGCCATCAGTATGCTCTTTCAAAGGCGAAGTCGGTCTTATCTACTAGAGAAAAAGATCTCCAGGAGTCAGAAAAAGTTCTAGAAGAACTGTATCCAACAGAAAATCAATTGGAAGAACTCGCTTATTCTGTAAGCCAAGCGTATTTGAACCTAGATGAAGCGCTTACTGAATTAGAAGAACTTCGAAATCCATCCCAGTATTTACTTGAACAGAAGCAAAATAAACGGGATTCTACTGAGTTAACAATGATGATTGCCAAGGAATCATTGGAAGCGTCACAGACTCCTTCACAAGATCAAATCATTAAAGCAGAAGGTCAAATAACAGACGTTAAAATGGCGCTAATTGAAGCAAAAGAAGAGTTGATATTAGTTCAGAATGGGCCTGATGAAGATTCTCTAAACACAGCAAATGCAGATGCTGAACTGGCAAGAATGGCATTAAAAGAGTCAGAATTAGATCTGGAACTGGCTCAATTAAACTGGAATAACAAACTGGATGAATCGGCTAAAACATTAAATGAGTCGATCGAAGGCTACGAATCTGTTTTCAAAGCTTGGTTAGGGGCTAACCTTTCAACTGAAGATTTGTTTCATTCTCCTGCAGTAATTCTTGAGAATTGGTCTCTTGACTTGTCGAAAACTTTTGATCCGGGAAACAGATATTTTGATTTGTCAGCTTTGATGCTCACTAGTGAGATATCAGATTTGCCTGAAACACCGTGGGATGAAACGGTAGTATATTTCTGGATCAATTTTTTCCCAGGGAAAATAGTACCTGTTTGTGATCAAGGGGATACAACTTTCCAGGGTTTTTGTGTTATTCAGGAATTAGAATCAGCATGGGATTCACTTGTTATCGCAAGAGAAGCTTTTGCCAAAATTGAAATTGAATCGGATAAGGATATTTCAAAAAAATTAGGCAGTCTTACAAAGTCATTAGAGTCAAAAAACGCGAAAGAGAAGGCGTTTATTGATATTCAGGAACCTTCAACATCATTAGAAATTGAAAAGGCTCGTCAAAAAATAGATCTTCTGACCGTTAATCTAGAAGATGCTGAACTGGCACTTGCATTATTGTTGTCACCATCGGGCAATGAATTAAACAAACTTGTAAATCAGTACAAACTTGCGGATATTAATTTTCAGGAAGCTCAAGCAGATTTGGATACTTATATATCTGGTCCTAGCAATTTGGAATTACAAAATGCTGAACGTAAGGTTACCCTTATGGAAGCTAACCTTGCTGTAGCTGTATCAGAATTGGAAACTGCAAAACAGGGTCCAACAGTTGTTGATGTAAAATCTGCAAATTCTCAGATCTCTTTAGCTAAAAACAACTTACTTTTGGCAAAGGCTGATTTAGATCACCTTCAGTCAGATGTTCATGATTTAGAAATAGATTTGGCACAAAAACAATATGAATTGGCCAAAGTAAATTTGGATATAGCTCGCATTGATTTGGAGGATATAAAAAAAGTTACTAGAAGAGATGAATTTTCAAAAGAATCTGACTTAAAACGACTAGATTTAGCAATAGTTGATTTGGAAATTGCTAAAGAAACTCTTGAGCAAGTTCTCAAGGGTCCAAATGATCTTGATATAGCTTTGAGACAAGCAGATGTGTCTTCAGCTTTAGCTTCACTAGATGTTGCATTGCAGAAATTAGAAAGTGCTGTGATAAAAGCTCCGTTCAACGGGATGGTTACAGCAGTGAATATAGAAGATGGGCAAGTCATTAATAGGGGATCTCAATCAGTTGAGATTGTGGATACTTTGGTTGTACAGGTTGACGGAACTATAGATGAAATTGATGTTTTGTTTATAAATGAAGGATCTGATGCATCGATTACGATGGATGCAATGCCAGGACAAATCCTTTCAGGGACTGTTATCAAAATGGCCCCACAGGGAGTTAGCCAACAGGGAGTAGTTACCTATCCAATCACGGTGGGAGTTGAGGTTCCATCGACTGTGGAACTTCCAGAGGGACTTAGCGCAGTCGTGGAAGTAGTTATCAGGGAGGATTTGGGGGTATTGTTAGTTCCTGTAGATGCTCTTTTCGGGAGCTTTGAAAAACCGCAACTAAAAGTGCAGTCAGATGGTGTAATTATCGATAGAGATGTAATTGTTGGGAATTCAGATGATTTCTGGATTGTAATTGAATCAGGAGCATTAGAAGGTGAATTGGTTTTACTTGAAACAAGACAAGCGTCTACGCAGCGATTTGGTTTTGGACGTAGCTTTAATCCCGCAAGAGGTGGTTTCACTGGTGGAGGCTTTGGAAGCGGAGGTAGAGGTAATTCACAAAGACCTAGGTAGGTTTCTAATGCTAGGTATAAATCATGATTAAGTTTAAAGATGTAAAGAAAATCTACACTTTAGGCGAAGTTAAAGTCCCTGCATTGAATGGGATTAATATGACTATAAACCAAGGAGAGTTGGTTTCTATCATGGGACCATCAGGTTCTGGAAAATCGACGTTGATGAATATTCTTGGTTGCCTCGATGTGCCTTCATCCGGGCAATATATTCTGGAAAATGAAGATGTTGGTTTATTAAACGATAATGGATTGGCAGAGATTCGTAATCAAAAGGTGGGGTTTATATTTCAAACATACAACCTTTTGCCACGGCTTAGTGCAATTGGTAATGTGGAACTTCCTATGCTTTATGGAAATAAGAAAGATAGAAGGAATCGAGCACTTGAATCTCTTAATAGAGTAGGGCTGTCAGATCGTACAGATCATAGACCTCCTGAACTGTCTGGAGGTCAGCAACAGAGAGTTGGTATTGCCCGGGCTCTTGCTAAGAACCCTTCAATATTGCTTGCTGACGAACCTACTGGCAACCTTGATAGCCAGTCCAGCGAGGAAATAATGTATCTCTTGAATTCTCTTAATGAAAATGACGGTATGACTGTAATAATAGTCACTCATGACCTAGAAATTGCCAAACACACTCGTAGAGTTATTTCCGTTCGTGATGGCCTGATTGTTGGAAATGAAAGTGCCTGATTCAGATCTTGGTTTAGAGTGTGACTATAAAGGATAAATAAATTGAGTCCTCTTGATGTTTTCAGATCTGCATTAATATCTCTCGGTACAAACAAGCTAAGAACAATTTTAGCTCTTCTAGGTATAGTGATTGGTGTTGCAGCTGTCATTTCAACTATGGCTGTAGGAAAAGGGGCTCAGGAACGCATAACAAGTAGAATCGAGTCTCTTGGGACTAATTTGTTGTTTGTTCGCCCTGTGTCTGATCCAAACAATGTGTCTTCTTTAACTTTAGATGATGCATATTCCCTTCTTGATCAAACCTTCTCTCCATCTGTACTGGCAGTGGCCCCAGAGATAGGTTCCAATGCACAGATAGTGGCTGGACGTGAAGCAAATTATGGACAGGTTTTAGGAGTCACTCCAGAGTACGAGTCTGTAAGGAATTATGAAATTTCTTCAGGACAATTTATTTCTTCTGGTCACGTAAGTAGTCGTGCCGAAGTCGCTGTTTTAGGAGCCGCTGTGGCTGAAACGCTTTTCGGGTTTAGGAACCCAGTAGGACAAAATGTAAGGATTAACGGAAGGCAATTTTCTGTAATTGGTATTCTTAAATCTCGGGGAGGTTCTGGGTTGGGGAATTTAGATAACCAGACGCTTGTCCCGATAACTACGGCATATTATAGGCTTGGTTCACAGAGAACGACACAGGGCAATATCACCGTACAGAATATCAATGTTCAAATAAATAAAACAGAAGATATAGATGAAGCTGTAGCAGAAATCAATACGGTTTTGCGGTTACGTCACAGGTTGAGAGATGAATCAGATTTTACAATTACAAGTCAACAGGAAACGATAGATACATTGAGGGAAACTACACAGACATTCGTGATATTTCTTAGTGCCATAGCAGGGATATCTCTATTGGTAGGAGGTATTGGGATTATGAATATCATGTTAGTTTCGGTTACTGAACGTATTAGGGAGATAGGAATTAGAAAAGCGATGGGAGCAAAGAAGAAGGATGTCTTGTCTCAATTTATATTGGAGGCTGTTCTTTTGAGTTTGGGAGGGGGAATTGTAGGAGCTTCTGTAGGGATAGGGCTTTCTAGATTTATGGATGGACAAACTCTTGGTGGAAATGTTTTCAACACTGTAGTCACCGGAGATATTACAATATTAGCGATTTTAGTGTCTGCAGCTATAGGGTTGTTTTTTGGGATATATCCTGCTTATCGGGCAGCTAATTTACATCCGATAGAAGCACTTCGTTATGAGTAACAATTTGTTAAAAATCAAAGGAGCTTTAAATGAATAACAGATCCTTTATTACATTAATTCTGGTAGCTGTATTTGTAGGTTTTTTGCTGGCGGGGACTTTTACCGGTGGTTTGTTAATAGGTAAAAGGGGAGTAAATGATTCTTCCACTGTAGATTCTACTGTTCCAACTGTTCCTACTAGATCAGAAATGACTACAACTAATTCTTCGGATGCTCAGGTTTCATTTGCGCAAATTAGGGAACGTTTACAATCTGGTGAACTCACGCAGGAAGAAGCACAGGCTTTACGTGAACAGTTTAGAAACCAATTTCCTGATTCTGGATCTGATTCAATGAGAGGACGTTTCGGTGCTGGCCGTGGGCAGGGGGCTTTAGTGGGTACAATAAAAAATATTGAAGGTAATATTGTGACGGTGGAAGGTAGCCAGGGTAATTTTATATTTAAGGTTTCAGATGCAACAGTTATACGACAGGTTAGTGATATTAAAGTAGATAAACTTGTGTCCGGTATTCGTATTAATGTGTCTGGTAGTCCTGACGAAAATGGAGTGCTGGATGCTCGTTCTATCACATTAGTTCCTGAAGGTAACGATATCGAGTTCGGAGGATCCCAACGAGATGGGAGAGGAAGGTTAGGTAATAGATAGGTATATCAGTAGTGTTAAGACATGGGTAATGAATTTATCTCGACTGTTAACTATTTAGCTCCTTGTTAATTTCCTAAGGCTTAAATTCTATTATCAAAAACATCTTCTTATTTCTCCTATCTAATCAAATAGGTACCATGTTAGACTTTCTATTGGATAAAATAGACAGACCAATAATTAGGATGCAAATATGAAAAGGATTCTAGTAACGGGTGCTGCTGGACAAATAGGGTCTGAACTAGTACCGGCACTTCGTCAGAAATTTGGAAAAGATAATGTTGTTGCAGCTGGTCATATAGAACGGCTACCGGACGAGTTGCTCGATGGACCTAACACACTTATAGATGTTACTAAGTATGAAGATATAGAAAATGCAATTAAGGAATTCCGCATAGATACGGTTTACCATCTTGCGTCAGTATTATCAGCATTAGCTGAAACTCGAAGAAAACTGGCATATGAAGTTAATTTCACTGGTGTTAATAACGTTTTGGAAGCGAGTCTCGCAAATGGATTAGAGATGGTTGTAATACCTAGTTCAATAGCAGCTTTTGGACTTGATACTCCTGGAGAAAACACCCCAAACGATACTTTGCAAAAACCCAACACTGTTTATGGTATATCAAAGGTTTTTACGGAACTTTTGGGTAACTATTATTCAACCAAGTTAGGATTGAAGGTCAGAGGTGTTAGGTTGCCGGGTATTATAAGTTGGAAAGTGGAACCAACCGCAGGAACTACCGATTATGCAGTAGCTATATTTTATGGAGCGATTAGGGAAAATAGCTATGAATGTTTTCTGGGTCCTGATACTCGGTTGCCGATGATGTATATGCCGGATGCTATATCGGCTTTAATTGGTGTAGCTGAAGCCGACGAAACTTTATTGGAACACCACGCTGATTTCAATGTTAATGCTATGAGTTTTA
This sequence comes from uncultured Dehalococcoidia bacterium, assembly GCA_964342485.1. Lineage (GTDB taxonomy): Bacteria > Chloroflexota > Dehalococcoidia > Lucifugimonadales > CAJWER01 > CAYFFO01. Next base: position 16,331 of record CAYFFO010000007.1, read on the forward strand.
CTCCCAAGGAATTAGCTCTTTCAATCAAAAAGAAATTGCCTGAATTTGAGATAACTTATCGTATAGATTCGTTGAGACAAGCTATAGCTGATTCTTGGCCGGACAAACTTGACGACTCTGTCGCTTCTAAGGAATGGGGATGGAGCCCGAAGTACAATTTAGACAGTATGGTCGATGATATGTTGTGTAATCTTGTTACCAAACTTGGTACGTGATTGTTTGATTAAGACCTATTTTGGATTTCCTTTAAAGATAAAATTTGGTTGGGGATCATTGATTACAATGTTTTATTTAGATGTTGTAATTGACACTTTAGACTGGTCTACTTATTCTGCTTTTGTACATTAACGATTACAAAAGATTTATAGAAGGAAATTAAAATTGGCTATACATGCTAATTATAGATTTGGTGCCGATATAGGTGGGACTTTCACAGATGTGGTTTTGATTGATGATCAAGGTTCTTACCAGACAAAAAAAGTACCATCGACTCCAGGTGATTATGCCAAAGGCGTTATTGAAGGTGAGACCCGGCTATTATCAGAACAGTCCGTACCAGCACATTCTATAAAAGAAATCATCCACGGCACTACTGTTGCCAGTAACACCGTTTTAGAAAATAAAGGTGCCAGAACTGCCTTGATAACTACAAAGGGATTTCGTGATGTTTTGGAATTACGTAGATTGAGGGTGCCGCATCTTTACAGTCTTTTTTACAAACCTCCTTTACCTCTTGTTACAAGAAGACTCAGGTTTGAAGTTGATGAAAGGATAGGAGCGAATGGGGAAGTCGTAAAGGTGTTAGATGAACAGATTGTCGATCAAGTTATCGATCGTATTCAGGAAGAAGATATTGAATCTATTGCAATATGTCTTTTGCACTCCTACAAAAATGACGTACATGAACGTAGATTAGGGGAATTAATAAGAAAAACATTTCCTGATATTTATTGCAGTCTCTCGGTTGATGTTTTACCAGAAATAAGGGAATACGAGAGAACTAGTACAACAGTAATAAATGCTTACCTTGGTCCTATAGTGAAAAAATACATGGATTCATTGGTGGATAAAACAGTTTCTGCAGGTATAAATGCGCCTATACGTATAATGCAGTCTAATGGGGGAGTGATGTCTGTTGGAAAAGCAATTGAAACTCCTGCTAGGATAGTTGAGTCGGGTCCTGCTGCAGGTGTTGTTGCAGCTCAGCAAATTGGTCTACGTATTGGTGTTGAAAATATTATTAGTTTTGATATGGGAGGTACTACTGCAAAAGCTTCACTGATAGAAAATGGTGAACTTAGTTGGACCACTGAACATGAAGTTGGATCAGGTATTTCCCTGTCTAGTAGATTGGTTAAAGGTGCTGGACACGCTGTTAAGATTCCTGTAGTTGACCTCGCTGAAGTAGGAGCAGGAGGAGGTAGTATAGTTTGGATAGACAAGGGAGGGGCCCTCAAGGTTGGCCCACAGAGTGCGGGGGCTTATCCAGGCCCAGTATGCTATGGCAATGGTGGTAAGCATTCGACAGTCACAGATGCTAATTTGATTCTTGGATACATAAACCCTAATCAATTAGCAGGCGGTGAAGTAAAACTTTCATGTGACCTAGCTAAAAGATCTCTTGAAGAAAATATAGCTGCGCCTCTTTCTATGAATTTACTTGAATCGGCTTATGGTATTCATACAGTTGCTAATATTACGATGATAAGAGCTATCCGCGCCGTTTCTACCTATAGAGGTAGAGACCCTAGGGATTTTACTATTGTTGCCTTTGGTGGTAATGGTCCAATCCATGCAAGTCAAATCGCAAAAGAACTTAGTATTAAAAAAATTATTGTGCCACCTTCGCCCGGGTTATTTTCGGCTGTAGGGTTGTTGGAGGCACTATCTGAATATCATTTCGTTCAAACGTTTTTTAGTCGAGTTGTAGGGATTGATATTCAGGCGCTAAATGATAGTTACCAAGCTTTAGAACAACGTGCTTTATTTGACATGCAGCAAGAAGGGTACTCAGAGTCTGAAATAGCTATTAAAAGATTGGTTGATATTCGATATATTGGACAATCTTATGAACTAACTATCTCATGTCCAGCAGGTGAAATTGACTCTAGAGTATTGAAAAAATTGGTTGATGCTTTTCATCAAGAACATGAAAGTACGTATGGACATAAGGCAGTCGAAGAAGGAATAGAGATTGTAAATCTTCGACTCGTATCTATGGGAAAATCAAATCGATTGACTCCTAATCTTGATGAATACGCTTTAAAATCAAGCCCAGAAATTCGAAACCGAGACGTCTATTTTGGTAGTAATCAAGGACTGATTTCAACGCCGGTGATAACCAGATCTTACCTCGGTAAAAACTTTGAACAAGGTCCTTTTATAATTGAGGAGTATGATGCGACAGTTGTAGTACCACCGGATTGTTATGCAAAAACTGATGAGTCTAATAACATTTTTATTAAAATTGGATAGTCAAATCAGGATTGATTTTAATCATAAAGTAAGCCTATATGTATTATCAGAAATGGAATCTTTAAAAGTTAGTTCAGAGGATATGTTGAATGTTACCTAGAGAGATAGATGCTATCACCTTCGAGGTTATTCGCAACGGACTTGATACAGTTGTGGATGAAATGGCTTTAACAGTAATGCGTACAGCGCATTCAGGTATCGTTAAGGATGCAATGGATTATTCGACAGCATTTTGCAACCACAATGGAGAGGTCGTTGCTCAAGGGCTGACCATCCTAATGCACCTTGGCTCATTTCCTGCAGCTGTTAATTCGGTCATAAATAAATTTGGGGATAGTATATCTGAAGGAGATGTTTTTATTCTTAATGACCCATATTTATCTGGCGGAATACATCTGCCAGATATTTACGTGATATTACCGGTATTTGTTGAGGATAATTTGGAAGGTTTTGCATGTGTAATAGCACACCATACGGATGTTGGAGGTATTGTGCCCGGATCCAATTCAACCAATTCTACTGAGATATATCAGGAAGGACTCAGAATCCCAACTTTGAAACTTTACCAGGAAGACACGCCCGTGGATGCTGTGTTTGATTTCATTCAAGCTAATGTTAGAGTGCCAAGTAAAGTATTGGGGGATTTGAGGGCTCAGATTGCAGCTGTCAAAACGGGTCAACGAGGGTTTCTAGAGATAATAGAGAGATATGGGATAGATATAGTTAGAAATCATATGCGCGAGCTTATAAATTATTCAGAATATTTGGCTCAAAAAGAAATAGTTGATTTACCTGATGGAACGTACAAATCCACTGGATATGTAGATGCTGACAATACTCCGGAAGGTCCTATGATTATCAAGGTTGCACTAACGATCATCAACAACAGAGTAACCGTAGATTTTTCAGGCTCGTCAAAACAAATGAAAGCTGGGATTAATTCACCGCTTCCTTTCACAAAAGCATCAGTATATGGAGCTTTGAGATTAGTAATGCATCCAGATATCCCTAATTCTGAAGGATATACTAGATTGATAGAGGTTGTTGCACCTCCTGGTACAGTGGTCAATCCGGTTTCACCAGCTCCCTGTGGTGCGCGTGGTATCACCGGGTTTCGGGTAATGGATACTGTACTTGGAGCTCTTGCCAAGGCAGTTCCATCGAAAGTCCCCGCTGATGGTGAAGGAGGTAATACTATAATTAGTATTGGAGGCCATATTGGGGAAATCGGTTTTGCGTTTGTGGATTTGTTTTCAGGAGCTCGAGGAGCTAGACCGTCGAGCGATGGGCCTGATGGCGTAGCACATCCTGCTTCAAATAATTCAAATACACCAGTAGAGATAGCAGAAGTTGAATCTCCTATTCGGATTGAAGAATATGGTTTGATACCTGATTCAGGAGGAGTGGGAAAGTATAGGGGAGGTTTATCTCATGTTAGAACTGTACTGTGTCTCGCAGAAGAAGCTCTGCTACAACTTAGGTCTGATAAACGTAGATTTTTGCCATTTGGCCTTCAAGGAGGCGGTAAAGGCAGTCCTTCAAGTAATATTCTTAACCAGGGTACCGATCAATTTTTACTTCCAACGATGGGTACAACAGATATGAAAAAAGGAGATTTTATACGTCATGAAATGGCTAGTGGAGGAGGGTGGGGCAACCCTCTTGAACGAGATCCTGAAATGGTATTAAGTGATATTTTGGATGAAAAAGTTACTGTAGAACATGCTTTGAAATTCTATGGAGTGGTGTTTAATAGAGAAAATAAGGTTATTGATCTTGTTGCAACTAAAAAACAACGACAAATGATGAATAAAAATTAATAGGTAAAGTTAATATGGCACTAACAAAACTTGAAATTAAAAAAGAAGTACCTTATTTAGACGGACGGATATTTGGCTCTATAGGTTCATATAAGCAATTGGATGGAGTGGCATATTTTTCGGTAGACCCAAATGAAGATATTAATTCAAAGATTGTTGATATTGATCTTGCACCTGTTGATACGGAGGGATTGGTAAGGTTTTCTGCACATTTTTCCATTCTTCAACCTGCAGACCTAAATAAAAGTAACCGTAGGATACTGTTGGACATATGTAATCGGGGGAATCGAACCGTATTCAATAATTTTAATAGTGCAGGTCCTGCACTGGATCCATCTAGGGAGCTTGAGGCAGGTAACGGATTTTTATTAAGACAGGGTTACATCATTGTTTGGTGTGGATGGCAAGCTGATGTTCCTGAATTGGATGGTCTAATAGGTATGCAAGTCCCTAATGCAGTGAAATCTGATCATGAAATTCGAGATAAGGTAATGAATTGGTTTCAGGTTAATGAGATAACTAATAGGCACTTACTTTCTCATAGTGAACACACTCCTTATAAAGCGGTACATAAGGATGAGGACTCAGCTGTTTTGTATGAGAGAAATCATCCGAACCAGCCATTGGAAGTGATTGATCGTAGTAGTTGGACTTTTGGTTCGTCTGAAAACGACAATACAGAATTTGACCTTACTCACATATATATGAAAAGTGGATTTCAACCCGGTAAGATATACCAACTTGTTTATACTGCTGAAGGTAGCAGGATAGTGGGTTTGGGCTTTGCGGCGATACGGGATTTTATTTCATTCTTAAAATATTCTTCACAGGAAGATGGGAATCCTTTGGCTGGTCATGTAGATTACTCTTTCGCTTTTGGCAGATCTCAAAGTGGGAGGTTTTTGAGACATCTAATTTATCTTGGGATAAATATAGACGAAAAACAAAGGATAGCCCTCGATGGGATAATTGCTCATGTAGCAGGGGCTATGCGTGGAGAATTTAACCTTCGTTTTGGACAACCATCAAAGGATATTTGCTTTATTATGCCCGAAATGTTTCCGTTCACCGACAAGAATCAGGTGGATCCTGTGACACAAAAGTCAGGAAGCTTGCTTTCGGCTTTGAGAAAGAATGATGTAATTCCTAAAATTATGTTTGTTAACACTTCTTCAGAGTACTGGAGAGGTGATGCGGCCTTAATCCATACAAACTTGGAAAATAAAATGGACGCTGATGAGGATGAGAATATACGTAGATATCATTTTGCTGGTACCCAGCACGGTTCGGGTAATTTTCCTCCTATGGATAAAATTGTAAACAAAGACGGAGATACCTTCCGTGGCCAGATACCATTTAATGCAGTCGACTATAATCCACTTTTGCGCGCTTTGCTGATTAACCTGGACAAATGGGTTTCTTATACCGATACTCCTCCTAAGAGCTGTCATCCAAGTTTAAACAAGGGCACAGCAGTTGATTCAAATTCATTGAGATCCAAATTTAGTAATTTACCGCATGTGAATTTCCCTCCTATATTGACACAGGCAATGCGGCTCAATTATGGCCCTGAAATCGAACAAGGCATAGTAGATATCTTGCCTCCTATGGAGTTGGATAAGTACCCTGCTTTTGTTTCAGATATTGATCAGGATTGTAACGAGATAGCCGGCATAAAATTACCGGATGTTACCGTGCCATTAGCAACCAATACAGGATGGAATTTACGACATTCGTGTATTGGGAATCCGGATCTAATACTAGGAATTTCAGGTGGTTTAATGGGCTGGACTCTTCCTTTTGCTAAAACTAAGAATGAACGAGAAAATAATAAGGATCCTAGACTTTCTATTCAAGAGAGATATTCTTCTCGCGAAGATTACCTTAAACTGGTGAAAAGTGCCACGCAGGTTTTATATAACCATGAATTTATTCTAGAAGAAGATATATCCAGGATTATAGATGCGGCTGCAAAACGGTACGATATTTTAACATCGTAGATTTGTATTTAGGTTTGGCAGTTGATATTTATTATTCATTGCCCCAAGGAAATGATTCAATCTTGGTATTGCGCTCGCTAAGAGGTAATTGTACTTTGGCGCCATTAAGTGTATTAGAAGCATGGACGGCAAATCCTATCTCTGTTGCACGTCTTGCTTCATCAATATCACATGATGTTCTTTGGCCTTTTAGTATCGAAGTGACCAGATCATTAATTGCTGCTGGCCCTGCAGGCCATTCTTCTTGTTCTGTTGGCAGTGATAGATGTATTTGTTTTGCCTCGTCTTCTCTCCAGTAATAAGCTTTTCGAAAATCCTGTGATGCAATCAAACCGCCTTCCGATCCAGTTACATTAAAGCCTACTTTTGGTCCTTCAGGCATAATATGAATAAATGCACCATCTTCTAATTGGGTGACTAGGCGACCTGGGGGGTCTAGGATTTTACGAGAATCAGATGGTTCATCCGATATGTCGTCAATGTGTCCACTGAGCCAAACAGGTTCCACGTCACCTGCTAATCCAAGTGCCATGTCATACCAATGGCAGCCATGATTTATCAAGTTTGGTGAACCAAACCCAACAACGCTGACCACGTTACCTATTGCCCCATCTTTAATAATGTTGCGGATTTTACGGTGTTGTTTCATCCATCTACGATCAAGTAGATATGCCATAGGCACATTGTTTTCCCTGCATATTGATATGATTCGATCAGATTCTTCCAGGCTAGTTGAAAGAGGTTTTTCACATGCTATGCCTCTGACTCCTAGTTGGATAGCGGTTTCAATTTGATCTGCGTGCATTTTTTGACTGGTAGTAACACAGACTATGTCAGGTTTAGTTTCCACGAGCATTTTCTCATAATCATCGTACGAAGAAATATCTTCCCAAAATTCTCTCCATACATGTTTGAATTCAGTTCTTGTTTCTTCGCCTTTATCAAAAACCGCTACAATTTTTGTCTCTTTAACTCTAGAGAAAGCATTTGCCCAATTGTGCCCTCGGTTAAGGGTATCTAACATGCGATGACAGCCTGCGATAGCTACTCTCAGTTGTGAAGTCATAGTAGTTTCCTTTGTGTTCAAATTTCAGAGTGATGTTACGATAACATTCAGTTTCAACAGGAGCAATACCTCATCGTTGACCGAAATGGAAAGCCCAAATATAATCCGCCAAGAGATTTGTTTTATTTATATGTGTGAGGTTAGTGAATGTTTAAATTAGCTTTTGTTGGTGCTGGACGAAGAGCTCAAAGTGCGCATTACCCTACGGTTAATAGGGTAGAGAATTCTACAATTGAAGCCGTTGCTGAATTGGATGAAATACGTATGGGTGAGGTGGTAGATGAATATGATATACCAAGGACGTTTGGAGACTATCGAGAAATGATAGAAGTAGTAGACCCAGACGTAGTTTATATTGTTATGGGCCAGGAAGTTATGACATCTATTGCTGTTGAGTGTATGAATGCAGGTAAACATGTTTTTATTGAAAAGCCAGCAGGTGCTAGTCCAGAGGAATCGAATCAATTGTTGGAATCAGCAAAATCTAATGATGTGATTTGTGCAGTCGGTTATCAACGAAGATTTGCGTCTGTCACTACCGAAGCTATGAAACTTGTTAAGGAGAAAGGTGGCGCTACTTTGGCTGTAGGAGAATTCCATAAGAACCTTCTTGGTACTCCTGAACCAATACGCTCTACGATGTGGGATGATATTTGTCATATAGTTGATTTGGTACGTTTTATGGTTGGAAGCGAAGTCAAAGAGTTAAATGGATTTAGAGATATGAATGGATCAAACTGGATTAATGACTATAGTGCTTTAATCAAGTTTGAATCTGGAGCCACGGGAGCACTACTTGCTAACCGATCTTCTGGCGGGCGAACACTTAGAGCCGAACTTCACGGTATAGGTATTGGTTGTTATATGCAGATACCTGAACAGATTGAGATCTTTCAAGACAATAGCAATCCTGCTATCTTAACTGGCGGATCGATAAATAAATCAGACGCAGGAAGGGTACATGATTATGATGGAACGATGGAGATGCACAACCATTTGATAAGTTCTATTCAAAAAGGTCAGATTCCGATTAACGATATTCGAGATGTTGTGCATACCTCAAATCTCGTTGCAAGTATAGAGGGAGTATAATTTTAAAGAAGACCTTTGTAATTTAATTTCTTTACAATCAGGAGTAAAAATGCACTTACCACATAGAGAACATAGTTATGACTGGGTTGACGGTTGGGCTAAGAGTCCAGATTCGGAAAGTGCTCGGTCTGGATGGGCTCATCATGATGTAGTCGTGAGCTCTACAGGGGATGTAATCACGTTTCATCAGGCTGATCCGACGGTTTTGATTTTTGCATCTGATGGAAGTTATAAGGATTCTTGGGAAGCACCGGTTTCAAATTCGCATGGTATGGAAATCGTGATGGAAAATGAAGAAGAATTTCTTTGGCTTGCTGATAATAAAACTGGCAAAGTGATAAAAACTAACCTAGAAGGACAGACGATTAGCAGCTTGGAATGTCCTGATCTTTCTGTTTACCGTGATGGCAAATATGCTCCCACGGATGTTGCCGTGAATCAGGAGAGCCAAGGAGGTAACGGGGATATTTGGGTAACTGATGGATATGGACAGAACTATATTCATAGGTATGATAAAGAAGGGAATCATATTGGTAGTATTAATGGGGAGGAAGGTTCAGAGGGAGCATTCTCTTGTCCCCACGGAATTTGGATAGACACGCGTAAAGCAAAGCCTGAACTTTATATAGCTGATCGGAGTAATGGTAGAGTTCAAGTATATGATCTTGAGTCCAATTTCAAAAGAGCCTTTGGGACTGGGCCCGGGTCAGATTGGCTTCATTCCCCTAGTGGTTTTGCGGTTCATGACGACCTTATGATGGTAGCTGAATTGAGAGGTTCCCGGATAACGGTGTTGGATAAAGAAGATAAACTCGTAGGATATTTAGGGGAACACTCTGGCGCTTTTGAACTGTTTGAGAACTGGCCAAATGTGTCTCCAGATAATGTGTACCCTGGGAAGTTTAATAGTCCTCATGGTATTGCAACCGATAGTTTAGGAAATATCTATGTTGCAGAGTGGATGGTAGGCGGCAGGATTACCAAGCTTTCTAAATCAGATTAATAAGCTGTTAAAGCAAATTTGGTTGGCTCGATTTATTTTGTAATGTCATGACTTGCTATTGTCGGACACCAGTATTTTTCTATATATTCAATTACAAGTTTTGTCCCAGATTGGTGACTGATATAGGGATACCTTTTTGGGTTATACATCGAGTCTGTGAGGTCTCGTACTAGTACGCACTCTATGCCCCATTTAGCCATCTGTTTAATAGCAAAAGAGCGGTTTAGGATACACATATTAGTATGAACTCCTACCAAAATTAATTTGCTGATACCAGCACTTTTTATGAAGCTATATATTTCTTTACCTTGATCAGAAATCATGTCTTGGTCTGCAATTTCTATAGCAGGATGTTGACGAGTCCATTTTTTACTTGCAATGTTTTGCTCTGAATCACACCCTCCGTCACTGTCATCAATTGGTAAAGGAGGAGGAGTTGGGATGTGTAGTTCTTCTGGTACTGGTCGATGCTTTGTATTTATCATTCGCAAACGTTGGGGATAATTTTTATAAAAGTTCATGGTGTCTGATGGGCTATGAATTATATGAACCCCTTTATTTCGGGCAGCAGATATCACAGTGTTAGTCTTTTTTGCCATTGAGTTAACTCTTTCCGCTGCAGATTTACACCAGTGATCATCCCATATATCACATATTACGATAGCTAATTGATCTGCCGGTACCAGTTTATTATTCGTTATTTGTTCCCAGTGGTCTGGCACTTTTTTAGACAGAATACGGTGTCTTAAACAAAGCGATATTTTGATACTGGATGTTATTGTTGGCATATCAAATTAATCGTGATGCCCAGAGAACTCCGTTTGTTAATAAATTTAAGAAATGTTTATTAGAAAAATCTGATTGGTGCCCGAGTGAAGTGTAAAATATCCTGCCCCCTTTATTGGGACGTGTCCAAGCTACTGGTTCAGTAGAGTCTTTTGTAGTTCCATTTAAGAGTACGGTACAATCATCTGAAATTCCTCTATTTCGATAAAGACTGCCAATGGAATTCAGGCTTGATACGTTTTTTAAGATCGGATGATTTTCACCACTTTTCGTAGATTCAACCCTCACTTGTGGTCCTACACCAAAGTGGGAGTTATAATTTCCTCCAAGGATTTCTTTATCAAAACCAAGCCAATTTTCAAATGCGTGACTTGCTGTGCGGACTCCTACTAATGGTTTGCCCGCATGGCAGTAGTTTTTGAATCTATCCAGTTCTGAACCGGAAGTATTCAGTCTTCGAGAGAATACTAGTAACACATCTGCATTTTCAATTTCCAGAAGGGGGATATTATCGTCCTCAGACATAAAAGATATTGTTGTACATTTTACTGGCTGAGTAGATTCAATATGTGATTGGAAAATTGAAAGGGATTCCTCAGAGTCATATTCAAAGGAACCAGAGATCATACATAATTTGATATCTTGATTTGAGTACATTTATTTAAGAAGATGAAGTCAATTATTTTGTTTCATGATTGGGCTCAAAGGAATCAGATTATTATTTTGACTTGATATTTATCATGGAGGTTTAGATGAGTAGAGTCAATACGAGCATTGAATTATCATATGCCTTTTCTTTGAAGGAAACTGTTAACAGCCATGGTTGGGTTGCCCTGTCACCTTGGTGTTGGGACATAGGAAGTGAAGTTCTAAGTAGAAAAGATAGACTTCCTTCAGGAGATATTGCAGAAATAAGCATTTCCCAGATGGGTGATAGAGCTATATACCTATCATTCACCACTAAGGAATCTGATCCAAAACATGTGCCATTTGTTTCAATGATGGTGAAACGTTGGCTGTCAACGGAGTGGGATCCCAGTGCTGCGATCGAACTAGCAAGTAAGATAAACATTCAAGTTGCCCAATTTATAAGAGAAGGAGGGGGTAGATTTTTAAGAGGTAGTACTTTTTATGAGGATTTTGTTAAAACTATTTGTACAATACAGATATCTTGGTCTGGAACTAAAAGAATTGTCTCTTCTATTGTTGAGAATGTTGGGCTAGGTATATTTCCAGACCCCGGTACGGTTTTAGATTTTGGTGAGTATCGGCTTCGCAAAGAAGTAAAGATGGGATTTAGAGCGAAAGTAATTATTGAAACTACAGAAGCCTTGGTAAAAAGGGGGATATTGTTACAAACAGGTGATATAAATACTGGATTTATTGGGTATAACGAATTAATTGGATTAAAAGGGATAGGTCCCTACTCAGCTGCTCATATGTTAATGCTTCAACATGATTTTAGTATGATTCCAATAGATTCTGAAGTAATTAAGTTATGTGATCTAAAATTCGGGATAGGTGCAGATGAAATACAAGATTATTTTTATGAATGGGGACTCTTTAAATTTCTTGGGTATAGAATAGGCAACAAGTTTTGATACTTCCATTTTAGTTTGTAAACAGTATGTAGCAATAGAATTTCCTATAGGGGGATGAATATATGAAATTAAAAGATAAAATGGCTTTGGTTACGGGTGGTAGCGGTGGATTCGGTAGGTTGATTTCTCAAAAGCTATCGAATGCAGGTGCACATGTTATAGTAACCGATTATAAAGAATCAGGTTCTAAGATTGCTAATGAAATAGGAGGTAGTTTTATTCAAGCTGATATCTCAAGCTTGTTTGGAACACAGGAACTTGCTAAATCAGTAATTAGTAATTATGGACGACTGGACATTTTGGTAAATAATGCAGGGCTTCAACACATTGAAAAAGTGGAAGATTTTTCTGACGATGAATGGTCTCGATTAATACAGATAATGCTGATTGCTCCTTTCCAGCTCACCAAAGCTTTTGTACCTGGGATGAAAGCTTCTGGCTGGGGTAGGATAATCAATATATCATCGATACATGGTTTAGTAGCGAGTCCATATAAATCAGCATATAATTCTGCAAAACACGGACTTATCGGATTAACCAAGACTGTGGCGTTGGAAGTTGGACAGGATGGTATAACGGTTAATGCTATCTGTCCTGGCTATTCGAATACTCCTCTAACACGGGCTCAAGTTGGTGATCAAGCTCGTACACGCAATATATCGGAAAAAGATGTTGTGGAAAAAGTAATGCTAGAACCAGCTGCGATAAAACGCCTTGTTGAACCTGATGAGGTTGCGAGCATGGTTCTCTATTTGGCTTCTGACGAAGCCAGATCAATTACAGGTACTTCTGTTGCAATAGATGCAGGATGGACAGCTAGATGAATTTGCTTGATCAAAATTTATGGTATTACTATCCATACTTTGTTGAAGGATTTCCTAAGGATAAAAAATATGTCTAAGGTTAGAGTTGCATTCGTAGGATGTGGAGGCCGTAATCGGTATGGCCACATGCGTGATATGAAAGATTTTAGTGATGTAGACATAGTTGCTGTGTGTGACCCAGTTGAACAGGCGAGAAATAGTATCGCTGATGAATTTGGAATTGAATTACGCTATAGAGATTTGAATCATATGGCAGACGAAATAGGTTTGGATGCTGTCGTGATAGCAGCACCTGCACATTTAAATTATTCAATATCAAGAATATCTTTGGAGCGTGGGATTCACACACTTATTGAAAAACCACCAGGTATGAACGTTTCAGAGACTGAGGATCTCAGGGATATAGCAAGTAGAACTGGAGCGAAAGCACTTGTTGGTTTTCAAAGGAGATTTCATCCTATGGTTGTTGCCGCCCGGGAAATGATTGAGGAAAAAGGCCCGATGTTACAAATAGTAGGAGAATTTCATAAAAGCATATCTGCCGCTAAGGAATCTAATAAATATGATCCAACAGTGTTGGATAACTTGATTTATGAAACACCTATACATGCTATTGACCTAGTACTTGCCTGCGCCTCTTCTGAAGTCGTAGAGGTTCAGAGTGTAGTACGCAGATCTATTTCTGAGTATAAAGATGTTCATGCAGCCTTGATTCTATTTGAAAATGGTTGCGTGGCCCAAATTTCGGCTAATTATACGGGTTCCGGGAGATTACAACGCTACGAGTTTCATGGTAATGATATATCAGCATACCTTAGCGGAATATCTGAGGGTTATGTTATTTCTCATGGCAATCGTATAGATTTGGAAGATAGTGTAGGGAGTGGGGGAAGTAGAGAATTGGATCGGTTTTTCATTGATTGTATAAAAGATGATAGACCTATAGGATTACCGGGAGCAACTCTTGACCAGTCTGTAAAAACTATGCAACTGGTTGAAGACATTCTAGGTGGATTATCAAACTAATTTTCTCTAATTGACCGAAAAGTATTTACGTTGTTAAACTGACTTAATTGCAAGATGATTTGCGTTTTTTATACGAATAGATTTTGAGTTTGTAAAGGAGTTCAAGTTATTCATGACTTATAGATTGGGTGTAGACGTAGGCGGTACATTTACAGACCTGGCTTTACATAATACAGAAAGTGATTCTTTGGAATTTGCAAAGATTCCTTCTACACCGTCAAATCAGGCTATTGGTGTGTCAAACGGGATTAGTCAACTTATAGAAAAGTTTGGTATCGATCCGGAGCAAATAAGATTTTTCAGCCATGGTACTACTGTCGCCACAAATACTTTAATTGAGCGTAAGGGTGTCAGATCTGCTCTGGTTGTAACACGAGGTTTTAAGGATGTTCTACAGATAGGCAGACAAGATCGTCCGCATCTTTACGACTGGCGTATACAAAAGACTGTTCCTTTGGTGCCTAGAAATTTAAGATTTGAGGTATCAGAACGTGTTTTATATACAGGGGAAGTAAAACAAACTCTGAATGACGAAGAATTAGATGCATTGATTTCAGATCTAAGGGATGCAGAAGTCCAGGCAGTAGCGGTGTGTTTATTACATTCATATGCGAATCCTGATCATGAAAGAATAATAGGAAAGAAGATCAAGAGAGCTCTACCTGAGTTGGTGGTGTCTTTATCCTGTGATGTTGTTTCTGAATTCAAAGAATATGAAAGAATGAGTACGACAACTATAAATAGTTATGTTGCGCCTATTATGGGGCGTTATATCAGACGATTGCAGGAAAGTATAAGTAGCTTAAAGATTGATTCTGAAGTTCATATTATGCAGTCGAACGGCGGCACTATGGGAGCAGATTTAGCTGTTGAAAAACCAGTACACACAATTTTATCTGGACCTGCAGCAGGTGTAATCGGAAGCGTTGCTATTGCAAATCAAGCTCAAGAACCGAATTCTATTTCAGTGGATATGGGCGGAACAAGTTTTGATATCAGTCTTTGTTATCGTGGTGAGGTAAGGCGTACACAGGATAGTGAGATAGAGAACCTTCCTGTCAAAGTTCCAATGGTTGATATTCACACTCTTGGTGCAGGGGGAGGCAGTATAGCATGGATTGACCCAGGAGGAGCTTTAAGGGTTGGTCCAGAAAGTGCTGGATCGGAGCCAGGGCCTGCTTGCTACAATAGAGGTGGTACTCAGGCTACAGTTACAGATGCTAACCTAGCTCTTGGTCGACTAAATCCTGTAAGTTTGCTTGGCGGTGGTCTTGGCTTGGATTTAAAAAAAGCCGAAGATGCTATAAATACCAACATAGCTCGACCACTGGGACTAAGTGTTTTAGAGGCTGCTGAGGGTATTATAAGAGTAGTGAACGCAGGGATGATTAAAGGTATCAGGATAGTTTCTGTATCAAAGGGATATGATCCACGTGAGTTTTGTCTGGTGACTTTTGGAGGTGCAGGTCCAGTACACGCTTCTGAATTGGCATCAGAACTAGAGATTCCCAGAGTACTCGTCCCAATAGCTCCTGGTGTGACTTCAGCGTTAGGTCTTCTTATGGCTGATTTGAGAGAAGATCTTGTTCGTACAATCCTGCGCCCGTCTGATTCAATCGAGGCAAATGAGTTAAATCAACGATTCGCGGAAATGGAATTCGAAGCAGTAGATACAATGAATCGAGAAGGAGTGGCGTCTGAGGAAGTAATATATGTGCGAGTAGCAGATATACGTTACCTCGGACAGGGGTTTGAATTGGAAGTACCAGTTGCCCCTGGCACTTTAGACGATAAATCTCTAAATAGGATATATGAAGAGTTTCATAAGATACATACACAAATATATGGATATGCGCAACTGGAATCAGAAATGGAAATTGTTAATTTACGGCTAACTGCACTGGCTAGAATGCCGAGACCTGATTTGGATAAGGGCGGAGCTGATCTGAATGTTTCTTCCGAAGTGGCTAAAGTTGGTAACCGGAAAGTGGTTTTTAGCGATCAAGCTATTGAGACAAATATTTATGACAGAAATCACTTAGTTCCTGGGAACAGAATAAAAGGACCGGCAATTATTGAACAACTTGATTCAACAACTGTGGTCTGGCCAGACCAGACTGCTTCTGTAGATAGATATTTGAACCTTTTGTTGGAGCGCGTTAAATGAATAAACAATCGATCGATCCTATTACTCTAGAAGTCATGCGTAATGCATTTTATTCTATCGCAGATGAAATGATTGTAGCTTTAATAAGGGCAAGTTACTCTACAAACATCAAGGATCGTAGGGATGCCTCGTGTGCTATATATACTTCTACTGGAGATGTAGTAGTTGTAGCGCAAAGTGAAATAGGGACCCCTTTACATCTGGGTACTATGCAATCAGCTGTACGATCAGCTATGGCCGCATATCCTTTTGACGGACTTAAACCAGGCGATGCGGTAGCAATGAATATGCCATATCCTGCCGGACCTGGTCATTTAAATGACCTCTGCTTGATTTCCCCTGTTTTCTACGAAGGTGAAATGATCGCTATTACAGCAAATCAGGCTCATCATGTTGACATGGGAGGATTTGCGCCGGGCTCGATGCCGTTTGGAGTACGTGAAATATTTCAAGAAGGTTTACAAATACCTCCTATAAAACTTTTTAGAAATGGTGAACTTGAGCCAGAGCTCTGGTCTTTGATATCTCAAAATGTTCGTCCACAGGTAGAAGTAAAGGGAGATCTTTTAGCTCAATATGCATGTAATATCACTGGTTCAAGACGCTTGGCTGAATTAATGGATCGATTTAGCACTGATACTGTTTCTACTTATCTTAAGGAAATGATTTCTTACTCAGAGAGAAGAATGCGATCAGCTTTAAAAAAGGTTCCAAAAGGTAAGTATAAGTATGAAGATGTGATTGAAGGAGACGGAATTACCGATAATCCGTACATGATAAGAGTAGAGATTGAATCTAGAGGAGATTCTATAAGAGCTGATTTTTCAAAATCAGATGATGCTGCTTTAGGCCCAATTAATTGTAGATGGCCTTCAGTAGCTGCATGTGTTTATTATGTATTCAAAGCAATACTTGATCCAGAATTGCCTCCAAATGCAGGGGCCTATAGGCCTTTTGAAATTATTGTTAGAGACGGTAGTGTCTTATCTGCTAATTATCCAATGGCGGTGTGCAATGCAAATATCATTACTACACAAAGAATTACCGACGTATTGTTAGGTGCTTTGGCAGAAGCTATACCTGAAAAAGTACAGGCTGCATGTTCTGGAACCATGAATCTTCTTAATATCGGAGGGACGAATCCGAGGAATGGCGTTCTCTATAATTATATTGAAACATATGCTGGAGGTCAGGGTGCCATGTATGACCTTGATGGAATGCATGCAATCCAGAATCATATGACAAATACTCGTAATGCTCCGGTGGAAGCTATAGAAGCAGCATATCCTCTTATAGTAGAAAAGTACGCTCTGTTACCTGACAGTGAGGGCGCAGGTGAATATCGTGGTGGTGTAGGTTTGACTCGTATACTTAGGACCCAGGGTGACGTCCAGTTAACTCTTAGTTCTGATCGTGCATCGGTACCCCCTTGGGGATTGTTCGGAGGAGAACCGGCTAAGCCTTCTAAATGTGAAGTAATTGATAGCAATGGAAATAAGATGGAACTTCCTTCAAAAGTTACAACTTCTGTACCGAATGATAGAGTTATAGTTACAGAGACTCCCGGGGGAGGAGGATGGGGAATTCCATCCATGCGTGACCCAGAAGATGTTAGATTGGATGTTTTAGATGGTTTGGTATCAATTGAACGGGCGCGTGAAGTTTATAAAGTACAAATAATTCCTGATACTCTGGAGATTGATGAAGATACTACTTTAAAACTCAGAGAGTAAGTGGGATATGTTTTTATTAGGTGCTTAGGTTGGATATTGCTTCTAAAAAAATTGGATTTATGCTTCCTTCTTCTTGTCTGGCATTTGAACAGGAATTCCTGAAACTAACTAAGGAAATAGATGACGTTATTGGAATACCAGCCAGAATGTTGATAAATGCTACCGATGCCAATGGATTGATTGATATGAACCAGGGGATCGAACTAGCAGCAAAACAACTTTCTTCTACTGAACCTGATGTAGTGATATACATGTGTACATCAGGTAGTTTTAAAGATGGTGAAGATGGTAACCAGTTGATTAAAACCGAATTAGCAAGACTTGTGCCGAATTCAAAAATTATGACCACTAGTGAAGCTATTGTCAGAGGAATCCAGACTCTTGGTATGAAAGAGATAACAATGACTACGCCCTATAATGAAGATTTGACTATGCGCGAGATAAATTTTTTGTTCCAACACAATATTAGAGTGAAAAGTCATTATTTTGCTGATATAGAAGATAATCTGGACAGGGGTAATGCACCGCCGGAAGATTGGTTGGATTTTGCCAAGAGACTTGATTATTCTGGGACAGATGGATTTTTCCTAAGCTGCGGGAATATACAGACTTTAAAGATAATTGATAAATTGGAAAACTACAGTAGCCTCCCAGTAGTTAGCAGTACACAGGCAACAATATGGATGGCCTTACGACTCGCAGGCGTAGACACCCATATAGAAGGATTCGGTAGATTGTTTAGAGAATTTTAACTCGATATTGATGTATAGACCAAAGATTTATATTGATATATAGACGTGTTCGATACAGGTATTAATTGGGAACGAAATTAGAAAGGAGAAAGCTATGCTTATTATTGATGGTGATTATCCGATGGCATATGGAGGAGTTGATCTAGATAGAGACCTTACTTTGCCGATAGATGAAATTCGGAGCTCATCTTTTAGACATACCGCATTAAATGGAAGCCCAGATGCAGAAACAATGGCATGCTTACCTGAAATGAGAAAAGGGGGAATAGCTGCTGCTCTTGTTAAGGTGGCAGGAAGAATAAGAAGACCCAATAGTCCTATTTGGGGCTATCGCACAGCAGAGGCCGCATATTCGGCAGCCCATTCCCATCTGGCTTACTACAAGGTTCTTTCCTCAAAGGGTGAGACACGCCTGTTGACAACAAGCGATGAGTTTAAGTCACATATGGCAAAGTGGCGAGAAACTGATGATTACACTTCTTTACCAGTTGGTTTGATAATTGGTATGGAAGGAGCCGATCCAATAATTTGGCCAGATCAGGTCCATGAATGGTGGGGCCACGGATTACGGGTAATTAGTCTTTCTCATTATGGTGTAAGTACATATTCTCATGGGACTGGAACCGGCACTGATGGTGGATTATTTCCACCTGCTAGAGAACTTTTAATTGAGATGGAAAAGCTTGGGATGATCCTTGATGTTACTCATACTTCAGATCATTCTGTGAGAGAAGCTCTGGAGATTTTCAACGGACCGATTCTTGCAAGTCACCAAAATTGTAGATCTGTAACTAAAGGGGAACGTCAACAGCCAGATGATATTTTGTCAGAAATAATAAATCGTGGTGGAGTAATTGGCCACTCAATGGATACATGGATGTTGTATAAGGGTGGTACTGATTGGGATAACATTCCTTCGCGCAGAGATGTTTTTGCTAGAAAAGAGGTTACTCTTGAAGAATTTGTTGATCATATTGACCACATAAGTCAAATTGCAGGAAACACTTTACATAGTGCAATTGGGGGTGATACGGATGGTCAGGGTGGAAGGGAAGGAGCTCCATTTGAGATTGATACAGTTGCAGATTACCAGAAACTTGCTATAACACTCTCAAAAAGAGGTTATTTAGATCAAGATATTGAAAATATAATGTTCGGTAATTGGCAGAGATTTTATTGGGAAAAGCTTCCTTAGGTAATATTAATTGGAGGAATAGGTGGGCTAATGAAAATTTTAGTTGTGAATCCCTTTGGTGGCACTGAATTTCACGGTAACGAAAACTTGTCTAGGATAGCTAGAAGTGGCACAGAATTTGATATGGTCAATATATCAGATATGTATCCTCTGAAGAATAACCAATGGTTATATTTCAAATATATGTGTACAGATGGGACATTGGAGAAAGTACTATGGGCTGAAAAAAATGGTTACGATGCAGTCTTTATTTCTTGTAATTTAGATATAGGTCTTTACGAGGCACGGCAACTTGTTGATATACCGGTTACAGCGACCTTAGAATCAGCAGCTCTTTTTTCCTATATGATGGGGTCGTCTTTCTCTTTAGTTACTGTTGATTACCAAAATGGTAAGATTCAAGAATCACTACTTAAAACGTACGGTTTGCACAATAATTTCGTTTCGCAACGTCCTTTTAATATTGATGCGAATGATCTATATCTTGATAAAACTTCATCATCAAACACAATTGAAGCTGTAATTGACGCTGCTAAACTTTGCGTTGATCAGGATGGAGCAGAGGTAGTAATTCCTGGCTGTACTCTTGCCGGGTCTATTTTGACACATGATGTTCCAGATATAGAAAGTATTTTAGGTGTTCCAGTTATTGATGGAATGCTCACAGGTTTCAAAATGGCAGAGATGATGGTAGATCTAAAAGCATCGGGAATGCCTACAATTAGCAGGAAGGGTTGGTTTGAAAAGGTTCCTAAAACAGATTTTGAGACATTGAGAGCATTCCATAATAGGTCCTTTTAGTAAAACAATTATTAATTGGAGGTAGGTTTATTCATTATGAGAAATAGAACAGAAGCTGTGATTATCGGAGGCGGTGCTCTCGGCGCAAGTATTTTCTATTATCTAACAAAATTAGGTATGAAAGACGTAGTACTTATTGAGAAAGGGGAACTTGGATCGGGTTCTACGGGTGATTCTGCCGCTTTTATACGACAGCATTATTCTAATGATGTATCTATACGACTAGTTAAAAAAAGCCTTGAATTTTTTCAGAGTTTCAGTAATGAATTTTCCGGTAATAGTGTGTTTGTTAACACTGGATGGTTTTTCTTGGTCCCACATGATGCTGCAGATGTTTTTGATTCCAACATGATAAGGCTTAAGAATGAAGGCATAAAAACATGGACTATTTCGCTTTCTGACCTGACTGATGAGTTACCGGGCATAAATACTGATGGGATTGGCAGAGTGGCTTTTGAGCCTGAATCCGGATACGTTGATCCACATGCCATGGTCAATGCGGTAGTAAATCAGGGTGTGATAAATGGTGGGGAATTTATGATCAATAATCCTGTTATAGGAATAGATACTAGTGGGAAAACCAGTGTTGTAAAGACACCTGTAGGCGATATTGAGACCAGGATAGTAATAAATGCAGCAGGTCCATGGGCCCATCAAATCGGATTATGGATGGATATTGACTTGCCATTGGAAATATCTCGAGAACAGGATATTGTGGTTCGGCCCAATGAGGGGGCCACTGTTATAACTAGATGTGTGTCTAATATGGTTGATAGGACCTATATCCGAGCTGAGCCTGACGGACTAGTACTTGTTGGAACTGGTCATCCAAAAGAAAACGAGACGGCTAACCCAGATTTATATAAGAAGGAAGCAGACCAGGAGTTTGTGGCTGAAACAAGTCGGTTACTCGCTCACCGATTCCCATCTCTTTCAGGGTCAGAAGTGGTTAAAAGCTGGGCTGGACTTTACACAATAACTCCAGATTGGAACATGATTTTAGATCGTTCCCCTATAAACGATAACCACTATTTTGCTGTAGGTGGTAGCGGTCACTCGTTCAAGATTGCGCCAGCTATGGGTCAATGTTTGGCAGAGATGATAGTTTTTGGTGAAGCTAAGACCGTGGATATATCTGATCTGAATGCTCGACGTTTTGATACAGGACGGATTGTCGAATCAACTTATGGAGGGAATAGGAACTAATTGACAAATAACATTGAATATTTGGTTATGGATGGGGATATTGTGCAATATGATCAGGCTAAAATTCATATTGCAACCCCTTCTGTAAGGTATGGTTCAACAGCTTTTGAGGGCGTAAGAGCCTACTGGAATAATGACCTTAAAGAACTTTATTTATTTAGAGCAAGGGAGCACATAGATCGCCTGTTTCAATCGGCTAAATTAATGGGTATGGAAACCTCTGGATATACCATAGACCAGATACTCGATTTAATTATCGAATTACTTATTGCCAATAAAATAGATTATGGAGTTCATCTTAGACCTAGTTTTTTTGTTAGTGGTGAAGGATCGATACAGTCCAGCAGCCCAGTATCGCTTGGAATAGTTGTCGTTCCGGCCAGAGGCGTCATTGATAAAGGAAGCTGGGATAGTAGGCCTTTCAGATTGTCAATTAGTTCTTGGAGAAGAATAGATGATAATAGCATGCCTCCAAGGATTAAATGTGCAGCTAATTATCAGAATGCACGGATGGCTTTAATACAGGCAGAAACAGATGGTTATGACGGGGCTTTAATGCTAGATTCCAGCGGACATGTGGCGGAGGAGGCAAGGGCTTGTATTTTCCTAGTCAGAGAAGGTGCAATAATCACACCTATGGTTACGAATTCTATATTAGAAAGTATAACAAGAAGTACCGCGATTCAGCTATTCAATGATATCCATGACAGACCTGTTATTGAACGTGAAATTGATCGTACAGAACTATATTTAGCTGATGAGATATTTTTGACAGGTACAGCACTTGGTATCACACCGGTAGGACAAATAGACCGTTTTGAAATTGGAGCTGGAACACCTGGTACTATCACTACCTCTATCAACAATACGTATCTGGATGTAACGTTGGGTAAAGCAAAGCAATACCTTGATTGGGTTACGCCTGTATATAGAAATTAAAATGCACTCTTATTCAATTTGTGTATCCACCAGTTTGTTAATAAATTGCTCAAAAAACCAAGTCTGGAGATTTATATGTGACGTTGAGCAAATGGATAGATGGGCAAGAGGTTTCTCTAAAACTCGCTGGGTATCTGTTTCCGATGAATTAAGAGAGGGCTCTTTGTTCAACACTATTTTCAGTTATAGAGGCAAGGGTCACAAAGTTGGATTCAAAATCACAGATTATATTGTAGAGACCACTTTTGGATTTGAAACGGAAACAGGAAATCTACATTATTCATCAATCATAGACTTGGCTGATGCAGAGGGAGCTACAAGGGTAAAGCTGACAATGTTGACCGGTTCACAAAACAAGGATCGTTCTTTTTTTTCTTCCATATTAACTAAATTATATACTTGGTCTATGGGTAGACAAGTGAGAAAAGAACTAAATCTACTAAAAAAGACAATTGAAATTGGGGGCGTAAGGTAAATGGAAAACAGGGCCAACGTGGTCATTGTTGGGGCGGGTATAGTTGGTTGTAGCCTTGCATATCATTTAACCGAGCTTGGTTGTAAAGATATTATAGTAGTTGAACAGGGACCTCTTTATGAAACAGGTGGTTCTACCTCACACGCTCCTGGATTAGTATTTCAAATTAATCCATCTAAAACGATGGCAGAGTTTGCAAAGTATACGTCCAAGCTCTGGCCTGAACTTGATCTTAATGGGCAACCGACTGCTAAAGCAGTAGGTAGTCTGGAAATTGCATGGACCGAGGCAAGGCTTCTTGAGCTTAAACGTAGGTATGGTTATGCCACGAGTTGGGGTATAGAGGCTCATTTAATCAGTTCAAAAGAAGTGCGTGACAAGATACCTATGTTGTCTGAAAAAATCCTGGGAGCTCTTTATGTACCGGGTGATATTCAGACAAAGGCCACCAGACCAGCAGAGGCTATGGCTAGAAAGGCTATTGAGAATGGCGCCAAGTTTTATGAACAAACAAAAGTTGTAGGTTTCGGATTAAATAATCAAAGAATTACTTCAGTAAACACTGATAAAGGAATAATTCAAACAGACTGCGTGATTGCCGCAGCAGGAATATGGGCTCCGAGAGTTGGTAAATTAGCGGGGGTCCACATACCACTTGCTCCAATGCAGCATATATATGCTGTTACTTCATCTTTGAATGGTCTTGCAGAGGAGATTGATGAAATAAGACAGCCATTTATTCGACATCAAGATGAAGCGATGTATTTTAGACAAGAAGGTAATGGCTATGGAATCGGATCTTATCAGCACGAACCTCTTTTATTGTATCCTGAAGAAATCCTTGACTATAAAGAAGGTCCTATTTCACCAGCTGAAAGATCATTTACGCCTGAACATTTTGACAAGGCAATTTCGGTCACTCGGGAAGTATTCCCGAGCATTGGCGACTTTGATCTGGTTCGTAAGTTCAACGGGATATTTTCTTTCACTCCAGATGGATTTCCTATTCTAGGAGAATCTCCTATTGTAAAAGGTTTTTGGTCTGCTCAGGCTGTTTGGGTTACTCATGCGGCCGGGGTTGGCAAGGCTGTTGCTGAATGGGTAATTCACGGGGAACCTGGTATAGATTTAAGAGAATGCGATATACGCCGGTTTCATGAATATTCAGAAAACTCCAATTTTGTGAGAGCACGTGCTTCACAACAGTATAAGGAAGTATATGACATTATCCATCCTCTTCAACAGCCCTCAAAGGCAAGAGGTATAAAATTAACCCCGTTCTACGATCGACAAAAAGAACTTGGAGCAGTTTTTTTTGAAAGCGCAGGGTGGGAACGTCCATATTGGTATGAGGGGAATTCCAGCCTTAAGGATTATGAAGGAACTGATGGTGCTATCAGACATGGATGGGAATCTATCCAGTGGTCCCCTAACATTGCATTTGAACACATGGCAACTCGCGAAAAAGTTGGTATTTTTGATCTTACTCCATTTACGAAGCTAGATATTGAAGGTAACGGATCTTTGGAATTCATCCAGAATTTGACTTCTAATGAAATGGACAAACCCGTAGGTAGCATAACTTACACATCGATGTTGACATCCAGAGGAGGAATTAAGTGCGATTTGACTATAGCTCGTAAGGGGGACGCACGATTTACAGTGATAACTGGAGGTAGCACGAGATTACATGATGTGGACTGGATCGAATCACATCTTCCTAGTGGCAGTTCTGTAAAAATAAATGATGTTTCTGAAGAGCAATTTTGTGTTGGTTTATGGGGTCCTAGGGCTAGAGATGTACTGGAGACTGTATCCGACGACGATATGTCAGATTCAGGTTTTCCGTATATGACTTTCAAGCCTATAAACATTGCAGGAGTTCAGGTAACAGCGCTTCGTATTTCGTACGTAGGTGAACTTGGATGGGAGATTTATGGTCCCATTAATCAGGGTATTGATGTTTGGGATAAATTGTATAAATTTGGACAAACATTTGGATTGGTTCCGGTTGGAGGAGGAGCATTTGAATCGCTTAGGTTAGAAAAAGGTTATCGTTTGTGGGGCAACGATATACATACCGAATATAACCCATATGAAGCCGGGCTGGGTTTTGCAGTGAAAATGAATAAAGGAGCTTTTATAGGCCGAGACGCTTTAAGAGAAGTAAAGAATAATGGTGTTGGTCGTAAATTATGTTGTTTGAGACCCAAAGATATGGATTCTGTGTTTATAGGCAAGGAGCCAGTTATGGCTGATGGGAGGTTAGTAAGTTATATCACCAGTGCCAACTATAGTTATTCTATGGGACATGGGATAGCTTATGCTTACTTGCCGGTAGAATATGCTAAAGAACATACTCTGTTGGATGTACTTTATTTTGGAGAAAAGATATCGGTAACTGTTATTAGAGAACCGGTTTATGATCCAAATAATTTAAAGATGAAATAATTTTTAGCAGTTACAGGTATAATCTTGGTACTATAGATAAAGCAATTTTTGATCTGGAGAAGGGACATATATGATTGATATCAATAAGTTAACAGACATGTTTTTTCGTTGGGGCGCTGGATTTATGGGTCTCGCAACTGTTTATGCTATGGGTATGGGCTTAATATTATTGATTGTTGTGCTTGTTTTTATACTATGAATTTGGTGTGACAGGATATTATTGAATGACAAAAAAAGGAATCCTTGATAGATTGCAAAGAGGTGTGGTTCTTGGTGACGGTGGATATATTATAGAGCTTGAACAGAGAGGATATGTTGTAACCGGAGCTTTTACCCCAGAGATCTCTGTAACACACCCTGATGCTGTTCGTGAACTCCACCGGGAAATGAAAAATGCAGGAAGTGAAGTGCTCCAGGTAATGGCTTTTTATGGTAGCCGTGAAAAATTAAACACCGTTGGATATGGAGACAAAGTTCTTGAGATAAACAGAGCAGCTACAGATATCGCTATTGACGTAGCAGGAGATGAATTACTGGTTGCAGGTGATTTAAGTACTACATGGATGTGGACTGCAGATGATAATAAATCTGAAAAATTAGTAACTGATATGTTTGATGAACAAATTGAAGCTCAAGCAGGCGTAGATTTTTTCATTGGGGAGCTTTTCTTTAATCTTGGAGAAGCCTTACTGTGTGCAGACAGGATAAAGACAAAAACTTCTTTACCTTCAATGATCACCATGTCTTTTCGACAAGACAATCGAACTGAAGATGGGTTCACGGTTACAGAATCAGCAAGGATGTTGGAAGCTGCTGGTGTAGATATAATAGGGCTCAATTGTATGAATGACCCAGAGCATATGTTGCCTCATTTACGTGAGATGAGAGAAGCTTTTGATGGTTACCTTGCGGCTCAGCCTGTTGCCTTTAGGTGCACAGACGAGATACCTTGGTTTACTGGCTCAACCGCGTTCCCAGATCGTCTTGAACCTACCCAGTTAACCCGTTTTGAGCTTGGTGAGTTCGCTAAAACAGCCAAAGATATGGGAGTAAATTACATAGGTGGTTGCTGTGGATGTAAAGCGACTCACATGAGAGAAATGGCCAAGGTTTTGGGAAAATTTAGTGCTGAGAATGTTTGGAATACTAAGGATAAATTTCCCATGAGTGAAACAGAATATAATCGTAATCTCAGGGAAAATAATTAGTTCAGTTTTGGATTGGTTGTATAGTATATTTCTTATTAATTCTCGATAGCTGATGTGATACTGTCTGTGTAGCCTTTTTCCACCTCTATAATGTGTTCAAGAGTCTCTCTTACGGACCATTGGTCCGATGTTGGTTTCTTATCGAGATCTTCGTCTTCAAGGTTGATCAGAATCCCTTCAAGTTCTCCACGGGTTTGTATCATTTTTTGGAGTATTTGTCTGGCTTCACTGGGGA
Source organism: uncultured Dehalococcoidia bacterium (assembly GCA_964342485.1). Taxonomy (GTDB): domain Bacteria; phylum Chloroflexota; class Dehalococcoidia; order Lucifugimonadales; family CAJWER01; genus CAYFFO01. The sequence continues at coordinate 43,186 of CAYFFO010000007.1, forward strand.
ATATATTTAGATCGAATAATGTTTTAGAGATTTGTAATGTATGTTCGACTTCATGTGCAATAAATCGGTAAAACCTGTATCGTATATCCACATTTAGCTTGCCGTATTTAGCTGGTAATGTCATATCCTCTTTACTGATGGTACTAAGTATTTCAATAATTTCTTCTCTCTGGTTCCGCATTTGTTGCACAATTTTTGTGATCTCTGACATGAAAATGCTCCTGTATTTATATTTATGATATCTAAATCATTATATTTGAATTTTTTGGATGTATACGGATGGTTGTTTATAATAGGCTACAATACCATTATAAAATTGATGGAAACAGAATGCTGATAACAATTAGCTTCACAGATTATTAACCAGTTTAAATTATTGAGGTGTAATGATGAATGACTACATAGCATATTTCAATGGAGATTGGATACCTTACAGTGAGGTTATGATACATCCATCGGACCGTGGGTTTTCACTGGGAGATGTAGTTTTTGATACGGGGAGAACATTCAATGGAGTGCCCTTTAAATTAAAAGAGCATATAGATAGATTGTATCGATCTCTCACCTACGTAAGAATTGATCCTCGTTTGTCGGCTGAAGATATGATCGAGATAACCGAAGAATTGATAAGTCGGAATGAACCGTATCGTTCTAAAGTGGGAGACTTTACTTTCACTCAGTTTGTTACGAGAGGCAGTGGAGGTATTGGGAAGGACGCAGAACCTACTGTCTGTGTCAGGGTACTACCGGTATCGTTTGACAGATCCGCAGAGGGATATAAAAGTGGTGTTAGTGGAGTTATAACCAAAACACAGAGTTATAACCCGTCTTCTATAGACCCCAAAATAAAGCACTGGAGCAGGTTGAATTTTGTCTTGGCAGAACTTGAAGCAAATGATCTGGACCCGGGTTCTATGGCAATATTAACCGACGCTAATGGCAACATAACCGAGAGTACTGGAAGTAATGTTTTTATTGTAACTGATGGAGTTCTTAGGACGGCCAAGGATGATGCATTATTACAAGGGGTTTCCAGGGCTATGGTGTTTGATCTGGCAAAGAAATTGGATATACCTGTAGAAGAGGATACTTTGCAGCCATATGATTTTTATACTTGTGATGAAGCATTTTTTTCTACCACTAGTCCATGTATTTTACCGATGACAAAAGTTGATTTGAGAACGATTTCAGATGGTAAACCCGGGCCAGTCACAATGCAACTACTTTCTGCATGGGGAGAATTTGTAGGAATGGATATTATTGATCAGGCTAATCATTTTTCCAGCAACAGTTCTTAATCCAAGCGGTTTGAAATGGAATTCATTTTAAATTCAAAATTCTTTTCTTCTTTTTCCGTTGAAGATTTAGGATATAAGGTACTAGATTTTGGGTATGATGGTATTGATATAAATATCAGGGAAGGACATCCAATTGATCCTTCCAATTGTTCAAAAGTTTTGCCAGAATCAGTAAAATTATGGCAGAACATGGGACTTTCTTGCCCGCTGGTTACCTCACCTATAGATATGCTAGATCCTCAGTCTGGTATAGCTCAAAATTTGTACCGGGTATGTTCTGATGCAGGTGTTCCTAGAATAAAAATAGGTTTTTGGAGATTTGTACCTGGTGACGATTATTGGGAATTAATAAAACGTGCGAGGCAAGCTTTATATCTATTTCAAAAATTGAGTGAAAAGACTGGGGTCCAGACATGTTACCAAGTGCATTCTGGACCCAATCTAGGATCTAATTGCTCAGGGATAATGCATTTACTACAGGATTTTGACCCAAAATTTGTTGGAGCATATCCCGATATTGGCCATATGGCACTCGACGGTGAGGACTGGGACATGGGTTTTTCGATGCTTGGTGACTACCTGTCAGTTATAGGAGCGAAAGATGCGTATCATGCTCCACAGGGCCAAGAAGTCTTACCTCCTTATGTGGCAAAATTTGTTAAGTTAGGTAGTGGGAGTGTAGATTGGAAGAGGTGTGTATCTGCTGTATTTAGGACAGGTTTTGACGGACCAGTTTCGGTTCATACCGAGTATGATTTTGACGAAGAAGTTATCCGGAAAGTTGGGTACTCTGAATCTACACCTCCCAATCTTGATAAATGGGCTAAGGAAGATGTTAATTTTTTAAAGTCCTTGATCTATAGGAAGTCTTGATTATAGACTCTATCTGATTGTTACTAATCTACTTGAAAATCTGGGATTTTGAGGAAGTTATTATATGAGCTATCTAACAGTAGGGAAAAGAAACCTTCGTACACTTTTGGAACAAAAAGTTAACACTAACCCTCACAAAACCTTCATGGTTTTTGAAGAATCTGATGAGATAACAAGGTTATATAGTTATAGTCAGTTTAACGCTATGGTAAATAAGACAGCCAATGCTCTTTTATCGTTAGGTATCGGTAAAGGAGATAAAATTAATCTGCATTTAACTAATTGTCCAGAATTCCTTTTCCTGTGGTTTGCGACGGCAAAAATTGGAGCAGTGATGATGCCTACCAATCCATTGTCACCACCTGATGAATTAAGATATCCGGTTGATCATTCAGAAAGTGTAATAACTGTAACCCAGCCTGATTTATTACATAATATTGAAGCTATTTTACCTCTGTGTCCAAATATTCGGAATGTAGTATTGACCAGAACTAATGAATCAAAAGATGATGTGATTATTTTTAACGAATTGGTAGATTCTCAATCAGAAGAACTTGCTGATATAGATTTAAATCCTTTAGATGATGCTGCAATTATGTATACATCTGGAACTACTAGCTTGCCAAAAGGAGTAATGGTTACACATGCTAATTTTGTTTTCTTAGGTGAAGTCCTTTCCAAAAATATGCGTATGAGTCCTGATGATCGATATCTGGTTACTTTGCCTTTATATCATGCAAATGCTATGTATTATATGGTGACTTCATCTCTGATGGTTGGAGCTAGTATTGCTTTGATGCCACGATTTAGCGCAACACGTTTTATGAAACAGGCGATCAGGTATGAATGCACCCTTACCAGTCTTTTTGCTGCACCGATGAGGATGATTTTAGCCCAACCTATAGATAAACATGAAAGACAAAATAGTTTTAGACTCGTTATATTCGCTCAGAATGTGACAGATTCGCAAATGAATGCATGGGAAGACCGTTTTGGTGATTCATTAATGCAGATATATGGTATGACTGAAACGATGGGGCAACCCCTGACAAATCCTGTGGATTATACTAGGGATAACATGACTATGGGCCTTCCCACACTTCCTTATGAATGCAAGATTGTAGATTCCCAGGGTAATGAAGTGACAGAGGGAGAGGCTGGAGAATTACTGGTTCGAGGAATTCCAGGATGGACAATTATGAAGGGATATTTTAAAGATCCAGATGCTACTGCCAGAACGATAAAGGACGACTGGCTTTGGACCGGAGATATAGTTGAGATTGATGATGCCGGATACTTCCGATTTGTCGATCGGTCAAAAGATATGATTAAAAGGTCTGGTGAAAATATTGCAGCAAGTGAGGTAGAGGATGTGATCAAAGGTCATCCAAAGGTGGCTGACGTGGCTGTGATTGGTGTGCCTGATGAAATTCGGGATGAATCAATAAAAGCTTTTGTCATATTGAATGCCGGGAAAAGTTCCACAGCTGACGAATTGATTGACCATTGCAGGTCTAAATTATCTAAATTTCGTGTACCTGAAGAGATTGAGTTCTGTGATGAATTTCCCAGGACCTCTGTGGGGAAGATTCAAAAACATATATTGCGCCAAATCGATCAGGATAAAAGGAAATAGGTAGTCCCAGGGTATTTTGGAGACCTTGATTGTTCTTATGGTGTCAATTTTTTCAGTTCTGCTGAATTGATGGTTTTTGCCCACTCTGGCCAAGATGACGGATCTACTCCAGTAAAACACCAGTTTTCATCTATGTTGAGGTTGTCTCTCTTACCGAAATCATCTTCTTTAACACCACCTGATGCTATTTTCGCATCAAATAAATCTTCCCATTTATTGAACGGCTTATTTAGTATCAATTTGATATCAAATTTTGAACTGTACTTAAGCCAGAATGTGGTATCTGGAAATTTTCCTTTGGGCATCACCCAGTGAAAACTAGGTTTTCTCTTTATATCCCAGGATTCTCCTTTTTTCCTTGCCCAATAAATATCTTTTGCAGAAAATTTATATTTTTTATTGGGCTTCAAGTCAGGTGTTATACCAAGGAACGTATTTCCATCCGGACTGGTAAGGAAAATCCTATTCCATGTTGGCCATTCTTCCGATGAGTTTGTACAGGCAGAATCTGGTATGGATTGAGTATTAGTGGATGGAGATTTGGACGAATTTCGGTCTGTTTTTGGATTTGTATTCCCTGTAGCAGTCTTGAATACATCGTTGGCAGAAGACTGATTTTCAGCTACGTTAGTTTTTTCAGCCGCTGTATCAGAACAAGATACTAGTGATACAGTCATTATTATAAAAAAACTGATCAAGATTATTCTTATACGAAAATTTTTAATTAGGTTCATATTTCCACCCTCATTTTGATTATTCAAGATAGGCTAGATTGAATAATCGGTCTAGGCATTATTGAATCCAGTCATATTCGTAGTTCTAGAAGCTTACGTTTATGTTCTATATCGGATATAAGAGAATCATACGAGTCGATAAAAAGTTTTAGCCCTTGGGCTAGGAGTTCTGAAGTTACATCTTTCATGTAGATGCCTGCTTCTTGAAGTTCTACAAACAGTTGTGTGGCATCGTCAATATTGCTTCCAAGACTTTCTGATACTTTTCCATGCTCGTTAAATGCCAATAAAGTAGATTCCGGCATTGTATTGACGGTGTCACGTCCAATTAAAGATTCTGGATAAAGTACATCGCTATATTGTGGATTTTTGGTACTAGTACTTGCCCAGAGTGGGCGCTGAACTCTAGCACCATGTTGCGATAATCTGAGGAATTTGTCAGATGTAAAGTCATTGTTAAAATCTCGGTATGCCAGCTTAGCATTTGCTATAGCAGCTTTGCCCATTAAATCCGGATGGTTATCTTCGAGTGCATCATCTATAAGAGTATCAACCCTGCTTATAAAAAATGAAGCTACTGAAGAAACTGATTTGATATTGCCTCCATCTTTTTTCAAGTCTTCCAGTCCATCTATATAGGCTTTTCTTACATCACTGTAGATATCTAATGAGAACGTAAGGGTTACATTCACATTAATTCCTTTTCCAATTAATGCACGAATAGCCGGGATCCCTGCTGGGGTAGCAGGCACTTTCACCATTACATTTGGTCTGTCTAATAAACTGAAAAGCCGTTTTGCTTCCTTGATTGTGCCATCAGTATTGTTTGCTAAGTGAGGGTTGACTTCAAGGGAAGCGTAGCCGTCTGCACCGTGAGATTGGTCAAAGGAAGGTTTTAATAGATCAGCTGCTAATTGAATATCTTCCAAAGTTAAAATCTCATAGATTTCTTGGGCCATTTTATTTTTTTTTACCAGTTCTTTGAACAATTCATCATAGTCATTACTTTCTGAAACCGCTTTTTGAAATATTGTAGGATTTGAAGTTAAGCCGGTAACACCTAAATCTAAAATGTTTTTCAATTCTCCGGAAGAAATTAGACCTCGTCGGATATTGTCATACCATATAGACTGACCAAGTTGTTGAACATCTCGGATGGAATTTTCCATTTATGGCTCCTCTTCAAGTCTGTTTGAAAGTCATAATTGTGTCGCCGTCAAGAACTTGCTGGCCCGATTCTACTTCAATTGAATTTATAATCCCAGCTTCCTCAGAACGGATAGTTTGCTGCATTTTCATAGCTTCAAGAATATAAATGTCATCACCTGGCTGGATGCTGTCTCCAACTTTTATATTGATGGATATTATTGTTCCTGGCATTGGAGATTTTAGTTCTTTGGTTTCGCCTGAAGCTGTATCTACTGTTGTTTTTACTTCAGGTTTGGGATCGACAGCCTTTGAAATCGGTGCTGGTTTATTTTTTGCTTGTTCCTGGAGTGCTGGATCGGGTTTTTCCAGTTCGGTAATATTAATTTCAATAATATCCCCATCTACTTTTGTTTTTATCCATTCACTATTTATGTCAGTGATTTCGACAGTAAACCATCTATTTCCAACCTGTACTTTTAGTGATTCCATAGTTTTTGTTTTATAGGAGAGATACAAATACACCTGCTATTACAGCTGATCCAATCACACCGGCTACATTTGGTCCCATCGCATGATTAATCAAGAAGGTTTGAGGGTTGGATTCCTGTCCTACGTGATGAGAAATTCTAGCAGCCATAGGTACAGCTGATACCCCGGCGGAACCAATCAAAGGGTTGATTTTTTCGTTAAGGAACAGGTTCATAAACTTTGCAAGCAATAGGCCACCTATGGTGCCGCAGGCGAATGCTATTAGACCAAGCCCTAATATGACTATTGTGCCAAGGTCGAATACTCTTTCTGCGGAAAGCTGTGTGCCGACCGTTATCATGAGGAATATTGTTGCAACGTTAATTAATTCGTTAGATGCTGAATTTACTAGCCTGGGAACTACTCCACTTTCTTTAAAAAGATTGCCGATCATAAGCATTGATATAAGTGGTGCAGATCGTGGTACAACTAGAATTATAAGTATCATAGCAAACTGTGGGAGAATCAGTTTTTCTAGTTTGGATACAGACCTGGGTGGCGTCATTACAATTTTTCGTTCACTTTCCGTAGTCAGTAATTTCATAAGAGGAGGTTGTATAAAAGCAACGCTTGCCATGTACGAATAAGCTATTACGGCTGTTATGCCTAGAATTTCAGGTGCTAGACGTGCTGAAAGGAATATTGTTGTTGGGCCATCTGCTCCACCTATAATTCCAATTGCAGCGGCTTCATTAATACTAAACATTCCTGTTAGCAGCGCGCCCCAGAAAGCTACAAATATTCCCAGTTGTGCAGCGGCTCCGAGGAGTAATGTTTTTGGATTTGCTATAACTGGGCTGAAATCGGTCATAGCTCCTATGCCAATGAATATTATAGGAGGCAATATGTTCCAAAATGATAGTCCGTAATGAAAGACTAGTCCAAATATTCCTGATCCTTGATGTGCATTAGGATCCAGTGAAAAATCTGTCATGCCGGTAACTGGTAGATTAGCTACTACTACCCCGAGGCCGATTGGTAGCAATTCATAAGGTTCCATTTCCTTCCATATTGCAAGTAATATGAAACCTAGCCCAACAGCAATCATTATAATCTGTTGCCAACGAATAGAGGCAAATCCTGAGGAATTAAGAAATTCTGTTAGTTCTGACATTGTCTATTTATTTGCGAATATATATTTGTCATTTCACTGCTGTATCGGTTGTCACATCATGTTTTTGAAGTAATAAACTGACTGCTGCTATTGCTGCAATTGATTTGTCATGCCTTTCAAGGGCAATATCCTGTTCTTTTTTGGCTCTCCTGTCTGGTATGTGTATTATCCATCCAGAAACCTGTATTGAAATCATCAGTACGATCAGAAGACCGAAAGCAGTTCCCAGCCCGATGGCTGTAAGTATTAATCCTTGATTTATTAGTTCAGTTTCGAGATTCATC
>CAYFFO010000007.1:50901-78795 GCA_964342485.1 uncultured Dehalococcoidia bacterium
GTATCTGATTTGTTTCCAGGAGAAACATGCGGGAGGTGTTGATGCATAAGAAGAGCGTCTCCAACTTCCATTGGTATTATCAAAGGTTTCAAGCCGGTCAGTTCTGGGATGAAGCTTTCAGGGTTCCATTGATTTTCATATGGAGGAGTATGTTTGTGGCCACCTGGCAATACATGAAGACATCCGTTTTTTTCGTTAACAGAAACAAGTGGTATCCAAAAATTTGGTTCAGGCATTTGGGGTGCCGCTACTATTCTTGATAAAAAAGATCCACTATGTTCCTTATGGTCTGCACTTAGGCCATAGTGTTGCCGAGTATACGTTATTCGTTTTGCTGAATATGGGGTATCTTCATGCCACCTAAAATCTGCGACATCGTAGTTGGGCAGCTTTGGTCTAATTCGATGACGACCTTCACAACGTATTTCAGGGCCCAATATACTTTCGACTATATCTAGTACCTTGTGATTGCTTAATAGATCGAATAATGCAGGCCCCAGATGAACTGATCCAACAAGTTCGTCGTAAGCATCTTCTGAGTCATTTACAATCCTGTTGAATCTTGTTCCAAATCCATCATTTTCGTACAGAGAGTGAATCTTGTCTTGTTCTATATAGCTTATCGCAATTTCGTCAATTGATTGCTCAATTTCCTCAACAAGAGGGCTAATTTCATCATCTGTAAAAATATTTTTTAAAAGTAGGTATCCTTTTTCATCGTATTGTTGTTTTTGCTTAAGGCTTAATCCGGTCATATTTACCTCTGTTATAGGATATAAATTAATTGGGTATCCGTTTTCAATTTAATACTGTAATTATAGGTCAACCTTTAGATAGAATAACTTGAAAGTTCTTGTCCACTTTTTCTGACAGACTATATAATAGTTTTAATTCTTGCAAATGGAGCAAAATTAGATATGGCAGATAAGATCGATTTAAACTGCGATATGGGCGAGAGTTTTGGTATGTATAAGATGGGTTTAGACGAGAAGATAATTAAGTATATTACTTCAGCTAACATCGCTTGCGGCTTTCATGCAGGTGATCCTACATGGATGAAAACCACAGTAAATCTTGCTGAATCACATGGAGTAGGTGTGGGAGCTCATCCTAGTTATCCAGATCTTGTAGGATTTGGCAGAAGGAACATGAATCTAAGCGCAGATGAGATTAAGACTGATATAACCTATCAACTTGGAGCTTTACAGGCATTTACTACAAATCGAGTTTTACAGCATGTTAAACCCCATGGAGCTATGTATAATCAGGCGGTTAATGACACAGAAATAGCAAGGCTAATTTGCGAGGCGGTGATCGATTTTGATCCGTCTATTGTATTAGTTGCATTAGCTGGATCTTCATGGGTTTCTGTTGCAAAGGAAATGGGACTTCGAGTCGCTTCTGAGATATTTGCTGATCGAGCTTTAAATTCTGATGGCAGTTTGGTTTCAAGATCAATACCAGGTTCTGTAATACATGATATAGATGAAGTAGTTGAGAGGAGTGTATCAATGGTGCGTGATAATGTGGCGGTTTCAATAACTGGAGATGAGATTAATTTGGAACCAGATTCTTTATGTATTCATGGAGATACCCCTGGAGCTGTGGAAATGGCAAAAAGAATCCGGAATGCTCTCGAAAATTCAGGAGTACAGATAGTTCAAATGACTGATTTGATTGTGTAGGGGATAATTTTGAAAATAGAAAATATACCAAATATTTATCAGGCTGGTGATCAAGCAGTCATAGTGGTATTTGAAGAAACAATAACTCCTGAAATCAATTTACAGGTGCACTCTTTAAAAACAACGATAGAAAACTACGGGTTTGAAGAGATTATTGAACTCGTACCAGGATACGCATCTCTATTAGTTGGATACGATGCCAATCTAGTTTCTTCAGAAGAAATACGAGCCAAGATACTTGGTATTTTGTCAAATGGAATTGATTTAAAGATCTCTAGCGACAGGGTAATAGAAATACCTGTTTTGTATGGGGGCAAACATGGGCCAGATCTAGATGAAATAGCAGATAAAGCTAATATTCAAACTGATGACTTGATCCAAATGCACTCTGCAGAAGAATATTTGGTTTATATGATAGCTTTTACCCCTGGTTTTCCATATCTTGGTGGATTGAATAAAAAATTGGAGGCCAAAAGGTTGGCTACTGCTCGTACAAAAGTTCCCGCAGGTTCTGTTGGTATAGCTGGATTACAAACTGGCATTTATCCGATTGAAAGTTCGGGTGGATGGCGATTAATAGGGCGTACACCTTTGAGATTATTTGATCCATATATAGATTCTCCATTTTTATTGGCCGCGGGTGATTATGTTAAATTTAAGCCGATTGATGGTTCGGATGAATTTCAAGAAATAGAAGAGCAGGTTCGAATTATGGACTACAAACCTAAGGTTATCTCACGATGAATTCTTCAAAAATACAAATATTGTCGCCTGGTATGTTTACAACTGTACAAGACTTAGGACGCAAAGGATATCAAAGTTCAGGCGTACCAGTTTCAGGGGCTATGGACTCCTATTCTCTGCGTATTGCCAACAAACTTGTAGGAAATGATCAGGGATCGGCAGGACTAGAAATCACTGTAATAGGACCTAAGATAAAATTTTTGTCTGAACAATTAATTTCTATTACTGGAGCCGACTTGTCTCCTTGTGTTGACGGATCGCCAGTGCCTTGTTGGGAGGCACTTAGGATAGCAAGTGGGAGTGAACTTACCTTTGGTGAAATGATTAATGGTATGAGGTCATATATTGCCTTTGCAGGAGGTATTGATGTTCCATTGGTAATGGGAAGTCGCTCAACTTATATTAGTGGACAATTCGGAGGATTAGAAGGTCGCCAACTTAAAGAAAATGATGTTATTTCAATAATTGATAACCTTGAGGATACAGATGTATTCCATATGCCCGACGGTTTTACACCTAGGGCTTATGGATCAGATCATTCCGTTAGGGTAGTATTAGGACCGCAGCGTGATGAATTTGATGACGAAGCAATTGATATGCTTCTCAATTCGACTTTTACCATATCTATTGAAGCAGATAGAGTTGGATATAGACTTGAAGGGGCAAGTATTTCCCACAAGTCCGGTCCAGATATTCTTTCACAAGGTAACACTTTGGGTGCTATTCAGGTTAGTGGAGATGGGGTTCCAACCATTCTTATGGCAGACAGAGGGACTGCAGGTGGTTATGCAAAAATAGCAACAGTCATTAGTGCGGATATTCCAATTTTGGCCCAGGCACTTCCGGGTGATGAGGTCAGATTGGTAGCTGTAGAAATAGAAGATGCAGTTAAAGCATTACACAATCAGGAATCATCGATTGATTTAATTGATCTCTCCGGTCCGATTGCTAAAACAAAATTGCCAATTAAAGTTAAAGTAGGGGAGCAAATTTTAGATATTAAAGATGTAAATGGCCATGGGATAATGGGGTCTATAATCCCGGTCAAGAAATTCTACAGTGCCTCAGCCAAGACTAAAGATGATACTCAAAGTTTTAATGTTGAGTTATTCACTGAAAATAGTCATGATGAATGAAAGAGATTCTGCACTACTCAACTGATTGGTTACTCGGTTTTGCCGATGGCGGATGGGCGATTATTATACTTGCAGCAATTTCTTTTTTTGAATCAATAATTTTTCCTATACCTCCGGATCCTTTTTTGTTAGCTATAGCTTTAATACAGCGTCCATTGAGCATATGGTTGGCAATTCTAGTAACAATATCATCTGTACTAGGTGCACTAGTGGGTTATTGGATTGGTAGCAAACTAGGTCGTCCTTTGTTGAGTCGTCTTTTTTCTGCCCAGAAGATTGCCTATGCCGAGAAACTGTTAACTAGATACGGCGTTTGGGCAACGATTCTTGCAGGATTAACTCCTATTCCATACAAAGTATTTGCTATAGCAGCTGGTGTATTAGGCTTGAATCTTCGTATATTTGTATTTGCATCAATAGTAGGGAGAGGAATAAGATTTCTTTCTATCGGTTTATTGGTAGCAATTTATGGAGAGCGAATTAAATCGTTTATTGAAAACAATTTTAATATTATAACTATCTGTATTGGTCTTGTAATGATAATAATTTTAGTTGGATTTAAAATGGCAGGCAAGCTCGGATTGGCAAGGGAGTAGGGTTAATATGATCATAGATTCTCATGCATATTGTTTTCTTGCACCAGATTCTTCAAGAGGTTATGAAAGTAGTCAGGATCATTTGAATTGGGTACAGGCAGCACATGCATCTCATCATCAACCTGCATTTCGAACCATTGATAGACAGGTTGGTCCGAGTGATGTGCTTGCCCCAAAACGGATTGGTGATTTTTCTAGCTTGCCGGATTTATCATTCCGGATAGATCATAGCCAGGGCAGGGTATTGTGGGATTATGAAGGCCAGGAATACACCAAACATTTTTACCCTCCTGGAATTAACAATTGTGAATTTAGTCCTCATAGTTTAATTACTGAAATGGATTATGCTGGTGTAGATTTGGCTATTTTACATACTGATCCGATGTTGGTTCGCGATTCAAGTTACCTGCAAGAATGTATTTCTCAATATCCAACGAGATTTATGGCTATGACTCCAGTAGATGAATGGAGAATACACAAAGATATAGACCAAGTTATAAGTGAAGTAAACAAGGGAATTAAAGACAATCGACTTCACGCAATCAAATTTAATCCATTTGGGTATAATGAATCTTCAGCACCATGGGATGGAGGGGTATATAAGCCTTTTTGGGACTCGGTGACAGATCTGGATGTACCCATATTTTTTACTCTAGGTAATGGCCCTGTCGACACCGCATTAGATAAGTCAGATAGGTTTGGGATAGAGGGATATTTAGGAGAACTACGTATTCTTCTTCGATGGATGGAATCGTATCCTGATTCTGTATGCAGCCTTACTCATGGATTCCCATGGAGGCTATTTATTGATGGAGATAAAATTGTATTGCCAGAAGAAATTTGGGAACCTTTCAAAGGAGATAATTGTAACCTAGAAGTTTGTTTTCCTGTGCGATTGGGAGACCTATTTGATTTTCCTTACAGAGCTGTATGGCCTGTGTTAGATTTAATGGTTCGTAATATTGGAAGTGATCATCTTTTGTGGGGTACAGACATGCCTTTCCAGAACAGATTTTGTACTTACAGGCAGTCTAGGGAATGGATTGAGAAGTACTGTAAGTTTTTGGGTAGAGATGACATTGATTCTATAATGGGGGACACAGCAGCTCGCATAATGAAATTGGATAACTGAAATATAAAGAATTTTAGCTTAAGTTTGGACAGAGTTTCGGAGGGATACTATGAGAATGAAAAATATGGGTTTGGATGGCCCAGAGGTTCCGGTGGTATGTTTTGGTACATGGCCTCTTGGTGGTGCTTATGGAGGGTTTGAGGAATCGAATGCGATTGCTACGATGAAAGCAGCTATTGATGTGGGCCTTACTTTTATTGATACTGCAGAAGCTTATATGAACGCTGAAGCTATTATAGGTAAATCGATTATTGGTAAAAGGGATAAGCTATTTATAGCCACAAAAGTGTCTGGTGAAGATCATTCCAGTGAAAATATTAACCGTGCTTTGGAAAATAGTCTTAAGTTAATGGGTATTGATCATGTTGATTTATATCAGCTTCATAGGACAGCAGAACGCCCAATTCAGGATACTATGTATGACCTAATTCGATTACAGGAATCTGGAAAAATAAGGTATATAGGAATATCTAATTTTTCCGCTGAAGAGATTGATGAAGCTGGTAAAACCGGTGTAATTAATAGTGGACAGCCCAGATATAATATGCTTTTTAGGGAAGCCGAGGATGATTTGATACCGGCTTATGAGTCCAATGGCATAGGTGTTATGGCTCATTCTGTTTTAGCCAAGGGTCTTTTAGGAGGAAGATATAAACCTGGCCATTCTTTTTCACCTGATGATGAACGTTCAGGATGGCCAGCTTTTAAAGGTGATTCGTTTGATAAAACCTATTCAATCACTCAGAAATTACATGAATGGGCATCAGATCAAGGTCGTGATATTGTCCAATTGGCAATTGCCTGGCCTGTTTCCAAAACTCCTGTTTATACAAGTATTGTTGGAGCAAGAAAGATTGATGATGTTGATATTCTTGCTAGAGCAGGAGATTGGGAACTTTCAAGTAAAGATATTTCAGAAATTGAACAAATACAGGGTACTCATCGCTTATATATGAAAGATCAAGAGGTCCCGGAGCGGTCTGTTTGGCATGAGGAAAGACGCAAGGCAAATTCTGACAATAACTGAAGGATACTTTTAAAGATCTAGTGCTGCGAAACCAGCAGCCATGATACTATCTGAATCAATTTCATATTCTTTATAGAGATCATCAGGGTTACCTGATTGACCGTACCTTGTTACTCCTAGAGGCAAGGTCTTGGTTTGCAAAGCTCCGCCAATCCATGCAAGAGTATGAGGATGGCCATCTACAACCGTTACGATTGGCATTTTCTGTTCTGTTTTTTCCAATACATCAGATAAAAATTCAGTTCTTATATTTTTGGCTCTAACTGTCGAATGGACACACTCTTGATATCTATTGTATAGGGGTCCTGGTCCTGTCACATTAATAACGTTGGCATAAATTCCTTCTTCAAGAAGACTTTCACTCGCTGTAATTGCATTAGGCAAAATTGCTCCACAGGCAAAGATATTTATAGCATTAGAGCTCGGATCATACCCTGCGTTGTTACGCCTATCGATTAGACGATAGGCTCCGTTTATGACCTGTTGTCTTAGTGATTCTCGTGCATGATCATTTTGTGGGGTGATAAACAGATCTTGGTTAGTGGTTTTGGTAGTCAGCCTTAAATAAGTCGATTCTTGTCTGGTCTGTATCTTATCTAGTGCTGAAAGTAAAATCCATTCAAGTTCTTGTCCAAAGCATGGTTCGTAAAAAGCTAAATCGGGTAATTCTACTCCTATTGAAGGTGTCATCATCGATTGGTGAGACCCTCCCTCTGGTCCTAGGGTGATTCCAGAAGGTGTACCAACAACAATAAATCTACCACCGGCATATACACTGTATAAAAAGGCATCCAGACCTCTACGAATGAAGGGGTCATAGAGTGTCCCTATTGGAAATAGCATATCGCCAGTCATTTCATAACTTAACCCGAATTGCCCAAGCGCCATGAAAAGGTTATTTTCTGATATCCCTAGTTCTACGTGTCTTCCAGATGGTGATTCATGCCATTGTAGTGAACCTGCTTCGTTATCTTCTGGATATTCTTCTATCTCTCTCTTGCCCCAAACTCCAGACTTATTTATCCAACCACCTAGATTAGTAGAACTAGCTACATCAGGGCTGAAAGTGACAACGCGATTTTGCAAGTTATCATTCGCTCTTGACAGTTCTGTTAAAACCAATCCAAAGATTTGCTGTGTAGACATTTGACCAGTATATGATCTTCCAAACTCTAAAGGTATTTCATCTTTATCTGGTCCATGTTTTAATTCTATTCGAGTTTCTAATTCTAATTTCTTACTATCACATAGACGTCCTGCTTCAGTATCTGAGTTAAACCTTGGTGTTTGGTTTTTTTCATCTATTCCCAGAGATTCTCTCAGTTGGTTCATCTGTTTTTGGCTCAAGGTTGCTGAGTGATTTTGTGGATGCCCTATAGTAGGTAACATCCATCCCTTAAAAGTGTAGCCAAACAATACGTTTGGACCTTTTGTCAGATCAATTTGATTGAAAGCTTCTCTAAGGACATCGAAATCATGACCGCCCAGATTATGGAACAACTCTATCAGTCCATCGTCATTCCATTGATCTAAAAACTTTGATAAATCATCGGGATGTGAACTTATTCTAGGAATCCAGTCTCTCAATGTTTTGCCGTCGACGCGAAGTAATCTTTGGTAGACATCGTTGGACATTTCATCGACACAATTTCGAAGCAATTCTCCGTTGGGTTCAAGGAATGCGTTTTCAAGTTTCCGACCATATTTTGCATCGACAACATTCCATCCGTTTGCTTCAAACATTTCGCGCCAAACTTTTACTCTAATACCGGGTATAATTCTGTCTAGACTCTGACGATTTAGATCAACTACCCATAACACGTTTTTGAGATCCTCAAGTGAAGGGTCTGCTATTGCTTCCCATACCACTCCTTCATCTAGTTCAGCATCACCTACCAAGCTAATGAATTTGCGGTCAGTTCCACTATTAGAATTGAGATGATCCCTAATATATTCTTCTGTAAGCCATGCAAAGTTTGGGGCAACTGCACCTAATCCGACTGATCCTGTAGAAAAGTCTACAAAGTCAGGGTCTTTTGTTCTACTTGGATAAGATTGGAGCCCGTGGAATCCTCTAAGTGATTTAAGATATTTCTCATCCAAGTTTCCCAAAAGGTATTGGATTGCATGGTATACAGGGGATGCATGAGGTTTTACGGAGACTCGATCACCTGCTTTCATATATTCGAAATACAGGTAAGTCATAATAGTTACAACTGAGGCACTAGAAGCTTGATGCCCTCCAACCTTTACGCCACTGGGGTTAGGTCGATCGTTGTTAGCGTAATCGACCATTTTACATGCAAGCCAAAGGACACGTTTCTGGATTTCATCTAGGATTGTGTTTTTATCTGTCATAGTTTCTTTGTTTTTTCAAGTCAAGGACACAACAATTTAATGTGTGAGAGTCGATAGGGTATCCAAAGCTAATATCATTCATATTGAATTATAGCATCCTAATGTCTGTGTAGCACTGTATTTTCGTAGATTAACATCAAATCAATTTGATGTTAGTTTTGCTGTATTAATTCAATCCAATTTCCTTCAGGATCTTGTAAGTAGCAAATTGCTGTTTGGGTTCCATCAGGATTGACTTTGAAAATGGGGGAAGTCACAAATTTAGTTCCGTTATCTTTTAATTTCTCATAAAGTGTTTTTATGTTGCTAACATTGAAACAAATATGAGCAGCACCCAACTGATTTCTATCAAGATGACCTTCGGGACTTATTGGTTCTACATATTTCACGAGTTCAAGCATGTGTTCAGTTCCAGGTTTCCCTACAAATACTAGTTTTCTTTTAGCACCAGTAAAACCAGTATGGTCTCCAGAGGCGGGAGCAATACTGTCTATTTCTCTGGTAATTGATAGCCCTAGGATGTCACAGTAAAAGGTGATCATTTTCTCTAAGTTTTCTACTACAAATCCTGAATGATTAAACCCAGTTATCATATTTTGACCTTTCTTGGATCATTTGAGTTAGAAGTGTATTCTATGATTTAAGACACTGCAATAAATGTATATTTCTGATTGTATTGAATCTTAAATAGGTATATTGACTTACTTAAAAATTGATAGTGTCTCTAATACCTATTTTTATCTGGCATTTCGTATTAGAAAGATCTCTTGGTAAAATCAATTGATAGTTGCAGTCGTTAGGATGAACTAAAGTGGGTTCATATAATTTTGATGCAGGAATTTTGAAGTAATATAAACGAGCATTAATTTTCTACTAGATTGCAAACATTTCATTGAATGTGTAACCTTTTATTAGCATGGAATTAAAAAATATTACAGATTCACCGTTTTCATGGGCAGCAGTTGGGTGCATTATTGGGTTGATATTAGGTGTGACAACACTTTCAGTTGTTTTACTCTCTGTTGGTTTAGGAGCATTCTTGCTTTATCTCCGATTAAGTGGTCCTGCACAACATGAGACTGAAGGAAAATTATTTATAATTGGTCCGGCCTTTATGATGGCCTGGGTAGCCGGGTTTGTTGTTCGCGGTCTGATAATCTAAACGACCTGTTTGTTATCATTTTGAGCTCATATAGGGGCTGGATAATATTGGTAAAGGTATTCAGCGTCTAACTATTTTCCCAGCTTTGTTGATATGATGAGTATCCCAGGTTTTAGCATCATTTTTATCTATAATTTCTTGGATCGCATTCGCTACGTTGGATGGATCCAATTTCATAATAGTTCCTATTGCCACGAATAGTACGTCAGTCGCTTCACTGGCTATTCTTTCTGGAGTTTCATTGTTTATCGCTTCTTCTAACTCTCTAACTTCTTCATCCTGTATAGGTATTCTTGTAAGTAATTCTTGCCGGCTAGCTAATGTGTCTGTGCCAAATCGTTTGTGGAATGTTTGAACACATTTTGCAAGTTCCGATAAAAGATTTGAGAGTTCAAAAGTGTTCATTGTGTTTGTTGTTTCCAAAAATCATTGATCCTGTTTTAATTAGCCGAATAGCTTGCTCTGTTGCATCACTTATCAATGCAGCTGCATTTTGTGAAGCATCTTCCAAGGTCATGGGCCGGTTTGTTATTGAATGGGCTGCTGATATACCATGATCGTGAACGTCAGTGAATCGTTCTCCTAATGAACCAGATATTCCGATCACTGGTATACCGAGTGGGCGAGCCATATTAGCTACACCTATCGGAGCTTTATTGAATACGGTTTGGAAATCCATACAGCCTTCCCCTGTAACTATAAGGTCTGCTCCTTCGAGATGATTGTTAAGATTTACTTTATCCAATATTATGTCGACTCCTGGACGTAAATTACCTCCAAGGAATGCCATAATACCTCCCCCTAGGCCTCCAGCTGCTCCTGATCCTGGGACATCTTTTATGTTTTTCCCTAAGTCTCTCACAACTATCTTTGCAAAATTGAGAAGTGCTTTGTCCAAGAGAGAGATCATCTTTTGGTTTGCGCCTTTTTGCGGCCCATAAACTGCGGATGCTCCGTTAGGTCCTGTCAAAGGATTATTGACATCACAGGCAACTTCAAAACTAGATTCTTGTATTCTTGGATCTATGTTTGAAAAATCGATGCTATGGAGTTTTAATAGTTCAGCCCCGCCAAATTCTATATTGTTACCATAGCTATCTAATAGTTTGATTCCTAACGCTTGCGCCATACCTGCTCCAGCGTCATTTGTGGCACTACCTCCAATACCAATAATAAAATTTCGAAATCCCGAATCCAATGCTTTGGATATAATTTCTCCTAGTCCAAAAGTAGTAGCAATTAACGGATTTCTTTGGTCTGTAGGGACAAGTGCTAACCCAGATGTACGTGCCATTTCTATTACAGCTGTAGTTTTGTCACCCATGGCGCCCCACTCAGCGTGGATCGGGTTGCCCAAGGGTCCTGTCACTTCCAATGTTTCAATTTGACCAGATGAAATTTCGACAAGTGTTTCTAGTGTTCCATCTCCTCCATCTGCTATAGGGACGATGTCTATATCTGCATTTGGTAAAACTCTCAGCACACCTTCAGCCATCGCTTTGGCTGCATCTGGTGCATAGATACTTCCCTTATAACTATCGGGTGCAATTACTATTTTCATTATTATTTTTACGGCTGAAGTTCAATTTTTTGAACAAACTGTTTTAAAGAATGATCACATCGCCTATAAATATTACTAAACTGTTAACCGTTTGGCGAAAACTCATTTATCTGAGTAGCTATTATAATCTATATTTTTTCCATTATGTATGTTTGCAGGCTTTGATAATTTTTGTCTATCCATGCAATATTTAACCTAATAATTTCCAGAGATTGATTGATTGCCCTATCTGCTGCAGGAGCCGGGTGTTTTTTGAAAAAGCTTTCTACCTCATCAAATTTCTCTTGTGTAGTGAATCTAGAAGTCAAGTTGACCAGCCTTGATAGTGCAAACATCCCATCTCCGTACCTTCTTATGATCTCATCCCAGTTATCTTTTACGAATTGCCACGCTAGGTCTATACCGTTGGTATTACCCGCAACACTCAGTATTACAAGAATTGTGTCGTGATAGCGTACTGAATCTGAGAGCGATTTTTCTAAGGTGTTTTCCAAGATTTGATTTTGTGGGAAGCTACCAAGTGATCGTAATAGACGTACTTTTTCTTCTTCAGAGTTTGATCGGTCATGTAAATCCCAGATGGTTTTATATATCAAATCGTCTCCTTGCTGGGCAGCTAGATTAAATACTACGCCTCGTAAGTCAGGGTTAATAGCTTCTGGATTAGTTTGATATTCTGAAAAAAGTGATTTTGATTTAGAGAGTGTATCTTTGTCTCCATATTTTCCAAGTTGTCCTAGGACGGTTGCCCGCATCAGAGAATCTAATTCAGACTCTCCAGGTTCAGGATCCCATCCAACTTTTTGTCCTATCGATTTATATATTGATTTCACCAGTTTTTTAAATTCTTCATGAAAAGGTTGAGTGGCAACTAAGCTATCTAATCTATTCAAGTTTGCTGAAATATCTTCCCATACTATTGCGTTAGTTTCGTTTATGTAGGATTCAGATAAGTTTAGGAATTGTGTTACTGGCAAAAAACCTGCCATCGATAATGCGAAAGCGTCATTTTGTAAACCTAATCTGTCAATTGGTGAAAGTTGTAAGTTTTTTATAGGAGATTCCAAGTTAGCCCAACCGGATTTGGAATAATTTACCCTGAAGAAACCTACCTGTTCAGGGTTAAATTTTGCCCATGACGATGCTGTAGTTAATTGATTCGATATTTTATTCTGTCTATCTTTAATAAGAGACGATTTAATTCCATCATTATTTGCTGTGAGAATGGAGACAGGAATTTGCCATAAGGTCTCATCATTTTTTTCAGGATAGATCAAGTTTTGATATACAAAACGTTGTTGTGATATATGAAAGCTAGATGAATCATCATGTTCGTTAGCATCTACATTTATCACCGGATATCCAGTTTGTTGAACCCATGTGTTCATTATTTTCGAAACGTTTGCATTCGAGTTTGCGCTAAGAGCATTCCATAGATCTTCTGTAACTGCATTACCATATTGGTGTTTGGATATATAACTGCGTAATCCATCCCTGAAAGTTTCTTCTCCCAGAAAGTGCTCAAGCATCCGCAGTATAGATCCTCCCTTACTGTAGCTAATCGCATCAAATAATTGACCGATTTCTGCTGGGTCATTAACCTTCTGTTCTATTGGATGAGAGTTTTTGAGTCCATCAAGGCTAAGTGCAGTATTCGTATCTGAAGATACAAACTGAGTCCACATCTCCCATTCTGGATATATAGAATCAACTGCTTTATCTCCGATCCATGACGCGAAACTTTCGTTGAGCCATAAGTCGTTCCACCATGCCATAGTAACCAGGTCACCAAACCACATGTGGGCCATTTCATGGGATATTATGCTGGCAACGCGTTGTCTGGCCTGTACAGATGTCTGTGATGGATCGACCAGTAAAGCAATTTCTCTATAAGTGACCGCTCCCCAGTTTTCCATCGCACCAGCCGCAAAGTCTGGTATAGCTATATGGTCCAGTTTTTCCAAAGGATAGGCAGTACCAAAGTATTCGTTAAAATAAGAAAGTAGTTTTACAGAAGTTTCAAGTGCGAATTCACCCTGGTTTTCTTTACCAGCTGTTGACCAGACTCGAATTAGAGTTCCATTTGGAGCTACTTTTTCAACAGATCTAAGGTCTCCTATAACAAATGCAAGCAAATATGTGGACATCTTAGGAGTTTCTTTAAAGATGATTTTCTTCAAACCATTTGTAACTTTACTCTCTTGGGCAATCATTGTATTTGAGACTGCTACAAGTGTTTCTGGGATTATTAGACATACCTCAAATGTGGCTTTGAGTGATGGTTCATCCCAGCACGGAAAGGCTCGACGGGCATCTGTTGCTTCAAATTGGGTAGTTGCAATATATTTCTGGTTTCCGCTAACGTCTGTATATTTGCTTCTATAGAACCCACGTAGCCGGTCATTTAATTCTCCTGTGAACCGGATTTTCAACGTAGCCGGACCAGTTTTATTTGGTTCAGCAAACTCAAAGGTGACAGTCTCAGCTTTATCATCTAAATTGGTATTTATTGGCTTAGAATTCAATCCAGACTCTCTTGTCAAGGTACATTCATGAATATCAAGTTCAGAAGCATTTAAAGTAATATCTGAACTTTGTTGAAGTATCTGGATTTTTATAGAAACCTCACCAGTAAAAGTGAATTTTCCAAGGTCAGGTGTTAATTCTATGTGATAATTTTCAGGTTTAATATTTCCCGGCAACATTACAGTCCTTGATTCAGTCATTAAATTCCTTTCAGTTGGTGCATAAATTTTTATCGATTTATTGAATAGTTTGTTATTTTCCAGTCCATTTTGGATCTCGTTTTTCTGAAAAAGCTCTTGGCCCTTCAATAAAGTCTTTTGAGGCGAGAGCCACCTTATATTCTGGATATTCGTTGTTCATCGCTTGTTCAAGCGATGTTTCCATGCCCAAAGTGGCCATTTGTTTACTAGCTTTTACAGCTAATGGGGCTCCTTTGAGTATTTCTACAGCCATTGTTTCAGCATGTTCCAATGCTTTGCCTGTAGGTGTTATATCATTAATTAGTCCTAGTTGATAAGCTTCTTTTGCCGAAAGTCTTTTTCCAGTAAGTAGCATTTGCATAGCTATTTTTAGAGGTAATTGGCGAGGTATTCTATGAACTCCACCTGCTGCGGCTACTAGCCCTACCCTAACCTCTGGAGCTCCGAACTGTGCCGACTCGTCCGCTACAATTAGGTCACACGCTAGAGCTATTTCAAAACCGCCTCCCATAGCATATCCGTTTACTGCGGCAATAATTGGTTTCCAGCAACTGAAATTGCTTGTGATACCCCCAAAGGGTATTAATTCGGCGTCAGGGTATGCTTGTCCTTGTGTTCCGTGTTTTGCATGATATTTCAAATCATTACCTGCACTAAAAGCCCTGGTGCCTGATCCTGATAATATTGCGACCCAAACTTCAGGGTCGTTTTTGAAATTCATGAAGACTTTTCTCATTTCAGCGCTTGCTGGTGGATGAATAGCATTTAGACATTCCGGTCGATTTATAGTGATAAATGCTATTCTTCCACGTTTTTCATATTCGATAAATTCTAGTTCCATCGGTTCTCCATTGTTCAAATGAATGTAATTCTAGATATGCCAGTATATCAGTGCAGAAACAAATTCAGTATCTGCATAGACGCCAATAACTAGAAGTATTTGTTAATCTAAATCAATCCCATTCGATAATAACTCCCAGGGATTCATCTGGGTTATTATAAAGATAATGGTAGGCTTCTGGAGTCTGTTCCCATCGAAATCTGTGAGTAACCAGAGGATCTATATTGATACGACCGTCATTGAGCATGTTTGCGGTATCTCCCAGGTCTTTTTCGCTAGGACCTCCAGGCGAGTTCCAATATCCCCCAATTAGTTGCTTGTTCATCATAAGACTAGATTCCAATCGAAGTGGTTCTCCCTGATATAAGGCTATCAGGTGAACTGTTCCATCTTTTTTAACCATATTCATGGTCTGATCAAATGAGTTAACACCAGCAAATCCGCCGACGCACTCTACTACAACATCAGCCCCTTTTCCATCCGTTAAATCCATCACAGCTTCAACAGGGTCGACGTCCTTTACGTTAATTGTTTCATCTGCTCCAGTTTTTTGCGAAATCTGTAGCCTGAAATCATAAGCGTCTGTAGTGATTATTTTAGATGGTTTGCGTTGCCTTACAGCCTGAGAATATAAATTCCCTACCAAACCCTGTCCTTGAACTACAATAGTATCTCCTGGGGTGATAGGTGTTGCTCTTGACCATGCTACACCTCCGGATGCCAACGGTAAGAATGTGGCAGCGTCGTAATCTATTTCATCAGGGAGCCTGTAAACGCGATTTTTACCGGATCCTCCACCGGTAACAAATTGGGCGTGGGGGCCTTGAACCATTATTCTTTGCCCTATTCTGTATTCTTCAGATTCTGATCCCTTACTAACGATCTCTCCAGAATCAGAGTATCCCATCATACTAGGGGGAAGTTTTTCTTCTGCAACATATCTTTTAAATAATTCAGATCCACGACTGATGAGACTTCTATGAACTTTAGCTAGTATTCCATCCTGGTCAGGAACTGGAATGTCGGCATCCATCATTTTTATATTGCCAAACCCTTCGAGTTTAACAAGTTGTTTCATCGTAGACATTGAATTTCCTCCATTGACATGATCTTTATAAGCTTTTTGAGAATATCAAACTACATCTTAGGTAAACCTTCGTCAAATATATACGTGATATCATAATCAAGGTTCTAACTTTTCTGGTGTTATATTTAATTCTGTTTTATAAAATTATTATGGATAAGCTTGGTCAGATGGCTGAATAATTCCAATGTTTAACCTATAATATTTTACTTTCTCACATACTTTAGAAATATAGAAAATTGATAATACTGATTGTAAAAAGACTCGCATCAAGCTGGGCTTTGATAACAGCTATTCTTTTAGGAATTACCGTGGCTAGCAGCCTTGCAGTAGGGGCTCCTGTTTACCTTGAGACGTTAAACCGAATGAGTTTGAATACGTCTTTTGATCGTGTTTCAGATCAAACTCTTAAAATTAGAAGTTTTATCCCGTTCGTGCCATTAAGGGCTGATAAACTTGAGTTAACAGATAATAATTTTGAGGAAATCAAGGATACCTATCTTTCTAACCTCGGGTTAGAAACTGTTAGGCATTTAAGAACCGATTCTATGTTGTTAGGCACTGAATCATACCCTTTGCCTTCTCCTGAAACACTCACAATTGATTCTCCGAAAGGCTACTTCCAGGTTCTTTCAGGGATTGAATCAAAAATCAGGATTGTAGAAGGAACATTAGCAAGTGATCAACCTATAGTTAACGGTCTTAGTCTGGATCTTGAAGCTGTAGTAGCCTCTGATCTAGCTGCCTTTTTTGAAGTCTCTGTAGGGGATGAAGTTTTACTTGCCCGATCACCGGGCAGCACAGATCATGTCAGAGTATTGATCACGGGTCTTATCGAACCTATAGACGGGAGAGACAATTATTGGCCTCTGGGGGCTAATCTTTTTAGGATTGGAACATTAACTGATGATTCAGTGTATCAGCTTGACAGATTCATCGGAATCGATGATGAAGCTGCAGAGTTGTTTGAAGATGCAGAGGTTCAAACAGAACTTGGTCTGTTTGTTTCACAAAAAGCTTTGTTGAAAACTGTAGCAGAGATATTCCCTTCTACATTTTCCACTATAGATTTTTATGTAGGGGTAGATAAATCTTCACTTAAACAATTACCACCTGATGATATAAAGGAAATCATTGCAGGATTTGAAGCCAGTATGGCTGACAAGCTTGTGGGGACATCAATTTTTACAGGAATTTCTGGAGTTTTAGTTGAATTTGATAGGAGGAGTTTTTTTTCCTCTATACCACTATTACTGCTTTTAGGTGTAATGGTATTGATCTCTATATATTACCTTTACATGATGGTTTCTTATTTGGTTGATGGTCGGTCTGGCGACGTTTCAGCATTACGAGCCAGAGGCACCAGCTTACTCCAATTAGCCCGTACCTATGCAGTAGAAGGATTACTTTTAGTGGCAATACCTTCTGTAGTAGTGCCATTCTTGGTGATTTATACAGTCAGAATCTCAGGTAAACTCACGTATTTCAGGGATTTCACACAGGGTGAATTATTGCCTGTGATTTTCAACTTTACTCCTTTCATAGTTGCTTTAGGATCAGCGCTATTATGTCTTTTAATTTTCGTTGTTCCCGGTATTTTTGGTGGTAGAGTGGCTGTTATAGCACATAAACTCAGGTTAGCTCGTCCGCCTTCACTACCGCTGTTTCAACGCTATTATCTGGATGTTGGTCTTTTAGCCCTTGGAGGTCTTCTTTTTTGGGAGATTCATGCTCGAGGACAACTTATTTCAGGTGGTCTTTTTGAAGAATTACAAATCAACGAGTCGTTATTACTTGCACCTGTGTTATTACTGGTTGTAGTTGCATTGGTATTTATGAGGTTTTTCCCTTTAGTGATTAGATTTATTAGTGGAGAGTCAGCAACTCTAACACACATATGGGTTTTGGCTTCAAGTGTTTTAATTAGTATGGTGATTACCGTTCAAAGTATTAAAGAGGATTACAACTTTGATTGGGCTCCTCAAGTACTTGCCCTAATAGTAATTGTTTTTAGCTATCTTGTCACGGTTCAAAAACGGAATAGGAATCTGGTTGCTTTTTCGTTACTTCTTCAAACCATAATGACAGGATTTTTTATTTGGTATGGTTTGGCATTCCAAAACTTTATGTTGATCCCAACGTTATTCGTTACCTTAATTGTGCCTTTACAGTTGGTTTATTTGTTTTTTCAAACACTTGCAAGACTTTCTCCGGTCTGGTTGTCAATGACTCTGCTTCACATGTCTAGGAACCCTCTTCAATATATGTGGATGATGTTGTTGTTAGTGTTGCTGACTGGGCTTGGGCTTTTGGCAACAACAGCGGGTGCCACATTGGACCGAAGTCAACAAGAACAGATAAGGTATGATCTTGCGACAGATATTCATGTAAGCCGTCTCTCTCCCTCGCCTCAAATGGGGCATGTTGAATTAAAAGATACTATCGAGTCTATTCCTGAAATCACTTCCATAGCCCTAGCTCATAGAACTCTAGGAGAAGTAGGAGAACAATCTTCACGCGCACAATTTCCTTTTCTTGCTTTAGAATCA
Organism: uncultured Dehalococcoidia bacterium; assembly: GCA_964342485.1. Taxonomy (GTDB): domain Bacteria; phylum Chloroflexota; class Dehalococcoidia; order Lucifugimonadales; family CAJWER01; genus CAYFFO01. Next base: position 69,503 of record CAYFFO010000007.1, read on the forward strand.
CAGGAATTTTCAAAAATAGCTTGGTTCAGAGAGGATTTTTCGAGACTTTCACTGGATAGTTTACTTTACGATTTGGAGTTAGGAGCCCGTCCTGAATCTATTGAGCTGCCGGAAAATGCTGCTGGTATTGGTATTTGGGTTAAACCGGCAAGGCCATATCCATCGATTTTTGCTATGGCATCAATAGAGGATAGAAATGGATTGATTGAGACTGTTAATTTTGGAACTATCCCAGATGGTGGCTGGCAATTACTATCATCAGGCTTGCCTGAAAGTCTCGAAGCTCCAGTCAGCCTTTTATCATTTCAGATATTTGAATACGTTTACGGTCCATCGGGCACTCCAGGCGAGATTATGATTGATAATATTTATGCAGCTATGCCCGATGGCCCTCCAGTAATTTTAGAAAATTTTGAAGATAAGAACTTTTGGACTCCTATTAAGGTCTCTTTATCAATGACTGATGAGATGGTTTTAGTTCCGGATTCTTCTTTTCCAGGCTCGACTGCTGGTTTGTACCGTTTTGGTAAAGATACCGATTTCGGGATGAGAGGCGTCTTCAGGCTGACTAAAGGCGGTAGGATCCCAGTAATTGTTAGTAATAGATTCGCACAGTCTACAGGTGTTTCAGTTGGAGATTCGTTTGTTGTAAGTATTTCTAGTCGAAGAATGCCTGTTACGGTGAAAAATGTTTTAGAATATTTTCCTACACTCGAACCTGATGGTATTGGCTTCATGATAGGTGAGATGGATACTTTTCTCAGGTATATAAACATGATAGGTCCAAGTCTTAGATTTACCCCTAATGAGATTTTTGCAGCAACAACTCCAGATGGACAATCTTCTGCTATCTCAGGGATGACTCAAATGGATATAGATCCATCACAAATAGAAAGTACCGAACTAAGACTGGCTCAAACCAGGGTTGATCCTTTAATAATTGCTGGATGGAAACTTATGGTACTCATTTCGGTAGCATTTATTATGTGCCTATCGGCAACAGCTTATGCAGTATATTTACTTTCATTCATGTCCAAATCGAGAGGAGAGGTTGGTACATTAATCACACTTGGTTTGACTAGAAATCAATTGTTAGGTCTTTTAAGTTTAGAGCATATAGTTATTGTTGTGATAGGGTTAGCACTCGGCAGCTGGGCTGGGTTTGAAATGAGTCAAATAATGGTTTCTACCCTCGCTGTTACTGAAACAGGAGAAGCTGTTATACCTCCCTTTGTTCTTAATACCCAATGGTCATACATGCTTCCTATATACTTTGTTTTATTAGGGCTTTTACTGCTAGCCTTAGTAGCCATTTATCAAGTAATAGGAAGGTTGAAGTTACATGAGGTCTCGAGAGTGGAGGTTTAGGTTCCGACTAAGACCTTTAATATAATTTCATGAAATTAAAATTGAAATTTACTAACTTCTTATCAACCTGGCAACTTATTATACGCCGGGCGGTTACACATTGGCGCCTCTTGTCGTGTGTTGTGCTTGGAGTACTACTGGCTACTTCTATTATGGCAAGCACAGTTATTTATTTCGATTCTTTACGTAATCTTGCTCTAGACACCATTCTCGATGAATATCCTGAATCAGACATTAACATCATCCTAGCTACAGAAAAAGGTCCTACAACTAGACTTCAATATGGAAAAGTCTCCAATATATTGACTAATGAAATGAAGCCCTTGGCCGCCTGGATGGCTGAGAGAATTGAGCGATCAGGAAAATCTTCGGTATTTGCTGTTGCCAGTGATGATCAACTAAATGACCCCATGAAATCTTGGGATGGGAAGGCCAGAGCGAATTTCATATTTACAGAAGGTCTTAAACGTGATGTGAGATTTAAAAATGGAGAAATGCCAAAAGAAATTCCAATGGCAGTCGATAAGGGTCCAATGCTATTGGAAGCTATTGTGCCTTCCAGTCAGGCTGAAATGTTTGGAATAGATGTAGGAGATTCTGTAGCTTTAGTTCCATTAAGGTCTGGTAAACATCCGTATGTGCTTGTCACAGTTAGCGGATTATTCGATGTAATTGATTCAGCAACGGGCCTGAATGATTTAGAGTCGAAAATTTTTAGCAGGGGAACTTCGATCAATTTTGAAGCTCTGCAGTTTTACGTAACCGAAGAAGTTTACTTTGATGTTCTTGGATCTGGATTTCCAAAGCTAGACAGTATATATGCCTGGCATCTTGACCTAGATAAAGATGAAATCGAAGCGAATAATGCTTTTGACATACTAGTTAACCTTAGGATATTAGGCAATAGTCTTGGATCCGGTCTTTTCGCATACGAACAGATTACAGATCTGGATAAGGCATTGGTAACTTTTGAAAGGAAACATTTCTTCACCAAGCTACCTATGCTTGTGGCTATGATTTTAATAGTTGTAGTTATCTTGTACTACATACTTACTATTGCATCGATGGTTATCGGCAGGCAAAGAGATGAGATTGTTTTATTGCGAAGTCGTGGTGCAAGCTCTATTCAGATTGTTACAGTTTTTTTGTTAGAGTCAGCTACAATTTCATTTGGGGGAGCATTATTAGGACCGATAATTGCTGGATTTACAATAGCACTGTTGGGGTATACTCCTGCTTTCAGCGCACTAACTTCCGCTTCCATGCTCCCTGTGGATATAAGCCTGTCTAGTTATGGGATAAGTTTTGTAGGAGGCTTTCTTACTTTCCTGGCTTTAGGTGTTCCAGCGATACAGGCGTCGAAGATAGGGACAGCAAGGCATAGGCAAGAATTGGCAAGGCCTGTGTTGCAGCCAGCCTTTCAGCGATACTATGTAGATGTCGTCTTATTGGTTATTGCTGTCGTTATTTTTAGGCAATTATCAGAGCAAGGTTCTGTAGTGGCTACCAACGTTTTCGGTGACAGGATTGTTGATCAGGTACTACTTGCCATGCCTGCCCTAGTGCTAACAGCGTCAGCAATGGTTTTACTTAGGCTTCTTCCTTTATTTATGTCGATTAGTTCTCGTGTTTTTTCCCGTAGACTCCCGGTAGGTCTTGTTTTAGGTTTGTGGCAAATGTCAAGAAATCCCACACACTATGCACGATTGTCTCTACTACTTATCCTGATGTCTGGGCTTGGCATTTTTGTGGCTAGTGTGGGGGGTACTCTGAAGCTGAATTACAAGGAAAGAGTGCTTTATGATACCGGGAGTGATTTACGTGTGGAAGGGATATCTATGGACCCGTTGGGACATAGTGTATCTTTTAAAACAAAATATGATGATGTAAAGGGAATAAATGAAAGTGCGATAGCATATCGAGGTCGTGCATATGACTTGAGTAGAACACCTGGACGGCCTATAAGAGTTCTTGGAATTGAAACAGAGAACTTACAAGACATCTCGTGGTACAGGTCAGATTTTTCAGAAAAGTCACTTCAGGAAACACTTGGTGCGCTTGATTATCCAGGATTACCTCCAGGGATCGAACTACCACATAATTCCAAATATTTGGAAGTCATTATTAGGACTGACAAGCCGTATCGTTCACTTCAACTTGTTGGAAGAGTCAGAGACAAGAATGGTAGATATTTTTCATATTCTTTTGGGAGGCTGAATTCTCTGGACTGGACTAAAATGTCAACAGATATATACGGGAAAGGATTTTCTTCAGCGACTCCATGGCTTACGCCTGTACGCCCACTACATTTAGTATCAATAGGCATAAGTGAAAGAGATGATCGAAGACAACTGGAACCCGGTTGGTTTCAAGTTGATCAAATCGGAGTACGGACGGATACCGGAAATGAGGAAATACTAGATTCATTTGATTCAAAAGGTAAATGGAATCCTCTAGGTAATAATGCTGAGTCCGTCTCTGATACGTTCCAGTACATTGAGGACTCCGAACGCCTTAAGGGTATGACTGGATTGTTTGCCTGGACAGCCGGTAGGCCGCTAACGAGCAGGGGAATATATGCAGGTCTCCCACTTGACCCTTTACCTGTATTAGCTTCAAGTAATTTTCTGAAAATGTCCGGGCATCGCGTTGGAGACGATTTCCAGGTTACAGTTGGAGGGGGCAGGATTTCTGTAAAAATAAATTCATCAATCGACTATTTCCCAACTCTTGATACTGTAAAAGATCCATGGATTATTGCCGATATTCATTCTCTGATTAGTCTTTCTAACCTTGAATTGACTTCAGGTGAAATAGCTGTGCCGAATGAGATTTGGGTATCTACAGACTTCAATTTTGAAGACAGGGACAATTTAGTATCTAATCTAGGTACAGATCCATTTTTAAGTGATGTTGTATATGACAGAGAAAAAATATTAGCTTCAACTGAGGTTGATCCGTTAATGGACGCAGGTTGGCTAGCCCTGCTAATTATATCTTTCGTTGTGGTATTGAGCTTAAGCTGCATAGGTTTTTTGTTGCATTCGTTTGTTTCTTTGAGGGACAGAGAAGGTCAGTTTGCTTTACTAAGATCTATGGGATTATCGACAAATCAACTCGCTGCTCTAATTTGGTTGGAACAGACCCTAGTAGTAATTGTAGGATTAATTCTTGGGTCTTGGATGGGAAGACAAGTCGGTTCTACGATAATGACTTTTATGGATCACGATGATACTGGAGGTCGTGTACTACCGCCATTTACAATGGATATTGAATGGACTAGTTTAGTAATCACTTATGTGATGATAGCCATTGTGTTTTCTCTCATAATCAGTGGTGTATTGTGGGTAGTGAAACGGCAGTCTATACAACAGGTTTTGCGTTTTGGAGGGATGTGATTCTACAGTGGCATTATTAATAAAAAGCAGGGAACAATTTTATATTTATCTAAGACTTGTTAAAAGTTATAGCTAAACCTGAAAACAGGGTATTGACATATATAATTACTACCTGTAATGTACTTTCGATTGCAACCATTCTATATGTGGTTGTTTCGTAAATGAAAGTTTAGGAATTCGGTAAGGAGGCAGATATGAGACGTAGTCATTTAGGTCTAATATTAATTGCAGCCTTGTTCGCTGTTGCCGTAGCGTGTACACGCGAGGTAGTGGTGGAGAAGGAAGTAGTTAAAGAGGTGCCTGTCGAGAAAGTTGTCACCAAAGAGGTGGTCAAAGAGGTACCTGTTGAGAAGGTTGTAACGGTTACCAAGGAAGTCGTAAAAGAAGTACCTAAAGAAGTTATAGTTGAGGTCGAGAAGATTAAAGAGGTACCGGTAGAGAAGGTAGTCGTTGTTGAGAAAGTTGTAACGAAGGAAGTACAGGTTGAGGCAGCTGCTGAAGAAAGCGTACTTACCGTTCGTATGGCCAATATGTCACCACAATTTACCCCTCATACACAGGGTAGAGGTGATATGGCACAGATTGGAGCTTGGATTTGGTCTCGTATAGCCCAGGCAGATCCAACAGCTGGACAGTGGTCTCCAGATCTCGCACAGCGATGGTCCTTGGCTGACGATTTTTCATCTATGACGTTCAACATTCGCCCGAGTGCCCTGTGGCATGACGGTACTGCAGTGACTTCAAAGGATTTTGAATACACAGTTCGTTCTTTCTTACATCCTGAAGAGTCCAGCTGGATGTTGGCTACAATGACAGCGATAAAAGGTGGAAAAGCTTATCAGGAAGGTGCAGCCTCTTCTGTAGAGGGTGTTACAATCCAGGATGACTTCACTGTTACATTCGCTTTCGAGTCTCCTACTATTAGTTTCTTGGACGACTTGAATAACCTTTGTGGACTGGCACCTGTTCCAGTGTTGCCTGCACACAAACTCGATGATATTCCAGATGCTGAATTATTTGAGCATTCTTACTGGAAAGAAGATATGACTGGTTCTGGCCCATGGGCTTTTGTGCAGTGGGTACCTGATCAGTTCTTAGAAATGACAGCTTATGACGGTTTCTATTTTGGAAGGCCTGGTATTGACAGAATCATTATGTCTATCATTCCATCCAAAGATGCTACCCAAATTGCTATGCAGCGTAATGAAGTTGACGTAAACGTTCGTGGTGGTGTTTCAGTGGAAGCTCAAGAAGCTTTCCTTGCAGACCCAAGATTCGATGTTTACGCCACAATGGGAACCCACTCAGGTGGTTGGTCCTTTAACATGAGAGTACCGGTTATCAATGATCCTAAGCTTCACCAAGCATGGGCACATTGTATGGACCGCGCGACTATGTTCCAGACCTTCCAAAATGGTCTTGGTAAATTAGTACAGACTCCTCTTACTCACTCCTGGTATCAGAAAGCTGAGTGGGAGAGCATGTATCCATATGATCCAGACAAGGGTCGAGCTCTATTGAAAGAGATGGGTTGGGACAGCAGCCGAGTCATTAAGATGTTGACCGGTGAATTAAAAAATGAGACTCAAAGGGCTTATGCAGCAGCAGCTAAGCAATATGCGGCCGACTGTGGTATTCAGATAGAGTATGATGAACAGTCTGGAGCCGCTTGGTCTAAGTCTTTCTACACTGACCATGATTGGGAAATGTCTAATGGTGGTGGTGGAGGAACTCAAGGTGGACCAGGTCAGTACCTCGGTGGACGCTGGGTTACCTGTGACGCACCAAGCTGTGACCCATGGGGTTATTCGGCTTACAGTGGATGGGACGATCTCATTCATGACGGCATGAAGATAACTGATAGAGTAGCAGCAGCCAAGCATTGGCAGATGATTAACGAGGACTGGATGATGGTAGACTTGCCAATCGTCGGTACTTGGATCACCGCTGGTGTCAAGATCAAGACTAAGAGAATGCAGATGCCTATTCTTGATCCGATTCCAAAGCCTGCTAACCTAAGTGATATCAGAGTGTATCCAGTACACATCGGTCGCGATGACAACTGGTCATTCCATCCTGAGCAGTGGAAATTAGCTGCCAAGTAAGGTCTGTTTAACAGACTGATTAAACTCTCTTAGGTAAGTTGAGAGTAAATTGAAAGGGCCGGTCCAACTGGACCGGCCCTTTCTGTAAAGATAAAAGCAAAATGTTGTACTTATTTTAATAACAAAAGCCTAGTTTTTATTGACTACATAATGTATCTTTAATGTCTAAGTTGAGAATGTGATTTAATGGAGGCTACTGGTTCGTGAGTAAATATATTATTCGGCGCACACTTATAGCGATACCAATGCTTATCATTATTTCGATGATGACCTACCTGTTTATTAACCTGGCTCCAGGTGATCCCTTGGATGCGATGATAGACCCGGAATTCTTTGCAGGTGCATCGAGTGATCTTTTAAGAGAACGTATGGGTTTGAATAAACCAATTTATATCAGATATTTGATATGGCTGCGTGAGTTAGCTACTGGAAATTTCGGTTATTCATACCAGTTTGGAATACCAGTTCTTGATATGATTCGTGATAGGATTTTTCCCACTTTGGAATTGACAGTAGTTTCATTGCTTGCTTCTACTCTGATTGGGACGGGTTTAGGACTTATTCAAGCATTACGCCAGTATAGTTTTTTCGATTATAGTCTTAGCGTAGGAGCTCTTTTCGGTATATCAATACCAGCCTTCTTTTTTGCTCTTTTAGCTCTTTATGTGTTTGTTGCTGTTTTGGGATGGTTTCCGTCGCATGGAATGTATTCATATGCGGATGATTTTGCTTGGGGGGACCATATACATCATTTAATTCTTCCAGCTACAGTTGTGATGATTGAGTCTCTTGCGGGAAACATGCGTTATATGCGTACTGCAATGCTAGAGGTTATGAGATCAGATTATGTTAGAACTGCTCAAGCAAAAGGATTGGCGTCATTTATCGTTTATGGGAGACATGCTTTTAGAAATGCGTTATTGCCCTTAGTTACCATCACAACAATGCGTTTGCCTGGGCTGATAGGTGGGATAATCATCATTGAACACATGTTTGCCTGGCCTGGTATGGGACAACTTGGTATAAGAGCTGTTGGGGACCGTGATTACACTGTTTTGATGGGATTAGCGATGATTACTGCGACACTAGTACTGTTTTCTAATCTTCTTGCGGACGTTTTATATGCTGTAGTTGACCCGCGGGTGAGAGTGGAAGACCAAGGTTAATAATTTTTAGATTACTATTAACAGGAGATAGACATTGACAACTGAGAACACCATAGCTCAGAAGTTATCTGAAGAGGAATTACCAAAGCGTACACATATGAGTATTTGGTGGAGATTCAGACGGCATCGTCTAGCACTCATCGGATTCATAATTCTTGGAACATTTATATTCATAGCTATACTGGCTCCCTTTATAGCAGTACAGGATCCGTTCTACGTGGATTTAAAAAACTTCAAAGCTCCACCTAGCTGGGATCACATATTGGGCACAGATAGGGCTGGTAGAGATGTTTGGGCTAGACTTGTATATGCTTCTCGCGTTTCTCTAGCTGTAGGGATAGTTGCGGCTTTAATATCGTCTGGTATTGGGGTTTTGGTAGGTATTATTGCTGGATATGCGGGTAAATGGATAGATAACCTTTTGATGCGCTTTACAGAAGTAGTGATGACTCTTCCTACTTTCTTCGTTCTAATAATCGCTTCTTCCATGGTTGGTAGAAGCGTGATAAATATTATGCTGATTATTGGGCTTCTTGGTTGGACTGGAAAAGCAAGACTAGTTCGAGGCCAGGTTTTATCCTTGAAGGAAATGGATTATGTTACGGCTGCTAAAGCACTCGGAGCTACAGCCAAAAGGATTTCGTGGGTACATATTTTCCCGGGGACGGTACCTTATGTCGTTGTATCGACTACTCTGACTGTCGGAGGGGCTATACTTTCTGAAGCCGGATTGAGTTTCCTAGGCTTGGGTGTAGCATTTGAAACACCTACCTGGGGTAATTTAATGAATTCAGCTCAGTCACTTCACGTTTTGAAGTACCAACCATGGAACTGGCTGCCTCCTGGTCTTGCGATTGGATTGACTGTTTTGTCTGTTAACTTTGTGGGTGATGGCCTTCGTGATGCCCTAGATCCCAGGACAAAAGTAGACTAAGTAGTTTTTATCTATTTTTTTTTACGTGATGTCAAAAGTAAATCGGATTTGATTAAATATGCTTTAAGATCAAATAATCAAGAAGTAAATTTAATCAGATAAATAACTAGGAGACATAATAATGGCTAATTGTGGTCCTACATCGCCTCGGATATATATTTATATATTAATCGTTGCCATGCTTTTGATACTACTTCAAGCCTGTGGCGGAGAATCAGAAAGTGAAATGGAAACTGCCAATACTGGAGCAGCCCTATCTGTTCCAAAAGAATCCCCGACCACAGCTTCCAAGGAAGTTATCAAGGTTAATACGGCTGAGCCA
>CAYFFO010000008.1:0-58678 GCA_964342485.1 uncultured Dehalococcoidia bacterium
AAACTACAGCAGCAGTTGAGAGTGCATTACTTTGGTTTGTTAGCCAAATTGTAAATGATGTTTAATCGGTCGGGTGTTGTGGTGCTTGTTTCCGATGAAAAATCGCTGTATGACGAAAATGGAAAAAGCCTAAAAATTCCAGGACATTAGGTGTTTCTAAGTCTCATAAAGGACTAAAAAGGCTCATTACAGATATAAATTCGTCATCTTTTGAAGAAAAAATTATATGCTGTATTAAATAGTATATTTTCTTTATCTGTACTAGGCAGAAAATTTGAGTGTTCTCTAATTAAATCTACACATGCTCTTAAATCTGATTTAGGGTCGACATGGTAGTTTCCAGGCCTTAAAGCCGGGCTGTCACTTTCCCACATGCATCGGCTCGATCCAAATGCGTTTACAACACGTTTCAACATCGGTATAACATCCAAAAATGGAGATGATTTACTACCTAGGTGGTTAAACGGTCCAAGTTTAACCATGACATTCTGATGCTTAGAAAGACTGCATAATGAATCGATGTCTTTTTCTCTGAAACATCCGTCAGTCCCTATACGGCTGAGGTGATCAATAATAACAGGGGTTTTCGGATATAAAGTACACATCCTGTTAACTTCAGGTATGTCTTCTGGATCCATAAGAAAGCTAATCGCCAAATTACTATTTGATCCCGTCTCAAACATTTCATGATAGCCGTAATGATTAAGCCAGTCGTTATCTCCTGATAGGTATTTAGGCCTGCTTGATTTTCCTCTTACACGAAATGCCAGAATTCCTTTATTAGCAAGTGCGGTCATAGTGTTGGTTGTGCTGCCTAAATCTATGTCTGTTACTGCCGGTATAATACCTGTCCCAACAAAATGGGTTGGGTTTTCAGATATCAGGTCGATGATATAACTATGGTCAGTACCGTACCAAGTCATTTGTACAAAATTGATATATTGAATTGCGAGGCTTTCGGACATGGTAATGTGATCTTCTGCTTCATATGAAGGTATCCATAAATCCCTATCCTTGAATCCGTGTGCTAAAGGGTATTTTTCCCTGTTTTTCGACCAAACATGGATGTGGGCATCGAATATCGAGTCACCTGACATTTTGATATTGCTCCTATAAGATTCCGTTCTATATAGTATATGAAAATCGAATCCTTTGGGGTTTTGCTATTAAATTTATATAAAGATTACGATAGTAAACGGTTGGTGTAGATATATAACAATATAGTCTTGGATTAACACAAGTTTACTAGTTATTGTTATGATGTTTAAGCTTTAATTATCTGACTAGTTAAATAAATTTGGCATGGAAAAAAATAACTCAAATAATAATAGAATTGCAGTAAAATTTGAATCAGATATTCCCTTGATGTTAAGAGATGGGACGATCACATATGTTGATATTTTCCGCCCTGATAAAGAAGATAAATTACCAGTATTGTTGTACAGAACTCCTTATGATAAGGGTAGTTCCCATGCCAGGACATATTCATTAGATGCGATAAAAGCAGCAATGCATGGTTATGTTGTTGTCATACAGGATGTACGGGGTAGATATAGTTCTGGTGGCGAATTTTATCCTTTTGTAAATGAAATGTCGGACGGATATGATTCTATAGAATGGGTGGTATCTCAACCTTGGTGTGACGGAAACATTGGTATGTATGGTTCTTCTTATAGTGGAGCAACACAATGGTTGGCAGCAAAGACAAATCCCCCAGGATTGAGAGCGATAGCGCCGGGAGTAACAGGGTCCAATTACCATGACGGTTGGGCTTGGAAGGGAGGAGCCTTCCAATACGCCTTTAATCTATGGTGGACTATAGGTCCTTTAGTGACGGATAATTGGGAATCCTTATCAAACCGCCATTATCTTTCTCCTGCACTTTACGATCTTTTAATTGAGTTCAAAGATAATTTGATGGAACATTTTTTCAAATTACCAATGGATAAAATACCGGATCTTGAAGGAGACTTTGCAAGATACTATTTTGATTGGCTTCAACACTCAGAATACGACGAATACTGGAAAGAAATTTCTATTGAAGAATCATATTCAGAAATTACGGTTCCTGCATTTAATTATGGTGGTTGGTATGACATATTCCTGTCAGGAACGATAAAAAATTATAATCAAATGAAGAAAGTCGCTCCAAATCAAAATTCGAAAGAGGGGCAGCGATTATTAATTGGACCGTGGGATCATGAAAATATATCTTGTGATGTGGCTGGTGAAACTTATTTTGGGAGTAATGCTTCCACAGGATATCGGATTAATCTCCAACAAGAACTTCTTGATTATTTTGATTATTGGCTCCAGGGAAAGAAGGATCGATTAGAGAAACTGAGTCCAGTCAAAATTTTTGTTATGGGGAAGAATATTTGGCGCGATGAAAATGAATGGCCGCTTAGCAGAACTGAGAACACAACTTTTTACCTTAGAAGTAAAGGTAAAGCCAATTCATTAAGTGGGGATGGTTGGTTGGATAAAGTTATTCCAAACGACAAAGAATTACCCGACGTTTATCTATTTAATCCAATTGATCCTGTTCCTACTCGGGGTGGCTCAACATTATGTGAAGCTGGGCTTTTGCCTTCTGGAGGGTTTGACCAGACCGCTATTGAGAGTCGTTCCGATGTCCTAGTTTTTACCACCGAGCCTTTATCTAACGACCTAGAAGTAACTGGTCCTGTTGTTTTAAGGCTTTATGCTTCCAGCTCGGCAAAAGATACTGATTTTACTGGTAAGCTTGTTGATGTCAGTCCAGATGGGTACGCACGTAATATAACTGACGGTATTCTTCGCGCCAGATTTAGAAATGGCAACGAACAACCTGATTTTATCAATCCCGGTGAAATATATGAATATGTGATAGATATGGGATCGACAAGTAATGTTTTTAAAAAAGGACATAGTATACGTGTTGAAGTTTCCAGCAGTAATTTCCCTAAGTATGATAGAAATGCCAATACAGGTGAACCTATAGGATCTGATGTTCAACTGATTTCAGCTCTCCAGACTATTTACCACAATAGACCATATCCATCCTGTATTGAATTACCTGTTATACCACCGACATATGAATTTAGGCAAACACAGCAACAGTCTGATATCGCCTATCCTGACGCTAGAACGTTTTAATAGAGCTTATAAATCAGTTGTGGATAGTCCTTATTTGTGGACAGATTGTTATTTTTCTAGCCAGTAATTCCCATCCTGGTCTTTCCAGGCCTGATCGCCTGTTATGTACCAGTTTTTCTTTATCCTGGATCTATAAAGTTCGGTATTACCTGAATATGATTCGAACAAAGAAGGAAATGGTAAATGTACGGCCAGATTTCCAGTTATTGAATTAGCAAGAGGCTTGAATTTATCATCTAGTATCGCTAAATCTATTCCTTCTACCGGCTTGCCAATTGATCCTGATTTGGAAGCGTTTTCTGAACTGGTTGAACAAACTATAGAACCACACTCTGTTTCAATATAAGCGTTGATTGGATGAAAGTTAATATAGTCATACCACCACTTGGCAACATCTAGGTGCAAGATTTGGCCTATATTGATTATTCTTTTTAATTTAGGGAGAGCAACATTTCCAGATATGTCGTCCGCATTAACTTTTAAGGATGTTAAATTTTCAGGACTAGTGAGAAGTACACTGATATTGTACTTTTGAAGTAATTTGAAGGTTGATGCAACATCAAGATTGTCTTCCGTCATTAACTGGGTAACTCCATTCGACCAGGGAGCTGTAATTCCATATGTTAAGCCAATCATATTTCCGGGATCAAAAGTACACCAGTAAATATCTTCACTCGTTAATTCAAGAGCAGATTTGCCAGATGCAAATTGTTGGACCACTGCTTGATGGCTGTGAATTATCGCTTTAGGAGTGCCTTGATTACCAGAAGTATATGTGATCGTTGCTTCGTCCAACTGACTAGTTCGCAGACATCTGAAATCATCGTCTGCTTTGGATACTTCTTCCTCGTAGGATAAATCAGCCATGTTTAATGGAATAGCATCAGCTAAGTCACCATTTACCACGACTATATGTTGTAGGTCAAAAAGTTCATATACAATATCTCCCATTTTCATCCTGAGATGAGGTTGCGTGAAAACAACTTTTACATGGTTATCAGACATTCTCTTTTTCACTTCAGTTTTATCAAGCAAAGGAGAAATACAGCTTACTAGAGCCCCGATTTTGAGAGCAGCTAGGAATGTGAAATAAAGCTCCGGGATACGATTCATGTATACAAAAATTCTGTCGCCTTTAGTTATTCCGAGGCTTTTCAGTACGTTTGCTGTTCTATCCGATTCTGTTTTAATCTCATGAAATGTATATGTTTTAATCTGGTTTTGGTTTCCTTCCCATATCAATGCAAGCTTGTTGCGCATATGGCTTCTTGCATGCCTGTCTATACTTTCATGTGCCATATTTAGAAACCCGCCGGGAAACCATTTCATTTCTTCAAACGTTTTATCCCAGTAACTATTTATCTTAGTAATGCCAGAGGCTTTTTCTGTAAAATCCATACAGGTATTATATGACGATAAACTATTTTGGTTGAAGCTTGACTTTGTCTCAAGGTTTTTAATTGCATAGTTTAAATTTTGACACTAGTGGTTTAATAGGTTTTATATAGGAGACACAATAATGGCTAGCGGAATATCATCTTATCGACCACCGATCTCGGGTACTACTCACATGGTTTCAGCAGGACACTACTTGGCGGCTTCTGCAGGATATCGGATCTTGGAACAGGGAGGAAATGCTGTTGATGCGGGTGTTGCAGCTGGAATAGCTATAAATGTAACTTTGCCACATGCGACAAATTTTGGAGGCGTAGCTCCTATAGCAATTTTTGATTCAAAATCAGATAAAGTGCTTACTATAAGCGGCTTGGGTACCTGGCCGAGTCAGGCAACGGTTGACTATTTCAATCAAAAATGTCGTGAGAATATCCCTGTTGGTATTCTTCGTTCAGTTATGCCTGCTGCACCTGATGCGTGGTTAACTGCCCTTGAAACTTTTGGGACAATGAGTTTTGAGGATGTTGTGAAGCCAGCTCTAGAATTGGCAGAAAAGGGGTTCCCTGTTTCTTCATATCTACATTCAGGGTTGCAGACTAACGAAGAAGATCATGAAGGAGGGGTAGCCCTTTGGCCTACTACAAGGGATGTGTATATGCCAAACGGCAAAATTCCAAATGTCGGTGAAATCCTTGTTCAATCAGATTTGGGCAGAACTTTCAGAAGACTTATAGAGGCAGAAAAAGGGGCTGTTAATTTAGGTAGGGCAAAAGCAATAAGGGCTGCAAGAGACAGATTTTATAAAGGAGACATAGCTCAACAAATGGTTGATTTTTCCGATCAACAAGGAGGACTCATCACAATAGATGATCTTCATAACTTTTCTGTAGCGATTGAAAATCCAGAGGTCGGAAGTTTCCGAGAGTACTCAATATACACATGCGGTGCCTGGTGCCAGGGACCTGTGGTAGCTCAGACTCTTCAAATGCTAGAGAGAGACGATTTGTATTCGCTTGGGCACAATTCGTCGGATTATATTCACCTTCTATCCCAGTCGTTAAATTTAGCCTATTCAGATAGACATGCATATTATGGTGATCCTGCTATCGTAGATGTACCAATACAAGGATTGTTATCGAAGTCTTATACACAGGCTCGGAGACAATCTATTGATATGCAAAAAGGGTTTACTAAAATGCCTCAACCAGGTAATCCTTGGAGTCATATGGAAAGCAACCAAAAAGGTAAGCAATTAGATAATTTGGAATCTATAGAAGGCCAAACTATGCAAGATACGAGTTATGTATGCGTGGTTGACCGTTGGGGTAATGCTTTTTCTGCAACTCCAAGTGACCCGCTTGCTGGTAGTCCGATTGTTCCAGGATTAGGCATACAAATTTCGTCACGTGGATCACAATCATGGTTAGATCCTGAACATCCATCAAGTGTTCAGCCAGGTAAACGGCCTAGGTTAACTCCGAACCCTGCGATAGTTTTCAAAGATGGGAAACTATTCATGCCATTTGGTACTCCTGGAGGGGACACTCAATGTACATCAATGGTTCAGTTGTTCTTAAATATAGTTGAGTTTGGGATGGACCCTCAGCTGGCAATAGAACAGCCACGGTTTGCCCCATGGAATTTCCCTAATTCTTTTTGGCCTCATACTTATGATCCTGGAAGATTAGATCTTGAGGCAAGGATAGATATCAATACCGTAAAGCAGTTAACCGATCGCGGACACAAGACACAGATCTTAAATGATTGGTCACCATCTATGGGAGCTTTATCTGCAATTGTTGTTGATAACTCATCTGGTATCCTGAAAGCTGGTGCAGATCCGAGGCGGGATAGTTATGCTATTGGTAGGTAGGATTATTTGAAGATATAGAAGTATAGATTAAACTTGTTGTTGGGATTTATTTTAAGGAGAAGATTTTCTGAATATAAAAGTAAGGCTTTTTGCAAGTTATAAGGAAATAACAGGCGAACAGTATGTGGAATTTGATATACCTACATTTTCTACTCTAGATAGCCTGATAGATGAATTTATGTCAAAATACCCAGATTTCACTTCAAAACCGGAGACTATTGTGGTAGCGGTAAATGAGGAATATAGATCACACTCATATCGAATTTCTGAAGGTGATGAAATTGCATTTATACCTCCTGTGAGTGGTGGGTCTGGTGAAGTTTTGCTAACCAACCAGGTTATAGACCAGGAGGCCATAACTGCCAAAGTCCGTGATTCCTCAAACGGGGCTGTGGTAACTTTCCTTGGTACAACCCGTGGTAATACTGGAGAAAGACAAGTCAATTATTTGGAATATGAAGCTTATGACTCCATGGCGGAAAAGAAATTGGCAGAAATTATCTTAGAGATTCGAAAGGACTGGAATATTGAAGACATAGCTATAGCACACCGTTTGGGTAGATTGGATATAGGAGATATAAGCTTGGTAGTCGCTATTGCTTCTCCTCATCGGAAAGATGCATTCGAGGCGATTCAATACTGTGTAGATCGAATAAAGGAAATTGTACCTATTTGGAAGAAGGAGTACTTTCAAGGAGGTGAGGTTTGGATCGAGAGCCCCGAATTTTTTGAATTCCAAAGTCGCAAAATTGTTGATTGATAGATTTGAGATAATCTTCTCAACGATTTAACAGGAGAGATTTTATATGGCTATCCTGCAACTGGCTCAAGTCGGCTGTGGAGGCATGGGTCTCAGACATGTTTATGGATTGATCGAATTAAGACAGTGCGGTTTTTCGGATTTTCAACTCGTTTCCATATGTGATAAAAATCGATCTGCCGCAGAGTATGTTGCAAAAATTGCCGAGTCAGGTCTGGGTATCAGACCAAGGATCCACACAGATTTTCAGCAGATGATAGAAACAGAAGTGTCTTTAGATGCTGTGAATATTGTTACAGATACCCTTACGCATCAGCCATTCGCTGTTGCAGGTTTCAATGCTGGCTTACATGTTTCTGTGGAAAAACCTATGGCCATAACTGTAAGTGCATGCCATAAAATGTTAAAAGCCTCGATAGAAGCCGGTAAAGTTCTATCTGTTTCAGAAAATTATAGACGAGATCCTATGAATCGGTTTGTAAAAATGATTCTGGAAAGTGGAATTATAGGTGACGTTAGGCTAGCCATAAACGTGTCTACTACTTCAGGTACAAATGATGTGCGGCAAGTAGTTGCATGGCGTCATCTAAAAGATCGAGGGGGATTGATTCTTGAATATGGGGTTCATACTTCTGACCTTATTCTTTATTTTATGGGAAGTGTAGATCGTATTTATGCTGAAACACATCTGTGGCAGAAAACTAGAACAATGACTGACCACATTTCTCCTGAATTAAACAAATTTTATTCTCATCGTGTAAAGGAAGAGATTGAAAATGTTTCCTATATAAATGCCACAGCAGAGGATACAGCGGCATCGGTATTGAGATTCAAATCCGGTGCAATAGGACAGATTACGTACAGTGATTCAGCTCCTGGAGAGTCATCTGATACAGATGTGATTTATGGTAGTAAAGGATCGCTTAGGTTACCAGGTAGTCGTACAGGTAACTCTATAAAGGTTTTTCTGACTGGAAACGAGACCGCAGTTAGCAATCATGATCTTCTAAAAGAAGTTCCCGAATTTCGCCTTGATGATGTAACTTCTCATATTTTTGGTGGAGCGGATCAGCCGCTCGGCTACCAGTTATCTTTCGAAGATTATGATCGTAAATTGATAGCGATTGAAATGCAGGATTTTTTCAACTCTATAATTGAAGGGCGGGAACCTGAGGTTATGGGCAGTATCGGCTTAGATGCTGTGGCCTTGTCTTACTCGATTCTTGAGTCGGGTTACATCAATGAACCCGTATTATTTGAGGATGTTCGGAATGGTAGTATTTCAGGATATCAAAAGGGCATCAACTTAAATTCTATACTCTCTATTTAATTTTCCCTAAATTAACATAGAATTGAATCGGAATAAATATAATTTTGTGTTGTGGTTTGCTTTGTATCAGCTATGATTACGGTAAAAATTATGTGCTTCAGATATTATGATTTGGATTTTTGTTGACACTAGTATTTTAGCTAGATACGATGCAACGGATTAATAGTAACGAGGTATAAAAATGGAATCGATTGGAAGCGGTGATTTTGAATATGAAGTTTGTTTGAACTGGGAAAAGCTACCATCAGGATATGATTGGACAGATGCGGCTGCTGTGGCAGTTGATTCGAACGATTCTGTTTATGTTTTCAACAGAGGTAATTACCCAGTGATTGTTTTTGATAGTGATGGTAATGTTCAGGATTCTTGGGGAGAAGATGTATTCGTACGTGCACATGGAATTACAATGGGACCCGAAAATACGCTCTACCTGACTGATGATGGTGACCATACCGTACGGCAGTGTACGTTGGATGGTACGGTTTTAATGACGATAGGTAATCCTGGTAAAGCTTCAGCATATCAAAGCGGATTACCATTCCATAGGCCCACTGATGTAGCTGTAGATCCTAAAACCGGTGAACTATACATATCAGATGGATATGGTAATTCTAGTGTTCACAAGTATTCTCCTGATGGACGCTTATTGTTTTCATGGGGCAGTGCAGGGACTGACCCAGGACAATTTAATATTGTACATAATATAGCTACTGATAAAGATGGTTGGGTGTATGTTGCTGATAGAGAAAATCACAGAGTGCAAATATTTGATTCTAAAGGACGGTATGAAACCCAGTGGGTTAATATGCACAGGCCCTGTGCAATATATATTTCTGAGGAACAGAAGGTATATGTTGGTGAACTAGGATCAGGGATGCCTGTTAACCGAGATCTTGGTAATATCGGACCTAGAATCAGTGTATATGATACCAATGGCAACCTCTTGTCCAGGTTAGGAAATGGATTTGGAGAAGGTTACGGACAGTTCATGGCTCCGCATAGCATTTGCCTGGACTCTAAAGGAGATATTTATCTTGGAGAGGTTGCATGGACCAATCAAAATAACTGGGGTGATCCGGCCGACGGCGTGAGAAGTTTTCAAAAACTTGTTAAGTCTAGGATTTCTGGATAGAGACTAGATTACCAATTTTGAAAGGTTATATAAATTGAATAAATATGAAGAATTCTTTTTTGATCTCAATGGATATTTGATCATAGAAAATGTTTTAAATCAGAATGAAGTATCCAGATGTCTTGAAGCAATTGAACATCAGAGGGAATCTATCAAGATCAGATCTTCAGAGGAATCCCTATCTAGAGGAGCTAAGGCATTAGAAGGTAAACAGGGCAGGGGTGATATTAGTGGCATGCTGACCTGGCCTTCACCATGGGCCGAACCATTTAAGGAATTACTTGTTAATCCTGTGATTGTCCCTTATCTCAATGAATTGCTTGGAGAAGGTTTTAGACTTGATCATCTTTACGGTATAAGTATGAATAAAGGCTCTGAAGGATTTGTGTTTCACGGTGGTGGACCCAACACAGATTTGATTCATAGTTACAGGTTTTCGAATGGGTTAATTATGTGTGGATTGATAGTTGTAACATGGGTATTGACTGATCAAGGGCCGGACGATGGCGGATTTGCATGTATACCAGGAACACATAAATCCAACTATACTCCACCGGAAGATATTAAGAGACTTGAAACTGATATGGGATTGGTTAGACAAATAGAAGCTAAGGCAGGCTCTGTGATAATTTTTACTGAAGCTCTTTGCCATGGAACTCTCCCGTGGAAAGGTGTACATGAAAGAATTTCTATGCTTTATAAATACTCTCCTGGTACGCTTTCTTACTCACAAAAGTACATTCCTGATGGTGTAGAAGAAAAGATACAAGAATTTACTAAAGACCAAAGGGCTGTATTACACCCACCCTATAAACCTGATCGACCACGCTTATCGGATATTGCTAATTAAATATTCTTATTGACGCCTATAATAGAAGATGTCTTATAAATCACATGTTTTGACGTGGCAACGTGGAGATAAAATGAAAAAAACGATCAAACAGCAAGTAGAAAAATGTGTCGAAGATTTAAATTCTGGAAACTTGATAGAATCCAGTTTACTTAAAATCATTGAATTGATTGACCATAGTAAAACACAGGATATCCTGTATTTACAAGCTAAAAACACCTCCCTTACTTCAGAAATACTTGGTATGCGTATTATTGAAGCTGGTGTAATATCCGATGGGCCAGCAGATCCAAAAGATTGGCCCTATCAGACTGTACTGGAAGCGATTAATGATGGATGGAGAGTAATAAAATTTCCAGAGATGTCCTTGATGTTAGATGGATCCAGAACGTACGGACTTGGGTTTGGCTTTATTCTTGAAAGATATTGAATTTTTGGATAAGGATTAATAGCAATGAAACAGTACGACTGTAAACCTACACTAAACGACAATGAAGTATTGGAGTTTTGTAAGAATGGGTTTTCGATGTTTGAAGGTGTTATATCAGATGAAGTAAATAGAAGGACCATAGACTTTCTTGATGAACACCCCGGTACTGAACCTGTTGAATTACTGGAAGAGGACTGGTTTATAGAGAGTGTTATAAAAAATCCAGAAGTTTCTGGAGCTATTCGATCACTTCTGGGGAAAGGTTTCGGGCTCCCAAATTTAATTTCTAATCATCGTATCCAATGTCCTCAACCAGCTCAGGAGTGGCATTATGATGGAGGTGATATTTTTGGGCCTCAGCTAAACTATTTACAGGTTTTTTACTATCCGCAAGATTGTCCACGGGAATTAGGACCTACAGAGTTGTTACCCGGGTCTCATTTTCTTTACGCACCCGGTGGTATGACACAGCATTATGGAAGACTGCGGGGTTCTGTTTATGCTACTTCTCCAGCAGGGTCTATTTTTATTACAGATTATTCAATCTGGCATAGAAGATCGGAATCATGGGGTAGTGGTTTAAGAAATAATGTTAAATATAATTACTGGAGAACTTCTGAACCAAAACGTGATTGGATCACCGATTCTGATTTTGATTTTGCTACAGCCGACTATCGTTTAGATGGCGAAACATATCGCAGACAATTTCAAGACACCTATGACGCAGCCGAGATGTACTTTTGGCTTCGTGGAGAGCATGAGAAATTTAAGATTATTGGTGGACAAGGATGGCCCATGCCTGGGCATCGTAACGATGTGCCTTATGGCGTACCTGAAAACGTACAGTAAAAAATATAATCTTATTCAGTTTTTAACATATCATTAACTGTGTAGGTGATTCCTTGGATTGCTTTATCAATAAGTAGGCGACCTTTATCTGATGAAGCATATTTAGGTTCAGGATCTTTGTTCTTGTTAATGGCACTCTGTCGAACGTTTTCAGGAAAAGCTTCTAATGCAAATGAGGTTTCAAATTCTCCTGCATGCCCGGGGTGTTTGCCTATTTCCAAAATATCTTTAGTGTATTCTTCAGGGATAAAGTCCCAGTAACTGTTGAACCTTAGGTCTAGTCCTGTTGAATCACGTTCTAGTAGTGCATCAGTATAATCCTCATGAGAATCAATTGGTTTGGCAGTATTATTTATAGGATTCCCGTAAACAGAAGTTAGATGAAGTTGCCACTGTTGTATTACGCCTTTTACTGGAAGTACGTTTCCACCATGGCCATTTAGGATAAGAATTTTAGTAATTCCATGCCTTATAAGACTTTCTACGGCGTCAAATAATATTGCAAGCCAGCTTCCTGGTTTTGCAGACATAGTGCCAGGAAAATACATGTGATGTTCCGCAATACCTATAGATATTGGTACAGCCACGATCACTTTAGGATAAAGTAAATCAGCTACGGTCTCGGCCATATAAGTACTGGAAAATATATCTTGATTGATAGCCAGGTGTTCTAAATGTTGTTCAATACTTCCTGTCGCGATTATAGCTACTTCAAAATGTCCTTTATTTAGAGCTTCTTTGAATTCATGCCTTGTATGTTGTTCTAAACGGATAAGTTTTGTTCCCATATTGAAGCTACCTTTTCTCTGTATAGTCTCGATGCGCTTTTTCGAGTGATCGTTTCCTCAATGCCTGTAATTCGTCTTTGGTATCAACCATCCATTGATACGATTCTGATAGGCTTGTCATAGTACCCTGGAAATGAGGCATCACATATCGTGCAAGTAATTCATAGCTACGGAACACTTGCTCTCTAGTTCCCCACTCGGTCGCTTGTATTAATAATCCTCCGAATCCTCCACTATTCTCATCAAGACGATTTATATACTGTATTAAATCATCCGGAGTACCTACGCACCAGGCTCCTTTATCAATCATGGCATCAACGATTCGATCAGCTGGCCCGTCAAACAGTGAAGGATTACCAAGGGCTTCTTCAAAATATCCTCTTTGGTATTGACCAGCTTTTATCCGTGCTTGCTCTATAGCTTCTTTTTTCGATTCTGCCAGAAAAACGTGAGTTACTAGTCTCCAATCTTCACGATTCATGCTTTTACCATGTTCAGCGGCTGTATCTTCTGCTATTTTCCAGAATTCTTTGAGAGTATTTTTTACAGCATCTGATGCTAAAACACTGAGTGACAGAACCGATGTGCCGTGTTTACCTGCTGTAACCAGTCCTGAGGGTGTTGCTGCAGCTGCTACAGCTATCGGGAAATATGGCTGGGTGTATGGTCTTAAGTGGAGTTTTGCCTCTCTTAATTTGAACCAGTCTGCCTCGTATGTGATTGGGTCTGTTTCTGTAAGGAGTCTGATGATTATACCCAGGGCTTCGTCCATTTTTGGTCGTTGGGTTGAAAAGTCTATGCCCAGCATATATGCGTCAGTTACTAAAGCTCCAGGTCCTACTCCCATCATGATTCTACCTTTAGTCATATGATCCAGTAGCACCATTCGATTTGCGGTCATTAATGGATGGTGATATGGGAGACTTATAACGCCGGTTCCAAGTTTAATTCTCTTGGTACGTTGTGCAGCTGCAGAAATAAAAACTTCTGGTGAGGCAATAGGTTCCCATCCTCCACTATGATGCTCTCCGACCCAAGCCTCGTCATATCCTAATTGTTCCAACCATTCAATCAATTCCAGGTCGCGGTCTAGAGCAAGGGTCGGATTGTCACCAACAGGATGGAACGGAGCCATAAAAATGCCGAATTTCATTCGCTTTGGTAAGGTCATGTTAGAAGCCTCATTTATAAAATCCTAAATCATGAAAGAAGTTTAGCATGGTCTGTATAGAGGAACAAAGTAGTCTGTTGAATCTAAATGGTATATAAAATGAGGCATTAATTTGAGATAAAATTTATACAAACGTTCAAATTAACCATTAGAGATAATCGATTAAGTTGACAGAGACACGGCCCTTTCATATGATCCCATGATGAATGTAAATATATCATCAAAATCTACAGATATAGCACACGAGATAGTCAGTGTTGTTTCTGATAAATTAGGTAGAGATATAGTATTACTGGACTTACGAGAGGTAAGCGGTTTTACCGATTATTTTGTTATAACCACCGTTGATTCTGCCAGACAAATGAATGCTCTGGTTGAAGATGTGGAGATTGCAGTCAAAACCATGGAGTGTAATGTCTATAAAAAAGAAGGTACTTCTAATGGTGGATGGATGCTCCTAGACCTCAGTAATATAGTCATACATGTATTTCAAGAAGAGACCCGATCGCACTACGATATAGAAAAAGCATGGATTAAAGCAAAAGTGGTGGTTAGGATTCCGTAATCCATGGCTCGGAAGCCCTCTCGTACTCTACAATTTCATCATCTTTAAAGAATAAAGATATTTCTTTTATTGCTGACTCTGGTTTGTCAGATCCGTGAACCAGGTTTAGTCCGATTGACATACCATAATCTCCCCTGATTGTACCTGGGGCAGCTGATTTAGGGTCAGTAGGGCCCATCAGTTCTCTCACAACTGAGATCGCAGATTCTCCTTGTATTACCATGGCTACCAGTGGACTAGACGTAATGAACTTTTCGAGTCCTGCATAAAATGGCTTATCAACGTGTTCTGAATAGTGTTTACGTGCCAATTCATTATTGACCAAAATAAGTTTCATTCCCGCTACTTTTAACCCTTTGCTCTCAATTCGACTAATAATTTCTCCTACAAGAGCACGTTGCACAGCATCGGGTTTTAAGAGAACCAATGTTTTTTCCAACTATATCTCCTTTTTTTGTCTGTTAGCTGATAAAATTTGATTTGCCTTCATGTATATTGGCTGCAAGCTGTCAGGGTCGGCTATTTTCCCGGAAAGAGTTAGGTCATAACCAAGCTTAGACATCACTTGTGGTTGCCGGCTTGGTAAAGTGGTCTCAGCGAAGACTGCATTTTTACCTACTCTATGCTTTATTATATCTGATACCTCAGGAACTCCCTCTCCGCAAAACAGAGTTTGTTGTTCGACTGAAGTACCAATTTCAGAATGGGATTCTACGAGGTAAACTCCAGAATTTTGATTAATTGAACCTTCAGGATATCTAGCACTGTAAGCTTTAGATTTACCGGCCCCAATTAAAGCGTAGGTTGGCATTCCGAGATGGATATATGGAATAGCTTCCACTTCAAGAGTATTTAAAGGGACCAATGGTATTTCCCTCGTTTTAGCAAAAGATTTGGCTGTACTAATTCCTACCCTAAGAGCGCTAAATCTGCCGGGTCCAACTGTTACATATACAGATTCAATTTGATCGGTTGTTATTTTAAGTCGGCTTAGTAGGGTATTGATAGAAGGTACAAGTTCAACAGAATGGTTTCGTTCTGATTCCCAGGATGATGAGCCGACAATCTCACTTTCTTTTGCCACTGCCACGGACGCGAATCGAGTAGATGTATCTATTATAAGTTCCATAATAATAAACTTATACCGCAACTTTTTTTATGTGGTCGATATATCGTCTTGAGTCAGAAGTAAGGGTCATTTGACGAGATTCGTCTTTTTGACGCTCTATGTAGATTTGGAGTACATCTAGATTGTTATTTTCCGGAAGTCTATCTGCCCACTCTACTACCGTCAATCCATCACCTTCAAAATGTTCTATAAGTCCGAGTTCATCCAAGTCATCCAGCTTATCAATCCTATAAAGGTCCATGTGGAATAAAGGTAGTCTGCCATTGTATTCAGAGATTAATACGAAAGTCGGGCTTCTCACATAATCGTCGATTTTAAGGCCCTTGGAAATGCCTTGAGTAAGTGTAGTTTTTCCCGAACCTAGATCACCGATTAAGAAAAACACATCCCCGGGATTAGCACGATAACCAAGGTTTTTTCCAATTTCCCTTGTTTCTTCTGGAGTTTTGGTAGTGATATTTGTAGAAATAGTATCCAAATTACTTCTCAAGTCTCTCTAATTCGAAAATTATTTTAACAAGTGATAGTGTTATATTCGGTTTATTCCCAGTCTTCATCTTCGCTTTCTTCGTCATGTCCTGGCTTAAACCCGGTACTGGATTGAGGAATCAGGGCATTATGTGAAGTTGGTGCTCGTTTTTGTGGTGTTAGAGAGTCTATAAATGATATTGACTTTTGAATACGTCTTTTGTTACCAAGTGAGTTGATAATACCTGATATTTGCATGTCCCTTAGGATTTTAATCTCTTCATCTTCAATATTGCGGTTTCCAGATAACAGACATGGAAGTCCAAGTAGGGTTCTGTCTTTTGAAATATTAAGTAAATCTTCTACTGATAGCTTTTTGGGTAGGTTAACACCTTCTATAATTACAGCGTCGATTGGAAGAGTATCAATAGCTCTGCCGCAGTCTCTTTCTATACCCGATTGAATAGCGAATATCTTTCCAAGATCATCATGATCAAACAAAGAGATATTTGTCTGTTCCAAGCCAAATATTACGAAGTCGCAACCTTTTGATATCAAAAGATCTAATTGTTCATCTGTTAAATTACCTGTTCGAACACCCCATGGTGTGTTGCCAATTTTACTGATTGCTTTGTCAAGGAGATCTTCTTCAAACTCTTTGGCTTCTATTATTACGCTATCGACAGGTACTGATGCACTTTCTGGTTTATTCGCTAATTTGGTCAGTTGTATTGAACCGACAAGTAGTATGGAAGGCTGTCTTTCTTTCGACTTAACAGGGCCAAAACCCATAGGAACGGGTGTGGGATCTCCGATTCTTGAAAGATAATCGATAAATTTGCTCATTGTTACCTCGTATATAATTTTACCCGAGTTGTTGCAATTTTATTCTAAGCTATCACTTTTCAGCAATAATAGTTGCAAGATTCATTATAAATTGGGTTATATAGTCCCTATTTTGATAACGTTATTTTAAATACATGAAAACTTATGATCAAAATGAGAGAATGTTTTTGTTTTAAAGACCAATTTTATAGACTGGATCTAACATGAATAAAAAGCGTTTTAACGATTCAAGGTTACCATACGTTGTTATTGAACCTGACGAATTTAATCCTGACAATGAATATCCTATTTTTGTAATGATGCATGGATATGGGTCACATATGGATGATCTAGTTCCTCTTGCCGAGGTAATAGATAGGGATAAATATCTTTATGTTTTCCCAAATGCACCGATAAAATTGGAAATGGGTTTTGGTATGTCTGGATATGCATGGAGTAATCCACCTGATTCAGAATTTGACGCGAATGGATTTTCAGAAGGTCTTGTTGAAGAATTACTGATAGAGATTGGCCAGCAGTATAAAATTTCTGACGGTAACAATTTTATAGGCGGTTTTTCCCAGGGAGGCATGATGGCGTATCGTTATGGCTTGCGCAGGCCTCAGCAATTTTCAGGAGTGGTCGCACTTAGCTCACGTTTAACAGAGAGCGATATTCCCTTAGATAACGCTGAAAATAAAGAAATTCTGCCTAGAGTATTTATATCCCATGGTACGACTGACACCATAATTCCAATTCATGCTGGTCGTCAAAGTCACGATATTCTGAAAAAGAATGGTTATCAATCAGAGTATAGAGAGTATTCAATGGATCACCAAATCACTGAATATGTGTTGAACGATTTAAAAGATTGGTTAAAAATCCCTATTTAAACTTAAACTCACATTAAGTTTCAGACAGCTCGTTTTTCCAGCCAATCGATTGATAATTCCATTCCAAAACCAGATTTATCGGAAGGAGTGAGATAGCCTTCTTTAATAATAGAAGTGCCGGGTAACACTGCCATTTCTTCTAGAGGGATGCCTGGTGGAGATACTCCTTCAGATCGTTCACCCCAAGGAATCACAGGCATTGCAGCAGCAATATGTTGACCATAGGGATAGTTCATTCCGCCGTGGGTAATTACTGTCAGACCGTTCGCTTCTGCTATATGACATATTCTGATAATGGATGTAATTCCGCCCACCCAGTTCGCATCAGGTTGAAGGATATCTACTACTCCTGTTTTAGCTGCTGCGGCAAACGGGTGAATAGTGTACCAGTGCTCACCTGTAGCAAGAGTTTGCCCGGGAACCCTACTACGGAAGTTGGAGTAACTATTCATGTCTTCGGGTAAAAAGTAATCTTCAAGCCATTTAATGTGATATTTTCTAAGAGTTTCAACTAGTCTTACAGCATATTCAGTATTTAAAGACATCCACGAGTCAACAGCTAGCTCAATATCCGGACCTATAAGTTCTCTTGTCTCAGCGACCAATTCTTCATTTTTACGCAGGCCTGCAATGCCCTCTTCAGGGCCATGTCTCAAAAATACTTTTACAGCTTTAAATCCAAGTTCAAGAAACCAGGATATATTATCTTTATTTGGATAACTTAGATTAGTGTTAGATGCGTAACAAGGGATCTTTTTCTTTACTGGCCCTCCAAGTAGTTCATATACCGGATAACCCATGAGTTTTCCTTTTAAATCCCAAATCGCATTGTCTACAGCACTAATTGCGTAGCTTGTTATACCCGATATCCCATAAGGTGTAGATGATCTGTACATCAGGTCCCATAATCTTTCAGTGGCGATAGGATTTTCACCTGAAAGGAGTTCATTGTAATGATCGTTAATGATGGAGCATACAGGGCCTGCCATCGGAGCTATGCCCAGGCCCCATGAACCATCTTCAGCAGTAACAACACATGCTGTAGTGGCCCATTTTTGATACCATCTAGTTCGTGTGATTTCTTGTTTGTATCTATCCATTGGGCTGATGAAGTTTCCTCCATCTGGATCTTGTTTTGATCTTGGCTTTGTTTTTGGTCGCGGAGTTAAATTTACTGGGACAGCTCGAATTTCTTTTATTTTCATGGATACACTTCTCTTTCTAGTGGATAGATACTAAAGAACAATATATCTAGATTGATTCTGTGATATTTCTAGAACGTAGGAAGTCAAAATCACAGCCTTTATCAGCTTGCAATGCGTGTTTTGTATACAGCCAACCGTAGCCGCGATCAAATGATTCTGATGGTTTAGGCAGTTTTTCATAGCGGCGCTTGATTTCCTGTTCTTCTACAAGTAAATCCAGTTTTCTATTTTTTACATCCAGCTCAATCACATCACCGCTTTGTACGGTAGCTAAAGGGCCACCTATGTTGGATTCGGGTGTAACGTGAACAACGACTGTTCCGAAAGCTGTACCACTCATTCTCGCGTCACTTATTCTGACCATATCCCTGACTCCTTTTTCCAGAAGTTGTTTTGGTATAGGAAGAAGCCCCCATTCTGGCATACCCGGACCCCCTACAGGTCCAGAATTTCGCATTATAAGTATGTCTTTCGCGTTAATATCGAGGTTTGGTGAATTAATGTCCTGATTTAGATGGTCGTGATTATCAAAGACTACGGCCTTCCCTATATGGTGTAGTAGGTCAGGGGATGCTGCCGTTTGTTTAATGACAGCTCCTGTGGGACTCAATGATCCTTGCAAAACTGCCAGTCCTCCTTCACTTTCAATTGGGTTTAGAAGTGTTCTTATAACTTCAGGATTTTTATTCGTGGCCTTATTGATATTGTCTCCAAGGGTTTTGCCATTAACATTAGGTGTTTCAGTAGTCAGTAACGGCTTCATTTCTTTAAGCAAGGCACTGAGACCGCCGGCGTGATAAAAATCTTCCATTAAAAAATTGCCAGACGGTTTTAGGTCCAAAATATAAGGAGTAGTTTTCGAGAGCCTGTCGAAGGTTTTTAACTGAAGGTCAAATCCTGCTCTTCCAGCTATAGCTATAAGGTGAATTACTGCATTTGTAGAGCCACCTAGAGCATGAATCGTCCGAATCGAATTATGTATCGAGGATTTGGTTAAAAAATCTGTGGGTTTACGTCCGGCTTTCGCCAGGCTTACTATCGAATATCCAGACGCCTCGGCAAGTTTTGAGCGTGCAGGATCAGATGCCGGGATGTCTGTGTTTCCCGGTAACGCTACTCCTAACACTTCACAGACCGCTGCCATTGTGGAGGCTGTACCCATGACACCGCAATGACCTGAGCTTTGTATTATTGATCCCTGTAGATCTTCCCAGTCTTGTGGTGAAATTCTTCCAGCACCAAGTTCCTGTTGATACCGTCTGCAGTCTGTGCAGGTGCCCAGCTCTTCACCACGCCATTTTGCTTTGAGTTGAGATCCTCCCGTTAACATAATTGATGGCACATTAGCGCTTAGGGCTCCCATAAGCATGGCAGGAGTTGTTTTATCACATCCAGCCAACAAGACTACACCATCTAATGGATTTGCTCTTATTGATTCTTCGACATCCATGCTCATCAGGTTTCTGTAAAGCATCGTGGTAGGTCGCATGTTGTATTCGCCAAGTGACATTACAGGGAATTCAAGAGGAATTCCCCCTGCTGCAATTACACCTTTTTTTACTGACTCTGCAAGGATTTTTAGATGTGCGTTACAGTGTGTTAATTCACTCCATGAGTTACATATCCCAATTAATGGACGATCTTTGAGAGAGGATTTGCTAAATCCCTGTGATCTTAGTGCTGCTCGCCTAAGCCAACCATATAGTTCAGGATCGTCCAGCCAGCTTCTTGACCGCAATTCATCTGGAGACTCCGTTCTTGTCATGCTTCGTCTGATTTATCGTCAGGTTCGGGTTCTTCTTCCTGGTTTAAAGAAGGGGCCCTCATTTGATCTTCAATCCAGCGTTTCAAAGCATCAAGGGCACGTGGAGCCACATAAAATATTTTGATGTCTGCAGGAAACTGGAATCCATGATCTTCTCTTATAAAAAGGATACCTACTTCATTTTGCTGTAGTGAGGAAGAGATTTTATCTATTATATTTTTACTACGATTTTCAGTGGATTCTCGATATCCTTCCAAAGCTTTTGGAGCAATAGTAGTAGAGAAAAACTCCTGTACTTTCTTACTGCTGAACGAATGTTGTGTAGTGATTAGCTGTGACCATTCCATTGATTCCTGCAATATCTCCTGGTCTTCCAGTGCTTCAAGTTTAGCGTTTGATTGATGTAATGCCTTTATGAAGGAACTCGCTTTAGGATTGATTTGTTCAACTATCTCCATACCTTTTTCATCTTCAGATGCTACCAGCTCATGGAAAATTTTCGAGATGCTACCCAGCGAACGCTCAAGATTAGTTATGTTTTCTCGCACTTCTGACCAGTAATCTTCAAGCAATTTTTGCCCTTCATCCGGTATTCCAGGTGGCATCATAAAATTAGGTACAAGGAAAAGTTTCTTTTCATTTTTGTACTGCTCGGCACCGGGTTTGGGTAACTGTGTAATTGGTGTAGACATTGAATCTCCTAGGTTTCAAGTTTATTTCTAACTTGGTTGGCAGTCCAGATATATAGCTGTAAAAACAATAATATCTTTATCTTATTCAAGTAACTTTCTCAAGTTTTTCTATACGTACTGCACAAACCTTGTATTCTGGGATTTTGGATTCAGGATCAAATACTGCATTTGTAAGAAAGTTTGCTGCATGATCTTTTAGTTTAACGAATGGGACAAATATTTCACCTGAGCGCATTTTATCAGTTAAAGTGGCACGACCTTCTAGATCTCCTCTTCGGGATCTTATTCTGATCCATTCACCGTCCTCGATCAGAAATTTTTCTCCATCTTCAATGCTGATCGCTATTTGCAGTTCTGGTGCCCTGGCAAGCAGTCCCTCGGCGCGCCTGGTGATCGTTCCACCATGCCAATGATAGAGAATACGACCAGTGTTGAGTATAAGAGGGAATCGTTTACTTGGCATTTCTTCCGCTGCGGGACCCTGATCAAAAGCAACAAACTTTGCTCTTGGACCCCTGGGGAAATCTTTTTCGTATAGGAACCTTGTTCCAGGGTGGTTTTTATCTGGGCAGGGCCACTGAATCCCTCCATTCTCTAATCTCTCATATGAAATACCGTTCATACTGGGAGTTAGGCTGGCCATCTCGGACCAAATTTTAGATGGATGATCAAACCTGAATTCTTTTCCAAGATTCAGATCAAACATTGTTTCCATTCTGTCTGCAAGATCGCAAAAGATTTTCCAGTCAGGTCTACTTTCTCCGATGGGTTCAATTACCTTTCTAACTCGTTGAACTCTTCGTTCGCTGTTCGTAAAAGTTCCATCTTTTTCAGCAAAAGTGGTGGCTGGTAAAACGACGTCTGCTATTTCAGCGGTTTCATGTAAAAATATATCCTGTACAACAAGGAACTCTAATTTTTGGAAAGCTTCTTTGGCATGATTTAGATCTGGTTCACTTAGTAGTGGATTTTCTCCAGTGATGTACATAGCCTTAATACGACCTGCATGGGCTTCTTCTACCATATCGGTTACCACTAAACCTTTTTCTGGTGGTAATTCAGAATTCCATGCTGTTTCGAACTTCTTTACGGTATCTTCACTGATTACCTGGTAGCCAGGGAAGGAGTTCGGTAAACACCCGGCATCACCGCAGCCCTGGACATTGTTTTGTCCGCGTAGGGGCGAGATTCCATTACCGGGTTTTCCGAGTTGCCCGGCAACTAATGCTAAGTTTAATAGGCCGTGTGCATTGGCTGTCCCGTTAGTATGTTGGGTGATACCCATTCCCCATATAAGGCAAGACCCGCTAAATGGTGGCCGTGAATAAATTTCGGCTGCTCTTGAGATATCCTCTGCTGGGACACCTGTGATTCTTGATGCATAATCGAGATCATACTTATCGACAACGTTACGCCACTCTTCGAAACCTTCTGTACGTTCATCAATAAACTTACTGTCAGCCATATCGTTGTCGAGTATAACTTTAGCAATAGCATTGAGCAGTGCTACGTCCGTGCCAGGTCTGGGCCTTAGCCATAACTCTGCAAAATCACACATTTCTATTCTTCTTGGATTAATAACTATGAGCTTTGCACCCTTTTCTAAGACTGCTCGTCTCATCCTTGATGCGGCTACTGGATGATTAGAGTTTGTATCGGATCCGATTATTACAAGGCATCCAGCTTCTTCGTAATCGATATATGAGTTACTGGTTGCACCGCTACCCAAAGCTGTTAACATTGCTTCCACGGACGGTGAATGGCATAGTCTGGTGCAGTGGTCTATGTGATTTGACTGCATTACTACCCGGGAGAATTTTTGCTGTATATACCCGTCCTCATTAGTAGCTTTTGCAGAACACAGAGTGGCAAAGCTGTCTCCCCTGTATTTATTTAAATTGCTTGCTACATAATCCAGGGCTTCTTCCCAAGAAACTGGAGTCAGTTTATTATTTTTCCTTATTAGAGGGGTTTTCAGACGATCGTCATGTTCTACAAATGTGTACCCAAATCTACCCTTAACACATAACATGCCTAGGCTAGACTGATTTTCTGGGTCATCTAGCATTTCAGTGATACTGCCAGTATCGTCCACTCGAGCTTTTATACCGCATCCTACTCCACAGTAAGGACAGGTAGTTGTTACTTCACTTGAGGCTTTGACGGGAGGTTTTTTGACCTCTATAGCCCCTGTAGGGCATACAGATAAGCACTGTCCACAGGTGGTGCATACAGATTCCACCAGTGGTTTATCCATAAATGTGCCTATACGACTTTTACTGCCGGCATTTAATACGTCGATGGCTCCAATAAACTGGTGTCCTTGCTGGCAGGCCTGTACACATCGCCCACATAAGATACAGTCTTCCATGGATAGATTAAATACAGGATTACTGGTGTCTGAAGATTCACGTGATTTGCCATTCCAGGTATTTATTTGGCTTTTATGCATTTTGTTAGCGACTGTCAATTCACCGTGAGTGTTTGGATCAGGCTTTGTTGCCTCTTTTGTATGCTTCGGGCTTTTACTTACCATGGCTGAGGTTAGTTCAAGCACGCCTGTACGGATTGTTCTGGCTTCTGCTGTATCTGTTTGAACCTTCATTCCATTGGTTGCCGGGATTGAACAGGAAGCGGGCAGTCCGCGCATACCATCTATTTCTACCAGGCAGGTTCTGCAGGCTCCAATCGGGTTCATATCCGGGTCTTTACAGAGTTGAGATATGTAAGTTCCAGATATATTAATTGCGTCTAAAACGGAGGAACCGTCCGGTACTTCTATATCATGGTTATTGATCTGTAATTTTATTGTCATTGGATTCCTGTCAAATTGCTTTTTATCTAAGTGTGGTTGAATACCGTTGATGCATCATTTTTGAGTGTTTACCGCAGACAAGATCTCTTTTTTGAAAAAAAATAAAGCGCTCTTTACAGGATTGCCTGCAGCCTGTCCCAGTCCACATAACGAAGCAGTCCCAATTATATTGGAAAGATGTAACATTTCATTTAGATCATCTTCCGGGTCAGTATCTTTATTTAAATCGTCTATCATTTCTACGATGCGAGGAGTTCCTTCCCGACATGGGGTACATTTCCCGCATGATTCATTGGCATTATAGGATGCAAGATGTTTAACTACTTCGATAACATTGCTACGTTCATCCAGGACAACAATTCCGCCTGCACCTAGCATTACTCCAGATTCATGGAGGAGACCTGGTGCAATTGGAATCTCTATCATTGATGGAGGTAAAATTCCGCTTGATGGTCCTCCAACAGCTATAATTTTTACAGAGTTGTTTTCTTCAGGGCCTTGACCTATCTCATAAATGATCTCTTTAAGTGATGTACCCATAGGGACTTCTGCTAGTCCGGTTCTTTTTACGGACCCGCTTAGACTAATTATTTTAGTTCCAAAATTTTGACCGTCTCCTATTTCTGTGAATTTACTATGGCCATTTTTAAGGATGAAAGGAACCGAAGAAAGTGTTTCAGCGTTATTTATAACTGTGGGTTGGGCTCTAAATCCTGATTCTATTGGTAGGGGAGGTTTTATCCGGGGTTCACGTCTCTTACCTTCCATGGTATTTAACAGAGTCGTTTCATCACCACATACGTAACCGCCAGCACCACGCCGCATTTCTATTTCTAACGAGTATCCAGATGAAAGTATGTTTTTTCCCAGCAAACCGTATTGGTATGCCTGATCAATGGCTTTTTGCAACCGGTCAGCAGAAAGTTCCGCCTCTGCATTCACATAAAAATAAGCTTTATTTGCTCCTGAAGCATAACTGGCTATAATTGCTCCTTCGAGCAGGCGGTGAGGGATTCCTTCCATAATATGTCGGTCTTTAAATATTCCCGGTTCTCCTTCCTCACAGTTAACTATCAAATATGTTGGGGACTTACCAATCCGATTTGCGGTTTCCCATTTGATAGCTGCAGGGAAGTAGGCACCACCTCTTCCTTTCAGTCCCGAATCTTTTACCTCTTGGATCACTTTTTCAGAAGGATAAGATAAAGCCTGGGAGAGTCCCTCGTATCCTCCATTAACGAGGTATTCGTCAATTGAACACGGGTCTGTAAATCCAACCTGATCAAGTACCAGGCGTCGTTGTCGATTAATAAAGTCGTTATCAGACTGTTCTATATCATTGGTCTCTTGTAACGAGCCTTTTATTATTTGAGAGGCAAGGCTGATATCTACATTGGAAACGATATCAGTGCTTTTATCAGGTTTATTAACGATGACCTTAGGTGCTTCATGGCATGCTCCATCACATCCAGCCAGAATTACATCTATTTCGGAACCTGTATTTTTGATCATATAGTCGGCAATTTGCCTTGATCCTACTGCTTCTGAGCAGTGTCCAACCTGCACAACTATACGTGTTCTACTCTCCATAAGGTTTTTTAGGTTAGTCGCAGCTTTCTCTGTTATGTGTTTAATCGTTGGCATGGTTATTTTTCGGTTTCTATATTGGCAAGTATTTCTGTTGCGTTTGTTTTACCGAACCATTTCCCGTCAATCTGAACGCATGGGGCTACGCCACAAAGGTAACCGCATGCAGTCTCCTCAATTGTTACTTCCGGTACTTTTGTTGAAGTGATTTCCTTAAGGATGTCATATCCACCATAATTACCGCAGGCCAGCCCTGTACATATTCGTACTATATGATTCCCAGGTTTTTCTATTCTGAGCTCAGTGTATGTAGTTGCGGCACCGTAGACTTCGCTAGCCGGTATCCCAAGGTGCCAGCTGGTCACTTCCATGGCCCATCCCGGTAAGTATCCAAACTTGTGCTGCACAAAGTGTAAAGCAGGAAGCAGTTGCCCCCTTTCTCGTGGGAATTTTTCCCTTAGTTCTTTTCTGAGTTTGTTTTGTCTATCTTTTTGGTCATTCATATAATTGTGGTAAATATGTTTTAGCTGAGTACTATAACTCTCTTGATATTATTTATCACCTTTGGGCTTACTGTAAGAAGGTTTGACAGGAATAGACAGTAAGTTTTAATGCCGAGACCTAGATTGGTCATTCGAAGCTGATTAAGACATTGAGCCCGATAACTTGATTATGATAAATATCAACTTGATCTGCGGGCGCGATTGTTTTCAACGTAATATTGTTTGCGCTAGTAGTTTGTGTTGTGTAAGTACCTGTATAGCCATGACTTTCAAAAGTTGTTTCTAGTTTTGCTCTTGATATAACCTGATATATTTGTGTAGGAACGGCAGGATTCTCAAGTGCAAGGGTGCATGTAGCGCTTATTCTCAAGGGAGAACCAGGGAGAGGATCACGTACTATTGTTGCTGGCATACCAATGTTGTTGGACCAAATACCTGGATTAACGCGATAGTATTGACTGTTCTGACAATCCATATTGTGATTAGTGTAAAGAGAAATATGCCAACTGTTTGGATCCAGCGATGTTTCCCCTGCTAGTAAGGCAGTCATTATAGCTGGACCGTTACCCCTGTCATTATTGATAGGAGCCAGTTCATTACTAAATTCTTGTACTGAAGCTACAGTCCCATCGGGATTGGTTATGGAAATAGTCCAGTCACCATGTACCTGTATTCCGGCACTGGTTGTCTGGCTCGATGGTGAGACCCAGGCACAGCCAGTTGTAACTACCAGTAGTGTTATGAATGCCATTGCAACTACGTTTTCCATAAAAGTTTCCTTTATCCTACGTTTATCAATTTCTCAGTTATTTGCTTTAGGTCAAGTTCACGTAATTTTTGATCAGGGATCAGCCCTTTTTCAGTCCATCCGCGGGCTTTGTAATAAGAATGGATCATCATTTTAAGATCGTCAAATATTAACGTGCCTTCATTATCTTTACCATCCTCTACAGTTTCTACCAGGATTCTCGGAGGTAATGTATCGTCGGAATGGTTCCATCCTTCTCGAATGTTGAAAGCTTTTTTCAGATTGTTAATCCGTTGTCCTACCAGTTGTAACTCAGTACCAGTCATTTCCCATCCAGTTACCTGTGTATAAATCTTTGCTGACTCATCATAGATATCAGTAAAAGCTTTTCGCAGGAACTTGCACCAGATCATCGAGTCTAGGACGGCATTATAGTCTTCGCCTTCCATAGTGATCTGTCCGCGTTTTTGGTCAGCTTTGAACCTGTCTACTTTTTTTGAAAAATCTGCCTCATAGGATGAAGAGCGATTATGACATGCTCCTCTCGTACTAACCGCCAGCCCGAGCGCCATTGTCTTAAGTGATCTTGGTTCGTAACCTGGCATCTCAAGTCCCTTGACGTGCATAGCCCAGGTAGATGAATTTTTACCAAGTTTCTCAGATGCTATTTTGGACCCTTCGGCAAGCAAATTACCGATACCTTCTCTATTGGCTATAAGTTCCAGTACCTTTAGAAGTGCTTCTCCGTTCCCAAAGGAGAGATCAATACCATTGGTATCTTTCTGAGAAATAAGATTTTTTTCAAAGGATTCCATTGCCCATGCTATGGTAGCTCCCGAGCTTATGGTGTCTATTCCAAGTTCGTCACAGATCACTGAAGCTCGTATCAATGTGTTTGGATCAGCCACGCCTACAAGTGGACCAAGGGCAAATGAACTCTCGTATTCAATTCTCCCTTTGACCTGTTCTTTTTTGTCGTTGGTGCTGACAACCTGTTCACAGCCGATCGTGCAATTTGAGCAGTGCGCGGTTTTCACGTGGTGATTTTCGTTTAATGTTTCACCACTTATAGATTCAGCTAACTCGAATGTTGATTGTTGGAAATTACGTGTAGGTAAGGTTCCAAGTCTATTGAATATTGATATGTTCGCAGCAGTACCCAGCGTGCGATATTTTTCAGTAGCAGGACCCAGACTTTTACTGGTTAAATCGAGACCTGTTTTATCCAGCTCTTTTCTTTGGAAAACTGGTACAGAAATAGAACCGAGTAAACCTATGGCTTTGAGATTCTTCGATCCCATTACAGCACCCGGACCGGTTCTGCCAGCGTGTCTGCCTCCATCGTTACTGATGCTTGCAAAGCGAACCAGGTTTTCACCTGCAGGCCCAATACATATGACCCTTGCTTTGTTACCGAGTCTATTTTTAACTGCTGTTTCTGTTTGAGAGGTAGTCATTTGTACTAGCTCAGCTGCATCGAGAAATTCAACTGATCCATCTTTTATATATAGAAGGGTAGGGCGCTCACTTTTCCCTTTTATTATCAGTGCATCACATCCGGTCTTTTTAAGTTCGGTTGCAACAAAACTGGATGACAATGAATCTCCTATAAATCCCGTTAGCGGTGATTTTGTAACAACAGCATATTTACTTGATGTAGTAAGTCTGCTTCCTACCAATGGACTGGTCACAAAGATTAACGGGTTATCTGGTGACAACGGGTCAACCCCTGCCGGACAGTGTTTAAATAGGAGGTAGGAGCCTAACCCCGTACCACCAATAAATTGACGCAGGACAGTTTCATCTATAGGTTCCCAAGCAATTTGCTTCTTGGTCAGGTCTACTATCAGGGTTTTACCATGGTAACCGTACATCAGGTTATCCCCCTGCCAGGCTAGAAAAAAGTAGTAGGCGGTCACCGGCCTGAAGATTCAAAGCACCGTCTGAAAGGAATTGTTTACCATTCAGGTTGAAAACATAGCTATCTAGCAGAGCAGACCGGTTATCCTGAATAGCAACTCCCACTAGTTGAGGGAAATAGTCACTTAGGTCGTTAATTACATCTTTGAGTTCATGGTCAGCAGATACCTCGAGTTTAACTGAGTTAGTTTTACAGGACATGCGAGGTATTCCAAATAATTCCACGGTAATATCGAATATACTTTCTTTATTAA
Source organism: uncultured Dehalococcoidia bacterium (assembly GCA_964342485.1). Taxonomy (GTDB): domain Bacteria; phylum Chloroflexota; class Dehalococcoidia; order Lucifugimonadales; family CAJWER01; genus CAYFFO01. The sequence goes on from CAYFFO010000008.1 coordinate 29,086, forward strand.
CCATATGTCTTTTTAACGATTTGCTATATTGATTGCTTTTTCAAGATCTTCTTCATTATTCACATTAAGAAAACTCAGATGATCTGGATCAAACTCATTAATAGCTGATTCATTTACGTACCGTACAGATATCTTGTCAAAAAATCCTGTAATTTTTAGTTCATTATTTGTAATTTTTTCTTCTATATGTTCTAAACAGTCTTTTGAGTATATTGAATGGATTGGTTCAGGTCTCCCGTCTATAACAGGGACCACGGCATCGTAACCTTCTTTAAGTGACATTATGTACCTTATCAATTTAATGTTCAGGAAGGGCATATCGCATGCTACTACAAAGGTCCAGTCAGTTGTGCTTGCATGTATTCCAGTGAATATTCCGCCGAGAGAGCCTGTATCGGGGTATTTATCGATCGATATGCTAATTCCATCAAGGCCTGATAACTGGGTTTCACGTTTCTTATCGTTTGCCACTACTATTGTGTGCCTGGATATCTGGGATACCTGTGAAAGTACGCGTTGTATTAGAGGAAGGTTACCGATAGGCTCAAATGCTTTGTCTCTGCCAAGCCTGCGACTTAATCCACCCGCCAAGACCACCGCTGATATGTTAGAGGTATCTTCCATTGTGATTTAGACTAGCATACATATTGATCTTAGCTACTTTATTTCAGCTATTACATGTCCCATTTTAGATACGTCATAGCCTCCAAGTTGATTTACCTTGGTACGGAAAAAGGGCTCGTGAAGAATGTCGAGTAGTGATGAAATAGTCTTGTCTGTATAGAAATCTGAAGGGATTATAAGATCATACTGTTCTGTTCCGAATGGGATAAAATCTAGGTCTAAAGCCCGAGCAGCTGATAATATTCCCATGCCAGTGTCGACGTTACCGCTTTTTACTTTTGCTGCAATAGATAGGTGAGTATATTCTTCCCGTTCGTAGCCATTGATATTTTCTGGATTTATATCCGATTCCTTTAACATCTTGTCTAGCAGCAGCCTTGTTCCAGAACCTCTTTGTCGGTTTATAAATGTAATATCAGATCTAATAATATCTGATAAAGCCTCGATAGATTTGGGGTTGCCTGCAGGTACGATAAGTCCTTGTACTCGTTGAACCAGGTTAATCACGGTAACTGACCTGTTTTTAAGGTATTTTCGCACAAAAGGCAGATTGTATTCGCCTGTTTTCTCGTCAAGCAGATGACATCCGGCAATATGGGATTCGCCACGACCGAGAGTGATAAGTCCTCCCAGGCTGCCTACGTTGGAAGAAGTCATGAAGCTGTTGGGATTTATGCGATGGTATTCACTTGACAGTAAATCAAGTGAAACATCATGACTGCCGGTAACCAGGACAGTGTTCTGAATGTGTTTTAGAGGTCTTAAGAGGTCTACTGTTGCTTCTGAGCCAATGTCAAATCCTTCAGAAAATCGAGGTGATTTAACTATACCGTCAGCCTTAACCATGGACATAGTTACGCCGGCTCCCCTTTGGATCGGAGCTACTATCATCTGTTTTCCTATTTTACCCACCCTGACTCTTAAGTATTCATCTTCGCCTATCGGTGAGAGAACCTTCCTGGTAAATGTGGCCTTTATTGATTCTGGGATTGTGGATGCTACTCCTAATTTAGTTTCAATCAAAGGCCTAAGAAATAGATCTGCAGTTAGCGCTGCCGATACTGGATACCCTGGGATTCCAAGTACCGGTTTATTGTCTATAATGCCGAGTACGACAGGGTGCCCTGGTCGAATCGCCACGCCGTGAACGATCACTTCTCCTAAGCTTGTAACGATATCTGATGTATGGTCTTCCATCCCAGCAGATGAACCTGCATTGATTACAACTATGTCACTTTTTTTAACCGCTGCCTGTACTACAGCTTTTATTGTTTCGAAATTATCCTGTACTGCACTGTGAATATCAGATGCACCGCCATAATCTTCCACGAGAGCTTTAAGCATTAGAGAGTTGGAATCAAGGATATTACCCAGTTCTACTACTGAACCTATGGGGACTAGTTCTGTACCTGTAGGGATGATTGTAACTTTCGGCAACTTTCTTATACTTATCTCTGAGAGTCCAGCTTGAATACATGCCGCGATATCTTGCGGTCTAATACGATGACCAACTGGCAATACTAATTCGCTGGCAACAATATCTTCTCCCAGTGGCCTTACATCGTTGTAGGGAGGAACTGAAGATCGAATTTCTACAACAGATTCATCTATTTGGTTTACAACCTCTATTTTTATTACAGCATCAAACCCATCGGGCATGGGATCACCGGTATCTATCCAGCGAGCTTGGGACCCAATCTTAAGTTTTACAGGTGAAGTTTCTGTTGCCCCAACGGTGTCAGTTGATAAGACTGCAATACCATCCATTGCGGCAGAATCGTAGTTTGGAGATGATATTTTAGCCCAGACGGAATCTCCAGTTACTCGCTTGTTTGAACTGTCTATATTTAACTGTTCTGAAGCTGTAGTACTCAGTGCGCATTTTTTATGTAGTGCAGCGTTATATAAATCGATTGATTCCTGCAACGGGACATCATTTAGGTAATAGTCTCTTTTTGATTTGGCCTTCATTTGTCGTATTGTACAGCAATGTTATAGATACAAAAGTATTGACTGTAGTGTCCTCGCTCCCTAAAATATAAAGGCAGTCAAAATATTTGTCTGCTAATTCGTGTGTGATTATCAATTGTATCAAGGAGGAATTAATAGATGGCAGCAAAGACTAAGGTGACCTTTAAGCCAATGGCTGACAGGGTCGTAATAGAGCCCTTGGAATCTGATGAGCAGGTAAGTAGCGGGGGTATATATATTCCTGACACTGCTAAAGAGAAGCCACAGAAGGGCACCGTTGTAGCAACAGGTCCAGGTAAACTTTCAGATGACGGTAGCAGGGTTCCAATGGATGTGGGTGTTGGTGACACGGTAGTGTATTCAAAATATGCAGGTACCGAGTACAAAGAAGGCGAGACAGAATATTTAGTAGTACGGGAAGACGACATACTATTCAAGATATAGTCGTTTTCACGATTTTAATAATTAAGGAGGATTAACTAATGCCAAAACAGCTTATGTTCGATGATGAAGCCAGAAACGCTATGAAGCGTGGCATAGATACGATGGCCGACACAGTAGGAGTAACCTTGGGTCCTAAAGGACGAAACGTGGTTCTTGACAAGAAATTTGGGGCGCCACAGGTTTGTAGCGATGGTGTAACGATAGCCAAAGAGATTGAGCTCGAAGATGCTTTTGAAAACATGGGAGCACAACTCTTAAAAGAGGCAGCTAGCAAGACTAACGATGTAGCCGGTGACGGTACAACTACTGCTACAGTTCTTTCCCAGGCGATTATTCAAGAGGGATTCAAGAACATTGCAGCAGGGGCCGACCCCATGGCCATTAAACGTGGCATAGAAAAGGGTGTGGCTGCTGTTCGTGGTTCAATTGAGGGTATGTCTACTACTGTAGAAGGTAGAGACCAGATATCTCAGGTAGCTTCACTATCTGCACATGATGATGAGATGGGATCTTTGATAGCTGAAGTTATGGAGAAGGTAGGTAAGGACGGAGTCATTACGGTAGAAGAGTCAAAGAGCATAAGCTACGAACAAGAGTTTGTGGAAGGTATGCAGATTGATCGTGGTTACATTTCTCCTTATTTTGTGACAAATCAGGACAGGATGGAAGCCGACATAGAAGATCCATACATACTGATCACTGATAAGAAGCTTTCAGCCGTATCAGATTTACTTCCAGCACTTGAAAAAATCTTAGCTGTTGGTAAGAACGTAGTGATCGTTGCTGAAGACATTGAAGGTGAAGCTCTTGCAACTCTTGTGGTCAACAAGATGCGAGGCACTTTGAATGTTTTGGCGATCAAAGCCCCAGGATTTGGAGATCGACGCAAAGCAATGTTGGAAGACATGGCTATCTTAACTGGTGGTGAAGTAATTAGTGAAGAGATTGGACGGAAACTCGATTCAGTAACAGTTGAAGATCTGGGCCGAGCCCGCCGTATAGTTTCTACTAAGGAAGACACCACTTTCGTTGACGGTTCAGGTTCTGAAGATTCAATCCAGGGTAGAATTACACAGATCAAGGCTCAGATTGAGGAAACCACTTCGGATTACGATCGAGAGAAGTTGGAAGAGCGTGTAGCCAAGCTTTCTGGTGGTGTAGCCATCATAAAGGTAGGTGCAGCCACAGAGATTGAGTTAAAAGAAAAGAAGCAGCGTGTTGAGGACGCATTGTCAGCAACCCGTGCAGCTGTTGAGGAAGGTATCGTACCTGGTGGAGGACTTACTTTAATCAGGTCACAGTCTGCTATAGATTCTTTGAGTCTATCAGGGGATGAGCAAACTGGAGCAGATATCCTTAGAACTTCTTTGGAAGCTCCTCTAAAGCTGATATGCAAAAATTCAGGTGCATCTGGTGAGGTAGTACTTGCAGAGAGTCTAAAAGGAGACGGAGACTGGGGATTCGACGCAGATTCCGGCGAATTCACAAATCTTCTTGAGCGCGGAATCATGGATCCTGCTAAAGTTACCAGGGCGGCAGTAGAAAATGCTTCTAGTGTAGCGGCAATGGTAATCACTACAGAATCCTTGATCACAGATATCAAGGAAGATACTCCTCCAATGCCTGCAGCTCCTCCAATGGACTACTAGAAAATCTTTAAATAGATTTAGGAATAAAAAAGTGGGGGATGGGTCCTGAAAGGCCTGTTCCCCACTTTAATTTTAGGATAATATAGTATCTGAACACTACCCTTGGGATATACCTTTAGGGCGAGGAGGAATGTAATTTGAGTTATGTGAGTTTTGGTTGGACAGGTGAAGATAGAGAGATTAAAGTTGAGTTACAGGATGAGAAATGGATGACTGTCCATTTCGTTGACGGTAAGCCTGATGAACATTTCAGCAGGATTTTTGGGTCCCATATTCTGCCGACTCCTTGGTCAAAAGACACAGATAAGGACACGGTTATCCGGGAACTTTCCGAGAGAAACCTTCATGCTAAGGTTAGCTAATAACCGAGCTTTTATTTTGAATACAGCAAAATAACTACTGCTTTTGAGCCCACTAATATTCCTTAAAATTAGTTTGGGTTCGATGTAGAATGTCTGTAATACAAGTTGATTGTTTAATACGTATTTTAATTGTCCCAGTAGCTCAGGGGACAGAGCAGCTGCCTTCTAAGCAGCGGGTCGCGGGTTCGAATCCTGCCTGGGACGCCACTATCGGTTGTTCAGATAGTGTGAAACAGTGGTACATCTCAACACGGACTAAATATATTTGATTTAGCTTTCACATAGGTGCGATTCTACGTGATCCAACGTCCGTAGTAGTTAGTACATGATTATCAAAGCTTTCCTGTATCAAATTGTTCTTAATATCCTGATGTTGCGGGTCATCCCATAGATTATTGAATTCCCAGGGATCATGCTTCAGGTTATACAACTCACCGGTATTATGACCATGATAGATGATTAGTTTGTATTCTTCGTTTCGAAACATGGTAGCGAATGTTCCTATACCATCTTTATATTGATCAGGTTCTTCCCGACCACCTGTAAAAACTCGACCAAGTGGTCCTGATGCTTCATTAGTGAGCTGAGATTCTATTGCATCGAAGTATTCGCATCGGACGAATTCGCGATGTTTGTCGTCAGCAGAATGTCCAGTTAATATTGGCATCAAACTCTTACCCTGCATATATTCAGGTACTTCAATACCTGTAATTTCTAGCAGTGTTGGGGCTATATCCATGAGTTCTACAAGAGCATTACTTTTAATATTTTTCTTTAAGCCGGCTGGCCATGAAAAAATTAATGGTACTCGGGTAAGTCCTTCGTAGAAACGACATCCTTTTTCCAATAACCCATGATCACCTAGTGTTTCTCCGTGATCGGTAGTAAAAACGATCAATGTGTTTTTTAGCTGGCCGATTTCATTTAACTTATCAATTATTCTAGCTAGCTGATCATCTATTTGAGAGATCATGGCATAATAAAACGCCTGAATTCTTTTTATATCTCTTTCTTCTGGTCTTTTAACCTCTCCCTGGAAGTCTATTCGAGCAAGTTGTTCCTGTTGTTCTAAATCGCTTTCACGGAAATAAGGGCCAGGCATATCTTTTGGATTGTAAAGATCAGTATATTCTCTGGCAGGAATAAATGGGGGGTGTGGGTCATAGACATTTATATTTAACATCCATGGTTGCGAGCGTTTTTGGGTGATAAAGTCTATAGCCATATCAGAAGCCCATTTTGTTTGATGTAGTTTTATTGGTATTCCAGATTTGCTTAACCTTAAATCGTCTAGAGATTCACCGTTATGTCTTACCCAGTCTGCATAGTCGTGCCCTTCTTTCCAATCATCGCGTGGTGCATGGCTAAATTTCCAATAGCTATAGCCGTCATCGACCCTGGGCTCAATACGCTTGCCTGAACTTTGCAGGTGAAATTTACCAATCATTCCACATTCATATCCGCTGTCCGATATCATTTTGGTAATAAGTGGCGGCCATTCAGGGAAACTTTCATTACCGTTACGGGTATTGTGTATTCGAGATGGATACATCCCTGTTAGAAAACTGGAACGACTCGGGGTACAAATAGGGCTCTGACAGTAAGCTCGTGTAAATGCGGTACCATTGGCAACGAGACTGTCTAATGTAGGGGTGTTTATATGTGAGTTACCTAGTGCAGAAATCGTGTCGAATCTTTGTTGATCGGTGCAGTACCAAAGTATATTAGGTCGTTTTGCCATTTGTTTACCGTAGATTTATTGGGATTTATTATAATTCTATCAATTAATCTAAATTTAGGTTGAGTAAACTCGAAAATAGGATGGTAAGATTGTTCTGATTCTATTTCTAAATCTGAATTTATTCTTTTTCCATTTGTTTATAATCATATGAATTTAATATCTGATCAAATTGTTATCTCAAGTGAATTTGGCAAAGCAATATTTTCTCCATTTGCAGGTGCTAGTCTACGTTCTTTAAAAGTGATATCTACCGCTGGTAATACTTACGAGCTTTTAACAGGGGGAGAAGGCCCACACGATCCTTTTAAATTAGAGCAGGGAACTGGTAATTTTATGATGTGTCCCTGGCCAGGGAGATTGAAGGAAGGCATTCTTTATAGTGATGGGGGAAAATATCAAATGCCAATTAATCGTCCTCCATTTTCAATACATGGTCTTACACGTAATCAAAAATGGGCGGTTGTAAATATAGACAATGGAAATGTTCAGATGTGTACAGATTTAAAAGAGCCCTGGCCTGGAAAAGGAAGAGTTACTTTCAATGCTAGCTTATCAGGATCAACATTAATAATGAGTTTAGAAGTTGTGAATTATGGTGATAACAGGTTTCCTGTAGCGATTGGGTGGCATCCTTGGTTTAATTCCAATCTAAGTGGTAAGCGTCTTACACTATCCTTACCAGGGCAAATATCTGAGTGGAAATCTGATCCTGATGGTAATGCTAATGGTTTTGAGGAACCAATTTCTGCAGAGATCGATTTAAAGCAGGGAATGATACCTAGGGTAGGATTATTTGATCATTGTTTTAGGATTAACCCGTTAAAACCAGTTGAAATCGAATGGGAAGGAGCTGTTAAACTGACAATGAATTCTTCTCCTGAGATGGATCATCTTGTCGTTTATAGTCCTAGGGGATCAGTTTGTGTCGAACCTTTATCATCTACGATAGACGCTTTCAGGCTTGAAAATGAAGGGGTTAATGATACAGGATCTCATTATCTAGAACCTGGTCGTAGCTTTTATGGGTCTACCTCTTGGTCATGGATTTAATTTATAGTGTCCATCGGGTTGATGCGATATAAGGATTCCCATCAGGGTTATCCTTATTAAGATAAACGGTGATCAATTCTCCAGGTAACATCTCTATAGTTGTTGGATGCCCATAATTGACCGGGCTACTATTTTCCACAATTGTTTTTACGTTACTAATATCCCAGTTACCTGAGGAATTGCCTCCGAGCATGTTCTTATCACGTACTTTTTGACGAATACAGGCACGTATGCTGTAAGGCGGTCTCATGTGATTGTAGGTTGATAATCCATCTCCGTTTTTTAGGCGAAGAAGGTGTGGAGATGAGCCCCACATATTTGCCGGGTGTGTTAAGTTCCAAGTTTTCCCAAAATCCTCACTGTCCACCTGTCTCATATAGCGATCTTCATCTGAGTCAATAGATGGTTCATAAGTAGCCATAGCTATCAATGTACCTGTATCAAGTTCCATAACATGTGGGTCCGACAATCTTGAATCTCCTGTGGGTACCGGCATTACTTGTGACATCGTAATCCAGGAACGGCCTTGGTCTTTAGAGTGGACTGAAATAATGGGAGAGGCGTTAATTTCTTTTTGGTTATTTTGATTGCCGAGGATGATAAGTGTTCCGTCAGATAGTTCCAGAGGAGAATGGACGCTGTTAATCAAGGACTCAAGTGGCTTTTCCCAGTTTAGTCCATTGTCAGTAGATCGAATTGTTGCAGGTAGGTGCCTTAGAGTAGCAATCATAGTACCTGATTTTGTTACCGTTATTCCGTTTATCAACTCCGGAATAGGTATTGGATCTGACCATGTTATGCCTTTATCGTAGCTAATAAGCATCAAAGACCTGCTCCTTTCCTCATTTGAATGCTCTACTGTTTCGGAAAAAGTTAGTATCAATTGATCATTATTAGAGTTGCTTACGCGAGGACAGTTCAACAAGGTACCTGGTTTTGTATAAATTATATTTTCAGATAGTATCAAGAATGTTCGATTACTTCTCATATCGGACATTCTTCATGACCTTTCAAACCAGAAGGAATAAATGTCACCGTTTTCTATGACGAACCTTATACGCACTAATTTCTCACTTACAATTTCATCATGTTCCTGCCATGTTAATGATTTGCTTATATGGTCCCCGGTAAATGGATTTGAATTTTTTAGTGACAGGGTATTTATAGGTTGGAATGATTCCGCATCTAGAATCTCAGCTTTTATGTTGCCTTGGGACACATCAGCATTAACGTGCAGTACTCCTCCTTTTGCCAGGAAAGGTTTTGTGACTACACTCCCACTTTGTTGAGTGTTTAGAGAAACAAATCCATCAAGTCTTAGTTTTGCAAGGCATACTGCGCCACGTTGCTCAAAATACTGATCTTCTATTTCTGTATATAATTCCCGTGGACCTCTATATCTAGAAGCGTTGTAGTATATCCATAGCTGGTTGTCTCGGATAATCGGTGGCCCACAAAGCGATAATTGGGCGGTTTCGAAGGTTTGTTCATCCCAGGGCAGTACATCCAGAAACAATGAACGATTGGCCACACGGTCCCAATTATGTAAATTACGAGATACTGTTAATTCTGTTTGATTTAAAGCTGTAAAATTACCGTGAGGAGGGGGTATAGCACCCGCGGGATTGAATAACATCGGGAATCCTATGTATATTCCTTCATAAGGCATTACTGGCATGAGGTATACTTCTGCGAGGTAATCATTGTCATCTACTAGGGGAGGGGACAGATAATTAGCATCCTTAACAACGGATGCAACACGGTTTTTGCGATTTTTGCTGTCAATTAGATCAGAATGGAGTACTAGTTTAGGGTCCGTCCATTCAATAAAGTCGGGACTTGTAGAAAGCCAGATAGACCTACCCCATTCAGTTCCATGTTTAACGGTACCAATAAATTGGTTATTAGTCTGATCATGAACGAAAACAGAAGTGTCTTTACTCGGAATGGGTTTAGAGTCGGGGTATTTCCAGTCAAATCCATTATGGGAAAATCCTGGCAAACGGTCTTCAAGATTATTTGACTTAGCAAAAATACCTTTGTAACGTTTTTGAGGATCAGGGTCAATGTCGTCACGGATAATGTGAAATAGAATCAAATCTAGCTCTGAACAGTCATATGCGACGTTATTAATTTTCGATCCTCGGAATTCATAAAGTCCTACTTCCGGTGTGTCCCAGTGGAATCCATCTGTAGAGGTTGCATAGTGAGATACCCGCCCTTCCAATGCATACATTTTGCTGGGGAGTTCATTATGGTGGTCTATACCGTCATACATAGCCCAGTACCACCATTCCCAAAGGTCTGAATCGGGATTCCACCATGGGATACTCTTCGTTTGAGTTTGAGTTTGACCCAGAGATACGTCTGGAGTAAGTACCGGTCCATGCCTTTCCGGTTGATGCAGTATACGATCCAAACTGTCGAGTTTTTCTATCACATAATCGTCAAGAAACAATTGCTTATTTTTGTAAGGGTCTATTTTATTCAATTTATAGTTTAGTCCGGCTCGATGTTTTTTTATGTGATATTTAAATTGGTCATGCCATTGTCTGTCCAACTGGTTTTTATTCGAGACAACTCAAGTGTAATGTCTTCAAGAGTACCTGGATGGTTCTTGGATAGAACCTCTAGTGTCCAGGCTCCATCAAACTGGATTTCTTTAAGTGCTTTACCATATGATTCAAAGTCTAAGGTCCCATGTCCTGGCGGTAAATGATCGTCTTCCTGGGTAAATCCGTCTTGAATATGAAGAGCGTATAGTCTGTCAGATGCTATTCTGGCTTCATCTGCTATATCAAGTTTGTTTAATCTGGAGTGTCCTATGTCATGACAGATTCCGACGAAGTCTGGAGAAAGATCTGACATGAATGCTCTGAGTTCCTTCATTGTTTCTAGTGGGCGTACAGTCATATTTTTAGCCGGTAAGTTCTCCAGTGCTATCCTGACTCCTTCAACTTCGGCTACCGATATAAGTTTAGATATAGACCGATGAGCAGCTTCTGTTGATCTACCAACATTTTGTAAAGTGTAAAGTGGAGTGTGGATATTAGCAGAACTCATTGTAGGATGTACTATGATAGTTGTACCTCCTACTTCCCCTAAGAACCTGATCGCTGCTGTTACCTTTTCTATTCCTATTTGTCGTTCATTTTCATCAAGACTTGCCAAATTAACATCTGTATATGGGGCATGTATTGAATGGGGGAAAACCTGATTACTTTCAAGAGCATTTAAGATGGGCTTAGGATCTGGTGGTCCATTTATCCAGTCAATTCCTTCAGCCATTAATTCTGTTTGCGTGAAACCGGCTGCTGAGACTGATTGTATCCCTTCTATTGGGTCTCCAATATTGTCACCATCTTTATTATAGAGAAAAAGACTACTTGCAAGGCTATATTCAGGCATTATCATCCATCCTTTCTTGATTCCACCATGGTAGCGATAGAATCTGTGGAATACAAGTTGATGTAGGTGATAAGATAATTTTAATTAATACTCAAATAAAACATTATTTGCTGTAAAATTCGATTTTTTAAAATACTTTGTTCATATAAATAGTTTGGGGTGTGTGAAAATTGATTGAATATAGTAATACTTTTAATGATGGGCCTGAAGGATGGTGCTCTTATGACTATCACTGGAGCGGATTCTCAAATAGCAACACATTTATACTGGGTAATTGGGAGAAGACAGGAGGGGTAGAGGAATCAGGATTTATTTGGACTGATAACACCAGATGGAGTGCTGATACCCCTGAGGATCCGATATCGATACTACCTTTCCTGATATACGTAAACTGGATAGGATTGGAACCAATTGATCTTAGAGAAGCAGAAGTATCATTATATCTTCGTGGGGATAACTTAGAGTTGGATGGTGCAGAGTGTTATTTTTGGGCAGTAGGGGAGGCAGAATGCGGAAGGTTTCATCTCAACAGTAATCCTCTACATATAAGTAACGGTGTTTGGGCTGATCAACCTAATTCCTTTAAATTGATTAATGATCATTCAAAATGGCACAGGAGTTGGTCGAAAGATATGAATAAACCACCATCTTTAGATTATCTGTTGAGTAGATGTATAAGTTATGGGATTTCTTTTGTTGGGTTTCGAAACGAACCCAAAGGACGCCTCTCCATGGATGAATTAACAGTAAAATTGAAAGGATAGGTTGCGGGTTAAATGGTCTCATTTATATTCGTACGGGAAAACCAAATAATCGGGTTGTTTTGTTACCAAAACTTGGATTATATTTTAGGGTTTACGTGTTTTGAATAAGGGTAAATCTGTAGTTCTTTCGGCGCCAAGGAAAATGACAGCAGAGGAATTTCCCATACCGGAAGTCTCAAAGGATGACGGAGTTCTACAAGTGGAAATTGCTGGTGTTTGTGGCAGTGATGTAATTCATTACAGAAATCATCCAGGTCCTGTTATTTTGGGACACGAAATTGTAGGGAGGATAGCAGATATTGGATCTGAAGCTGAACAAAACTGGGGAGTATCCAGAGGTGACAGGGTCGTACTAGAGGCTACTTTTGGATGTGGGCGATGTAAAGATTGCAGCAATGGATTGTATAGGATTTGTAGAAAGTTAAGAGGTTATGGAGGTGGAGTTTTGTCGACCACACCACCTTTTATCTGGGGTGGTTATGGTGATTATGTTTATTTACCTCCTACTGTAAAGGTACATCGGATATCTGATTCGATGCCAGGAGAGGTAGCTGTCCTTATCTGTGCTGTTTTAGGTAATGGAGTACGATGGCTAAGGACGGTGGGTGGTGTAACTATAGGAGATATTGCCGTTATTCTAGGTCCAGGACCTCAAGGTTTAGCTTCTGTTATAGCAGCTAAAGAATCCGGAGCAGATCAAATAGTAATTGTTGGTTTGGAGCATGATGATTCACGTTTATCTAAAGCAAAAGATTTAGGTGCTACACATGTCGTAATTGCTGATACAGAGGTTGTTTCTAATGTGATCTACGATATTACTGATGGATTAATGGCAGATGTTGTAATTGATGTAACCAATTCTGCTGATTCTGTAGGTCCAGCTATAGATTTGGTTAGGCCAAGAGGGACAGTAGTTTTGGCAGGGTCTAAAGGGTCCAAAAATGCTGTTATATCATCAGATAACATTACAATGAATGAGATCAGTGTGATAGGAGTGAATACACACGACAGTCCGGCAGTTGAACAGGCACTTTCTATAGCTGAAAAAGGGAAGTACCCATTGGAAACCATAGTATCTCACAGGTTTCCAATTTCTGAAGCTGAATTAGCGATTCAAACTTTGTCTGGTGAACTTTCTTCAGAAGGTCTTATTAAAGTTGTAATGTATCCTGATGGTTGAATCGGATTAATATTTTAAGATTTGGATACTAATGAAACTCATACCCAGATTAATCTCAGCTAAGCGTAAGGCCGTTGATTATATTCTCGAGACATCTAATGGTGACGGTTCATTTGGCCCGATTGAAGAAGGATTCTTTTTCTATAGGTTGCCATGGACATTTACTGTGGCGGGTGAAACAGCTGCTGCTGCATCTGTCTGCCAGTGGGTAAGGGATAACATGTTAACTGCAGATGGTGATTTCGATCAGGGTCTAAGAAAATTGACAGATGCTTATGCATACAGAAATGCTACATTTATTTATGGTTCTCATATGGCAAGACAATTTGATTTAAGTTTTAACTGTATGCCATTTTTACTCTCTTTACAGGATCCAGTTTCCGGCGGATTTTCAAATGATATGGAAGCTTCTATTCCGGGTGATGCTATGGATGTTCCTTATACTGTTGGATCAGGTCTGGCTTGTATTGCAACTGGCCATTTAAATGAAGCTCTACGGGTTTATAACTATTTGAGACAGGTATGGTCTCAGCAGGATGACCTACCAGATAAGCTATATTACAATTTCTCTAAATCAAATCAAAATATTATAAAAGATTTTAATTCGTCGGATCGATTTTGGAATGTGGTGATAGCTCAAGAGCCTTTATACCAGAGATGGACAGTTGGAGGCATAGCAGCAGCTTTTATAGTGCGACTTTATATGGCTATTCGTGACCCAGAGATGCTTGATTTAGCTCGTAAATATATGCAGTTTTCAATAGACAGTACGGAAAAGCAATTTAACTTTGCTCCTGTTTGCAAGTCTGGTTGGGGTTCATCACTGTTGTATCAAATAACAGGTGATACGATCTATAAAAAATGGACGATGAGACTGGGAGAATGGTTCATAGATACCCAATCACCCGATGGTACTTGGAGGGAATTTAGAGAAGGCGGTTCCGAGGGAGATCAAATACATTTGGCAGCGGAGTTCGCGGTTCATATAGATACGATTATTGCTGCCTTATCATCAAAAAGATAGGAGGATTTAGTTTTGGAAACTACCGAATATGAAATTGAGATTAAGACAGAAAGGCTTATTTTACGGCATTTTAATGTTGGGGACGTTGATGACGTGTTTGAATATTCAGATGATCCAGGGTTTGCTCGATTTCTTGGTACTCCTCAGCCATTTACTAGATGGGATGCGGAGAAATGGGTTGCTAGGCAGGTCTTAACTCCTTGGGATACGACACCTATGTTTGCTATTCAATTTGATGAAAAGGTCATTGGTTTCATAAAATTGAATGTCGAGAAGGAGCATAATCGTGCCCATATGGCATATGGATTGTCAAAATCGTATTGGGGAAAAGGGATAGTTCCAGAGGCTGCAAATGCATTGTTGGATTGGGGTTTTGAAGAGCTCGGTCTGGATAAGATTTTTGCCGGTGCAGAAGGTGAAAATGTTCAGTCTCAAAGAGTTATGGAAAAGATGGGCATGGTTCGTGAGGCATATTTAAAAAGTCATATGATTGGCCGTGATGGAAGAACAGTCCAGGTACTTTATGGTATTTTGCGGGATGAATGGTCGGCTATCCGAAAAAAATAGGTTACTCATCTTGTAAATGATTCTTACCACTCTTTTGGTTTTTCTCTATCACGTTTTAATTTGTCCAACAATCTCAGAACTTTTATATACGGAGAAATCGGTTTTGTTTCATTATGACCTACGTGCCATCCATCATGAAAGTCACATTTATATGATGACAGCATGTCAGATTCTTTAACCAATGGATTTCTATTAAAGAATCTGACATATTCATCTGCCATTTTTTTAGTTGGGTAGCGTTTTTTGGTTGTACAATTCATAAACTAAGTTTTCATAATTGAAGTGATCAAACTTCATTCAGTTAGATATAATTATTTTAACAGAAGGATTATTTAAATTAGCCTTTATCCTTAGATTAAATAAAAAATCGAGTGATATCTTATATAGAGTGATTTTATATATGAGGTAAAAGGTACTTTAATTTAATCTGTATTGCTGAATGTAAAAAACTAACGGATTAAATTGTATTCAATGTACACTTATAGGATATATGACAGGGAGTTTTGATTTAACAATGGAAATAGGAATTATTGGATTGCCACGTTCTGGTAAAACAACAATATTTAATGCGTTGACTAAAGGAAATGCTACAGTAGCCTCGTATTCAAATAACCCAAATATAGGGGTTGCGAAGGTACCCGATGTCAGACTTGATGCGTTGTCCAGAATGTATATGCCGAAAAAGACTGTAGCCGCGGAAGTTGTATATACAGAGGTTCCACCACCACCTGATGAATTTGGCAAGACAAAAGGGATTGGAGGAGATTTTCTTAATGCTATTCAGGCTACTGATGCCTTACTTATAGTTTCTAGGGCCTTTATAGATCCTTCTGTAGCTCACGTTGAAGATACTATTGATTCTGTAAGAGATACAGAAAATATGATTATGGAGTTGAATTTTTCAGATATTGAAATTCTTGATAGAAGACTTAATAAAATCGAAGCTAGTTTTAAAAGTGCAAAATCTGTTGAGCGAGAATCTTTAACTAAAGAACAAGATTTTCTTGAAAGAATAAAAAAGGAGCTTTCTGACGGTAAACCTCTTAGAGATCAGGAATTTTCGCCTGATGAAAGTAAGAATATAACTGGATTTGGTTTTCTATCGATCAAGCCGTTAATAGTTGTAATAAATATTGGAGAAGGGCAATTAGATAAAAGCACTGAATTCAAGAAAAAACTTTCTGATACAGTGAAAGGTCAGTATACAAGGGCAGATGTTATGTGTGCCCAGTTAGAAATGGAACTTGGTCAAATGGGGATTGATGAAGAGATAGATTTTAGGAAGGACCTTGGATTAGTAGAGTCCGGATTGAATCGTATGGTTAGTATTTCATATGATGTTGTTGACCAAATAAGCTTTTTCACTGTAGGAGAAGATGAGGTTAGGGCGTGGGAAATATCCAGGGGAACTTTGGCTCAAAAAGCGGCAGGCAGGATACATAGTGACCTTGAAAGAGGATTCATCAGGGCAGAAGTTATTTCTTATGAGGAGCTAATTGAGTGTGGTAGTTTAGGCGAAGCTCGTAAAAGAGGTCTTTTGCGTCAGGAAGGTAAAGACTATATTGTAAATGATGGTGAAATAATGCATGTTCTTTTTAACGTGTGAAGATATTCAATACTCTAATAAATTATAGTTCCTTCGAGTATAGCGTTGTCGAATATTGCTCCCGTGAGGTCTGCCCCATCTAAATCAGCATCTTTTAAGTTTGCATTTCTAAAGTTTGTTCTAACAAGAATTGAGTTAGTTAAATTCGCGTTGTTCAAGCTTGCGTTCCTAAGTACAGTTAGAGAAAGGTCAGCTTGTTCAAGGTTTGAACCAACTAAACTTGCTTGGCTTAAAACAGCTGATTTTAAATTTGACCTGCTTAAATTTGCCCCATCCAATTGAGTTTCAGACATTCTTGCTTTACTAAGATTGATTGACCTCAAGTCAAAATTTGTTAGGTTTAACCCACAGAGGTCGGCTCCCTGTAGGTTAGATCCTATCAATCTTGCCCTTTCCATTTTGGCTAAGAAGAGATTTGCTTCTGTGAGATTTGTGTATCGCAGGTCCGCATTACGGAGATCTGTTTCTCTTAGATCAGCTTTGACTAAAATACTTCTTTGAAGGTTGGAATCTTTCAAGGTTGCTTTGTTGAGATTGACGTTTTTAAGATTAGCTCCTTCTAAATCTGTACCTTGAAGATTTGTACCTTTCAGATTTGAGTTTTCCAAATTCATATTTCTTAGATTCATATTTGAAAGATCAAGATTAGAAAGATCCATGAATGCCAGGCTTTGACGATTCTCAATTTTTTGCTTCACTTGAGAGATATTCAATTTCTCAACATTTTGAGTTTTTTCAACTGCATCTACATTTGGAGTATCCCAAACACATGAAACTAAGGGAAAAATCAAAAGGGAGTAAATTACCCATATAACAATTTTTTTTATGTAAAACAACCTATCTGGCATGTTCAATAACCTTATTGCTGGAATTTTACCACCAACTAAAAAAGATTTCTGATATACAAACACTGGCAGGGTAGAGGGACAGTATATATTCTCTTTTAAGGGCAAAAAATATAGCAGCAAAGCATATTTAACACACTTCATTGATAAAACGCTATTTAAGCGATACACATAAATCCTTTTACTAATATCATACAGATATAAAAAATGATTTATTTATATCTGTATTCAATTTTTGAAAAGTTCCTAGAATATGATTGAAAAACATGTTGACACTTTGTTAAGACAGACGTTAACATTAGTTCACTCTCAAGCTCAGGAGGGATATGATGTATAGGAAAAAGACGAAGAAGATGGTGGCAGTCGAAGAAAAATTCGGCAATGACCTTGAAATAATGTTACCCCCGTTAGTAACCGAAAATGGTTTGTCTGCAACGGCCGACTCATTGGGTGTTAGTAAAGCAACATTAGGTTATTGGCTTCTTAAACTCGGTATAAACGTACAGCGTGTTGCTTTAGCACCTGGCGAAACTATCGAAGTAAAGAAAGCAAGCTAGAACAAGCCACCCAAAGCACTAAGGCCGGGCATATTTAAGTCTTCACCCCTGACTAAATCTTGCCCGGCCTTGCGTTTGATAAAATTATTAATCTAAATAGCCTCTCTTTTGATAGCTATTCTGGCTTCTTTTTCTCTCTGCCGGTCTATTATTGTTCTTCTCTTGTCATATTGGCGTTTTCCTCGGCCGAGTCCTAATTCTACTTTCACTCTATGTCTTTTTTGGTAGAGTCGTAGAGGGACGAGGGCGAAGCGATTCTCTTGCAGTTGTTTTGTTAGCCTTATGATTTCCTGCTTCTTTAAAAGGAGTTTTCTTTGGCGTGTAGGATCGTGATCAGTAATGCCTGCGGCTGAATATGGAGAAATATGGACGTTGAAAAGCCACATTTCACCAGCCTCGTCTCTGGCAAAAGCTTCACTGATGTTTGCCCTGCCTTCACGTATAGCTTTAATTTCACTTCCTTGTAAAACCAATCCGGCTTCAGTTGTTTCGAGAATTTCGTAGTTGAACCGGGCTTTGCGGTTAACCGTAAAGTTTTTTTTGTCCGCCATTGGTATAGTCTCGATATGCTCTTATTAAATCAGCTAGAATCAAGTATACGTTCTAGCTCATTGATTGCTGCTTGTAGCTGTAATACGTCCTTTTCTCTTGAGTCTCGATGGGTGATTTCAATGTCTGGTGTGATCCCTTTTCCATGAATTTGGCGCCCATTTGGAGTATGCCAGTGAGCTATTGTTATGTAAAGCCCTCCACCATTACTAAGTGGCCTAAGAATATTGACACTTCCTTTACCAAAGGATATTTCCCCAATTATAGTGGCCCTTTCGTGGTCTTGTAATGCTCCTGCCAGAACCTCACTTGAACTAGCGCTTCTTTCATTGATCAGCATTACTAATGGTATTTCATCTGCTATTGTAAGTTCATGGCGTACCTGCCAGTTCGTTCGGCTGCCATCTCCTTTTTCCACGTATAGAACCAGATCGTCGTTTTTCCTAAGAAATAGACTTGCTATATTTATCACTGAATCGAGTGTGCCACCGTCATTATTACGAAGGTCCAGTATTATACCTTCGGATCCATCTTCAATAGCCTTTAGCACCATATCTTTTAGTGCATCAGGTGTATTGGGATAAAATTGGCTGATGCGGATATGTGCAAATCTGTCGCCAGGTTGACTACGGAGATGTACGCTTATAAGCGGGATTTTGTCCCTGATAATCTCGATCAGGACTGGGTCCAAGGCACCTAGATGTTTAACTAAAAGCTTTACAGTCGAACCCTTGGGCCCTCTTATCTTTGATACGGCTTCTAATAAACTTAACCCTTCAAGGTTTTCTCCATCTGCTTCAAGAATAATGTCTCCAGGTTTAATGCCGGCCTTTTCAGCTGGACCTCCTGGGATAGGAGATATAATAACAAGTTTGCCCTGTCTGTTCATATTTACATGGGCACCTATTCCTTCAAAATTTCCACGGAAGACATCTTGAAAACTACCCTGTAATATAGAAGGGCTTAGGTACGATGTTTGAGGATCACCCAGAACGGTGAGCATGGCTCTTATAGCACGTTCAGAAAACTCTTCACCTTTTAGTTGAGTAGGGTCTACATAATCTCTAAGCAAATATGACCAAGATTCCCATATCACACCCAGGTCTTCAGGGACAGCATCAGGTCTCACGATAGGTTGATTTGGAGATATAGATTGTGGGAAGTTCGGAGATTCCCCAGAAGCCTCTGTCTTTTCGGAAGCTTGATTTATGTCTCCATCGTCTTGATTTTCCTGTTTTACTAGCGAGCATCCACTAGTTAAAGCAAGTGTCAAAAGTACGAGACTAACAAAAATTACGTGACTGACGCATCTTTTCAAGTTCTTCTCCTAGCTATAAAACCAATCTTTAAAGACATTCTACACCAATCAAACATCAAGGCTGGAATATTCACGAGCTGGAACCTCATTTACATCGACATAGTAATTGTATTCAAATCTTTTCATGTTCTTCAGTTATATTCAGATCTGTATTCTGTATAAGGCTGAAAAATGGCTGAATAGGTTTGTATATGACCAAAATATCGGTTATATTGTTTTCAGTTTATTAAGGAAAAGTCATGACTAATGAAAAAAGACGTAGAAGACAAAGGACATATCCTCTTCATAGCCTTGAAGAGTGTATACAGATACCAAAAGAAATAGTAAAAGCAGTTGGTAACGGAAGCATTTATCGTCAAGTATTGGCAAGAAATCTTAATACAACACCATTAAGCAGTGCTTTCGTTATGAAATTGAAATCATCAGAAAGATACGGGCTTACCACTGGTGGTTCTGGCGATGAATTCATAGAATTGACTGAACTAGGTATGGCAATAGTCTCTCCAAACAGTAGTGAAGAACAATATAGAAGTTTGCTCCAGGCAGCTCTATTCCCAGATTTGTTTAATCGCTTCTATGACAAATATGAAGGTCAAAAACTTCCACCTGATGATTTCGCGAAAAATTCTTTGGTTCGGGAATTCGGAGTCAAGCCAGATTTGACGGATGAATGTCTAACTGTATTAAAAACGAATGGGGTGTATGTTGGTATCTTAGGAAGTATTGGCAAGGACCTTTATGTGAGTTCTTCTGGAGCCCATCAACAGCCAAAAAATGTATTGTTTGGACAACGACGAACAGGTAGTGATCCTGAATCCCTTGATACAGAAAAGAAAAACATTTTGAATGAAGATTTGGACCCGAAGTGTATTTTGATATGCCATATAGGATTTTCACCTACAGCAGAACATTTAAAGACTACACTTGAATCTTTTGGAGTCGCCTTATTACAACTTGAATTGAAAGAAGATTCAATCCTTATTGACACTCATCTAGATACTCTCAGTCGATGCGATGCAGCAATACTTATTCACGACGAATCTGATATACAGGATATTCATTTGGTCAACAGATCAGATGCCAGGGAAGGCACAATATATTTGCTAGGCGCAGTAACGTCTAATTATGGTAATCGGGTTATTTTTCTAAGAGAACAAGGCCTGGAAGCGTTTAAACAAGAATCGTATATAAAAGCAATAGAGTTTAATGAAAATTCTGTGCAAGAAGCATCTCTTAACGTCTTGCAGTCCCTTTATTCCATGAAAATTCTCAAAGTTCAGACTTAATAGCCCAATTAGGATATTGGAAAAGTAGATTCCTACCAAACCACAACGTAAATTTTGTGTTAATGATCTAAGTTGAATATAAAATATCAGGTTTAGATGAAACTTAACCCAAACGTAAATTTATGAGATCTTTCCTTGATCTGATGGTTTTAAGATATATTATTACTCTAATATCCTTATATTTACGAAAATAAAAAAAATAATTGATGAAAGCATTTCGAAATAAAACTTTTACTCCAGACTCTTGAAGATCCAAAATAATATCATTTTGGATTAATATGATTTTGTCGCTCTGGTATTAAAAAACTTCTTATCAGTAAAACAAATTACAGAGACCGGAATTTAAATCCAGGAGAGACTTTTCATCTAACTCTGGCAATTTATTGATGTATTTATATATGTTACTTGACATAACATATATAGTGCGAACCTCGGGTTAGCAATTGGTGGACGAGGTAATTCATTCAATAAATACAACATGTTTACTACTCGCTTAGCTTTTATTCGACAAAAGGAAAATAAAAGAGGGCTTTAAATCGGATTCGCCTGTATATTAATATCAATTTGTTTTATTAAAGCCTCTATGCCTGTACCAGACGAGGCGGAAATCAACACGGTATCGTAATCTGAAGGATTTTGATTTTCAACCATTTTCATCAATTTCGAATTTGATATATCTAATTTGTCGATTTTATTTAAGGCAAGAATGGTCTTTGTATTTGTTAAATTGAGTTCTTTTAATATATTTCCAACGGTCTCAACCTGTTGAGCAACATTTGGATGACTAACATCAGCAACATGAATCAAAAGTTCCGAATCTCTTACCTCTTCAATAGTAGCTTGAAATGCAGAAATTACGGCTGGTGGGAGTTTTTGAATGAATCCAACGGTATCAGTTAAAAGGATTTCTCTAGCTGATGGTAGGAATAGACGTTTGGTAATCGGATCTAGAGTTTGAAACATACGGTTTTGCGCTATCACTTTAGCTTTGGTCAATTGGTTTAATAAAGTACTTTTCCCTGCATTGGTGTAGCCCACTAGACTCGCAACTGGTATTTGTTTGTTTTTCCTGTTCTGTCGATATTGTGTACGATGTCGACGAACAGATTCCAGATCTTTTTGTATTTTTCTGATCCTATCTCTGACTAGTCTACGGTCTGTTTCAATCTGAGTTTCTCCTGGTCCCATTGTGCCAACACCACCTCGTACACCTCCTCTTTGTCGTTCTAAATGGGTCCATTGTCCGGCAAGACGAGGCAATAAATATTCATATTGGGCCAATTCTACTTGAAGTCTACCTTCATGTGTCTGTGCCCTTTTGGCGAAGACATCTAGTATTAGGGCTGTACGGTCTATTACCTTAACCTTTTCAAGCTCCTTTTCAAGATTGCGTTGCTGAGATGGAGTAAGTTCATCGTCACATATTAACGTGTCAAATGTTCCGGATAGTGCCATGGTTTTTAATTCAGAAAGTTTACCCTGTCCTAAATATGTTTTGGATGGCTTTTGTATTCGTTGACCGACAGATCCAATAACTGAAGCTCCTGCACTTCGAGTTAATTGAGATAGTTCTTCAAGCGATTCAGATAATCCCCATAAAGTCTTTTTGCCACGAACATCTATACCTGCCAAAAATGCTCTTTCCGGTACTTTAGCGGTTGAGTGCAGGCGTTTTTTCATAAACGAGGTGGTCGATTAACAAAAAAATCTAATATCATGTAAATCAATCATGTCTGACTATAGTTTTGGGCCTGGTATTGTCCAGGATGATAACCTGTCGACAGCAGTATCTAGTTGATCATCACTTACTGTTAAAGACAACCTGATATAACCTTCCCCATATGTACCATATCCGGTTCCGGGAGTTACAAAAATATCTGTTTCTTCAAGAACCTGTTCTGAAAATTCGGCCGAAGTATACCCATCTGGAACTTTAGCCCATATATAAAGACTGGCTTTTGGAGGTTCAACGGTAAGACCAATTTTGTTTAGTACGGATACAATTTTATCTCTACGTAGAGCATAGGTGTTATTGCGTTCTTCTACGGAATCCAATGGCGCATTCAATGCTCGTATTCCCATATGTTGGATTGCCTGAGGTACTCCTGAATCCAGGTTAGATTTTACTTTCAAAAGTTTATCAATAAGATTTGAATTGCCGACTGCCATGCCAAGACGCCATCCTGTCATATTGAATGTCTTGGAGAGTGAATGAAATTCTATACAGATATCTTTTGCCCCATCTACTTCCAGGAAACTTGAAGGGGTATACCCATCAAAAGCAACCTCGGTATAGCATCCGTCATGCATGATTGCAATATCGTGTTCGAGACCAAACGATACTATGTCATTAAAGAAATCTTTTTCTGCCGTGGCTGCTGTTGGATTATTAGGATAATTTATCCAAAGTACGGTCGAGTTTTTTGCCACTTCCTTAGGAATTGCGTCCAGATCAGGAAGCCAGTTATTTTCTTCCTTTAGAGGCATAATATGTGCATTTCCTCCAGCAAAAAGAGTACCTACCGAATATACAGGGTATCCCGGGTCAGGGATAAGGGCAGTATCACCGGCTTCAACAAAGGCGAAAGAAGCGTGTCCAATTCCCTCCTTGGCTCCAATAAGGGAGATGACTTCTGTTTCTGGATCAACAGAAACTCCAAATCGTCTCAAATACCAGGCTGATACAGTTTCTCTGAACTCCGGAAGTCCTTCAGATTCTGGATATCTATGATTTGGTATATCTGAGGAAGCGGCTATTAGTTCGTCTAAAATTGGCTGAGGAGTGGCAATGTCTGGATCACCGATTCCAAAACTAATGACTTCTATACCTTGAGCTTTCTTTTCCGCTATTTTCCGACTAATTTGAACAAATAAATAAGGTGGCACGGATCCGACTCTGCTGGCAATTTTCAAGTGTAAACTCCTACGCGTAATACTAAATAATTTATCTTATGATCACCCTGAAATTGTGATACGAGATATAAATTTATCAATTATTCCAATCACCTTCAAATACAGTAGCTACTGGTCCTTCCATAATCACGCCCCCATCTCCAGTCCACTCAATTTCAAGGTCTCCTCCAGGTAAAGAAACTGTAACATTGCCTTGTGTTAGGCGCCTTAAACGGGTGATTGCTACAATAGCACAAGCGCCTGTTCCACATGCTTCTGTCAAGCCTGATCCTCTTTCCCAAACTCTTGCTTTTACGTGATTTTGGTTAATTAAATTAACTATCTCAAAATTTGTCCTGTCTGGAAACATTTTATGGTGTTCAATTAGTGGGCCTATTTTATCTAATGGATAATCTTCAACAGGTGTTTCTATAAATGCTATCGCGTGAGGGTTTCCCATTGAGGCACAGTTAATCTTTATTGTTTCCCCATTTATTTCTATTGGATAATCCATGATCATACTGTGTCCTGGAGCAATCGCTGGAATGTCTTCAAGCGCGACACTTGGTTCTCCCATGTCCACTCTGGCAGATACCATTCTTTCTTCTTCCCAAATGGGTGTTACTATCTTAGTACCTGATGCTGTGTCAACAACCACTGACTCTTTGGTAGTAGGAACAATATTTTTGTCAAACGCAAACTTCACTAGACACCGAATACCGTTGCCACACATCTGTCCTTGTGAGCCATCTGAGTTAAACATGACCATCTTCACATCACCGATATCCGAGTCCTTTGCCAATATAAGTCCGTCTGATCCGATACCTTTATGGCGATCGCTTACTGATATCGCTATTTCGGACCAGTTTGCCTCGGTCCCTCTTCCATCGATGTATACATAGTCATTCCCGGCCCCATGCATTTTGGTAAATTTCACTAAATATCCCCTGTAATAACTATTTCAATGTATTTATCTTATTGTAGGTAAAATCTCGTTCGCTTTAAAGTACCAAATTCTGAAAATGAAGACATATTACAGCAGTATTCGAATTGTAGCACAGCTTTAATCCACTACCCTACCAAATCAGCAATAAATGACTCTGCTATCCATGGTTTTGAAGCATCAAACCATTTAATTCTGGGATCTGTTTTTCGGAACCAGTTATGCTGTTGTCGTGCGAACCGATGACTTCTGTTTTTGATCACAGATATTGTTTCAGATAGGGACGTTTTGTTAATTATATATTTACCAATTTCTTTGTAACCTATGCTAGACATTGATGGCAAATCCAACTCATATCCCATTTCTAACAAGTTTTGGACTTCTGATATCCATCCGGATTCAATCATTGAATCCACTCTTATATCAATTTTGTTGTAAAGTATCTGTCTGTCTAAGTTTAATCCTACGATAATATATTGAAACTCTGGGGATATTTTTCCTGTTTTAAGTGATGATGGGGGAAGGTTTAGATAATTTAGTTCTAAAGCCCTGATTACCCTTCGTGTGTTCCTGGCATCTATTCTACTGGCTGCTGCGCTATCAATATCTGCGAGCTCTTTATGGATGGATTGATATCCGTATTCACTGACCTTATTTTCAAGCTGGATACGGATTTGAGATGAAGGAGGAATCTCAGGAACTTGCCATCCTTCCAATAATGCCCAAATATATTGACCTGAACCTCCAACGACCACTGGAAGTTTTCCTACAGAAAAAATTTTTGTAATAGATTTATTCGCATCTTTTAAAAATAGGCCTAAGCTGTATTTTTCATCAGGGTCAATAATATCGACTAAATGGTGAGGTATTTCCTGTAATTCTGAAGTAGAAGGTTTGGCAGTACCGATATTCAAGTAACGGTATATCTGTCTGCTATCGGCGTTAATGATTTCCCCATTATAGAGTCCCGCAATTTTTGTAGCTAATTTTGATTTTCCAGATGCGGTTGGACCTACTACTACGATGATTGTATTGGATAGAGTCATTCATTCTCCAATCAATGATGAGAGGACAAAGTTATTTTTCGTTTTGTATATTCTTGTGTGGCTGATAAACAAAACCAAAGCATTTGCTATTCAGGTAGATTATTTACAAGAATGTATAGTCTTTGAACTTTATATCAACTATTTTCTTTTACGGTATTGGCAGCGTTGCGTATTATCTGAACAAATTTTTGTGGTATCAAACTTGCTCCTCCTACCAAAGCACCATCGATGTCTGGTTGACAAAGATATTCATCGATGTTTGTGTCAGTCACACTGCCTCCATAAAGCAACTGTATTTTCCTAGCTGCATTGCCAAATTCCTCAGCCACTGTAGTTCGAATGTTTCTCATCATGTTTTGAGCATCTTCAGGGGTAGCTGCTATGCCCGATCCAATAGCCCAAACTGGTTCATATGCTATTAATAGTTGTGATATAGAAGTGAGTCCAATTGTTCCTTTTTTTACTTGTTCTGTGACTATCGAATTTGCTTTCCCAGATTCTCTATCATCAAGTCCTTCTCCAACACACATTATTACCTTCAATCCAGCATTTATTCCTGAGGATACCTTTAACCGGACAGAAGAATCATTTTCACTGAATATTGCACGTCTTTCAGAATGTCCTACTATGGCGTATCCGCATAACTCGGATACCATCTCACACGAAATTGCTCCTGTGAATGCCCCATTTGATTCATAAAAAATATCCTGAGCACCTATTTCAATAGAAGTTTCATTGAGAATTTGATTTGAAGGATACAATGCTGTAAACGGAGGGCATACCACTATTTCAATCCCATTTAAATCGGACAATTCAGATTTAATCTCTGAAAGCATTGATTTAGCCTGTGAAACCGTTGAGTTCATTTTCCAGTTTCCAACAATTATCGTATTTCTTTCCATATCGATAGCCTTATAAATTTTATTGAGATTTTAATTATGATTCTATCGTTATTTTGCCAAAATAATAGATATCTTTGATCATATCTATTAAGTTATCAGGATGATAACTTAATACGTGGATCTATAACTGCCAAAAGAATGTCGGATATAAGTGTACCTAGTATAGTAAGCATACCTAGCAGTAGCACGATAAATCCTGCAGTCATAGTATCAAGATTAATGATGGCATCCAGTAGCACTGGACCAAGTGTAGGTAAGCTTAGGACTACTGAAACAATGACACTTCCACTGACCAATTGAGGCAGTAGATATCCGACCGTACTAACCAATGGATTTATCGCTACCCTGACCGGATATTTTAAGATTAACTTGAATGGCGCTACCCCTTTAGCCTGAGCGGTCAATACATAAGGTTTACTTAGTTCGTCCAGTAAATTGTTCCTCATTATACGTATAAGTCCGGCAGTTCCAGATGTTCCGAGAACTATTGCAGGGATCCAAAGATGATTTACCATGTCTATAAATTTGGCAAAACTCCATGGTGCGTTTACAAAATCACCTGAAAATAAACCGCCAACAGTTTGATCAAAATATGCGAATGCCAAATACATTAGAACAAGACCCAAGAGGAAGTCAGGCACTGCGAGTCCGGTGAACCCTAATGTTGTAAAAACGTAATCCCCGACCGTATGTTGGCGTACAGCTGAGTAGATTCCTATAGGTATCGCGAATGTCCATGTGAACAAAATGGTGAAACCAGTAAGTACAACGGTTGTGAATATACGATCACTGATTATTTCACGAACAGGTTTTTCAAGAGGGTGAGAACTACAGAAATATTGGAATGACATTCCCCACTTACCCTGTACTAAGTTCGATACCCACCAAAGATATCGCTGAAATACAGGTTTATCCAATCCCAAGTCTTTGCGTATTGTTTCAGCATGCTCCATAGATGATGTGTCACCTGCGGACATTAAGAGATCTACGAATTTGGTAGCCGCATCTCCAGGAGGCACTTCCATCACAAAAAAAGCAAGCATTGATATTACTATAGTGGTAAAACCTGCCAGTAATAACCGTCTTGAAAGATAAGCAAGCATAAAGTCTACTCCAGTAAACAATTCAGATAACTTGAATAAGTCATTGAATCAGATCCATTTTTACTTTGTTACTATAAAAGTTAAATTTTAATGGAACGGATTATACACTTTAAGTAGTGATGGAGCAAAGATGTCTTACGGTTACTTGGGTTCTCATTTTATTAAAACTTTTGGACACTATAGAGTTTATCTAATTAATCTTGTGTCCTTTCCGATCACTTTGCTTATAGAATCGGTACTTACGGCTCCCAATCTAAGAATTTTAGGTATTTGACTGGTCAAATCAACTATAGTTGATGGTATATTCAAATTTAATTGGCCTCCGTCAATAATCAGGTCGATTTCTTTTCCAAATTGATCTTTTACTTCAGATGCCGTGGTACATGGAGGATTACCAGATATATTAGCACTTGTACCTGTAAGAGGAGCTTTTAGGAGCTTAACCAATTGTCTTGGGATTGGATGATCTGGGATGCGTAGTGCTACGGTTCCTTTAGAACCGGTGACAGTATCAGGGATACAGATATCCTTATTGAGAACTATAGAAAGTCCCCCAGGCCAGAATATTTCTCCCAGTTTCCAGGCCAGTTCAGGGATATCAGAACAGTAATGAGTAAGGTCTTCTAATTCACCAATAAAAAGAGGCACTGGCATGTCCAAGGGGCGATGTTTAATTCCGAAAACTTTTTGAATTCCATCAGAATTAAAGGTACTTGCAGACAAAGCATATAGAGTATCTGTTGGTATAGCTATTACGCCTCCATCGTTTAAGATTTCAACAGATTTAAAGATCAATTCTGGGTAATTAACATTCATGTTTAACTCTAAGTTAACTTAATTGTGTAGCTTATGATCTAGTTTAATGTATTTCGTTGACCGCGGCATGTTTTAAATGCTAGGCTTGCCCGTATATGAATAACTATCATTTAGGTAGTTTAAATTGTAATATTTCATACGTAACCAAATTAACAGGAAAGTTCACAAAAAAGAACCAAATTGTCCATTAATACTCAGCTCGATAGAGAAACAATAATAGTTATAGACTTCGGTTCTCAGTATAGCCGTCTGATAGCTCGTAGGGTTAGAGAGTTAAACGTTTATTGTGAAATAGTATCTCATGATGTGACTTGGGAGAGCCTGAGTCATTTAAATCCACGAGGAATAATACTCTCCGGAGGCCCTGCGAGCGTATATGAAGCTGATGCTCCGATGGCACCTAATTGGGTATTTGAAAAGGATTTACCAATCCTAGGAATTTGTTACGGTATGCAATTAATGGTTCATCAGCTAGGTGGAAGAGTTAGTCCTAGTGTGAAAAAAGAATACGGCCATTCGGTTCTTATTCAAAATGGACAAAGTGAAGATCTTTTCACCAATATCCCCGATTCTATCCCTGTATGGATGAGTCATGGTGATCGTATTGAGACATGTCCTCCGGGTTTTGAAACCCTGGCTTTTACCGAAAATTCTCCTATTGCCGCTCTGGGAAATAATAAAGGAATGATTGGTATTCAGTTTCATCCAGAAGTAGCACATACCCCAAACGGTAAGTTGATACTCGATAATTTTGTACACAAGATTTGCAATTGTGGGTCTCTATGGACGCCAGTAAATTTCATTTCTGAATCAGTATCAAAAATAAAAGAAACCGTAGGTGATGGTAAGGTTATTTGTGCACTATCTGGAGGTGTAGATTCTGTAGTAGCAGCTTCTCTTGTACATAAAGCTATTGGTAATCAATTGACCTGTATATTTGTAAATA
>CAYFFO010000008.1:58778-63372 GCA_964342485.1 uncultured Dehalococcoidia bacterium
AACGTTACTACTGAGTGGGAATAAATGTGAAGGTTTTAGACACATTAGCCATCTGGAGTTATAAGCTTCTTGTTTGCTGCAATTACTATTGATGTTTACGAAAATACCCGATAAGGGTATCTGTTTCATCAATTTTGTCTAGAAAAGATCCATAATTACTGTTAAAAAGATCATTATTTAGATGTTTATAAATTGTATGACCGGAAGGTTGGCCATTCAATAGCCAGTTAAAGTGGTTGCTCAAGGGATACCTCTGGAATCCAGTGATTTCAATCGGATCAAATCCACTCTCATTAAGAAATATCTTTAAAGATTTTCGAGTATGCAATATTAAATGTTCACTCCAGAAGGTAAAGTCCTTGAATGAATCAAGATCAAAAGTATGTATAAGGATGTCTTTTGAATGAGGGACCTCTATTATGAGCATTCCGTCTTTTTTAAGTAATGTGTACAAACTTTTCAGTACCAATATAGGATGCGGTAAGTGTTCTAATACATGATTTAAGAATATCAAGTCGAATTGTTTCCCTGATAGTTGTTCGATAGTTTGCACACATTCAATCCCGGATTTGTTGATGTTATTTCTGTTAGTAGATTCGAGTTCTATACCAGTACACGAGTCAGATATCTCATTTGATAAGCTTAAGAATCCACCACTGCCACATCCAAAGTCCAATAACCTTTTACCTTTGATCATAGCTTTATAGGTTTCAAACCTACGGATATCATCTTCAAGAGGTTCAGATTTAATTGAACCTTGATTTGTAAGAACCTCACCTTGTTTATCCATATGATAATAACTATTACTTGTGTAGTACTGTTCACTGGTTACTAGTTTTTCAAGGACTATCACTCCTGATTTACTACACTTTAAAACCTTAATATCACCATTGTCCCTGGTGCGTGGATGATATGGTTTTAAAGATGATGGAGATGAAATCCCCATACGGATTAATTGATCAATTAGTGGGTTCTTATCCGTTGTATTCAATTCAACCTTTGCTTTGAGTCTATTTGGTCATCTGTAATTATGTTGTTGTTTGAGAACTATAGATAACTATATCAAATTGATTTCATATGGATTCCGTAAGAACTTCCAATCGCAATTTTAGTTGTAGTTAGATATAGTCATAGTAATATAAACTTTAAACAGGAATTTTGTGGTCAGTTTTTTGTATATTGGATAGTAGATGAAAACTACCAAGAAATCTAAGTGTAAACTAATGTTTCGAGAGGTGTGGTATTGTTTTATTTAAATTTTGTAACTGAATTATCAAGCAGATATTACTTAACTAAGCTAGCCATATTTTGTATATTCACGATTACCCTAATATGTGTGACCGCTTGTGGAACCGTATCAGATGATATTGTTCATGAAGTACCTACGATAATAACTGCTGATAAACAAGAAACACCGGTTTCGTCTGGCTCATACGATCAATATGAATCTGTTTCAACACCTGATAGCAGTAAAGTAGATAAGCAAGAAACACCGGTTTCGTCTGGCTCATACGATCAATATGAATCTGTTTCAACACCTGATAGCAGTAAAGTAGATAAGCAAGAAACACCGGTTTCGTCCGGCACGGATCACAATATCAATACTATTTCCATAGTGCTGGGAGACGGTTCTAAGGCTCGGTATCTTGTAAAAGAACAGTTAGTCCGGCAGAATCTCCCGAATGATGCTATTGGAGTGACAAATGATGTTTATGGCATGATAAATATATTATCTGATGGAAAAGTTGATGCAGTAAAATCAAAAATATCAGTCAACCTTTCAGCTTTAAAATCTGACTCTTCACGACGTGATCAATACGTAGCGAATAACACACTCGACACAGTTAATTTTCCAACAGCAGATTTGGTCATAAAAAGTATTCCAGACCTCCCCTGGCCTATTCCGGTATCAGGTAATGCTTCATTTGACATAATTGCGGATCTTACCATAAGAGATGTGACCAAAGAGATTGTATGGTCTACCAACGTAGAATTTGGAGAAGTTATCAGAGGGACTTCAAAGGCCAATTTTCAATTTGAAAAATTTGATTTAAAGATTCCTAAAGTTTTTGTTGTACTAAGTGTTGACAATGACATTAGGTTGGAAATTGACTTCCAGGCTACGATCAATGAACAATAATCAACTTAAAGTTCTACTAGTTGGTAATGGAGCTAGAGAGCATGCTATTGCTTGGAAATTGCTTCAGAGTCCTTTACTTGGAGAACTACTGGTTTGTCCGGGTAATGGAGGTACTTCAGGTATTGCGGAAAATATTGATATAGGAATAGACGATATTAATAAGATCCTGTCCCTGGCTATCGATCGAGACGTAAACTTTACTGTGGTGGGTCCAGAGACTCCGCTTGCTTCAGGTCTTGTAGACTTATTTAACGAATCAGGGTTACAAATATTTGGACCTACATCGAAAGCAGCCCAAATAGAATCCAGTAAGGTATTTTCTAAAAGGTTAATGACAGAGATACAGGTACCTACCGGATCAGCAATGATATTCACGGAATATAGCGATGCTGAAACATACTTAGAAAATGTCGATTTACCTGTAGTGATTAAAGCTGATGGTTTAGCTGCTGGTAAAGGTGTCGTAGTTGCCAAATCGATGTCTGAAGCAAAATCTGCTTTGAAAGCTATGTTGATAGATCTTGAATATGGAATTGCTGGCCAAAAGGTTCTAGTTGAAGAATATCTATCAGGACCTGAAATAAGCGTATTTGCTTTTGTAAACGGAACAGAATTATCTTCTTTGGTGGCTGCATGTGATTACAAGAGACTTAATGATGGTAATGAGGGTCCGAATACAGGAGGAATGGGAGCATATAGTCCTCCGGTCAGTACACTATGGAATGATGATATTGAAAAGGATGTGCGAGAAAAGATAATGGAACCAACTATTAGGACACTAGATGAACGAGGTATCCCTTACAAAGGAGTACTTTATGCTGGATTGATGCTCACAGAGAATGGTCCTAAAGTTATAGAGTTTAATTGTCGTTTAGGTGATCCGGAGGCTCAGGTAATTTTGCCACGATTAAAAAATGATCTACTTGAAGTAATGGTAAAAACTTCGGAAGGACGGTTGAATGAATTAAATTTTGAATGGGATGATCGTGGATGCGTTGGAGTAGTGCTAGTTTCAGGTGGCTATCCTCTTAATTATACAAATGGTTTTAAAATCAGCGGGCTTGCTTCCTTAAATAGTCACACCATGGTTTTTCATGCAGGTACAAATTGTTCTGAAAAAAATGATGTTTTAACCAAAGGTGGCAGAGTATTGACTGTTGCTTGCCTTGGAGAAGATATTGACTCTGCTCGAATTGATACGTATTCGGAGGTAGGTAAGCTGGATTTTAAGGATGCGTTTTATCGTAAGGACATTGCTGTGTTATAAATGCAAGTGGATGAAGATGATTCAATAAATGTTCTCCAATATTTTGCCCCAGTGATTATAGATAAAATGTTGATATGACAACAAACTTGGATTTTAATACTAATCTGCAGCGTATTTGATTCTCGGATCCACAATCGCAAGTAGAATATCTGAGATCAGTGTCCCCACTACGGTCAAAACCCCGGCAATGAAGATTATAAAACCAGCTAAATATACGTCTTCAGAGGTAATGGCTTCTAGAAGTAAAGGACCCAGAGTTGGGAGGCTAAGTACGACAGATACTATTATGCTCCCGCTGACCAGTGAAGGTAGGATGTACCCAATCGTACTGATTAGAGGGTTAATCGCCACTCGAACTGGGTATTTCAATATAACAGATAGTGGACGCATTCCCTTTGATCGCGCTGTTACAACATAAGGTTTACTCATCTCATCAAGCAGGTTGTTACGCATAACCCTTATCAGTCCAGCGGTACCAGAAGTTCCTAACACTATGGCTGGTACCCATAAATGATCTATAAGATCTTTAATTCTTGCTAAATCCCATGCTTTATTTGCATAATCCGCAGAATTCAGACCACCTACACTTTGATCAAAGTATGCAAAAGCTACATACATAAGGACTAGCCCAAGTAAAAAGTCGGGCACCGCTAGTCCAGAAAATCCCATAAAAGTAAATACGTAATCGCCAACAGAGTGTTGTCTAATTGCCGAGTAAATCCCTATGGGAATTGCAAATGACCAGGTCACTATAGCAGTGAATCCTGACAGTGCTACCGTCAGCCATAACCTGTCATCAAGTAAGTTAGAAATTTTTTCATAAACGTGTACACCGTGATAATACTGGAATGATAAACCGAGGTCACCTTGAGCTAGATTAAATATCCATTTTAAATATCGGATGTACTGAGGTTGGTCCAATCCAAGATACTTTCTCAGATATTCTAGATCATCAGGATCAGGCTCTTGGGCGCGGCTTTGAGCGATTTCCTTATACCTGTCTACTTGATCACCAGGTGGTATTTCAATAATAAAAAAAGACATCATAGAAATTGCAATAATGGTTAAGAATGAAAGTATCACCCTTTTGATTATATAGTTGATCATAAATTTTGATTCCTCAAACGTCTACCTGAAAAAAACAAACCCTCCAGAAGACACGAAAGAATAGGAATGGAAAGGTAACT
>CAYFFO010000009.1:0-415 GCA_964342485.1 uncultured Dehalococcoidia bacterium
ACTTGAGAATCTAAAGAAAGGGGCAACAGCATCCCAAATCGCATCTGCTGATGCTTCTGTAGCTCAGACAAATACTAATCTTGTAACGGCCATGGGCAATGTAGATAAAACATCTGCATCTTTCCTAATAGCTCAAGATTCTTTTTGCGATCATAATAATAGTTTGGCTTCATGGGACTCTATTTGCTCTGATAAAGTAACTAAATTAGATGAGTCAGCTACAAATATATTAATAGACATGATTGGGAATAATTCAGTTGTTACAAAATCTAATAACCTTTTAATAGCTGACAAGAACTATAAATCTGCTCTAGAAGGACTGAAATCATCAGAACTTAGTTTTGATTCGTCCAAACATAACCGGGCAGCTTTGGATGAAGGGCCGACTGATAAGGAACTTATACAGGCAACTAAG
>CAYFFO010000009.1:515-58703 GCA_964342485.1 uncultured Dehalococcoidia bacterium
TGGAAAGCCGGGCAGCTTTGGATGAAGGGCCGACTGATAAGGAACTTATACAGGCAACTAAGGCTTTGGAATCTGCGATGGAAAGCCGGGCAGCTTTGGATGAAGGGCCGACTGATAAGGAACTTATACAGGCTGAACATGCGCTTAGAAGCGCAAAAATGTCTAAAACCCTGGCAGCCACAAATTTTGACGAACTCGAGACAGGATATTTTGGAGCCGTTTTAATGTTTGGGAAAATTCCGGCATGGCGGAAATTTATATATGGAATGACGCCAGGACAAGATGTCCAGCAATTAAGGGAAAATATTATAGCTTTAGGGTATGCGTCTCCTGGTATGGAAATGGAATCTGAAATATTTGATAAGGGTATGGAAGAATCGGTAAAGCGGATGCAGACTGATCTAGGGCTAATTGTAACGGGTACTCTTGATATCGGTGATGTAGTCTTTCTGAGTGGAACAACTTTAGTTGAATCTTCTGTCAATTTCCCAGTAATTGGCTCCGAAATAGTGGGAAACAACAATTTACTTTCATTAACTCCCCTTGAAGTTATAGATAGCAAAATGGTAACAAATGAAAAGGTAACCACGACTTCTCGCTCATCACAGGTGATAGAGACTTCTATAGAGGTCTCTGACCAAGATTTGATTTGGATAGGAGCAGAAGTAAGGATTGAACTTCCAGATGAGGATGTTGTTCTCGGAAAAGTACAAAACATTGGGTCCGTGGCGATAATACCTCAGAGCAATCAAACAGGAGATCCATATTTTGAAGTTACAATTATTAGTCAATCTGATAAAGATTTGCACCAATGGACAGGGGCTCCAGTTACGGTGTCGGTCACGAAAGAAATAGCGAAAAATGTCTTATCAGTTCCGGTGTCAGCTTTATTGGCGCTCTTGGGTGGTGGTTATGGACTAGAAGTTATTGCTGATGGAACCACACGATTAATCCCTGTGGGAGTAGGTATTTATGCCGATGGTTGGGTCGAAGTGAATGGACCTGAAGTAAGGGAAGGTACTCGTATTGTGTTGCCAAAATGAATCTGATAACTCCAATATCATGTATAAAAAACACACAAGTGAAATCGAATCAGCAGTAGAACTTAATAAAGTTAGTAAATTTTATCCGGGGACGCCTGTAATAAAAGCGTTATCAGATATTTCTTTATCAGTTAATAGCGGGGAATTTGTGGGTATAGTTGGTTCTTCAGGAAGTGGTAAATCAACACTTCTTCATGTGATTGGTACTCTTACCAGACCTAGTGAAGGTTCTGTGAATATTAATGGCTTGAATACTGCCGGTATGTCGGACAGTGATCTGTCTGGTTTACGCGCAAAATTTGTCGGATTTGTTTTTCAGGATTTTTTTCTGTTATCAGGGATATCTGCAAGAGAAAATGTTGAACAGGGGCTTCTGTATTCTGGTGCACCCGCCAAGGCACGAAGAGAAAGATCTGAAATGATTCTTGAAAGAGTGGGTCTTTCTAATCGTATGGGACATTTCCCAAATGAAATGTCCGGTGGTGAACAACAAAGAGTAGCTATTGCAAGGGCTCTTGTTCATAATCCTGCTTTTGTACTGGCTGATGAACCAACTGGCAACTTGGATTCTAAAAACTCTAATGCCATTATGGATCTACTCACCACTCTAAACAAAGATGGTGCTACTGTCATTTTGATAACTCATGACCTTGAAGTCGCTGCTCTGACTAAACGACAGATTGTACTCGAGGATGGGCGTATCAATAGCGATTCTAATTTCGTTTCACGTGAATAAAATATGGTGAATACTAAACTAATTTACAAAAGTAAGATAGGCTGGATAGATAGTTTCCGTGTAGGAAGTTTTGGGTTGCGATCTCGTAGATTACGATCAGCTTTGTCTGCCCTGGGAATCACTATCGGTATTGCAGCTTTGGTAGGAGTTCTTGGTCTTTCAGCATCTGGTAGCGCTGATTTGATAAAAGATCTGGATGCTTTGGGTACAAATCTATTAACAGTTGAAGCGGGGCAAGGTTTTGCCACCGGAGAAACGAGTTTGCCGGATGATGCACCAGCAATGGTTCGGAGAATCTCACCGGTTTATGATGTTTCTACGATAAGTAGAGTGCCGGGTTCAGTTTATCGTAATGATTTACTCGATGATGGCCGTACAAAAGGTATCACGATTATTGCAGCAGATTTGAACTTAATCAATGTACAACGTGGAACTTTGAAAACTGGTATTTACCTCACGGAAGTAACTTCTCAATTTCCTATTGCAGTATTGGGTTCAGTTGCAGCTGAGCGCTTAGCTATCGATGATCTATCTGCCAAACCAAGGCTTTGGATAGGTGACCAATGGTTTACTGTGGGAGGCATATTGGATCCATTGCCCCTTGCGGCTGATTTGGATAGAGCTGCAATCATTGGATACGGTTCAGCAGAAAAAGTATTTGATCACGAAGGAGATACAGATGTTATTTACGTCAGAGCATATCCTGAATTTGTTCAAGACGTTCGCTCTGTAATGGCAGCAACGGTTAATCCTGAGAAACCTGAAGAAGTTCAAGTTGGCCGCGCATCTGATGTTCTGGAAGCAAGAGCGGCAGCACAGAATGCTTTTACTAGTCTTTTTGTAGGCCTTGGAGCCGTTGCACTTCTTGTAGGGGGAATCGGAATCGCTAATGTAATGGTGATTTCGGTTATAGAAAGAAAGAATGAAATTGGATTGAGAAGAGCTTTAGGAGCTACACGCTTTCACATAGGGACACAGTTTCTTACAGAATCTTTGATTCTAGCGTTGGTAGGGGGATTGGTTGGTATTATCACTGGTATAATCATCACTTTTGGGTATGCTATGTCGAGGGAATGGTCTCTTGTAGTGCCTAGTTACGCTATTGCTGGAAGTATAATATCATCTCTTCTAATAGGAGGAATAGCCGGGTTTTATCCTGCATTTAGAGCAGCAAATTTGGCACCAACTGAAGCACTTAGAACTCGTTAGTTGTAAGTATTGTTATTTTAAAATAATAAGTTTGTTATAGTCTGATAGGTGGATATATCCAAGATGGTTAAGAACAAGTCATGTACACGGGAAACAATAAATCAGTTTAAATGGCATGTATTGTCCCTACTAATGTTAGCGGTTGCTATTAGCTGTACGACAGAGGATTCAGATGATTTATCCAACGATACTGCATCAAATTTTGCTAACAAATCTTCAGTAAATAAAATCGAATCTGAATCGACTACTCCTGTTCCGATAATTCCCACAAGTATCCCAACAAATACTCCGGTGCCTAATACTCCCGTATCTGCTACGTTAGCCCCTGATACTAAAGATAAATCAGTAAATGAAAAGCCTTCTATAAACCTATTTGATGCAATTGGGCAACAGGATTTAGATTCTGTTAAACAGCACATGGATTATGGAACGGATATAAATCAGCTGTTTATTCCCGAAGGATACCCTTTTCCTGGTGCTTCTCCTTTGCATTTAGCAATCCTTACAGGTAATAAAGACATTGTACGATTGTTGATAGATAGCGGAGCTGAAAAGGAAATTCAAGCCAAAAATCAAGAGGGTGGAACACCATTACATTGGGCCGCATTTTTTGGCATAAAGAATATGGTTGAATTTCTTGTTGAAATCGGATCTGACATAAATGCTATTGATAATGGTGGATGTACCCCAACCTGCGCATCGAGTATTAACAATCCTTTTGCTGATCAAAATAATGAAACTTTCAAGGCAAATAGATTATTGATTAAACAATTTTTGATAGGAAAAGGTGGGCAGGTAGACAGTGGAGTCACTGGTAAAGTTTCTGGATCCAAATCAGGTGTGAAACCCCCTCAAATTAGTGTATTTGATGCCGTAGGTATGGAAAACATTACTGTTGTGAAACAACATATGGATTATGGCACCGATCCTAATTCTTTTGTTCCTGAAGGATTTCCCTTGGCAGGAGCGTCTACATTACATATAGCGACTCTCACAGATAATACTGATGTAATTAAAATACTTCTCGATGGGGGAGTAGATATAGATGTAAAAGCTAAAGATGATTTTGGAGGGACTCCCTTACAGTGGGCGGCATTTTGGGGAAAACCAAAAGCAGCAAACATCTTGATTGATTCGGGAGCCGATATCGATGCTGTAGACGATAATGGATGTTCTCCAAAATGTTATCTGACTATACCTAATGACTTGCTGCAAGAAGAATACCAGGCAGCTATGAAGGAAGGGCGTAAAATAATCTTGGGATTACTTAACGATAATGGAGCTAAGTAGATTGTAGATTCAGGTTATATGTTTACAGGATACGTAATCAAGCGAGTTTTTATTTCACATAGCTTCCGTTCCAATTTATCTAACCTAAAGTAAAATATAGTCAGTTGCGATAATACTGTTAATTCTAATCTTATCTTTTGAAAAGGCCCATAAGGGTGCTTTCTTGAATTTTGTTTGCATTAACCATGAATCCGACTACTGCTGCTGAAGTGTCAGGTTCCACCGGAATAGAATCAACAGACAGACAAAATATAGTAAAAATATATCTGTGAGGATGAGAGCCTTCAGGAGGACATGGCCCTCCGTAACCAGGTTTACCAAAATCGGTGCGAGTTTCCAGAGCACCGTGAGGTAGTTTACTAACTCCTTCTTCAATTGAATTCACCGTAGGGGGTATATTTACAATCAGCCAGTGCCAGAATCCGCTGCCGGTGGGTGCGTCTGGGTCATAGCAGGTTATTGCCAAAGACTTGGTTGAGTCGGGCATACCGAACCAGTGAAGTTCTGGAGATATATTGTTACCGTCACAACCAAAGCCGAACTCCGAACTCAGACAATGTTTAGTTGATAAATAGTCACCGTCGTTAAAGCTGTTGCTAAGGAGATTAAATTTCATGCTGGTTCTCCATCGGAATATAATCTGTTTAAACGTGGATCACACGACAACTATACTACTATATTTTACATTCACTAAAGGTCATATACCAAGTATGTAGAATTTGCTATTTAAAAATCAATCCAGACGGTGCATAATTAAATTGAATTATGGTAGGATTTGCTTCATCTCAAAGAAAGGGATTGGAATGTATAACGTAGGTCTGTTTTTACATATCATTACTGCTATGATTATTGCCTATGTGGTGTTGCACGGCCTATTGAAAAGTGTATTTAAATTGCATTCAAAGCAGCTCAGAATTAATATGATTTTGTTGCCATTAATGAGCTTGTTGTCCCTTACTTCAGGATATTGGGTTATCGAAGCAGCAAATTTTGATCATGCAGATTTGTGGATTACACTTTCATATTGTTTACTGATAGGGTTAATTTTGATCAATGAAGTTTTATTGAGAAGAAAATTAATTAAATATAGAAAGAGAAACGCCATTACGATAAATGTTCGTACTGAATATGGATTGATGACACTGATTACAGTTGGACTTATATTTCTGATGGTATTTAAACCTTAATAATCAATCACGTTTTTAGCTAATTAAAGAAACCACGTAGGTTTGTAAATCAGATAAAGAAATAATGTAAGATAGTTTGCATATAGACAATATGAAAGATATTAATCAATAACTTTGAAATTCTTTTAGTAAAGTATACAATTCGTATAGTTTATAAAGAAAAAGATTGTATAGCACGATGGATATTGAAATAGGAGGAAAATCGATGCAAGAAGGTGTGAAGTCGAATAGGCGATTTCAACTGAGTCCGATATTAGGTGTTTTGGCACTTTCCTTGTTGCTTAGCACTTTGATTGCATGTGGAGGAGGAGGAGCTGAGACAGACCTGGTTTTGGGAGAAACAGAAAAAGCTGATGCAATTGAAACAATTCTTGCTAAGGGGTTTTCTAGTTCGGATCATGCTGGCAAATTTGGAGCTATGCTTGCAACAATTACACAAGAAGGTGCAGACGTAAAATTGATATTGATAATAGATTCTACTGAAGCACATTTTACCAAAGAAATTGGTAGGGAAATGGCGACCGAATTTGTAAAGGTGGTTAAGAATGCTGGTACAGATGAACCAACTGGTACAGAAATCGGCAAAGGGATATTTAATTATTCAGTGGGTGTCTATTACGACGATATAAGTAATCCAGATAAAACCTATGTGAATCCAATCAGAAAAATTGTTATTGGTGAAAAGAAAAGCAATTCTAAGAATATAAAATGGTAGGAAATTTCATTAAACACACCAATGAAATTTTATGTTTTGTGGTGTTGATCTAGAACTTAGTAGAAAAAATGGGTTGTTAGTGTTTATTTCTAACTTCCCTTGATAATCTCCAATATTCTGCCAATTGAGACTACAAAATATACGTTTAACAAAAAAGATATGAAATGTTGAAAGTCGAAATTGGAGGTCTGTATGAGGACAGCGGTTTTTGGAGCCGGAGGCATTGGTGGATACCTGGGAGGACGGCTAGCTGAAAGTGGAGAGGAATTAGTTGTCATTGCGCGTGGTGCCCATCAAGAATCAATAGAAAAACAAGGCCTAAAAATAGATAGCATTAATGGGGATATTGTAGTAAATCCACAGATTGTTACCAATGATCCATACAAGGCTGGTAAGGTTGAAATTATAATCCTCGGTGTTAAAGCCTGGCAGGTAGCTGAAGCAGCGAAAGCAATGGTTCCTATGATGACTTCGGATACCATTGTTATTACTGTTCAAAATGGTGTCCTAGCTCCAATTGAATTGGCTGAGCATGTTGGGGCGAATCATGTTGTGATCGGTCTGTGTATGTTACGGAGTTTTATTGTAGGACCGGGACATTTAAAACATTCTATGGACGTTTACCCCAACGTGCAGTTCGGTGAAATTGATGGAAGTCAGTCTGAGAGAATAATGGAACTAAAAAACATTTTTGAAGGAGTAGGTTTATCGGTTGTTTTACCAAAAGATATTAATGTAGCTCTCTGGGAGAAGTTTTTAGTTTTTTCTGTAGCTAGTGCGATGGGAGCATTAACACGGTCCACAACAGGTGTATGGAGAAGCATGACTGAGACAAGAAAAATGGCAGAGACTCTGGTTACAGAGATAGTTTCTGTAGGAAAAAGTCGTGGAATAGACTTATCTGACCAGACTATAATTGAAACGATGCTTCTTTTAGATACCTGGGATCACAACCATACCACATCAATGGCAAAAGATATGATGGAGGGAAGACCTTCTGAATTAGATGCAGCAATTGGAAATATAGTAAAATTGGGTATAGAAAAAGACGTGGACGTGTCATTAAATAACCTTATTTACAATACCCTTTTACTACAAGAAAATCAGGCTCGCCAATAAATTCACATTAAAAATATACTTTAACTATTGTAACGTGATGGTAAAATTGGTTAGCTACCGTATTCTAAGAGGTATCCTCAGGAATAGTCCGGCGGTAAAGACGACCACCAGGTGCAGGCCTATGATTTGCAGGATGGAAATTTTCTACTTCACTGTCATACCTTACTTGGCTCATCGCAATCGACCCACCGTCGTCGAACTGGATTGTCGGCTCACCACCAGGATGTTGACTATCTATAATTTCTGCGCGAGATGAAGCCAAAAGGTCTATTAACATTGTTCGGTAGGGTTGGGGAGGAAGCCAAGCTTGATAGTCCAACTCTACTTTCCCTTTATATGAATCAATGTCATCTCCATCTAGTACCCAGGGTCGATCTCGTTTGATCTCTAAGAAAAGCCGGTTGAACTCCAGTGCAAGCTCCATTCGAGCTCGAAGTTCATGTTCCAGCGAACTGGCCACAGAACGAATATCTTCAGCAGCATTACTAATATCGGCCACATCAGTAGCCCCGTAAGGCTGATTTGATTCCATGGCTTCTTCCATAAATTTCATCGCTGTAATAGCTGGGTCAATAACAGTTCTAATTTCTTCTTCGAGACGTCCCATCGCAGCCCGTACCCTATTCCTGTAGTCATCATATTCTCCTATGCGCTCTTGCATACCGTTAAGCATATACATAGCATCTTCAAGAAGAGGCTTGATGACGGCGATTGGGTCTCGGGCCACAGTCTCATGTTCTTCATGATGAAGTCGCTTTAATTCATCCATCGTTCCACATACATCGCTAAATCGTGTTTGCCGCGATTTCATTTATTTCTCCAAGATTCCATCAGGATTTGTTATTGTGACAGTCCAGTCACCATGAACTTTGATTCCTTCCCTGGATGTATCACTTGAAGGTGATATCCATGCACATCCAGTACCAAGTGCCAGTAATACTATGAATGAAATAACAAGAATCTGTTTCAATAATCGTTCTCCAAAAAAAGATTGGTCCAGTAATTATAAAGAAAATGTTAAGGACAACAACTTAGTGGGTCTGGTTTTCGTGGTTGTTTTTGATGAATAAAACCCTGTATGGCGAAAACATAAAAAAGCCCTCAACGTCTAGAAAACGTCTAGACAATCTTGATCTATCGTGAACAATAATAAACAATAAACCGACAT
Organism: uncultured Dehalococcoidia bacterium; assembly: GCA_964342485.1. GTDB lineage: Bacteria > Chloroflexota > Dehalococcoidia > Lucifugimonadales > CAJWER01 > CAYFFO01. The sequence continues at coordinate 8,983 of CAYFFO010000009.1, forward strand.
TTTAGATACGAATTTGGATAATATTAGGAAATCTAAATGACCCAGAATTTAACTAAAGGTTAAAGCAACGATTATTCTAGAAATTCCAGCTGGTATCAGGACTTGGATTAAATATATAAAAACACAAAATCTTTAATTTTGAGTGTATTTAATCCTAGGGTCTACAACAGCTAAGAGAACGTCAGAAATTAATGTGCCGACCACTGTCAGAGCACCAGCTACGAAAATTATAAAACCAGCCAAATATACATCCTCCGATACAATTGCTTCTAGAAGCAACGGTCCCATAGTGGGTAAGCTAAGCACAACTGAAACAATTATGCTTCCACTTACCAAAGACGGTAATAAATACCCAACTGTACTTATAAGAGGGTTTAAAGCGACCCTGACTGGATATTTGAGTATTACTGACAGTGGGCGCATACCTTTTGATCTTGCAGTGACGACATAAGGTTTACTCATTTCATCAAGTAGATTGTTGCGCATAACACGGATTAGCCCGGCGGTACCGGAGGTTCCCAAAACTATTGCAGGGATCCATAGATGAGCAATGAGATCTTTAATTCTGCCAAGATTCCAAGCAGCATCAGCGTAATCAGCTGAATTGAGGCCTCCAACACTCTGGTCAAAATATGCGAAAGCAAGGTACATCAAAACCAGACCTAATAGAAAATCCGGAACAGCTAAACCAGAAAAGCCAATAAAAGTAAATACGTAATCTCCGACTGAGTGCTGTCTGATTGCAGAATAAATACCTATTGGGATCGCAAACGTCCATGTGACGATTGCAGTAAATGCTGCAAGTACTACAGTAAGCCAGAATCTATCCTCAAGGAGTTTCTTTACGGGTTCGTCCACTTGATATCGGTACTGGAATGATAAACCAAGATCACCTTGTGCCATGTTAAACATCCATTTTAAATAACGGACGTACTGTGGCTTGTCTAGTCCAAGGTATGTTCTTAAGACTTCCATACGTTCTGGATCTGGAACCTGACGCCTAGCCTCAGTTATTTCCTTGAATCTATCTATTTGATCACCGGGAGGAATCTCAATTATAAAAAATGCCAGCCATGATATGGCTATTATTGTTATAAAGCTAGTAACAACTCGGCCTATTAAATACCTAATCATAGTGAATTCCAGGTAACCATAGTGAATTCCATGAAACTTATTGACCGAACTATATTTAAAATTAAAAAATAAGTCAATATAGTTTGAGATTAGATTTCTGGAAAGTGGATATTGGTATTGTACAGATTGGGTAATTATAATATTTGCTATCGACTGCAGAGAAAGTAAAATATAAATGGAAAATATTACTTAGGGAGACCGTATATGTATGGAACGATATTTAATTTAAGTGTAAAACCTGGACATGAAGACGAATTGCTATCGATATTGAATAGTCAAAATGTCCCTGATGGAGGTGTCGCTTGGTTGGTCTTAAAACCGGATGAAAATAAATCAGAATGGATAGGAGTAGCAGTATTCGAAAATAAAGAAAAATATGAATCGAATGCCAATCGATCTGAACAACATGAACAATTTCTTAGAATGATGGAACATTTAACATGCGAACCGACTTGGACAGATGGGGAATATATTATTAATCAAATCATCCAGTAAATAATTTTATAGTCTGAAATTATTCAATCGTGTTTTATCAAAATATATCCGAATTCAATCAATGATATCAGAGGAGAGAGTATGTCAATTACAGGTCTTTATTATAGGACATCAAACATGGAGAAGAGAACCCATAAAAAAACACTAAACAGTATTCCATATTGGTTTATATCTTTTGGGTTGTCTCTCATGATACTAACTTTATTGGCCTGTGGTGGAGGTGTTGAGACTGATTTAGTGATTCCTGAGAGTGAAAAAGAAGCAGCTGTAAATATAATGCTAGATAAATACAAAGCTGATCAAGAGGGTGGAGTTGTTGGAGCCAGTGTTACGCAAGAAGGTGGAACCCTGAACCTGATTATAATGATCAAGAGAATAACATATTTGGAAAATGTTAGAAGTACAGCAAATCTGGATTGGTCAAATCAAGGGAGAAAATTAGGGACAGAATTTGTAAGACTTGTAAAAGATGGTGGCACTGATGATCCGACTGGGAGTGAAATAGGAAAAGGTCAGTTTAATTATACTATTGGAGTCTATTATCAGGATCCAGCTAATCCAAATAAAGTATATGCGAATCCAATAAGAAAGATTGTAGAAGGGAAAAAGAGCGCCAAATCCTCTAAAATAAAATGGTAAGAATCCTAATATAACTTCGGGGTAGGACTTTGATAAAACTAGCTATCATTGGTTCAGGAAGTATGGTATTTACCCGACGAATAGTGACTGATCTACTTCTTGATAAAAATTTATCAGAGATGGAAATAGCTTTGATGGACATAGATCCTGAAAAGTTACGAGTTTCCCAGTTGATTGTAAATGCTTTAGCAAATCAAATAGGTGTTCAACCAACTATTACTACACATATTGATAGGAAATCAGCGTTAAAAAATGCTGATTTTGTTCAAACAACTTTCCAAATAGGTGGATTTGAACCTGCCACTAAAATTGATTTTGATATACCTAAGAAGTATGGATTAAAGCAAACTATTGCGGATACTTTAGGTATAGGCGGAATAATGCGGGGGCTTCGTACTATTCCGGTACTACTAGATGTAGCAAAAGATATCATGGAAATCTGTCCCCAGGCGATTTGGTTACAATCTGTCAACCCTATGGCAATGAATATTATGGCTATATCAAAAAGATTTCCTGAAATAAATGTTGTAGGGTTATGCCACTCTGTACCTAACACCGCATTGATGCTTTCAAATGATCTTGAAGAAAATTTTGAAGACATTGTTTTTCAATGTGCAGGAATTAACCATATGTCATTTTACTTAACGTTTGCCAAGAGATTGAAGGATGGCTCAACTATAGATCTGTATCCAAGACTAAAATTGATAGCAGAAGATATTGTTAACGGAACAAAAGTATCTTCCAGGTCTTTAGAGAAAACTAGTCACGGCAAATTTTTATATGAAACAGTAAGATATGACATATTGATGAGGTTGGGTTATTTTGTTACAGAATCAAGTGAACATTTTTCAGAATATGTACCTTGGTATATCAAGAATAGCCAACCTGAATTGATTGATCAATTCCAGATACCAATTGATGATTATATTTATCGGTGTGAAAGTCAAAATGAAACATGGACAAATCATGCAGAAAATCTAACTCATGAAAGCAGTCTTAAAATATCAGCATCAGATGAATATGTGAGTCAGATAATTAAATCGGTAGTTGCCAATAAAAAAATACAAATTAACGGCAATGTTATCAATAATGGAGCCATTAATAATCTTCCAAATGACTGTTGCGTAGAGATACCTTGTGATATCGATAAAAGTGGAATTGTTTCACAAAACATTGGTAACCTGCCGGTTCAATTAGCAGCATTAATTTCAACCAATGTTAATGTTCAGCAGCTGACTGTGGAAGCAGCACTAAATCATCGAAAAGAACATGTATATCATGCAGCGATGCTTGATCCACATACTGCTTCTGAACTGTCTATAAATCAAATATATAATATGGTTGACGAACTTATCGAAGAGCATGGCGACATGATACCCAGACTAAGTTAATTAAAGATAGATATTAGAACAAAGCCATCTGATGAAATGGCGGGAGTGCGAGGGAGTCGAACCCACCACTCCGACCGAAGGGCCGGAGCCAACGGATTTGAAGTCCGTAAGGCCCACCGGGACCCATCCACTCCCATAAAACCGATCTTTGCTTTGATTGATAATGCCCAAAAAAGGATATTTTTAAATACCTTGATTATCTGATTATGAGATTGCTTTATCTATTCTGCCTTTTAGAGCTGCTTTTGGTAAAGCTCCGACTACTTGGTCAACAGGAGAGCCTCCATTGAAGATCAATAATGTTGGGATTCCCCTGACATTATAAGTTGAAGGTGTAGTTGGATTGGTGTCCACGTCTACTTTAGCAAACTTCATTTTTCCTTCATATTCTCCTGCCAGTTCCTCGACAATAGGGGCGATCATTTTACATGGTCCACACCATTCTGCCCAAAAATCTACCAAAACAGGTATGTCTGAATCTAGTACTTCGGCCTGGAATGTATCGTCTGTAACTTCTAGAGTCTGTCCCATTTTATTCTCCAATTATTGTTTTATAAACTGAGGGTTGTTTTAGTTGGTTTATCCGATGTTTTATCGGAGGTACCTAGTTATCAATTCTACATTAAGAATCGATCATAAAGCTACAGAAATAGAAGGCATTTCACGCAATTTGGCGACAAGATTAACAAGGGTATCCAGAAAATAATCGATATCCTTTTGTGAATTATCAAGGCCAAGAGTGATTCTCAAACTACCTCTAGCCAACTCAGGTGTTCGTCCAATAGCGGTTAAAACATGCGATGGTTCGAGTGAAACAGAAGAACAGGCACTTCCGCTTGAAGCTGATATTCCTGCCAGGTCAAGTCCAAGCAGGATGGGTTCTCCTTCAACTAGTTCGAAAGAGAAGCTTGCGTTATTTGACAACCTTGAAGTGGGATGGCCATTCAAATGCGATTTTGGTATACGGCTGGTAACGTTATCAATTATATGATCTCTTAGGGCTCTACAGTGTTTGGTAAAGGGTATCGATTCTAACTGTGATAGACGCAAAGCTTCCGAGAATCCAACAATTAACGGAACATTTTCGGTTCCCGATCTCCGTTCTCTTTCCTGCCCACCTCCATGGATTTGAGTTTCAAAAGGAGTCCCTCTTTTTATATATAGAGCTCCTATTCCTTTAGGGCCATTAAGCTTGTGACCAGATAGGCTTAGCATATCAACCCCAAGTTTTGTGACATCTAAATCAATTGATCCGGCTGCTTGAACTGCATCGCTATGCATAACGATCTCTATATCATGTCGTCTAGCCTGATTCTTAACAATTTTTGAGATTTCAGAAATTGGTTGCACGGTCCCGATCTCGTTATTCGCTAACATAACGCTAACCAATGTAGTGGCAGGAGTAATGCTTCTACCAACATCATCTGGATTAACTAGTCCTTCACTATCAACAGGTATATAGGTTATTTCAAATCCCTGTCTTTTCAATTGTTCACAAGAATTGAGGACCGCGTGATGTTCAATACTAGATACGATAATATGGTTGCCCCTGTCTTGCTGTGATAAAGCTGCTCCCTTTATCGCAGCGTTATCGGATTCGGTACCTCCACTGGTGAAAACGATTGATCCTACACGGCCACCTATAGATCTAGCAACTGATTCACGAGAGTTATCTACAGCTTTTTGTGCTTCTTGGGCCAAGGTGTAAATACTTGAAGGATTTCCATATATATTAGAGAAATATGGCAGCATAGTTTCAAGTACTTCTGGTCTTACAGAGGTTGTAGCTGCATGATCTAAATAAATTAGTTTGTCTGTTTGGTCCATCGTTATATGTTCATTTAATTATCAATTTGGATTGAATGAGAAGGTGTTCTAAACATCAATTATTTACTAGACGGTTTTTATTGGCAATTTACTTCCAACAAACTGCTGACTTGCTTCTTGTTGAATAGTTTTCATAACATCCAATAGAGGGTACCCGTTTTCAATTGCAATTTTACGGCAATCTTCAAATTCTGGCGATATACTTAACACCGCTCCATCCAGAAGTTTTGCCTTTACACGAACATGACCTAGTGATGATGTAATACTATGGATGGATCGATCTGATTCATACCTGTCTACTTCTTTTACTCTAACTCCTAACGTAGTAGTTTCTCTAAGTATCATTGTAATGATTTTCCGTTCGATATCAGCTGAGGCTAGAACACTTAGGACTATCCCTGGACGACCTTTTTTCATGTTTACCGGTGTCGTCCATACATCCCGGCATCCAAGTTCCAATAATTGTTCACAGACGTATGGAATGATTTCATGATTCATATCGTCAATATTGGTTTCGATTAGTTTGAGTTTTGTTATGGTATTGCTAGCAGTCTTGTGACCAATTCTCAGTTCAATGATATTTGGATATTCACTGGGGTTACGTGAACCTAGGCCATAACCGATGTTATTGATTGTCATTGCAGGCTGGTCAAATGTCGCTGTTATTGCGACTATAGCAGTTCCAGTTGGAGTTATCATTTCTCCCGTTTGGGACAAGTTTTTTGGTGGAGGTGTTGTAGGTATATTAGTGTTTTTAATTATCATTGCTGAAGCTGGAGCCGGGGCAATGATAGGTCCATGATGGCTTTGAAAGGTTCCAGATCCTGTAGGTAATGGTGAGCAGTACAACTCTTCAATGCCAAGTATATCTAAACCTGCGATACTCCCAACAATATCAACTAGAGTATCTGCAGTTCCTAGTTCATGTAAATCGGCCCTTTCATTGCCATGGATTCTTTTTTCAGCCAAACCTATTTCTTCAATTACTTTTTTGGACTTTAAAACTATGGAATCGGGTATCGATGAATTTTCAAGTAAATTGATTAGAGTGTCGACATTTCTATAATTCTTGGGATTTTTCCCGAGGTTCACTTTAACCAGTGTTCCTTCAATTCCACCTCTTTTCGATTTTTCGCACGATAAATTGAAGTTTTCAATCGGTAGTAATGAAATGATAGACCTTAGTTCTTCTATTTTTACACCGGCATCTATCAGTGCACCGAGAAACATGTCTCCGCTTATTCCACCAATACACTGTAAATAACCTATTTTTATCGATTGCAATTTAATTTATCCTACTCAAATACAAATTTGTGAATTAATTATTAATCCTTGTGCTAGTAAGTGCATATTTTATCGCTTCATTTAATGTAGATATACCCTTACCATACTGTGATTTGTCAATTTGCTTGATGTGGGTTCCATTATTTGGAACTAAAGATTGGTACAATCCCAAACGATTTGCTTCATAAATACGCCTGTCTAATTGAGGTATCCTACGAATATCTCCTGTTAAAGCAATTTCTCCTATGGCCATGAGTTGTGAAGAAAGGGATATATCTTTAATACTTGAAGCTATAGCAATTGCTATACCTAGATCGGCGGCTGGTTCAGTTAGTTTAAAGCCTCCAGTAACGCTGACAACAATATCCTGGTTTGAAATAGGAATGTTTGTTCTTCGACTTATCACAGCACAAATTTGAAGAAGTCTGTTGTTATCTATACCTGTAGATACTCGTCTAGGTATCGGTAAAACTGAAGGATTGGTTAGAGCTTGTACTTCCAGTAATAGTGGTCTCGTTCCTTCTATTGTTGATATTACTATGCTACCCACATTACTTTCTCCACGTTCAGAGATAAGAACACTTGAGGGATCGGAAATATCAGTAAGACCTTCGTTCGTCATATCGAAGACTCCGATCTCGTTTGTAGAGCCAAATCGATTTTTAATAGATCTTAGTAATCTCCATGAGTTAATTGGATCGCCTTCAATATGCAATACCACGTCAACCATATGTTCTAAAATTCTTGGCCCGGCTATACTCCCGTCTTTTGTTACATGTCCAGAAATTATAACTGGCACATCTTTGGTTTTAGCCCACTCAAGTAAAATTCGTGTGCATTCTCGGATTTGATTGACGCTACCGGCTGTAGAGTTGTCTTCATTAGATAGTAGTGTTTGAATGGAATCAACTATGACTAAGTTTGGTGTAATATCGTCTATTTTGTCAATCACTTCATCCAAATAAGTTGATTGGTAGACAAATAATCCTTTACCAGATAATCGTAATCGATTGGACCGTAGCTTCAATTGTGCAACTGATTCTTCACCAGTGATATAGATCGTGGGTGAAGACATTTCAGACACGTGGTTAGCTATTTGTAATAGGAGGGTAGACTTACCTATACCAGGATCACCAGCTAGTAAAATCATAGAACCTGGGACAGCACCACCACCAAGAACCCTGTCGACTTCCTCTGATCCAGTGTAAATGCGCTTTGTTTCATCAGATAGGGCTTTTTCAAGTTCTACGGGAGGTGAAGAAGATCCAGTCCAGTGGCGGCCATATTTGTTAGAAGCCCCTTGCTTTTCTTCAACGATAGTATTCCATTCGTTACATGAAGGACATCTTCCTTCCCATTTTGCAGTTTCATTACCGCAATCCTTACAGTAAAAGTTTGTTTTAGACTTTGCTTTGGGCATTATTGATAGTAGTTTGGAAGAATCCGTATGCGATTTACATGTAGTAACGAAATAATTAAACGATCTTATAGCTTAAGATTAATATTTTTGCAAAATCTCTATTTACAGATAAGTAATCTGTACACAGGTGCTTCGATTATATACTCTGTATTTTATCGAACTTTAAGCGGAACTTACGGTGACTGGAGATTGCGACTCAATTGTAATTTCGTCGTCATCGTTTATATCAACAAAAGCTGTGTCACCTGGATTGAGAGTTCCACCTAAAATAGCATCAGATAATTTGTCTTCAATCGTGTCTTGAATAAGTCTTCGAACTGGTCTTGCCCCAAACAGTGGATCATATCCATTTGTAGTTAACCAATCTTTAGCCGAATCCGAGATTTCAAAATTGATTCCTTTTTCAATCAATTCACCTGAGACTTCTTGAAGTCGCAGATCAACGATTTGGTTCATATGTTCTTTGCTAAGAGCATGAAATACGACTGTTCCATCAATCCTATTGAGGAATTCTGGTTTAAAAAACCGCTTAATTTCTTCAAGCACATTGCTTTTCATGCGTTCATAATCAGCTGCTTTATCATTGTCAGTACTTTTAGTAAAGCCTAGAGTCCTGTCCTGACGAATTAAATCAGAACCAATATTGCTAGTCATGACTACTATTGCGTTTCTGAAATCGACTTTTCTACCCTTGGCATCAGTGAGATGCCCATCGTCAAATATTTGAAGCAGTATATTGAAAACTTCCTGATGTGCCTTTTCTATTTCATCTAGAAGGATAACGCAATAAGATTTTCGTCTAACTGCTTCAGTTAACTGACCGCCTTCGTCGTATCCAATATACCCGGGAGGCGCTCCCATTAGTCGAGCAACCGAATGGCGTTCCATAAATTCTGACATGTCTATCCTAACTACGGCATCTTCGCTTCCAAACATGAATTCCGCTAGTTTCTGTACAAGATAAGTTTTACCAACACCAGTAGGACCAGAAAAAATGAAGGTGCCAACTGGACGTTTAACGTTTTTTAGTCCAGCTCTAGCACGCCTTACAGCTTTGGACACTAGTGATATAGCTTCATCTTGGCCCACAACACCTTCGTGAAGAACTTCCTCCATCTTAATAAGTCTTTCTGTTTCTGTTTCGGTTAATCTAGTAACCGGTATCCCTGTCCACATAGCTACTACTTCTGCAATATGTTCAGGGGTTACTACCGCATTCGATTTATCAAGGTCATCTTTCCATTCTTTTTCGAGTTCTAGCAGTTTTTCAGATAGCTTAGATTCACGATCTCGTAACTCAGCTGCTTCCTCGTATTGACGACTCGAAATTGCTTCGTCTTTTTCTTGTCTTAGGTTTTCTAGCTTTTGTGAAGTTTCGTTCACTGATTTAGGAGCTGTGCTGAAACCTATGCGTACTTTGGAAGATGCCTCATCAATTAAATCTATCGCTTTGTCAGGTAAGAACCTGTCGGGGATATACCTTGTAGCTAGTGCAGCAGCTGCCTGGATCGCTTCATCGGTAATTTCTAGTTCATGATGTTCTTCATATCGTTTCTTTATACCACGTAATATTTCGGTGGTTTCTTCAGTTGATGGCTCTTTGACATTAACTGGTTGAAACCTCCTTTCAAGAGCAGGGTCTCTTTCAATATATTTTCGGTAATCATCAAGCGTGGTTGCACCGATACACTGCAATTCCCCTCTTGCGAGAGATGGTTTCAGTATGTTCGCTGCATCAACTGCTCCTTCAGCAGCTCCTGCTCCAACCATGGTATGTATTTCATCAATGAATAGCACGCAATCACGGCTAGCACGAATCTCGTCTACAACCTTTTTGAGTCGTTCTTCAAACTCTCCTCTATATTTGGTTCCTGCTACTAAGGCTCCCATATCCAATGTAACTAATCTTTTTCCTTGAAGGGTGGTGGGGATATCACCTCTAGATATTTTTTGAGCAAGCCCTTCTACAATAGCTGTTTTACCAACTCCAGGTTCACCAATAAGGATAGGATTGTTTTTGGTACGACGGCTGAGAATTTGTGTAACTCTTTGGATTTCTTCCGACCTTCCAACTGTCGGATCTAGTTTGCCTTGTCTGGCTGCAGTAGTAAGATCAATGCCAAGTTGATCCAAAGTAGGAGTATTGGTTTGTGACCTACCACCTGGGGTCGATTGTGTTTGAGATTGATTTTCATTTTGAGTAAGTAATCTTTCGGTCTCAGATCTCACTTTATCAAGTGTGATTTGCAGGCTGTTTAATACTCCAGCGGCTACTCCGTCACCTTCTCTTAGCAGTCCGATCAGCAGATGTTCGGTACCAATATAATGATGGTTCATTCTTCGAGCTTCATCGACGGCCAATTCGACCACTTTTTTTGTTCTTGGTGTTAGTCCCTTTTCAGTTGTAGTCGGTTGATCACCGCGACCAATGATAAATTCGACTGCAGAGGTAACTTTACTTAGTTCTATACCTAAATTTGTTAAAACTTTTGCAGCAATGCCTTCTGTTTCACGTGCTAGTCCAAGTAATATATGTTCTGTACTAATATAGCTATGATTAAATCGTTGTGCTTCTTCATTTGCAAGTGAAAGGACACGGCGCGCTCTCTCAGAGAATTTTTCGAACCTGCTGCTGCTGGTCATAAACTATCTCCTATAGGTATAAGTTTTATCGGCTGTTTAGGCCTTAGTAGTTTTCCTCTATTGCCTGTATAAGACTCAGAGCCAGTCTTTTTCGATCTTGTTCAATTCTTAGTACTTTAAGTCTAACAGCGTCTCCCTCTTTCACTACATCTCCAGGATGTCGAATAGCACTGGAAGAGAGTTCTGTAATATGTACTAATCCCTCTATTGCGTTTTTAACTCGTGCAAAAGCTCCAAAATCAGTCAGTTTAGTGATCGTAGCGTCAACTACATCACCAATATGAAGGGTCTCATGTATTTGTTGCCACGGTTCGGGCGTCAATCTTTTTAACGTTAGACCAATCTTTTTTGTTTCCAAATCCAATGTTAGTATTTCAACTTCAATCTCTTGCCCTACTGTCACAATCTCTTCTGGAGATTGTACAGGCGCCCATGATAGTTCCGAAACATGGATTAAACCATCGGCTCCTCCAATATCTACAAAAACGCCAAAGTTGCTAATACCACTAACTTTACCTGTTCTTTTTTCTCCTACTGCAAGGTTTTCTATTATACTCAGCTTTTTTGAATCTCTCTCTTCCTTGACAGCCAGTCGTTCAGATAAAATTGCTCGGTTCCGAGATCGATCTATTTCAAGAACTTTCAATTTCAATTTTGAACCGGTGTATTTTTTTTGAGTATTTCCCTGATCAGCGGTTTTAATGGCACTGTTAGATTCTCTGGGTTCGCCTTGCTCTTTAGGTGCAAGGGAACTCAATATATCTTCTAATTCGTTTCTTGAAATACTAGCAATTTGGGATACAGGAACAAATCCTTGCACTGCTTCAACATCAACCATTGCTCCACCCCTGTTGAATCCAAGAATCTTGCCTTCAAGGGGAGTTCCTTTATCCAATGCTTTAGACAAAATGGCCCAGCCTGTTTCACCTGCTGCTTTGTCAATTGAAAAAAGTGGTGATCCTCCTGAATTACCGTCTCTTAAGACATAAACAAGAACGGGATCACCAATTTCATAGGATTCCAAATTTTCAGATTTAACCGTTGACATTTCATGAGTTGGGACGAGTCCTTCTGATTTATGACCAACGTTTATCAAGATACCATCATGGTCTTTTCGCATAATTACCCCTTCAATAATCTGTCCTCTTTCAAGTGGTTTGAGTGACTCTACTGAATCTAGTAAAGCTCCCATGTCTTGAATCTGGTCAGTATCTTTGGGGTTATGGGTCATGTTTTTGCCTTCAATAAATATATAAAATGCCAATCGATTTAATATCAAACAGGCGTGATGTTATTTTACCATATTGAATCGACTTATATCTAAACAATATATCGTTGTGTACAAGTCTCTTGGAAATTTAATTGATATCTTTAAAATAAAAATGCCCCCTGGCAGTGACCTATTTTCCCACACCCTTGCAAGTGCAGTATCGTGAGCGCTAAAACGTTTCACTTCCGTGTTCGGGATGGGAACGGGTGGGTCCGTCTCGCTAAAACCACCAGAGAGCCTTGATATCACTATTCTTTGATGAACACACTGGTTGTGAACTACATCAATTGATATAGATTATACAAAATATCCCACTTAGGAGTCAATTAATCAATCTCAGATAATTTTAAGACTTCGATCTGGAATTGGTATATCAACTTTCACACCGTTGTTAAGATAACTTTCTCTAATGGCAATAGCAATTTCAAGTGATTCTCTACCAAATTCGCCAGGACAGAGATTCGGAAAATCACCATCAAGGGTTTTAGCAACACCTTCAAGTGCATCTACAACTGAACTTCTAGGTATCCATGGATTAGGAAATATATTTTGGATGTCGTAGCTTATACTACTATTTTGGTCTGGAGCAGAGTTTTTCCAGAGCTCAAATGTAGCATGATGATTACGGGACACAACCCTACCTTTTTCACATAAAAATTCTATAGACCAAGAATTCTCCGGTACATTAGAATTCAGCATACATATAACCCCATTTTGATATTTTATATAACCAGATCCGGAAAGGTCTCTATTACTTAATGCTTTATTTGTATCGTCGATATCACCAAATGCCCAGATTGCAGGTGAGTCAATAAATGATCTAGCTAACGACAAACTGTGGCTTCCAATGTTAGAAAGGGATAACGGAGTATTGCAAACTATGGATCTTAAAGATCCAAGTTCACCACTTTTTATCAAATCGCGGGCATATTTATAGGGAGCATACCAGTTTAAATGGCACGCTATCACTAACAGAGTTTCGGATCGATTACATACATCAATGATTTCATCTGCTTCTTCTAGTGATCTACAAAGAGGTTTTGTGGCAAAAATAGCTTTGACTCCTAGTTCTGCCAAAATTTTGATCGCAGCTGGTCGTTGAGCAGGTCTGGTTGTGACACTAACTATATCAGGACGAGCATGTTTCATCATTTCTTCGATGTCAGAATACAGTCCATTTATTCCCCAACGTTCACCGAAATCCTGTAGTCTTTTTGCATCTAAATCTACCCCTGCCACGAGTTCTACACCAGAAGCTTCGATCATCGCGGGGGCGTGAGCCCATGGCCACGGGTAATGTGGCAACCCTATATGTTCGTCATCGATAGTGCTCCCCATACGCCCGCATCCTACTACTGCTCCTCTATACCGGTGTTTAGGCCGAGATTCCTTTATGACCTCATATGCATTAATTTTGGAAAATTTAGACAAATTCTTGATTCCTAATCATAGTTACTTGAAGTATGGTCACCTAATATACGTCTTTGTCTAGGATTACAAATTGCAAGGATATCTGGATCGAATTGGAATTTATTTAGATAAGGTGGGAATTTTTGTGTGATCATTCTATTGGCATAGTGCACCTGCAATAAGTATCTGATTTCGTTACTTTGATTAGATGTTCCTCTATGCCAAACTTCGGATCTAAATATAACGGCATCCCCTGCTTTGCAGATCACACTTTGTCCACCTTTGCCATGCCACTCTGTATCTCCATTGGGACGTCTTCCAGATAAATGACTTCCGGGAATAAATTTCGTAGGCCCGAGTTCTTCGTACATATCATTAAGATAGTAATGCGCAGTTGATATGAATATCGGAGTTTCGACTCTAGGATCAGCCAGTACATCTTCAGGTAATTCAATTGGAAGCCAGTCACAATGATATTGTTGATCGGGTCTACCTGGTCCAGTAACCCAAGCTGTCATTCCTATAATATGACAGTCTTCTCCATGTATTGCTTCCGCAAGGTCAATTACATCGGGCCGGTCAAGGAATTTTAGAAAAACAGGATTTCTATTGAATACGTTGTTGATATGTTTATTCAGAAACCCACCGTTATCAACTGTGGTGTGTCTGTTGAAACTAGCTTCAATAGGTGTTAGGTCATCCATTATAGATTTGAGTTCAGATATTTCGTCTTGAGACAAGGCATCTGGAAAATATGCGTATCCATCATCTTTCATCGCCTTTATTCTATTTGCGAGATCTGGCTGTGGTTTTAATTCCAAATTATCGGCCATATTACACCTCGGCGAATATTTAAACTTATTGGAGTGGATACTAGCCATCAAACTATATAGGTGTCAAGTCAAAATGGACTGAATTCGAGTAAATAGGGTATGTACCAAATAATGATCTGCAGGATTAACTCGACGACTACAAGCCTAATTGGTATCATCGGATCGCAGATAGCTTTTACAATTATAAATATTGATGGATCTAAATATCTCTTAGAGAAAATATACAGTATTCTTGGTGGGTTTTAAGAATCATGTCAAATAGAGAACATAGAGTTTTATCATTATGTGGTTTTTTGGGATATGGATTCCCAAAAAGTTCTTTGGATGTGGGTCTGTCTCATTTGCCCGATGTAGTGGGAGTTGATAACGGTTCTACAGATCCTGGTCCATATTATCTTGGTAGCGGTAAATCCCTTATCAAGCCAGCACAATTGAAACGCGATCTAAGTATCGCGTTAAATGGGTCTCGGCAATTACAATTGCCTTTTGTAGTGGGGTCAGCTGGCACAGCAGGAGGAGAACCACATGTTGCTTCAGTATTAAAAATTCTAAAAACAATTTCTAGAGAGCAACGCCATACATACCGTCTTGCAATTATAAGGTCTGATTTAGATAAAGAGTTTTTAAAAACCTTCCTGAAATCTGGGAAAATTCGCCCCATGGGCCAAATCCCTGAACTTACAGAACGCGAATTGGATTTG
This sequence comes from uncultured Dehalococcoidia bacterium, assembly GCA_964342485.1. Lineage (GTDB taxonomy): Bacteria > Chloroflexota > Dehalococcoidia > Lucifugimonadales > CAJWER01 > CAYFFO01. Next base: position 24,030 of record CAYFFO010000009.1, read on the forward strand.
TCGAAGAGGGTAGTAGGTCAAATGGGAGTGGCACCATTTATTGAAGCATTTGAAGGAGGGGCGGATGTAATCATAGCTGGAAGATCTTGTGATACAGCTATATTCGCTTCAATGGCAATTATGAAAGGATTTGATCCAGGTCTTGCTTATCATATGGCAAAAATTATTGAATGTGGAGCACAGTGTGCTATTCCTACCGGCACCAATGATTCAATAATTGCAAAATTAAGAGATGATCATTTCGAATTAGAGGCAGTAAATCATAATCGGCGTTTAACACCTACATCAGTTGCGGCTCATATGTTATATGAACAACCAGAACCTCACCGTTTTTACGAACCGGAAGGGGTTGTTGATTTAAGTGATGTGCGTATGGAACAAATTGATGATAGGAAAGTTATGGTATATGGAAGTAAATTCCATGCAGCTGAACAACCAACCATTAAAATTGAGGGTGCCAAGTTTGTCGGGTACCGATCAATATCAATAGCTGGGATTGTTGACCCAATATTGATATCTAATCTTGAAGATATCCAGAATGATGTTGCTGGGACGGTGGATAACATGCTCTTAAACTCAGTAGGAACTTATTCTTTACGTTTTATTAATTACGGTAAAAATGGTGTGTCAATGGCACCGTTATCTCAAGATAAGGTAAATCCAAGAGAATTAGGTGTTGTAATTGAAGTAATAGCTGACGACCAGGAGACATCTGACGCAGTTTTGGCTCTTACTAGGAGCACTTTTTTACACAGCGGCTTTAAGGGTAGAAAAGCTACCGGAGGGAATTTAGCTTTTCCATTTTCCCCATCAGATTTTACTGGAGGACCCGTATATGAATTCAATGTTTATCATCTAATGGAAGTGGATGATACTAAAAGTCTTTTCACGGTAGAATTCGAAGATATCAATTATAAATAATTAGCTATAAAATGGGTTTAGCACATTGAAAACTTTATACGATTTAGCTCAGGTGATACGCTCAAAAAATGCGGGCCCTTTGTACATCACTATAGACATATTATTTGATCAAAACCAGGCTTTTGATAGAGTAGTTTCTAGTGAAATCCTGACACCTGATTTAGTTTCCCGTTTGTATGGTGTTGAAATTGCCGATGTTGAAATATTCATTTTTGAGCCAGCTAAAGCAATTAAGATCACTTTTCCTAGAATTGGGGCTACTTCTGGAGCAATAGGAGATAAAGATGTTTATGGAGCCCAACAACATGGGCCTATTAGTGCGGTATGTGTACAGTGAGTCATGGTAAAAAAATTGATATTGAATCAAATCACAAAAGATTTTAATAACGATCATTAATGTAGTGTTTTTTGAAATATATTTTGAGATAAGTCTATTGGTTTTGAAACAATATTTTGATTAATAAACTTGAAAATAATCAAACCTAGGTGGAAAAATGATAGATAGTAATATGCAGAGCGCAGTTTTAGGACGAACTGGATTGTGTGTAAAGAGACTTGGATATGGAGCAGCGCACAGAAAGCCTCAATCTAAAGAAAATGCGAAGCTAATTCACCAAACGGCCTTAGATCTGGGAATAAATTTTATTGATACAGCAGATGATTATGGCAATAGTGAAGAACTGATTGGGGAATTCTTGTCACACAGAAGGTCTGAATATTTTCTAGCAACCAAATGTGGTGGTTCTGATAAGGGACATATTTGGACCAAACAAAACTGTATATTGACATTTGAAAATAGCTTAAAAAGATTAAAAACCGACGTCATAGATATTATGCAGCTACATAACCCATCAGTAGATGAATGTGTATCAGGGAAATTAGTCGAAGCTTTACAGGAAATGAAACAAACAGGAAAAGTTCATTGGATAGGTGTTTCAACTAATTTGCCTGATTTAACAACCTATTTAGAATGGGATGTTTTTGATGTTTTCCAAATTCCGTATTCTCCGTTAGAAAGATTACATGAAGATTGGATAAGAAAAGTGGCATCAAATGGAGTTGGGGTAATAATTAGAGGAGGAGCTGCTTTAGGGGAGCCTGGTATTGGTAAAGGAGAAAAGTTAAATTGGGACAATTTTAACAAATCAAATTTAGATGATCTACGTGGTTTTGGCGAAAGTCGTACCTCTTTCGTGCTACGTTTAACGCTTACTCACCCTGATGCACATACTCTTATTGTAGGTACTACAAATCTCAAACACCTCAAAGAAAATGTAGAATCAGTACAACGTGGTCCTCTAGATGAGGATATATATCTGGAAGCGATGAAGCGGCTTGAAAAGCTTGGAGAGCGGCCTGTTTAGCCTAAGAAATAGGATATGAGTATACAAAATCCTCGAATAATTTGATTAAAAAGCATATGTATTTGTTTTATCGAGCTAGTTATTTATCTTGGATAAGTCACGATAGGACAATGTTAATCAATTTATTGGGGATATAAATTATTTTTTCTGTTTTCATATTTTGAATGTGTTGTTTTATTCTCTGACTTGATAAAGCTAACTCTTTAGCTTTATCTTCAGATATATCCCTTTCGATCTCTAGCTTGTCGCGTAATTTCCCATTAACCTGGACTATCATAGTAATAATATCGCTTGTCACTAAATTAGGATCCCATTCGGGTAGCTTTTGAGAATGAATACTAAAATGATGACCAGTTTTTTCCCATAATTCTTCACTTATGTGTGGAGCAAAAGGAGCGAGAAGCAATAATAAAGTTTCTATAGCCTGATCCCATGTTTTTGGATCTATTCCTTTTAATACAGATACCTTGTTGAGACTATTTGTAAATTCCATCAAAGTTGCGAGAGCAGTATTAAATTTAAATCGTTCAAGATCTTCAGTTACCTTTTTGGTAGTCTTGTGGATTGATCGAGTTAAATCTCTATTTAGATCTTCCTTTAAGGTATGGGATGTTAATATTTCCATGTTTTTATGCGAAATTTCCCAAATCCTATTCATCCAACGAGATATCCCGTTTAACCCAGTTTTGCTCCAATCGCCTCCCTGTTCCCATGGACCTAGGAACATGAGATAACATCTAACGGTATCGGCACCAACGGTATTAACATATTCGTCCGGTGCTACTACATTTCCTCTAGACTTACTCATTTTCTGATGATCGGCGATGATATGACCTTGATTGAATAATTTAGTAAAAGGTTCGTCAATTTCAATTAGCCTAAGATCCCTCATGGCTTTTGTAAAAAACCTCGCATATAACAAATGCATAACTGCATGTTCAGCTCCACCAGTATATTGGCCAACAGGGTTCCAATCATGGACTGCTTTCTTATCGAAAGGTCCCTTATCATAATTAGGGTTTGCAAAGCGCAGTTGATACCAGGATGAATCTACAAAAGTATCCATTGTGTCAGTCTCTCGCTCTGCTTGTTTACCGCATTTAGAGCAGATGGTATTAATAAAACTATCGAGTCGCTTTAATGGAGATTCGCCTGTTGGTAGAAATTCAGCATTCTCTGGAAGTAGAACAGGGAGTTCGGTTTCTGGTACTGGTACAGTTCCACAATCTTTGCAGTAGATTATAGGAATTGGGGTGCCCCAGTATCTCTGTCTTGATATAAGCCAATCTCTAATTCGATAGTTAATAGACCTTTTCCCCCAACCTTTTTTTTCGATAAAATCAGCTATTGAATCTTTCGCTGAAAGACTAGGTTGACCACTAAATGAACCTGAATTGACCTGTTTACCTGGATCCGTATATGCCGCATCAAATTCTTTGCCATCCCAGTTTTCAGGAGCGATAACAATATCTATTGGGAGATCGTTATTTTTAGCAAAATCAAAATCTCTTTGGTCATGTGCCGGTACAGCCATCACCACTCCGGTTCCGTATGTTAGTAAAACATAATCCGCGATAAAAATGGGTACTCTCTTCCCGTTTATTGGATTAATACAGTACGACCCTGTGAAAACACCGGTTTTTTCTTTGTCAGTTGATAGTCTCTCTATTTCAGTCTGTTGACGTGCCTGTTCTACATAATTATTTACTTCAATTCGCCTGTCAGACGTGGTTAATGAAGGCACTAAGTCATGTTCAGGGGCAATTACAACAAATGTAACTCCAAATATTGTGTCAATTCTAGTAGTGAAAGTTATTAGTTCTTTCTGCTCTAATTCGTATTCGGATATGTCAAACTTAATTTCGACTCCTTCACTTTTACCAATCCAATTAGATTGCATTATGTTAATTTTGTCGGGCCAGTCCAATTTAGAATGGTCGAGAAGCTCTTCAGCATAGTCTGTTATTCTAAAGAACCATTGGTTCAGATTTTTTCTAGTAACCAAGTCATCGCATCTTTCACATCGTCCTTCAATGACCTGTTCATTAGCTAAAACAGTGTTATCTGTTGGACACCAATTTGCTGGAGCAAATTGTCTATATGCTAAGCCTGATTCGAAAAATTTTAGAAATATCCATTGATTCCATTTATAATATTCAGGAAGGGACGTATTGATTTCTCTCGACCAGTCATAAATATTCCCCATAGATCGGAGTTGTTTTCTCATATTCTGGATATTATTCTTAGTACGAATTGCAGGGTGTATACCATCTTTAATAGCTGCATTTTCAGCTGGTAATCCAAAAGCATCAAAACCCATTGGATGGAGTACGTTAAAACCTTGCATCCTTTTGAATCTCGCATGAGTGTCTGAAGGTGCCATAGCGTACCAATGGCCAATATGTAAATCACCAGAGGGATATGGATACATAGTTAATTCGAATAATTTCTCTTTTTGGTCGGTATCGTCAACTATATATATACCCTCATCTTCCCATTTTGATTGCCATTTCTTTTCAATTTGAGTTGGTTGGTATGTGGAATAATTGTCGATATTATTTTCTTGCCCTGCCATACTTGTATCCTTCTATATATAAATTACGAATGTTCTACGATGAAAAACATCCCTAATATGTAGCAGCAGGTAAAATTTTCCGCCTGATGCTAATATATTTCTTATTGGTTATAACGAACCGTAGCATGCAAAAATAGCTGGGTCAATCGATTTACAAACAGGTTTAAAATTACATTTGAATCTATAGTTATTTTATAGATAAGAAAATCGTTTGTCGTCTCAACCATGTTGATAAAGAAAAGTAATTCTGTATAAGGAAACGTGAATGTCGGAAAAGGTTTTTACAATTGAGGAAGCTCAAGAACACATTTCTTGGTTGATCAATGAAATAGAATCAATAATTCCCAAACGAAATTCAATTCGCGATTTGCAACGACAAATTGATGAACTGGTATCTCGAATGGCAGGTAACGGTGGACAAAATTCTCACAATAAACTTGAAGAATTTCAAAAAGAATTGAACAAGGTATCCCAAGATATCAAAAAGGTGGTATCAGCCATAAGCAAAAGAGGTATTTTAATAAAAGGTATAGATCCATTTCTTGTAGATTTCCCTCATAAAATGGACGCGAGATTGGTGTACTTATGTTGGACAGAAGGAGAAACTTCAATAAAGTTTTGGCACGAGATTGACATAGGCTTTCAGGGAAGACAGACTCTATAGATTAACGGATATATTGATATTATGATGACCTGTTGCACCGTCTGGATATACCGCGCTTACAATAGGGGTCTGGATAACACCATCTAAGTCTCTAGCTCGGACAGATATAGTCATGTCACCGGTTACAGTAGGAGTGTAGTTGGTTTCCCAATTAATCCATGTGAAAGGTGATAGAGGCCTGCTCATAAGGTCAACTGGATCCCACTTTTCACCTCCATCGTAACTAAGTTCCACCATTGAAATCCCTCTATCTCCAGAGTAAGCTATTCCTGAAACAGCTATATCTTTGAGTTTGTGAGTTGAGTTATGGATTGGAGTAATAATCTTTGACATAGTCTTGATAATAGGATAATTCGTTCGTCCTCGACTTTCCCAGTATCCTAGAAAATGTTCATCGATCGCATGTATTTTTGTAAGCCATTTAACGCTTTTATAGCCATAAAATCCTGGAATTAACAATCTCAAAGGGAAACCGTGTTCTCTAGTTAATGGTTCAGAATTCATTTCGTAAACCAAAAAAGCATCACCATCCATAGCTCTACTGAAAGATATAGAGTTGTTAAAGCCGTCATCTGCTTCAAATAAAATATTCTTGGTTTCATTTACAATTCCAGATTCCTCCAGAATATGATTTAAGGATATCCCTTTCCATCTGGCATTCCCAATTAGGTTTCCTCCAATTGGATTACCGATACATTCGAGCGTTACGAATTCTTCAGAAGATTGGAAACCAATTATATCTTGGTAATTTAGTGATAATTGCCTGTCAACCATGCCATCTACAGTAAGTTTCCATTCATTCATGGTTATATCTGGAACAGTTTCATCCTTAGAAACTTTATAAAATTCTTCAGTAGGTGTAATTTGTGTAATTAATTTACGTTTTGATTGAGTGCTACCATCTTTTACTTTAGGATTACTTAGCCCAAATTTAAGAGCTATCGCTAATAGTCCTGCCACGAACGCTAAACTAAAAAAACGAGTGATAAATGTCCTGCGAGATATATTTGGTTCACTATCCAATTTGAAGAAACGGAGCAATTTTGTTTTGCCAAACAAATAGAGAACGTATTTCGCAGCTGTTTTTAATCGCATATACATTGATTCTAGATATCTATTAAGAATTGCGATCCCTCTATTTTACAGGTCAAAACCCTTTGAAATACGATCTAACCGATTACTAAATCAATGACCTGAATAAGCATGTAAATACCATTAAAATCCGATGTTTTATATTCATCTATAGTCAGTTTTGAGACTCATAATTCTATAAGGTTTTATAGCAGTGCTGGGCTGTTATCATTATTAATTGGATTACCTCTTCTCCAATCTATTGGTGGGTATTTGAGTAAAGCATCTTCGTCAATATCTAAACCCCAGCCTGGAGTTTCAGGAATTTCTAAATGCCCATCTACAGGAATCCATGGATTTTTCACGAACTCACTCCATCGGCCTTTATCATGTGGTTTGTATTCTAATATTAGAAAATTGTTTATAGATGCAGCGAAATGGACATTTATTGCCCCCGCGAGTGGCCCCATCGGATTGTGGGGTGCAACTGCTATATTATATCCTTCAGCAATGGCTGCGATCTTTTTCATCTCTAACAGTCCTCCGCAAATACATACGTCAGGCTGAATTATATCCGCAGCATCGGACCTTATAAGGTCATTGAATTGAAATTTTGTGAAGAGGGCTTCACCAGTAGCAATTGGTATAGGTGATAACTTTTTTACCCAACTCATTTCACGAATATTTTCAGGTCTGATGGCTTCTTCAAAAAACATTGGTCGGAATTTTGATATAGCTTTGGCTAGCTCTACAGCTTTACGTGGTTCAAAGATTTTTGCATGCACGTCAATACCTATGTCAATATCCTCACCTACAGATTGTCTAACTGTCCCAAGAAATTTTGGCCCGTCTTCGATAACTCTGTTCCATGGTAGTAGATGGTTGTCAGGTGGAAATGGGCTCATTTTTAGGGAGGTATATCCGTATTGTTTGATTAAATGTTTTGCCAATTCAGATGCTTCTTTTGGTGATTTACCTGAACAACCCTGATAAACGCGGACTCTGTCTCGCATTTTTCCGCCTAGCAGTTTATAAACCGGTAACCCTAGATCTTTTGCGGAGATATCCCATAAAGTGTGTTCAATCCCACTTATCGCGGCAAGACCAATGGATCCAGGAGGAAATCGTAATCCTTGATATATGGTGGCCCATAGTCGCTCAATGTCTCTTGGATCTTCACCAATAATCCAGTGTTTCAAGTGGTCTATCGTGGATGAAACTGCTTGATCAGGTCCAACACTAAATGCTTCACCCCAGCCAGTGATACCTTTATCAGTTTTCGTTTTTACAAATATTATATTTCTGCCCCCACCATCTACAATATGGCAAGAAATATCTATTATTTTCATAAATGTTTTACCTGATTTTTACAAATCGAATTCATTGCTAAATATACCCGGGACTAGAATCGCTGTTTTTAGGAAAACCGCGGTTCCATGTAATTGGAGGGTTTTTATGAATCGCTTCAAAATTTAATTCCATTCCTAAACCCGGTTTTGTAGGTAAGGGCATATAACCGTTCACAGGCTGCCAGGGATTATTGACGAATTGGAATTCATTTTTCTTAAGATGCTCCCCCCAGTATTCTAAAATCAGGAAGTTAGGAGTTGAAGCCGCAAAGTGTGTTGATACTGCTGTAGATATTGACCCCAACGGATTGTGTGGTGCGATTGAAACGTAATTTGCCTCTGCAAGGGCAGCTATCTTCTTGGCCTCTGACAGGCCACCACCAGAACACAAATCAGGCTGGATAATGTCGACTCCAGAATTATCAATAAGGGAAACAAATTGATTTAGGCTGAATAAATTCTCGCCTGTAGCAACTGGAATATTAATTCCGTCTCTGATTTTATTAAATGAAGGAAAATGTTCTGGCCTGACCGGTTCTTCGATAAACATCAATCGAAAGGGTTCAAGAACTGCTGCAAGTTCTTTAGCACGAAAAGGTTCAGCGAGAGTCGCATGGATATCTACACCAATGTCAATGTCTATACCTACAGCATCTCGTAGTGCGCTCAGTCTGTTTTCAGCGTGTTTTAATACAGAAGCCCATGGCAATGTTCTCCAGTTTGAAGAATAAGGACTGGTTTTTAGGGCTGTGTATCCTTGTTCAATCAATCTTATTCCATTTTCAGCCAGTTTTTCAGGATTATCTCCATGCGCCCCATGGTATAGCCGTACCTTGTCTCTGTGTTTACCTCCTAGGAGCATATAAACTGGCACTCCAAGTGTTTTACCCATTATGTCCCAAAGAGCATGGTCTATACCTGATAGTGCAGCCCAGCCGACAGATCCCAAAGGGAAACGCATGGAATTACGGGCCCGTCTCAACAACCATTCAATCCTCGATGGGTCTTGGCCAATAAACCAAGGTTTGATGGAGTGGATCATACCAAGAACACTTTCGTCTGGACCAACGGTATAAGGTTCCCCGACACCAACTATTGATTCGTCGGTCAATATCTGTAAAAAGATATTGTTCCGTTTTCCATCAGAACAGTGGAATGTCTCAATTTCTGTGATTTTCACAATATATTCCAGGATATTTGTTGAATATTATTCAGCCAAATTTATTCAAACTAATCATCAAAATTTCTATATAATCCACTTTCCAGTTGAGTTAAATAATTATCAATGCCTGAAGCTTCGCCAGATGCAACCAAAGTGAAACCATGTTCTCCTTTTACTTTAAGGTCGTTTGGACGTGCCAAGACTACACCTGCTGCCATTCTATCGCTAAGAGCTATATTCATTTTCCATGTCAGGACCAAATTTTCGACTGGGAGATTTGAGGTTTGAAAAACTAACTCATAGTATTTGAGGCGCCTTTTCAATACAACCGATGAAGCAATCCAAGATTGAGCCCCACCAGGAGTGGAATCAAAGTTTAATTCCACTTCACTAGTTTTGCGATCAATTGAAAAAGATGCTTGGTGGGATTCCTTGTCTCCCGGCATTTGTATACTACCATTCAGTTCAATCGATGACCTGGTTGTTGTAGTCATTTAGTAACTTTCTCCTGATGCTGATGATTTCTTCTCATTCTACGATCTACAGTAATTGGCATGACTAAAAATCGCAAGCACTTTGTTAGTCAAGATTAGTTCTTTCTTTTTACATTTCCACCAGGTGATATCTGAGTGACAGGGCTTGATCCTGTATAAACTACTGCTGTATTGAAAGCTTCTATTTTTTGACCGGCATTCATTTTTAGCGCTGTTCCATTTTCTATAGCCTGAGCCAGTCCTTGATTAGTGTAACTGGTAAATGGTTCTAAACCAAGATTGTATGTTCTTCCATACCAAGGGTATCCAAATCCTCCTCCAAATGACTGCCAGTACCAAAGATATGGGAATATATCTAAAGGGTATGATACTCCTAAACCAACGCCTTTCTCCTTATCAGTTATTGCATACCAACCTTCTGGCATATCCTTTATATAAGACATGTCGTATGTTCGGGCGGCTTTCGGAGGTATGATTCGTGAATCAACTCTATTTCCTGCTAAATTCTGATTCCAGGGCCAGGGACCTTCAAATCCCTCTTTCAAAGTATTGTTGGGGTGAAAGATATCTGGATGGTTTACGATTGTGCCACCTGGAAGATCGATCACACAATTTTCATTTAGAAAAGGTTCGCCTATCGCTATGTGTTCACCCCATACCACGTGTGCTTCTTCTTCTCCTTCATTGATAATCGTTTGTGTAGTTTTTAGAACAGGAGACAATGAGTCTAGAGTGATAGATTTTTCAAAGTAGAAAGGAGTTCTATATGTACGGACGGAGCACTTAAGAGTTACAGTCTCAGGAGAATCTACGACTATCTGCGAGTCCCACGGGATTGTGTTAACTTCAGCATGTAGACCCATTTGAACGTCACCATATTGAGAAGGGAATCCTCCACCAGGAAGGACTGTTTGCCAACCTCCCTCATATTGATCTAACCATAATTCTGTTCCTGAACCGGTAGTCGGTACGAATTGTTTTGGGTCTCTTACACCCCATGGAGATCTCCATACGAAATCTGTATCTGACGGCTTATGCAAAAATTCATAAATATCTGCACCTTTATCAATAAGTACAACTACACGTAAAATCTCATTCTCGATTATTGCAGTCTTATGTCCTCGGTAAGTCCATGAATCAGAAATTCTACATCCGTAGTTACGTTCTATACGATAATGCATAAAATTGTCTCCAATCTTTCAAATTAATATTTCGAAAAATATAATGGAAGTTAATTAAGTATCTAGTGCTGCAGATCCAGCAGCACCGGCCCAGGCTCCAAGAGCCATGTAACCTCCATCTATATTCACATATTCACCAGTCATGAAGCTTGCTTTTTCACTGGCTAAAAAAAGTACAACGTTGGCTATGTCAGTTCCTGTTCCAATCCGCCCTACAGGATGAGTTTTACCCCAGTTAGCAATTATCTGATCAGTATCATCACCTTCTAAAGCTGCCGCAGTTCTAACCATTTTTGTGTCGATGGCTCCGGGACATACTGCCAGTACTCTAATATTATCTTTAGCATAATCCAATGCCATATTTCGTGTTAGTGAAAGTACTCCACCTTTACTTGCAGCATATGCTGGAACAAGATTTTGGGATTGTAATCCTTGTACACTGGCAGTGTTTATGATCACACCTCCGCCCCTTTCACGAATGTGAGGTATAGCAAATTTGGACATCATGTAATAGCTTTTCAGATTAACGTTCATAATGATATCCCACATTTCTTCAGGAGTATCTTCTACGTTTAGGTAAGAACCCGGGGACTGGATACCAACATTATTAAAAAGAATGTCTATTGATCCGAAAGCATCAACTGTATTGTTAACTACCTTTTGACAATTTTCTATTTTTGAGACATCTGCCTCGATAAACAGTCCTTTAGCACCGATATCTTTGATTTCATTTACTATTTTTTTCCCTTGGACAATATCGATATCTGCAATACTCACTTGAGCACCTTCTTTTGCAAATTCAATGGCCGTATTTCTTCCAATACCGTGGGATCCTCCTGTAACTACGACTACTTTATTTCTAAATGTGTTCATTTTATGTACCTTTCGGGGAAGAGTTAAATACCAGAATTATATTGATTAGTGTTTATTTGAAGAGAATATTGGTTCAAAGCCGGCTGCAGAAGTTTTTAATTCTTGAAAGTCATCATATTGGAGGTTGGAAGTCTCTTTCTCTGCTTGTACCATCCACCATAGTAGATCTGAGTGACTTGGACTTACACATGATGTGACCGGTTTCGATAAAGTCCATTTTAAAGCTCGTTTTGCCTGATCATAATTATCTATTGGACGGTACCACGCTTTATGCCACTTTTGTTCATTATTTTGCCGAACAGTTTGAGCAAGCGATTTTAATGCCAATATACCTGTGTCAGTCTCATCTGCTTTACTTAATAATGTTTTGCCAAAATTGCCTTGATGCCAAGCCACATAATTGATGGGGAAAAGAACCGTGTCAAAGTTGAACGATTCCAAGAGTTTAAGAGCAGCCTCTTCGCTATGTGCAGAAAATCCTATAAACCTAACGAGTCCTTGTTCCTGAGCTTTGACGACTGCTTCTAAAGCGCCGCCGGAACCGATAATAGATTCTACATCTTCATTTGTGGTAACTGCGTGAAATTGATATAAATCAAAGTAATCTGTGTCCATCTTTTTCAGGGAGTTTCTTAGGTCTTTTTCAGCGTCTTTGGCTTTACGAAATTTTGTTTTCTCTGCAAGAAAAATATTATCTCGGTATGGTTTTATAGCAGGTCCCCCCTTTTCTTCTGCTTCACCTCTACCATATGCAGGTCCCATATCAAAATAGTTTATTCCTGCATCGATTGCCCTGGCGACCGTTTCAGTTGCAAAGTTGGAATTTTCTCCTACAAATACAATTGCTCCTAGTCCGATAACTGAAATCAATTCTCCTGTTTTTCCTAGGTATCGTTGTTCCATCAATATCAAGTCCTATAGAAAATATCTGATTTATCTCATGATACATGACTGAGGCAAGACATTCTTCAGAACTTAACTCTAAACAGGGTTACTTATTCGATGGACAGAATGTTCCCCATAGTCGGTAAACACCTTGATATATCCGCCCAGATCCATGTCAAGATCTGGATCGCCGGTGTCTACAAGTAATGGTCTGTTTTTCAGTTGGAGGAGTTTGTTTTTGGCAGCAATTACTATGAAATTGTCAAAGCCAACTGCCCTGATGACTTGAGGGCTAATTTGTTGATTGCCGCGTCCAAGTATGTGGCCCTGGTTTCCAATAATAGTTAACACTATTTTCGTCTTTTCTAAATCAACAATATTAAGAATATCTTGTTCCGATACATCTTTGGCAAGAAGTTCTTTTCCCTTAATTACATCTACACCTAATTGAGTATTCTCGATTCCCATAAAATCCATTATAGATTCAGTTGTCCGTCCAGGGCCTATAATATATGTCAAATTATTATCTATTTGGTTAACGAATGATTTTGATAATGATGATAGTGATTCTATTTGTGAAATCAAAGTAGCTGTTTTCCCGAGTTGGATACGAGTGTTATCGTTAGGTACTTTTAAAAAACCATAATGTGTAGAGCAAATAACATCATTGTTCAAATTGCTTTCATCTACATCAATTACCTTTCTAAGGTAAGTTTCAGTGATTTCACCATCAATAAATGAACGTACAATATGTCCAGCACTTTTGGGTGTGACTGCAAAAACCCCGGATTGAATTTTCACTCCAGAAGGAACTCCCAAAGTTAATATATCCTCTCCAATTTCGTCGCAAATATCTCTAGCAGTTCCATCGCCTCCTACAAAAAGTAAAAGATCTACTCCTATCTCCTGCATTTTTGAGGCAGCAATCCTAGTATCGTTAGCAGTACTTGGTCCAGATGCCATAGAGTAGACAAGTTCTGGTTTAAATCCTGCTTTTAAAGCGGGATATTCCCCCATTTCACGAGAACACGTTGTGAGCTTGAATATTGATGAACTTGAACTAAGAACATTTAGGGTTTCAAAAGCGCGGTATTTAGCTTCCGATGTGGCTCCTAGGGAAATTGCCTGTTGTTGAATATTAAACCCATCGGTTCCCTTTAAACCAACTCTTCCTCCCATTCCAGCTATCGGATTAACTATTAAACCAATATTTTTCATCGTTGCTTGGATTTAGCGAAAGTCATTTTAATTGTCTAGGAATTACTTCCTAGACAATGCTCACGATCAAAAAGATTATTAAGTAGATACCTATTATATCAATAAATATCTCAGTCAGTACCGTTACCATTTTTCGAAAGTGCTTTTTGTACAGAGGCAGGGTTCATTGGTAGTTCGGTCATTCTAACTCCAGTGGCATCGTGAATCGCATTAGCTAATGCTGCTAAAGGAGGTACTATCGAAACTTCACCAACTCCACGTACACCATATGGGTGATTTGGATTCGCTACTTCGACGATAACTGTATCGATCATAGGTAGATCCAAAGCGGTTGGCATTCTATAGTCTAAGAGGCTTGTATTTGCCATTGTACCGTTGTCAGTCATGTAATATTCTTCGTTCAATGCCCATCCGATTCCCTGGACTACACCTCCCTGGATTTGACCTTCTACGTAACTTGGATGGATTGCTTTTCCAGCATCTTGTACAGCTGTATATCGCAGTATTTCAACCTTGCCGGTCTCAGGGTCCACTTCGACATCAACTATGTTGGTAGCAAAAGCGCTGCCTGCTCCTTGTGGATCCATATTAGCGCTACCTACTACAGGTCCTCCTGTTGATGGTAGCTCAGCAGCTAGTTCCTTGAAAGTGATACTAAGTTGAAGGTCAGAAACATGTTTAAAAACACCGTTAACGAGTTCCACATCATCTGTAGAGCTACCCCACAGAAGTGCAGCTCTCTTAATCATCTGTCTTTTCACGTCTTGAGCTGCTTCGTAACTAGCCCATCCTGTCTTAAATGCTCCTCCGCTTCCACCTGTCATAGAAGTGTACCCAATTTCTTCTGTGTGTCCTACATGAGGGTTTACATTTTCAACGGGAATACCCAGCACTTCAGCGAGTTGCTGAGAAGCTGCTGGTCTCGTTCCTCCAATATCTACTGTTCCAATAGTCAAATTAACTGACCCATCGTAATTGACATTTGCTGTGGCGCAGGCCGCTCCAGATCCGTTGACCCAGAATCCTGATGCTACGCCACGGCCTTGGTTCTTTCCGGTTAAAGGCTTGCTATAATGATCATGGTTTTTTGCTGCTTCTGCAGTTTCAATAGCGCCTATTACAGGATTGACCACACCATTTGCTCTTCTTGTCCCTTCCTTCGCTCCGTTAAGAATCCGAATATCTATAGGATCAAGGGATAATTTTTGACTCAGTTCGTCAATAAGTGTTTCAGCTGCATAGGCTCCGATTGGGGCTCCGGGAGCCCTGTAGGCAGTCGATTTTGGTTTGTTGTCAACTATGTCGTATGCGTCAATAAGGACATTATCTATGTCATACGGTGAAAGCATACATTGGGCTGCTGCACCAACTGGAGATCCTGGCCATGCTCCTGCTTCAAATTTAAGGTCTACCTGAGCGGTAGTAATTTTACCACTGGTGGTAGCACCAATTTTCATAAACATATATGACCCAGCTGTTGGGCCGCTTCCTTCTAAAACATCTGCTCTGCTCATACTGATTTTTACAGGATGTCCTGACAGTTTTGAAAGAATTGCTGCCACAGGTTCAAGGTATACAGTAGTTTTTCCACCGAACCCTCCACCTATTTCCATTGGGACTACTTTGACTTTAGAGGAAGGTAATCCAAGTACTTGTGCGGTATTCTCTCCTATTTGAAAGTGCCCTTGAGAACTACACCAGACTGTGATTTTATCTTGAGGTGTCCACCATGCTGTTGCACTATGGGGTTCAATGTACCCTTGGTGTACTGTTTGTGTACGAAATTCACGTTCGATTACAATGTCTGAATCTTTAAAACCCTGTTCTACGTTTCCCAGTTTAAGTTGAGTGTGATCTGAGATATTGTTTACATATTCATCATGTAACTGCGGAGCTCCTTCTGCTATAGCTTCTTGAGCTGTGGTCACTGAAGGTAGTAGTTCATAATCAATTTCAATCAATTCGAGTGCTTCTTCAGCAGCGTGAGGACTAGATGCAGCAATAGCTGCTACAGCATGACCTTTGTACAGTACTTTACCTGATGCTAGTACCTTGTTGTTTAACTGTCTGTCTCCAAGCGGCCAGTTACTTGAGTCTGGTAAATCAGAAGAAGTGATAACAGCAACTACCCCAGGATAATTATTAGCTTTTGTTGTATTTATAGATTTAATTATTGCATGGGCATGTGGACTCCTTAGTACTTTACCGTGAAGTAAGCCTGGGAGGTCTATATCAGCACTGTATTGTGCTTTACCAGTAACCTTGTCGTATCCATCATGTCTTATAGGGCGGGTACCAACTGTATTAAAATCTTTTTGGGAGAGAACTATATTCGATGTCATACTTTAGTTTAGCCTCTGAACTATATTTTTCCGATTTTGAACTGTTCTGGATTGTATCATAGCAAAAAAGGGTTAGTAGCAACATCTTTCAACTACGGACAGTTCATCAGCGATGTTGTGGTACATGGGTCAATTTATTCCGTTTTCAGAGATTTACTGTAAAACAAAGATTCAAATCAGATGTTATCGAACACAAGAATTTTACTGTTAAATCAATCAAGGTTTCAACCGGTGTTTGGTAGAAGTTTAAAATATTCGATAACAAACTATTCGAAATAGTGGATAAAACTAAAAATTCGGACGAAACAAAAACATACCTAACCAAAACGTTAAATAATGTATGGATAAATACAATTAAGGATTATTATTTGTTAGAAAGTAGTAGTTTTAAGAGTGTTAATTGTTAAGCAATTGTCTGATTGAATCGATCAAGAATTCAATTTCTTGATCAGTATTGAAAAAATTTAATGAGACTCTTATAGATGCAGGATATTCTACATTCCTGACTATAATTCTGTTATCTTCCCAAAGGTTCAAACATGCTGTTTCTTGATCGATTCCTGATAAATGAAATGTTACTAATCCTGATTGTGTAGGTTTATCAGTTGGAGAAAGAATTTTTGTGTCTTCAAGATCAGAAAGTTTGTTGATCAAAGTAGTTGATAATTCAAGGTTTCTTTTTTCTATTTTATCTAAACCTATGTCAGAAATGTATTTAATTCCATTTATCAACCCAGAACGTAGTGGTGCACTTGTTGTAGTCAATTTAAATTTCTCAATTAAATGTGAATCTGGAAGAAAACTTCCATCTAAATTGTAGTCGATGACCCAGCTATCAGATACCCTGACTGGTTCAATAAGTGGGATTCTCTTTTTATTAATATATAAAGCTCCTGTTCCATCAGGTCCTAACAGCCATTTTTGCCCGGGCATGGCATAGAAATCACATCCCAATTTTTTCACATCAACATTAATATGTCCTACACCTTGGGCTCCATCAATCATCAATAAAATATCTAGGTTTGAGATTAGATTGCTGATTTTTTCGATTGGCATTCGCAGTCCATTTGAATATTGGACATGGCTGAAAAATATCATCCTGGTTTTGTCTGTTATGGCTTCAGAAATCTTTTCAAGAATGCTCTGGTGTGTGTCATTTGATGACAAGTTTAAAATATCCAATTCTACGCCGTGGAGGTTATTGGCCTGATAACAGGGGAGAAGAATCGATGGGTGTTCAAGGTTACATGTAATGATACGGTCGTTTTTCTTCCATGGGAAACCTGACAAAATAGTATTGATACCATCAGTCGTACTCGTTGTAATAAGTACTTCTTCAGGAGAACAGTTAATTAGTTTTGCGATTGCTAGTCCCAAATTTACGTCAATATCTTCAGCACTTTGGATTACATTTGGAGCAGTAGGTCCATTTGAATTCTCAAATTCCAGTCTGTCGTTTATACTTTTTATAACTAAATTAGGGGATGGTCCTGACCATCCAGTGTTAAAATAGGTCAGATTTGAAAGTGTCGGAAAATCTTCTCGTATTGTTTTTATATCCACAAGGTCCTCAATCGAACAGTCAAGAAACTGTCTACCTGGTTTTTAAATAATTCTTACGGCAGTCTAGACTAGTGGTAACTGTACAGTTTCACCTGTTCTGGAACTTATGTGAACCGCATCTGTAAATTCCATGTATTTAACACCGTCTTCAAATGAAGTGTGTGTAACAGTCTCTTGGCCACGGATAGAGTTCACAAATTCTTCTTCGACTCTCCAATATCCTTCTTGTTCTGAAGAGATACTAATCTCAGCCATATTTTCTTCACCTTTTTTCGCTGAATAGAGTTTAGTTGTTTGTGTGTCTAATCGGATTGTCGCCTCTGTACCGAACATCGTCAGGTAATCAGCTCCTGAATGTCCGAGAGTTTTACCGATTCTTATATGCATCACTGGACCAGATTCAATTTCACTGAGAACTTGAACGTAATCGGGTACGGTGATAAATCGTGTTGAACCGGAATCGTCTTTTCTACTTTTAACGTGTGTTCTTGTTATAGCTTTTACATTTTTTGCTGGTCCTACGTATCTCATAATTTCTTCGTACCAGATTCCAAGCTGCATCATGTTATTGCCACTCAGATCTTTGTTTTCTCTCCAATGTAAGAGGCTTTGTCTGTCAATAAAATCACCTCCGAGTGATAATTCAACTGATAAGATTTCACCTAGATAGTTATCCGCAATCAAATTTTTTATGGTATTTTCTACTCTTAGTGAAAGCGGCCCAGGTACGATCTGAGTGACTAACTTGGGTTTTTGTCTTGATGCTGTTAACATCTCGCGCGCTTCAACTGAGTTCATTGCCATACGTGCTTCACACAACACATGTTTATTATTTTCCAGTGCTGCTAAAACCAGAGTCTTATGCATATAAGGCCAAGTGCCTATACAAATGGCGTTCGTGTCTTTGGCAAGGACGAGATCTTCCCAACTGTCATAAACTGTTTCAAGGTTCCATTCATCGGCTATTTTTTGCCCTGATTTCCTTGATCTGTTAGCTACACTAACTGCTTTTACACCATTGATTGCTTGCAATTTTGGAAGATGTTGAAGTGTAGTATTGGCACCTGCTCCAATGAATCCAACTCGAATGTCTTCGTTATTCATTTAGATCCTCCGTATTGTTAAGTCTAATAGGAATTGTCGTACTTTTCCGAGTCTATATCAATCCCGGGTAGTCAAGTCTACCTTGGAGTTCTGTTTTAGCCGAATATAAATATCCTTCTCCAGTCGTAACATAAAGAGTATTGAGATCATCTCCCCCAAATGTACAGTTGGTAGGCCGGTCAGAGGGGAATTTATGTTGATCCAAGATTGTTCCTTCTGGTGAAAATACGTAGATAATAGGTCCGGGTCCGCTTTGATTAAAACCTGCTGTAGCTATTATGTTTCCTGAAGTGTCCAAGACCATACCATCAACTCCACGATGTGGGCCAAAGTCGTGAATAATTGTGAATGTTCCTAAACTGTAATCTGGATTGATAGGATAGGCACGTAATTGCCTAAGTTCAGACGGTTCCTTACCAGATTGCGCAACGTACAGGGTTTCATAGTTTAATGAAAAAAGGATTCCGTTTGGCTTAGAAGTGTCAAAGGTTACTCGGATGATGGACCATGTTCCATCATCGTTCGGATCTAGTCTGTAAACAGAATCGTGTTCTAGTTCTTTTGCTGTTCTGTCTTCACTCCATGGTCCGCCTGCCCCTTCGTAGTAAGGGTCTGTAAACCAAATACTTCCATTATGATGAATAGCAAGGTCATTTGGTATATTCAATTTTCGTTTTGTAAAGCGATGGGCAATCTCTACTGTCGTGTTGTTTTGATTGTATTTTACAACCCGTCTGGCTCCTCCCTCACATGCAAACAAATTACCAGTTTTATCAAAGATTAACCCATTTGCATTGTTCGTATTTGATCGAAAAATACTAGATTTACCTAATTTCGGGTCAAATCGCATGATTTTACTTGCAGGTATGTGAGTAAAAAGTAAACCTGAACCATCCCAAGCTGGTCCTTCAATGCTGCCAGAATATGGTCCATCAATTAGATCAAAATCCCAAGTCATCGATTGCTCCTGAATCAAGTAACGCTTAATGTGAATTTATCATAATGATAATATCAGGTTATCCTGTATTTATTGCGAAACATGATTTGAGATCAAATTTTGTTTGAGGTCAATCCCTTTTTTTTGTATATACTTAAGACAGTCTAGTTCATCTGGAGGTGCATCATGAAAATCGGAGCTCACGTATCTACATCAGGTGGCGTCGATAAAGCAATAGATCGAGCGGAAGAAATAGGTGCCGAAGCTGTCCAAATATTTGCTTCATCTCCAAGGACGTGGCGCTTTCGGTTCCCCCAAGAAGAGGAGGTTATTTTATTCCGTGAGAAGTCTGAACAAAAAAATATACAACCATCATTCATACATTGTAGTTACTTGGTAAATGTAGGTGGAAATCCCGACCATATCAGTAAATCGATAGAAACTCTCTCTAATACTATTAATGTGGGGTCTCAATTAGGAGTTCGTGGAGTAATATTTCATGGAGGCTCCCATAAAGGGTCAGGTTTTGATGCTATATTTGAACAAGCTATCTCTGCTCTCAAAATAGTTCTGGAACAAACACCGGATGATACAATGTTGATCATTGAAAACAGTGCTGGAATGGGATCTCATATCGGCTCATCTTTTGCAGAAATAGGGAAGATTGTAGATGCGTTAAGTAACGATAGGGTAGGGGTCTGTTTAGATACCCAACACTGTATAGCGGCAGGCTATAATTTAGCAGAAAAAGATCTAATCGATGATGTAATTAACGAGTTCAATGATGAAATCGGACTAGATAAACTTGTGGCTGTTCACGCCAATGATTCAAAAACAGCTTTTGGCTCAGGGGTTGATCGGCATGAAAATATTGGTGAAGGCAACATAGGTTTAAAAGGTTTTGAAACGATCATGGAGCACATTGCATTCCGAGAGATCCCATTTTTGCTCGAGGTACCTGGTTTTGGTGAAGATTCTAAAGGTCCAGACAAAGAAAACGTTGATCGTCTCAAAAAGATTAGAACGGAAGTGGGTTTGTAGTTAAAGATCATTAAACCACATTAATAATTTCTATTGAGATATTCAATCAATAACTTAATTCCATAAGAAGATACTACGGTAATAGGTGTAACAGTGGAAAAGGCGAAATCTAAATACAAGGAATACTTGAATGCAGAACTTGAAGCTGCAGCAATGTACGAAGCTTTGGCATCTATAGAAAAAGTCCCGGAAAGGGCACAGATATTTAGGGAACTGGTTAAATCTGAGATGAAACATGCTAGAAGATGGGCAGATAAACTTGGAATTGATCCTGGCACAATTAAACCTAGATCTCTTGGTCCAAAAAACTGTATTTTACATATAGGTGCGAGACTGTTTGGTACCAACCGAGTATTACCTATTCTCTTACATCTTGAAGCAAAAGAAACAGATGCGTACCTGATAGATCCAGAAGCCCGTGATCTTGTCATGGAAGAGAGGCAACATTCAAAAACGTTGAGTGAATTGTCTGGATCGAAGGAACGTGGTCATGTTTCTGGCCTAGCTACCTTTATAGGTAATAGTGGTGGTCTTAGGGCAGCTGTACTAGGTATGAATGACGGTTTGGTTTCCAATTTCAGTTTAGTTATGGGTGTGGCTGGAGGAACCGGGAATCATGACTTTATATTAATTGCTGGTATAGCAGGCCTTTTGGCTGGTGCATTTTCCATGGCTGCTGGTGAATATGTCTCAATGCGATCTCAGCGTGATGTTTACGAATATGAAATTCTCAAAGAAGAAATTGAACTTCGGGAATGGCCAGATGAAGAAAAGGAAGAATTAATACTGATTTATCAGGCAAAGGGCTTGTCCAGGGATGAAGCAGAGCAAATATCGGAACGGGTAATGAGTAACCATGAAGTAGCTCTGGATACCATGGCCAGAGAAGAATTGGGTCTTGACCCATCATCCCTAGGATCACCATGGTTGGCTTCGGCAAGCTCGTTTTTATCTTTTGTCTGTGGAGCCTCTATACCAATTGCACCATTTATTTTTGGGATAGGTTCTACAGCACTGATATTTAGTTCTGTGTTGAGTGGATCAGCCCTTGTGTTTGTTGGTGGTTTCCTCTCAAGTTTATCGGGTAAAAGTGTTGTCAAAGGGGGCATTCGGATGTTGTTCGCCGGTGGTTTGGCAGCTACGGTGACTTACTCGGTTGGTAGTTTGATTGGAGTGGCAATTAATTAATTTACTTCAATAATCACTCAGGTGATACGGGTAGATGAAAAGTTCTTTTGAGATTTTTAAGTTTGCTGGAATCAGGGTATTTGTCCATTACTCTATAGGTTTTGCGTTGATTTTTTTCCCATTGATTGTAGGGTTGCAGTTTTTGCCATCACGTTATCCTGATTGGGAAATGAAATTGTACTTGATCGTAAGTTTGATATCAGTGTTGTTAATGT
The DNA here is from genome assembly GCA_964342485.1 of uncultured Dehalococcoidia bacterium. Lineage (GTDB taxonomy): Bacteria > Chloroflexota > Dehalococcoidia > Lucifugimonadales > CAJWER01 > CAYFFO01. Next base: position 46,177 of record CAYFFO010000009.1, read on the forward strand.
TTGTGTCGGTACTAATACACGAAATGTCCCATTGCATTGTAGCGTCATTAAGGGGACTCAAAGTAAAGAGGATCACATTATTTGTATTAGGAGGAATGAGTTTTATCAAAGATGGGACTAGTACTGCTTACGATGAAATTTTGATTTGTATAAGCGGTCCTGCAATTAGCCTTGTCCTGAGTTTTGTGTTTTGGATCTTGTTAAATCTCTCTGCTATTCCTGGGCATTTAGATTTTGTTGAAGCGATCCTTTATTATATGGCGATACTTAATCTTGTTCTGTTTTTATTTAATATGGTTCCGGCACTCCCTTTAGACGGAGGAAGGATTATCAGAGCAACTATTTGGTTAATCACAGGTAATTACACAAGAGCTACATTTTGGTCGGCGATGTCGGGATACTTAGTTGGTATTGCTTTGATTGGATTAGGATCTTTCTATTTATTTTTAAACGGTATGATATCGGGTTTGTGGTATGGATTGTTGGGTATATTTATTTTGTATGCGGCCCGACAAACAATAAAACATGATCACGTCAATTCACATGATACCTGATACGATCATTTGTTTATCGAACAGTAATTAATATTTTGGTATAGGAGTTTTAGATAATGTACCGGCAAGTGAAAGTCTCAGCAATATCCATTAAACCGAAAAAATGGGATAAAGAACATAATTACAACCTGGTTGAATCCTATTTCAGGCTAGCTGCGTCTGAAAATCCTGACCTTATATTAACTACAGAAGGTGTGTTGGAAGGATACGGCATCATGGAAGTTCTTGAAGGCAGACAATCACCGGATAAACTATTTGATATTGCGGAACCAATCGACGGGCCTTACATAAACAGATTTCGGGAATTGGCAATTGAATTAAAAACGTGTTTGTGTTTCGGTTTTGCAGAAATCATAAGTAATAACCTCTACAATACTGCGGTTTTTATTGATAAAGACGGTCTTATAAGAGGTAAATATCACAAAACTCAGTTTGCAGAAGGAACCATTCCTACATGCAATTTTAACAGGGTTGGGAACGCTCTTAGAGCTTTTGACACACCAATGGGACGGATGGGTTTTATTATTTGTAACGATAGATGGAACCCCATGATTACCAGAGCGTTGGTTTTGGATGGAGCCCAGGTTATTTTAATACCGTCTTGGGGATCTAAATCCAAAGAACAAAATAGAACAGTGTTAGCCAGGGCCAGAGAAAATGGAGTACCAATAGTAGAAGCAAACGTAGGTATGAATCTGATAATCAGTAAGGGCGAAATTGTGGCCTATGATTGGGGTAATAATAAGATTACTACTGGAATAATCGATGTACCTGCACCTGTGTCTGTTTATAATGCTCGGAAGTATGAGAGAGAATATTTAAAGTTACAGCATCCGGAAATGGGGAAACGTTTCCAGAGAACTATGAAAAGAATAAAAGAAGATTCTATATTCAATAAAAATGAAAACTGTCCTTGTGGTAATGGAAAAAAGTTTGCAAACTGTCATTATCAAAGTCGTTAGGTGGATATATAGATCGGAAGAATAGTTAAAAACATATTTGTATTTATAGAGGGAATGAAATGGACAACTTATTTTCTATGGCTGAATCTGTCGGATTGAAATTAACAGACTTAGGGCACACCATCGGGGTTACCGAATCCTCTGCAGGTGGGTTTATATCTGCTGCATTATTGTCCGTACCTGGTGCGTCAAAATATTTTGTTGGTGGTTCTGTCATTTATACAAGGTTGTCCCAAAACCAGTTCCTCCGAATCGGTGATGATGTAATGACTGGTATAAGGGCTAGTACTAAAGAGTACGCCCTGTTGAATGCCCGAAAAGTGAGAAAATTGCTTGGAACAACTTGGGGTCTAAGTGAGACAGGAGCCAGTGGGCCAAGTGGCAATCGATATGGTGATCAAGCAGGACATTCTTGGATAGCTGTTACTGGACCAACGGAAATTTCTATAAACATTGCGACCAATAATTCTGACAGGAAAGAAAATATGCGTGTTTTTGCTGAATCAGCAATCGAACTATTGGAACAGTCTTTGTCATGAAATCTTTGAAGAATATTGGAATTAACATTAGTTGGAAATATTCCATATATAATGCTAAATGCAAATCAAATCTGACATGAATAATATACTTATGTACAAAATCGATACTGAAAGGTAGTTTAGAGTTGTGAAAATTGAAAATTTTATTACCCCGCCTGCAACAATGCCAAATGGATTACAGGCAACCGTGGACGGGTTGTGGGTGTGTGATCAAGCTACGGATGATCTATATCTGCTTGATGAAAATTTGAATATTTTAAAAACTTTGAATACAACAGCAGAAAATTCTTCTGGATTAACCGTTGGAGATGGATCACTGTGGATCGCTTCAAATGGTCAATCGAAGTCTCGGTACCGAAGAGTCACAGATACCAACTTTTCTGGAGTTATCCGATGTGATTATGAAACGGGTGTTGAGATCTCCCGATTCCCTACTCCTGACGGTGGTGGAATTCATGGGTTGGAATGGGTAGATGGTTTGTTATGGATTACAGCTTTCAATCCAAAAGCTATTGTCCTCGTAAACCCAAAAAATGGATCGGTCATCAAAAAAGTTGAAGTTCCATGGGAAAGATTACATGGTTTGGCATGGGTTGGAGATGGAATGTGGTGTGCACATACATCAGATAAAGTTATAGTCAAATATGACATCGATACTGGAGAGGCAATTGATAAAATAATTTATAACAACACTGATCCTGCACCGCACGGGTTGACATTCTGGAATGGCAATCTTTGGAGTTGCGATGCGAATTGGCCAGAACCTATACATCCTCAAGGCCCTAGTATCAGTATGATACTTCAATGTTAGTAATGGTTTATTGAAATACAGGACAAATCAGTGGATTTAGCTAATTTATCTTCAACTCTTGATGAATTTGTTGAAAAGAGTAATGGTCTCTGGCAAAAATCAGCTTTTGGTGTGACCAGAGCAGAGCGGCAGATCTTTGTAATTTTGGACCATCAAGCATATTCTCAAAACAAATTAAAACATAAAATCCTCTTAGTTAGTGGTTTAACGGGTTCAAGCGGAGATGTAGGATTGACATTTGATGCTTTGGACAGATTTCGATCGCTAGATCCCGAATTAATAGATGACATTTCTTTGTCAGCAATACCTTGTGTAAATCCAGGTGGTCTGACACTAAACAGTAGTCCGTCAAATGGTTCTGGAGGTTTTGCAAATACAGGTTATCCACCAAAATCTGGTTTTTTCGATGATAAATATAGTCCTGAATCGCGATATTTGTGGAGATTCACCTGCTATCTAGCGCCAGATATAGTAATAGAATTGGTTGAAGGCAGTAAAGTAGAATGGAAGGGTAATATTATTGGCCTAGAACTTTTACCCTCATTGGTCAAAAATCGAGTCAAAGAACAAGATTCTTTCGTTGCCAGTCTGGGAGAAATTACACCAGAAAGCCCTGGTACTATTCCTGCATTGCGTCTGACCACTTCGAAAGAGATGTTGAATAGTGCTCTTTCCGATCTGTTCTCCATTATTCGTAAAAACGATCCTATACCTTCATCGGCTTCGAAAAATCTTGATAAAAGAAGCTCAAGATCTATTCTGCAGGTAGGAAAAGACCTTTCTAAGACAAATGGTAGAACATTGAACCCCTTAATTTATACTCAAGGAGTTGCCGTCAGTGGTCGTTTACGTCTCGCAGAAATTGACAGTTCTATTCTCAGAGAAATAGAAGATATAAAGAGTTTGGTCACCCCGGTTCTTGAAAGTCCTATTGAGATGCTAGGTTCTTGTCCGGAAGCCCCGGAACTTGCAGCTGTTGTTTGGACTGAAGAGATGAAATCTCTTTATGGAGACTCTGAATATGACGAACTGGCAGTGATAGCAGCCAATTATATTAATCAAAAAGGTAAATGTATTCCACCAGGTCCACTTAACCCGAATTACATAGTCGAAGACTTCTTTTTTGCAAGTGCTGTTCTCGGAAGGGCTTATCAGGCCACTCAAGATATCAAGTATATAGATATATTGGTTCAATTTTTGCTTGATTCAAATATACAAGAACCTTCTGGTTTGTTTCCACATAGTAGGTATGGAAAACTCCATTGGGGTAGAGGTAATGGTTTTGCAGCTATGGGTTTGGCAGAAACTTTGACTTATATTCCAGATATTCATCCTAAAAGAGGTTTAATCAAGGAAATGGCTACCAGGCAACTAGAAAGTCTAAAATATTTTCAAAAGCCATCTGGGATGTATTCACAAGTTATCGATTTTGAAGGCTCCTATGAAGAATTAACTGCGACGTGTATGATTGGATATTCTGCAGCTAGAGGTATTAATAGGCGATGGTTAGACAGGTCATTTGATAGTTTGGTTGAAAGGGCCTGGTATGCAGTATCGAGACGAATAGATTTTAACGGAAATGTAGTGGATGGATGTACAGGTACAGGTGTAATGGATAACCTGAGAAGTTATTTGGATAGACCTGCAAATTCTGGACATGACGATCGGACGGGAAGTTTAGCACTGTGGTTTACTTCAGAGATGGCTTATTTCAGTAAGTGAACTGTCATATTGTTTTTCTATCTATCCGGACACCATCTTTAAATACATCAACAACTTCTTTTAGAAAGGAAATATTGGTTGTTAAATCCCCATTTACTACCAATAAATCAGCAATTTTTCCAGCTTCAATTGTCCCTACTTTATCATCAACCATGCATGACCTTGCTGCATCTTTTGTAGAAGCAACTATAGCTTGCATAGGACTCATGCCAGCATCCACATGCGCATCAATCTCGAAAAAAAATTGACCCATCTTATATGGGCCCCATGCCGAATCGGAACCACATACAATACTCGTTCCCTGAGATCGCATTTTTGAACAAATCTCTTGGTCTTGTTCCCTTGAAATCTTTAGATCATTCATCAATAGAGTTTCTTCAGTGGAGAGTCCATATTTTTCCTGTTTGTCGACTAATGTTTTGAATCTGTAATTAGCTCCACCCATATTGTAATTAACGAAAACACCTTGATTTACAATTCGTTCTGTGATGTCGGGCCTGTAGTGTTTCTTACCATCTGGTTCTATATGACGTCCGTGGATGATGGTGTCGATTCCAGCATCAAGACAATTTATCATTGCTTGTGAATTTACACAGTGGGCAGCAGTATGTTTACCAAATTTATGCGCTTCCTCAGTTATAGAACTCAATTCATCAGTGGTAAAAGAAGGTCTTTCTTGGATAGATGTTCTGGTACTACCTCCACTGGCAGTAATTTTAATAAAGTCAGCGCCTTCTTTGACTAATTGACGGGTTATTGCTCTACATTCGTCTTTTCCAGTGGCTTCAATACCAAAGTAACTCAAATGCCCACCAATTATTGCGGCCGGTCTCCCTGTTAATACTAATCTAGGCCCTGTCGTCATACCCATTTCCATGGATCTTCTTAGTTCGAAGGTAGTCCTGTTTTTAGCTCCGCAATCTCTAACGGTCGTAACCCCTGTATGGAGATGTGCTGTTGCATTTTTAGCTGCCTGTAGTGTCAATATTTCATCCGGCAGCTTGGTTAATTCGTCTCCTGCTCTGCCATCTCCTAATCCAATAAGATGTACATGACTATCGATCAACCCTGGTAAAACTGTGTAACTACTATAATCGAGGGTCCTATATTTGAGTCCTTGAGGTATTTCTACAGTTGTAGGTGGACCAGAGTAACGAATTAATTCATTTTCAAGTAGAACTACGCCGTTTTCTATTGGCGTACCACCGTTACCGTCGATAAGTTTACCGGCTTTGATAAGAGTAAAGTTTGACAGAGACATCAATTAATTGTTTATACCTCTTTCGCATGTAAAAAAAATTAATTTCTATATAGCTGAATCTCCCCGTTCTCCTGTACGGACTCTTATGACGTCCTCCACTTGTGAAATTATGATTTTACCGTCACCAATTTGGCCGCCTTCTGGACTTCTAGCTGCACCAAGGATAGTTTCAATGATGGTTTCTTTCATTTCATCTGGTACTACTGTAACGAGTAGCGTTTTCGAAAGTGCGGACCTATTTACGGTCTGTCCACCTCTACCTGTGAATATTTCAACACCTTGCTGCTGACCTTGCCCAGTTACATTCTGATAATGAAACCCTGCACAACCTACTTCTACAAGAGAGTTTGTAACTTCATTAATTCTTTCCGGCCGAATTATCGCTTCAATCTTAATCATCAATTCACCTCGGTTGTGTAATAATATTTGAGATGTTTTGCCAAGTAGATATGTTTTTAATCAGCACCATCTCGAACAAATGCCCTTTCTCCATGTTGGGTAATGTCTAAACCGGTGTCTTCACTAGCCCTTTCTACCCTTAGGCCTAAACCTGGGATAATATCTAAAATCTTAAGTATTATCCATGTGGCAACGAATGAATATACCATTGTTACTCCGACAGCAACGAATTGAGTTAATAGTTGTCCAACATTACCTTCAATCAATCCAGATTTTTCACCTATAGCTGTAGCTGCAAATATGCCTGTAGCTATCGCTCCCCAAATCCCTCCTACTCCGTGGACTGCAAAGACCTCTAGGGCATCGTCAATTCCTGTTTTCTCACGGTAGGCTACAGCTAAGTAACAGAGTACACCTGCCCCTATTCCTATTCCTATAGCGCCCATCACTCCTACAAATCCTGAAGCAGGAGTAATAGCAACCAGACCAGCTACAGCACCCGATGCAACTCCTACCGCGCTCATCCGGCCTGATTTAAATTGAGAAATTAATCCCCAGGTTAATGCGGCTGCTGAAGCAGCTATATTTGTAACTAGAAATGCATTTACATCTAAAGTGTCAGCTGCTAAACCTGAACCAGCATTAAAACCGAACCATCCAAACCATAAAAGAGCGGCACCAAGGATCACATAAGGGACATTGTGAGGTTCGATACCAGGATCGTTTCTTTTACCAACCAATATGGCTGCGGCAACAGCTGCTACGCCGGCGTTTATGTGGACAACTGTTCCACCAGCGAAATCAAGTGTGCCACTAGCGTCACCTATCTTAAAGGAACCCAACCATCCTCCGCCCCAAACCCAATGGGCAACCGGAACGTAGACTATTGTGACCCAGATAACCAAGAAGACCAGATAAGTTGTGAATTTAAATCTTTCAACAACAGCCCCTGTTATAAGGGCCGGTGTTATTATTGCGAACATCATCTGGAAGATCACAAAAAGCAAAGTCGGTATTCCTGACTCACCGTCTCCACCATATTCATCCGATGGATCTATTCCAGATAACCCAAGATAGCTAAGATCTCCAATAATGCTATTACCTTCACCAAATGCAAGGCTGTACCCCCAGAGTACCCAAACAAGACTAACTACAGCCATTGCTATAAAGCTATACATTAAAGTACTTACAGTGTTTTTGGCTCTCACTAATCCTCCATAAAAAAATGCAAGACCAGGAGTCATTAAGAGAACTAGAGCAGAAGCTGTTAACATCCATGCAATGTGACCAGTATCCAATTTAGTTGTTTTCCTTTCTAAAAAGATATCGACGACTTAAGATGAAGCTAACTTCAATTTGTTACAAAAATGTTGCCTAACTGTTAACTTCCTATTTCAGAAACCCTCTATTGCTATTTAAGGTACACTTATCACAAGAGTTATCTATGACCAACTTCCAGTATTAAAAGTAATAAAATGAAACTTACCTTAAAACATCAACAATCAAAAATTAAAATGTGTGGGAATTGAATCAAAGGCTCGAATCCCCCGATATTGATAACGAACCATTAGGAAAAAACAAATTTGTTAACACTTTTGCTTCACTAAGAATCCTGGATTTCCGTTTATTATGGATAGCAACTTTATGTATGATGGGCAGCTGGCAAATGCAGGGTATTGCCCAAGGTTACTTGGCATATGATTTAACTAATTCGGCAAAAATACTAGCTCTTGTTAATGCAGGCTGGGCTTTACCTATGCTAAGCCTAACATTAGTTGGTGGTGTGGTTGCAGACAGGTTTCAGCGGAAATTTATCATACAGATTAGTCAGGCTGCTTACGCGTTGATTTGTCTTCTTGTTGCGATTGCCATCGTTACAGACATAATCACCTGGTACTATTTACTTCTTGGATCAGCTTTACAGGGTTTGTTTTTTGCATTCACAGGTCCAGCAAGGCAAGCGATTATTCCACAGCTAGTTGATAAACATTTGGTTGTTAACGCAATTGCCCTTAATTCAGCAGCAATGAGCTCCATGTCTCTTATTGCCCCGGGTATATCGGGATTATTATATGCCGTACTTGGTCCAGAGGGCGTTTATTTTACCGTAACGGGTTTACAGGTTACTGCAATAGTACTTGTATCAATAATAAAAAAACCTCCTAGTCCACTCATAAATGAACAAAATGTCGATGTTACTACAAAAGACAATAGAATTGTTTCGACAAATGGCCCATCATCTTTCACCAATCATATGCTTAAAGTAATAATTAAAGATGCTAGCTTGGGTATCCGTTATTTAAAAACTAACAATATAGTTCTGCTACTACTTTCGGTTATGGTTGTCACAGTAATTTTTTCTACACCATTTCAATTTCTTCTACCAGTCTTCGTCGTAGATATATATAATCTCGAATCCGAAGCTTTTGGCCTGTTAGTCAGTGCTTCAGGACTTGGCTCCTTGATTGGCTCTATAGGTGTGGCATATATTGGCAGATGGCAAAGAGGGCGACTTGTATTGGTCGGAGGATTTATTTCCGGAATATCGCTTCTGTTAATAGCTATAATCCCTTATTATCTACCTGCTATTGTGATAATGATTTTCCTCGGTTTGGGTAACGTAGCGCCCATGGCATTAATAACCGGTCTTATAATGGAAAACACTGAAAATGCGTATAGAGGACGGATGATGAGTATGGTTATGTTCACATGGGGACTTATACCAATCGGTGTGATTCCTCTAGGAATATCGATTGACCTCATTGGAGGTAGGATTACGGTAATTTTAATGTCGTTTATGATGTTGACTTTATTTTCATTAATTTACTTAACACAAAAACGATTGCCTTCACTTCAATGATGATACTTGTAATACCAATTTAAAAATTGCAAACTTAGAGGTCTATTTGGAAATGAATAAAAAAATATACAAAGTAGCAGCAGCCCACGTATCTCCGGTTTTCCTGCAATTGAAACCTACTGTAGATAAAGTTTGTTCTCTAATTGACGAAGCAGCTGATAACGGGGCAGGATTAATCGTGTTCCCGGAAACATTTATTCCCGCATTTCCTATTTGGACAGCTCTACAAGCACCTATATATAACCATGATATGTTTTTAGCTCTTGTAGAAAATTCAATCAAAATACCTGGTCCTGAGATTGATAAAATTGCAGCTAAAGCAAAATCGAAACAGGTATTCGTTTCCATAGGGCTGAACGAAAGTACTTCTCAAAGCACAGGATGCTTATGGAATACCAATATAATCATAGGAGATAACGGTGAATTATTATCTCACCACAGGAAAATAGTGCCGACATTTTATGAAAAACTTATTTGGGCAGCTGGAGATGGGGCAGGTTTATCAGTAGTTGAGACTAAATTGGGTCGATTGGCGGCTTTAATTTGCGGTGAGAATACTAATCCTTTGGCTCGATATTCATTGATTGCACAGGGTGAACAGGTACATATATCTACATACCCACCCGTCTGGCCTACACATGATCCTGAAACCGGTCAAAACTACGATATAAAACGGGCTATAGAAATAAGAGCAGGTGGCCATTCCTTTGAAGGCAAGGTATTTAATATCGTAGCATCAGGATATATGGATCCTACAACTAGGAATTACCTTGCCAGTAGGGACAAAGAGGCCGGAAGAATATTGGATGGCAGCCCTAGAGGTATTTCTATGGTAGTCGGACCGGATGGTTCCATAATAGGAGATACTTTACAGGACGAAGAGGGACTTCTTTACGCTAATATTGATTTATCTAAATCTATAGTTCCTAAACAATATCACGATATTTCAGGTGGATATAACAGGTTCGATATTTTCAATCTTCAGATTGACATGACTAGAAGAACCCCATTAGATATAAAAAAAGATCCTCGCAATCTAAATCGGCTGTCTGATTTTGACCAAATTGAGTAGGTTGGGAGCAAATCGGTGAACAAAATAATGTTTATCGTTTCAAGTTGAAGACCAATTAATCAAAAATGTTTAGTTTTTAGAGTCTCAATCCAAAGAGTATAAAAAGTTTATCTACTTCCACCTAGATTTAATTATGGTTTGTGCGATTCAATATCGATATGATTAGTTAACCTAGACGAAAGTTATCGTAAAACAAGATTCTTTACATTAACTGAACTCTTATCAACGTATAAAATCACGATGATCATCGTGATACTAATAAAATAGGACAGTGTCTATCTAATGGTTATAGGCAAAGAACGAACCAACTGGCATGATGAACACCCGTCTTCTTGTACGTGTGCTCAATGTGAAAAAATACGAGGTGGTAAACGTCGATTTGATGAGATTAGTGGAGGTCGTAAAGTTGGTAGAAATGAACCCTGTCCTTGTGGAAGTGGTAAAAAATTTAAGAAATGTCATGACAGACTTTGATCCATTCTTTTAGACAGGGCCTGTAACAGAAAAATTATTTTGGAATAAGTTAATCCAAGAGATAGAATTTAGGATTCTCCTTAGAGGTAGATTAAATTTGAAAGCTGAAATTAGAAATATAGCAATTATTGCTCATGTAGATCATGGTAAAACTACACTAGTCGATGCATTATTGAAACAAAGCAAAGTTTTTGGCGAACATGAAGAAGTGGGAGACCTAATAATGGACTCCAACCCTTTGGAACAAGAAAGGGGAATTACCATATTGGCCAAAAATACTGCAATAAACTATCAAAATACGAAAATCAACATAATTGACACACCAGGTCATGCTGATTTTAGTGGTGAAGTTGAAAGAGTTATGAACATGGCCGATGGCTGTCTGCTGTTGGTCGATGCGGTTGATGGTCCAATGCCTCAGACAAGATTCGTTCTTAAACAAGCACTAGCACACGATATTTTTCCTTTAGTTGTAATAAACAAAATTGATAGGCCCGAATCTAGAGTTGCGGAAGTCGAAGAATCAGTTCAAGACTTGTTTTTAGAACTTGCTACAAATGCAGACCAACTCGATTTTCCTGTTTTATACGCTTCTGCAAAAAATGGGTATGCTATTTCTAAACAGAATGAGCCACCTGCAGATATGAAACCGTTATTCGAAGCCATGCTGACAAAGGTTCCCGCTCCCATAGGTGATCCAGATAAACCATTTCAAATGGTAGTGACATCACTTGATTATGACTCTTACATGGGACAAGTTGCGATTGGAAGAGTATACCAGGGAACAGCATCTAGTAGAGCCCCTGTAGTAAGGATAAATAGAACTCTTGAAAAACAGTCAAACCAACTGGAGAAAGTGTTTGTATTTCAAGGTTTAAAAAAGGTGGAAGTTGAACAAGCATTGGCAGGGGATATTGTAGCCCTCTATGGAATAGACGGAGTGTCAATTGGCGACACCATAGCAGATATTGACTTTCCTGAAGCACTCCCTTCTATTGAGATAGAGGAACCTACAGTCCAAATGACTTTTGGAGTGAACACATCGCCTTTTATGGGTAAAGAAGGAACACATTCAACTTCAAGGGTTCTTCATGAACGTCTACTACGTGATTTGAGAACAAATGTAAGTTTGCGTATAGAACAAACTTCAACACCAGACGAATTTTTGGTTTCAGGCCGGGGAGAATTACATCTGACCGTATTGATCGAAACTATGCGACGAGAAGGTTATGAATTCCAAGTTTCTAAACCAAAACCGGCCACCAAAATAATTAGTGGAGTTCTATACGAACCTTATGAACACCTAACGATAGATACCAGTGACGATTATATTGGTGTCCTTACTCAAGATCTTGCAGATCGATTAGGACAACTAACTGACATGGTTAACGATGGGACAGGAAATATAAGATTAGAATATGACATTCCTACCCGGGGTTTGATAGGTTTCCAATCAGTGTTTTTAAAATATACACGTGGTACAGGAGTTATAAATAGTCTTTTTACCGAATTCAAACCTATGGATGGACATGTAAAAGGATCCAGTAACGGAGTTCTAATCGCTTCTCAGAATGGTACTGCCATTACTTATGGCTTACTTAATGCTCAGGGAAGAGGAGATACTTTCATAGAGCCAGGAACACCAGTCTATGAGGGTATGGTAGTTGGTGTCCATCCAAAAGATGAAGATATAACTATAAACGTTTGCAAGGAAAAGAAACTAACTAATATGCGGTCATCTACTGCAGATATAGCTAAAAGACTAAGCCCTATTGTAAAAATGAGTATCGAAGATTCTTTAGATTTTATAGCCGATGATGAATTAATTGAGATAACACCGGAGAATATCAGAATCAGAAAAAGAATCTTATCG
>CAYFFO010000010.1:0-8385 GCA_964342485.1 uncultured Dehalococcoidia bacterium
AGATAATTAGAGTAAAATTACCCGAAAGAATTAGGTTAATAAAACGGTAACTAATATTTAGGGAGAGAGAATTACATGTCTTTGTCAAACATTACGAAATCTTCTAACGGTAATCGTAAATTGGTTGTTATTCAACAATCTGGAGGCAACGATTACCTTAATAGTGTTGTGCCATATACAGACGGGTTATATTATGATTTTCGAAAGCACACCCACCATAATGCTGAGGATGTCCTTAAGATAGATGACCGCTATGCCTTTGGGTCAACTATGGGGCTTATCAAGGATCTTTGGGATCAAGGTAAAGTAGCGATAATTAACGGTGTAGGGTATCCGGAACCGAATCGTTCTCATTTCCGATCGATGGATATCTGGCATACTGCTGAACCAACTGAAATTAGTCAGGAAGGCTGGCTGGGTAGGGTTGTCAGAGATATTGATCCGAAAAGTGAGAATGTACTAACAGCTGTCAATTTTGGAGTAGGTCTACCAAGAGCTCTTGGATGTGATGGAGTAGCTGTAGCCTCAGTTGGTGATCTTTCAACATATGGACTTTTCCCGGATTTAAAAGACGAGTGGTTACGAGAATATGCCATGGAAGCTTTTGGCAAAATGTATGGAGCAGCAGCAGGTAAAGAAGCAGTCATGGGTTTTTTGGGACAAACTGGTACTAATGCTCTTAGAGGAGCTGAAATTCTTAATACAGCTCCGGAAAAATATACCTCAACCATTGAATATGGTACTGATCCTATTTCTAAGAGCCTGAAAGATGTGGCTCAAGTCATGTTTGCAGACTTTGGTACTCGGATCTTTTATGCGAGTCATGGAGGTTATGATACCCATGCAGGTTTGAAAACGGCCCATCCAGAACTTTGGACTGAGTTGGGTAGAGCGGTATCGGATTTCATGGCAGATCTTGAAGAACATGGTCAATCAGAGGATACTGCGATACTTATTTTTTCTGAGTTTGGTCGAAGGGTTAGAGATAATGGAAATGGAGCAGATCATGGATCTGGTGGAGTCGCATTCCTAATAGGCGAAAATGTTAAAGGGGGGATGTATGGTGAGTATCCTTCACTCGAAGAGAAGGATCATTTAGATGGAGATTTGCATTTTACAAACGATTTTAGAGGCACCTATTCTTCTATAGTAGAAGATTGGCTTAATTTGGATCCGATACCTATTGTAAAAGGTCAATTCGAGGGGTTCGAGTTTTTCAAAAACTAGTAGTTGATTTATTTCAGATTGAAATTAGGAGAAATTAATGAATAAGGATGTCGAATATATTTCCCATCTTATGAGAAGGGCGGGATTTGGTGCCACTCTTAGCGAACTTGATAAATATTGTGACGATGGTTATGAAAATACGCTGAATTGGTTACTTAACCCAGGTGAACCTGGTGATTTTTCTGAAGACCTAGCAAGGCGCAGAGCCGTTGGATTTGATGAAGGAGGAGCAGCTTTTGATTTATGGATGAATAGAATAATTCATACAAATAATCCATTGGAAGAAAAAATGGCCCTTTTCTTCCACAGTCTGTTTCCAGTCGAATATATGAGTCAGGGTAGAGCATTACTAAATCAACTGGATACCTTCAGGAAACATTGTTTAGGTAGTTTCGAAGATATGTTAGTTGCTTTATCAAAAGATCCGGCTATGTTGCTTTATCTCAATAATAACGATAATCATGGTAATTCTATGAACGAGAATTATGGAAGAGAGCTTATAGAGCTTTTTTCTATGGGAGTTGGCAACTATAACGAGACGGATGTAAAGCAATGTGCGAGGGCACTGACTGGTTGGACTTTAGGGAATGCAGACTATATGGCTGTTAGGGCGGGTAAGAACTCATTTGACCCGTATGGATCTATTTCATGGCATTTTGAATATAGGGCTGACGATCATGATAATGGGCTGAAGACATTTTTGGGAGAGACAGGAAATTTTGATGGTGAAGATATTTGTCAGATTATTGCCAGACAACCCGCTACTGCTAGATTTATTTGTAAAAGACTATTTCAGTTTTTTGCAGCTGATAAAGTAGATGATTCAAGCCAGAAAACTATAGATCTCATGGTAGAAACTTATTACGATTCTAAATATGAAATAAAATCGGTTCTTAGAACTCTGTTCACCTCAGAATTTTTTAAATCGGAAAGATCGTTGTTTGCCCGTGTTAAGGGACCAGTTGAGTTGGTAACTGGAGCTATCAGGTTGACTGAATCGTCGCCTGGTCCTGAGTCTGGTACAAGCGGGGCTAATGGAGCTGCACAGGCAATGGGACAGGGTGTATTTAGGCCTCCAAGTGTTGAAGGTTGGCATGAAGGTAAAGAATGGATTGAAAGTGGGGCTCTCGTACAACGCGTAAATTATGTTTCAAATCTGTTTAGGGACAGAGAAAATTCCGGAGTCAGACAAATAGTTTCTCGTGTTGTTGGTAATAACTCTGAGGACTTGACAGTAGAAAATATTGTTGATAATTGTCTTAATCTCATGGGGCCTATGAGACTATCTGAAGATTCTAGGATGCATGTGATAGATTACGCGGGATCCAATAGACATTCTGGGATAGAAAATTTGAACGAAGAAGAGCTTGAAGTTCATATATCTCAGATTTTAGGTCTTATAGCTGCTACTCCTGAATACCAATTTGGATAAATAAATTTAATCTTCTTAAGGAAACCATGGTATCAAAACAGAAGTCTACAGAATTTCGATTGGACTATGTTAAAACG
Organism: uncultured Dehalococcoidia bacterium; assembly: GCA_964342485.1. Lineage (GTDB taxonomy): Bacteria > Chloroflexota > Dehalococcoidia > Lucifugimonadales > CAJWER01 > CAYFFO01. The sequence continues at coordinate 2,737 of CAYFFO010000010.1, forward strand.
ATAGGTGGCGGAAGAAAAATCCGACCGTACGATATCGCTTTTTCGTCAGATGGTAACTTGTACGTTCTCAACCATGCAACAGGTTTTGGAGCGGGACGGTTCACAGTTTGTAATTTCGAGGAAGATATCATAGAAGAATTACCAGACGATGCTGGGGACGGAACATTCAACCAGCCAGTTTCAATAGCTTTAGATGATAAAGAGAATATGTTTGTATTAGATGAAGCTAAGAGTGCTGTGGTAATAGTTAATAAAAAGGGTGAATTTATAGACAAATGGGGAATACATGGTTGTGATGATGGGCAGCTAGATAGGCCTTCTGCTTTACGCTTTGATGAAGACTACAACTGCTATATTACTGACCAAATGAATCACAGGGTTCAAAAATTTACTAAGGATGGGAAGTTTTTATTGAAATGGGGAGAATATGGTGATGGTGATGGTCAGTTTAATATGCCCTGGGGATTAAATTTTGATTCAAACGGATTTGTTTATGTAGCAGACTGGCGTAATGACAGGATACAAAAGTTTACGCCTGATGGTGAATTCATATTTAGTTTTGGGACACCAGGTAATGCTGAAGGACAGCTTAACAGGCCATCTTGTGTGCTTATTGACAATGATGGATATATCTATATTGGCGATTGGGGCAATGAGCGGGTACAGGTGATGGATCCTGAAGGAGGCTTTGTCAGTTTATTGCGTGGCCAGGCTACACTATCTATTTGGGCAAGGAGATTTATTGACTCTAATCCGGATGAGAAGCGTACTCGATTAGCATCGAACTTATATCCGGATTTACCAGAGCAGTTTACTACTCCTTTTCATATATCTTCTCAAACTGAACCTTACTTTTTTGGGATCACATCGCTACATTTTGATAATCAAAATCGTCTTTATGTAGTAGAAAGCAGCAGGCAGCGTTTCCAAATTTACCAGAAAAGTTAATCGTGTGATTTTGTATCAGATTTCAGGTAGAGTTGCATAATCTAACCTCAGTTATGATGTGAAAATGACTTAATTCGTCAATTAGATGTTTCATTTAGATAAATATCTTATTGTCCAATCACCTCTTCCATGACTCTCAGAATATTTTCTCCAAGTATCTTTCTTATATCTTTTTCCGAATAATCTCGCTTGATAAGTTCCTCTGTGATCAATGGCATTCTGGTACAGTCGTTCATACCTTCAGGTAGTCTACAACCGTCGAAATCTGATCCTAGGCCTACGTGATCTATTCCGGCAACCTGGACAGCGTGATCTATATGGTCGACGATTTCTATATAGTGTGGACGGTCAAGTTTTTCAACCAATGAATTGTATTTATCATTTAGTGTTTTTTGTATCTCAGGATTTAATTTCCCAGATTCTTCTAAATCGCGTAGTTCTTCACTCCTTTGTTGGTTCAATTCGGATTCTTCGATGTTACGTTGCTGTCCAATAAAAGTTACTTCAAAATTAATTCCAACCACTCCTCCGTTTTTACTTACGGCTACTAGTTGATCGTCGTTCATATTTCGTGGATTTTGACAAATTGCCCAGCAGGATGAATGTGAAGCTATGACTGGTTTAGAAACTGTTTCGAGAGTATCCCAAAAAGTTTTTACAGATACATGTGATATATCAACCATCATGCCAATACTATTCATCTCTTTAATTATTTCTTTACCAAATTGGGTTAGTCCATTATGTTTTGGCTGGTCTAGCACTCCATCAGCCCAGTTATTCGAATTATTGTGAGTCAAAGTCATATATCGTATACCTAGTTCATAGTATTCTCGTAATACCGATAAATCGTCTACGATTGCATGACCTCCTTCCAGACAAAGAATTCCTGCAAGCTTTCCTGAATTGGAGATTCTTTTAACATCAGAAGCGGTTTTGGCCTGTTCTATCTGGTCAGGATACTTTTTCACTAATTCCCTAAACGCGTCAGTATATTTTAGGACTCGTTGTACGGCCATTCCTTTGGCCACAAAGTCTGGGTGGACATAGGCTGCAAAAAATTGAGCTGTATGGTTTCCAGTTTTCATTCTTGGAAGATCCATATGACCGCTATTTGTCAACTGGCCTAGGTCCTCTCCGCCATCTACTGTACGCCCAAGACTGTCTGAATGTGTATCTACTATTGTAGAAGAAAAGTGAATATTATTTGCCCTTTTACTTAACATATCTTTCTCCTTAGTTTTGACTTTAACGCTGAAGTCCTATATTTGAGTGATTGTCTATTTGTTTTCATATGCTTCTATTCTATACAAAATACTTCGATTAAGTTCTATAAGGGCATTTGTATGACCTGTAGATTCGTTGACACTTATAATTGAGCTAAAATAGAATCTTTCTTTGGTATCCTAGTGTTATCTAATACTAGAATTTATTGTTGATAATATATTGTATAAATTAATTGATAGGAGTTAAGAACACATTGCAGACAAGCGAACAGATAAGAGAATCTTTTTTAAAGTATTTTGAGACCAAGGATCATTTAAGGATGTCAAGTTCATCACTTATCCCTGTGGGAGACCCGACATTGTTACTTACCACGGCGGGAATGGTTCAGTTCAAACCTTACTTTGCAGGAGAGGCTGATCCTCCAAATAGGCGACTTACTTCTTCACAGAAATCGTTTCGAGTTGTAGATATAGAGGAAGTCGGGGATTCGACTCATATAACAATGTTTGAAATGCTTGGTAATTTTAGTATTGGAGACTATTTCAAAGAAGGTGCAGTCGAATATGCTCTTGAGTGTTTAGATAATGTGATGGGACTTCCGAAAGATAGATTTGTAGCGACAGTACATCATACTGATGATGAAGCTAGGAAGATCTGGCAAAACGTTGGGATATCAAACGATAGGATTTATGACTTTGGAGACGATGACAATTGGTGGGGTCCCGCTGGTGATGAAGGGCCGTGCGGTCCATGTTCTGAATTACATTTTGATCATGGGAAACACAAAGGTTGCGGAATGGTAGATTGCGGTCCAAATTGTTTGAATATAACTAAAAAAGGGATAGTTTGTGACCGTTACGTAGAACTTTGGAACCTAGTTTTTATGCAGTATTATCACCATTTGGACGGTTCTCGGACATTATTGCCGTCCACAGGTGTTGATACAGGGATGGGTCTAGAAAGACTAGTTTCCATTATGCAGGGAGTTGGCACAATTTATGATACAGACCTTTTCAAACCTATTTTAAATAATATACAAGATATAAGTCATATTGAGTATAAACAGGATAAAGAGACTACTTATGCCATGACAGTAGTGGCAGAACATGCAAGGAGTGCTTCATTCCTACTTGCAGATGGAGTTGTTCCAGGTAACGAAGGACGGGGTTATGTTCTTAGAAGAATTATCAGGCGGGCTATAAGGCACGGTAGGAGATTGGGACTTAATGACCCTTTCTTAGGAAGAATAGCTGTTTCAGTTGTTGACCTTATGGGTACTGTTTATCCTGAACTAGTAAATAATCGTGAGTTTGTACTGACGTCTTTAAAGTTAGAAGAGGAAAAATTTCAGCAAGCTTATGATAATGGATATGCAGCGCTTACCTCTGCCCTTAAAGACGGCCGCCTTGATGGAGAGACGGTTTTCCGATTATGGGACACCTATGGTTTTCCAGTAGAGATGACTCAAGAGATAGCGGCCGAACAAGGGACAAAAATTGATATGGCCCAATTTAATTCTGAAATGGAAAAACAGCGACAAAGGGCTCGTTCAGCAAATCAGTTTGGTACAAACAGAGTTAAAATTCGTCTATACGAGAGTCTGGGAGTAGGCTCTACAAGTTTTTTGGGATATCATCAGAATGAGACGGATACTGTAGTTGTAGGTATTATTGCTGATGGTAAAGTTGTTGAAGAAGTTAGTGAAAGTCAACAAGTAGAAATAGCATTAATGGACACCCCTTTTTACCCAGAGGGTGGTGGTCAAGTAGGCGATGCTGGTTTGTTAATTTCAGATGCAGGGAAAATAGAGATTGTCGATACACAAACTGTGATGCCTGGAATGATCATACATTTCGGTAAAGTGATAGAAGGAATAGTGAAACTCGGTGATTCGATTCATGCTTATATAGATACTGAAAGGCGAGAAGATACTGCTAGAAATCATACAGCTACTCACATGTTGCATTCTGCACTTCGGCAGGTACTAGGTAACCATGTTAGACAGGCAGGTTCCTTGGTTGCACCAGATAGGCTAAGATTTGACTTTAGCCATGTCGATTCGATGAAACCAGAAGAGATTGATTTAGTAGAACGTTTGGTTAATGAAAAGATTAGAGAGAATGTCCATGTACATAAGAGTGAAGACAAGTACTCTACAGCTATTGAAAGGGGAGCACTAGCGTTTTTTGGAGACAAATATGAAGATAGTGTCAGACTTGTTGAGATAGCAAACGGTCAAACCTTTAGTTTTGAGGTATGTGGAGGCACTCATGTAGAAAGGACCGGTGAACTTGGATCAATAATTGTACTGGGTGAATCAAGCATAGGTTCAGGTATGAGAAGAATAGAGGCGGTTAGTGGTAGAGAATCTGAATTGACTGTGAGGAGGCGTTTCCGTGCTCAAGAAGCTACTGCATCACGATTAAACACTACGCCATTGGGAATCGAAGATCGAGTTGAATTGCTTTTGGGTGAGATCGAATCATTACGTCGTGATAATGAAAAGCTTGAACGAGAACTTGGCTTACAGGAAGTGTCGGGTATGCTTGGATCTGTTGAAAAAGTTGGCGATATTTCTCTGCTTACTTGCCAAGTTAATGCAAATAACAGCGATTCTTTGAGAGAAATGGGTGATTGGCTAAGAAATAAAATGGGAAGCGGGATTGTAGTCCTAGGTTCCTTAATTGAAAATAGACCTCAATTGGTAGTTATGATTACTAAGGATATTGTAGAGAAGGGAATCGATGCAGTAGTTATTGCAAAAAATGCAGGTAAAGAGATAAGTGGTGGGGGTGGAGGTAGAGTAGATATAGCTCAAGCTGGAGGCCGTAATGCTGAAGGCTTGGACAAAGCTTTAGAGTCGGTAAAAGAATTCCTTAATAGACAGGATGTTTAACCGTTTTGCGTGTTCTTGGACTTGATCATGGCGAGAGCCGTATTGGAGTTGCTGTAAGTGATTCTTTAGGTATGCTGGCTTATCCAATTCCATATATTGATATTAAAGATGAGTCTGATGTATTTAATGAAATAATCTCGTTGATTAAAGAATATCAAGTTTCTAAAATTGTGGTGGGATTCCCTATATCTTTAGATGGTTTAATTGGTAATCAAGCAAAGCGGGTAACTTATTTCACTAAATGCCTGTCAGAATATACCGATATACCGATAGTTGTGATCGATGAGAGACTATCTACTAAGGAAGCGGAGAGAAAGATCAAAGAAGGTGGTAGAAGATCTATAGCACGTGGTGAAGTCGATTCAGCAGCAGCAGCGATAGTACTACAATCTTATCTTGATTCCCAGGACGGATCGAATAGTTCCTATTAATAAAATATTGGAATTCTAAATAGGTTAAAACTGCTATGTGCCCAGATCTCGTCTATTAAATGATATGAACGCTGATATGCAGAACGCTAATGATAAAGAAAAAAGAACACATATGTCAGTAATGTTAATTCCGTTTAATATAGGGTCATT
>CAYFFO010000010.1:8485-16387 GCA_964342485.1 uncultured Dehalococcoidia bacterium
CGTTCCTTTTTCTTCTTCACCAGCAATTGCACCGGTTCCTTGTGTGATACTAAAAGCAATAAACAATAGCGGTATAAGCAAGAAAAATAATTGACTGTCAAGGAATCCTTCAGGGGAAGTTAGATCAGGTATGTCTCCTATAAAAGCTTTCATCATGTTGTTGTCAAGAAATAGATCATTGAGTTCTTGTGCATCGGCAAAACTTGGGTAGAATAACAAAGTAATCAAATTTATACTTACGATTCCAATAGTCCACCACATCAGTGGCTTCCGTTGATCTCGTATGGTTTTTAAAAGCACGTTATTCAACATTTGTGGGTTGCTCTCCGTAGTAAGACAGAAACACGTCTTCCAGACTAGGTTGATGTGAAATTATTTTAGTCACTTCAAAACATGCTGCTGTTTTAATGAGTTGATCTGGGCTGCCTATCACAGTACAAAAAAGTATTGTATTATCCATATGAATAGATTTTAGTCTAGGAATTCCAGTGAATTTTTCTTTTGATACATTAGAGCCAAAATGAATTTCTAACTCCTGTATAGAACGGTCCTTAAGGTTATTAACCTGCTCTACTGTGATTAATTTTCCTTCTCTTATTATTCCGACTTGATCACAAATACGTTCTACTTCTGGGAGAATATGTGATGAGACGAAAATTGTTCTACCATCTGATTTAACTTCATCGACCATTGTGTAAAATTCTTGTTGGAGTAATGGGTCTAGACCACTTGAAGGCTCATCCATGATGATTAATTCAGGTTTATGCATGAACGCTTGTATAAGGCCAAGTTTTTGTCGATTGCCCCTAGACAATTTCTTGATTTTCATCTCTAGGTTTACATCTAAGCGTTCAGCTAGCTTTATCACAAATTGCCAGTCTGATTGCTTTCTCATATTGCAGAAATATTTTAGTAGTTCGTTACCGGTCATCTGATCGTATAGAACTATGTCTCCAGGGAGATATCCTACCTTCTTTTTAATATCTACACTGTTTTCCCGACTGTCTAGCCCAAAAATCTTCGCTGTTCCTTTAGTTGGTCGTATGAAATCCATCAATAACTTTATTGTGGTTGTTTTACCTGCTCCATTTGGCCCGAGATATCCAAATACCTGACCTTTTGGGATCTCTAAATCTATGTTTGAAATTGCTAAAATATCCCCATATGATTTAGAGAGATTCTTAGTTTCTATCACATTATACAAAGTAATTCTCCATGCAAAAATCTTTGAAATCTTGGTGATACGCAATTTAGTATATCAATTTACGTATTAGAAGTAGCATATAATATAGATTATTTCTTTTTATTCTAGTAAAAATAATATGAGCAAATTAATATCTCTATTCGGCTATCCTTTGAAACATTCGATATCTCCACAATTTCAACAGGCAGCGCTAGATTATTGTTCCATACAGGCGCGTTATGTCATCAAAGCTACTCCTGCTGATAAATTAGAAAAAGAGGTAGAAAACTTAAGAACTGGTAGCTATATCGGTGCTAATGTAACCATACCTTACAAAGAGGTAATTTGCAGCATGGTAGATGTATTGGATTCCAATGCTAAGACAGTGGGAGCTGTCAACACGATAGTTAAAGAAGGTAGTAAACTCATTGGATATAATACTGATGGGTATGGATTTGTGAGAAGTTTGGAAGAAAGAGCAGGGTTTAATTTGACTGGTAAATCAGTTTTAATGTTAGGGGCAGGGGGTGCAGCCCGGTCAGCTGCATTTGCAATGGCAAATAAAAACGTCGGATCACTTCTAATAGCTAACAGGACTCTTGATCGTGCTGAGTCATTAGCAAACGTAATTTTACCGAGAATAAGCAAAGTCGAAGCAATTTCATTAGAAAAAGCGAGAGAATTAAGTTTTGAAGCCGATTTAATAGTTAACGCTACTTCAATAGGTATGAATTATAGCTTGACAGAAAATGATACTCCCTTAAAAAGTTACGAAATCAGTCCTAGTTCTTTGGTTTACGATATGGTTTACACCCCTCGGATGACTGCCCTAATGTCTGTTGCAAAGAATTCTGGTGCAAAGGTCCTAGGAGGATTATGGATGCTGATTTATCAAGGAGCTTCTGCGTTCAATTTATGGACCAACAAAGAAGCTCCTATTGAAATTATGTATAAAGCTGGTTTGCAAGCCCTGGAATTTGATAATGCTCTTAAATAATAAGAATTTATTCATTACGGGATTTTCAGGTACAGGTAAAACAACCGTTGCCAGGCAAGTAGCGGATGCTCTTGGGTGGTTGTATGTAGACACTGATGATTTGATTGTTGAAATGTCTAAGATGAATATCGAAGATATTTTTAAAGATCAAGGAGAAGATGGATTTCGTAAATATGAATACAATGTTCTAAGCCAAGTTATCCAGCGTGAAAATCAAGTTGTATCGACTGGTGGGGGAATAGTTGTAGATTCTAAAAACCGAAATCTTATGAAACAAAATGGAATTTTGGTTTGTTTGGAAGCTAGTCCCGAAACTATTCACTCCCGCTTGTCAGATGAGGCAGAGGACTCTCATTTAAGTACTCTTAGACCTATGTTGAAAGGATCTAATGCCTTAAAAAACATTGAACAATTGAAAGCTACACGACAATCTAATTATGTAGACGCAGACTGGATTATTCAGACGGATAATCTTTTGCCTTATGATGTTTCTACTGAAGTGTTGCGAGCATGGGGTATTTTATCGAAACGTTCAGGTACAAAAATAAATGCAGACAGCTCGAATTCTTCCATTGTTTTTACTAGTTCAGGTAATTACCCGGTATCAGTGGGCTGGGGGATTATTGACGAAATAGGGACTAGGCTCGGATTTGGTGATTTGCCGAAAGTGTGCTATCTGGTGACGGATGAAGGAGCACATTTACATGGAAGAAGAGTGCATGCCGCATTAGAGATGTATGGTATTAAAACCCACATTTTTGTTATGCCTGCTGGGGAAGCACACAAAAATCATCACACGGTAAATAGGTTATATGATTGGCTTTCACTACAAAAGGCTGAAAGATCCCACATGATTATATCTGTTGGTGGTGGTGTAGTCGGTGATCTGGCAGGATTTGTTGCAGCTACTTATCTCAGAGGTATTCCATTTGTACAGGTGCCTACCACTATGCTTGCTATGATGGATGCATCTGTTGGAGGTAAAACAGGGATTGATCTAATTTCAGGTAAAAATTTAGTTGGGGCTTTTCATCAACCTAACTCCGTAATTGCTGATGTGTCAACTTTAAAAACTTTGCCTCCACGTGAATTAAAGTCTGGATGGGTGGAAGCAGTAAAACATGGTCTTATTTTGGACAAAAATCTTTTCTCTGATTTTGAGAAACACCTTAATGAGATAGATTCGCTGGAATCTGAGGTCATAATAGATTTAATTAGAAGAAGCTTGGATATAAAAGGTGATGTTGTTTCAAAAGATGAGAAAGAGACACTTGGTGTTAGGATACTGCTTAATTATGGTCACACTGTAGGGCATGCCATAGAGACTGTTACCGGATATTCTAAATATCTTCATGGTGAAGCGGTCAGCTTAGGGATGATGGCAGCAGGACATATAGCTACGGAGCTTGGGATGTTACCTGTAAACCATCTAAATAGACAAAAAGAAATCTTAATAAATCTAGGTTTACCAGTAATCATGGAGGAAATTAACCCAAGTGAAATTAAAGAAGCGATGACTTTGGATAAAAAGATTAAGAATGGAAACATTAGATGGGTATTGCTTGAAGGAATAGGTAATGCAGTAGTTAGACTAGATGTTCCAGGGAAATATGTTAACGAAGCTTTAAAATATATTTCTCACTCAAGTGGGAATATATAAAGAACCGATGGATTGGTTATATTTTCTAATACTTGGTATTGCAACTGGCATATATGGTGTAATGGTAGGTACTGGTGGCGGCATTATATTAGTTCCCACTTTGTTAATACTGTTTAATTTTGAACCAGCTATGGCGGCTGGAACATCAATGTTTCTTGTAGCGGTAAATAGTTTTTCTGGTTCGATTTTCTATATAAGAGAAAATCTTGTTGACAGACGAAGTGGAATCATGTTTGCAATAGCAGCTATCCCCGGATCTCTAATCGCACCTTTTGCTTTGAAAGGAGTATCCCCAGAGTTATTCCGATTACTGTTTGGTATATTATTGATATTACTGTCGACATATTTGATATATAGGACTTTCATAACAAGGCAAATTTCATCCGAGGTTAGCAATAAGATAAAATTTGGACTACGTCAGTACAGATGGGTTTCTGGAAAAGAAATTTATAGTTATAAATATAATGAAATATTAGCTGCAATATTCAATTTTTGTTTGGGTTTTCTCTCAGCATTTTTTGGTACAGGGGGAGGATTCCTACGTACTCCCGTGCTAGTAACGTTTTTCGGATTTCCTTTACGAGTAGCGGTTGCAACTTCAATTTTCGCTTTATCAATCTATTCAACTACTGGTGCAGCGGTTCATACTGTATTGGGTCATACTGACTGGTTTCCTACTGTATTAGCAGTTTCCCCAGGCTTGCTGTTTGGAAGTCGAGTTGGGGTTTGGTTTTCATCCAAAGTGTCTAGTAAAGGGATAGTGGTTATGTTGTCAATTTTGTTAATAGTGATGGGTTTTAGACTGGTTTTACAAGCATTTTTATAGGTATGTGAGAGGGGCGTTTACGAGTATAGGTATTTTATACCAATGGGTAACCGATTCTTAAGTTATATTTTTCATATTTTGATTAGGATTGATTATGTTTTTGGATGCTTATGATGCAAAGCAGTGATTCGCAGTTGTTTTCTATCGAAATAATTGATGGTTTTGCTAGGGCTGGTTTTTTGAAAACTTCTCATGGAAGTGTTCCTACACCAGCTTTTATGCCTGTTGCTACACTTGCTTCAGTTAAAGCTCTGGATCCTTCAGACCTACTGTCTTTGGGTACAGATATTATTCTTGCTAATACATACCATCTTTATTTGCGACCAGGTGTGGATTTAATTAAGGATCATGGTGGCCTTCACGAGTTTATGTCTTGGCCTAAATCGATCTTGACAGATTCTGGGGGATTTCAGGGCTTCAGTCTTAAACACTTACGTAAATTGAGTGAAGACGGATTAGAATTTAAATCCCACCTTGATGGCAGTTTTCATAATTTCACACCTGAAGCCGCCGTTCAATATCAGCGTGGAATAGGTGCAGACATAATAATGCCTTTAGATGTATGTGAGTCAGCCGATTCAAGTAAACAAGAAATTGAAGATTCAGTAGAGAGAACCTTCCGTTGGTTAGAGAGGTCATTGACAGTAGATATTTCGAAAGAGCAGTTTCTGTTTGGCATAGTTCAAGGAGGAATGCACCGGGATTTAAGGCAAGTCTCAGCAGAAAAAACAACATCACTTGATTTTCCAGGTTATTCAATTGGCGGTCTTAGTGTAGGGGAAGATAAATTAGATATGTACGATATAACTTCTTACACGACTTCTTTGTTACCTGAGGGTAAACCTAGGTATTTGATGGGTGTAGGGTCTCCTGAAGATTTAGTAGAATCTGTAGCACGAGGAGTCGATATGTTTGACTGTGTTTTGCCAACAAGGATAGCCAGAAATGGTGCTTTATTTACTTCTTTGGGTCGGATCAATATAGTTTCATCTAAGTTTAGAGATAGAAAAGATCCAATAGAAATCGGGTGTGACTGCTATACATGTCTGAATTTTTCCTGTGCTTATCTGAGTCATTTGTTTAAAACAAGAGAACTTCTCGGATATCGTTTGGCAACAATACATAACCTCAGGTTTATTATGCGCTTAATGAGTGATATGAGGCACGCTATTGTTGAAGGAAGATTCCAGTCATTCCGAAGTTCATTCAATGATAAATTTGTAGCCCCTAATTCGTTGGTTAGACATGAGCAGAAAAAGAAGTGGCTGAAGTCTCTGAAACCTAGTTAAATAAGCGAACATATTGGTAGAGGAGCCGCCATTATTATCTTGCGGCCTTGTCAGCTATCAGAAGGCATGCAGTAATGAAATCATTTGCTGGAGTAGGTATTCCTACTTCCTTCCCAATTCTTGATACGGCACCGTTTAAAACATCAATCTCTAATTGGTTACCTTGTTTCAAGTCTGTAAACATAGATGAAACCGGTTTTCCTGATACATTTCGGAACTTTTGTAGGATTTGAGTGATAATAGTTTTGTTTAGATTGGCACCTTTTTTGCGACCTACATCATAAGCTTCAGTTAATACTGAAATTGTCATTTTTTCAGCCTCTGGGGTTTCTAGTATTTCAGGGAAGAAGGTTCTTGTTGCACATATCATGCCACTCCATCCACATATATATATAAGTTTTTCCCACAAAGCCGATATTACATTCTCAGATAATTCAATAGGGATATTGGCTTTTGAAAAAATATCTAATATATCCAGTGCTTTTGGGGTAATATTTTTGTCTTGAGTACCAAATACGATGTTTGGAGAGTCGCCAGTTTCCTCTATTATGCCTGGTTTCTTTTTAGTTCCATCTATATAAGTAGCTCCCAGCATAACTCTGGATTGTCCAAAATGTTTGTTTAATATGTCCGCACTTCCAATACCATTTTGTAGTGTAAGTATCGTGGTTTCAGGTCCAACACTAGGTGATATGAGATTAATTGCACCTAAATTATCATAGCTTTTTACACAAAATAAGATCAATTCTGCCGTGTTCGCTTTGCTTGGCTTGGCTGTCACTTTGGGATATGTAGTAAATGTGCCTGCATGATTACTTTTAATTTGTAATCCATTTGACTTGATTGCTTTGGCATGTTCACCACGGGCCACTATTGTTATGTCATGATCATGTTTGTTTAAAACGCCAGAGTAGAAACCGCCTACACCACCTGCGCCCATTACTAAAACTTTCATATCTTGTGCCTTTTTGAACTAGTTATATGAGTCTTATTTGAATTATACAAGTATTGGTCCATTATTGATTCTATGTACGTATGTTTTGGAATCCAATTTATTGTTTTTACGATTGAATTTATTGTAGTGATCTAAAGTATATTGATTAGGCTGGGATGTTATAATTTTATAACTCTTGATTTGAGGGATATTAATGATAAAAGTGGGTTCTGTTGCTCCAAATTTCAACTTGATGGATCATAACCGAAGATTGGTTTCATTAGAAAGTTTTTTGGGAACCAAGAACGTAATTCTTTCTTTTTTTGTTTTTGCTTTTACCGATAATTGAACAAGTCAGATCTCTGAATTTCGAGAGTACAAATCGAAATTTACTAAGAGAAACACCCAGGTTCTGGGTATAAGTTGCGATCCTAGGCCTGCATTAGCAGCATATAATCTTTCTCTGGGTCCATTTTCTGGATACCCAGTCAAATTACTAAGCGATTTTTACCCACATGGAAGTGTGACCAAATCATATGGTCTTTTCAATGAAGAGAGCGGGACTTCTTTCAGGGCCATTGTTATTGTAGGTAAAGATGGCAAGGTTAAGTTCGCTTCGAAATACACTAGTGTAAGAGGATCAGGGCCTACCGGTCAGGGCGTGACAGACTCAGACTTAAGCGTTTCTGAGATATTGGAATTCATCGATAATATTGATAAAACAAACTAGGATTAGCGTAGATTAGTATGTCAAAACGGCAGTTTAATGAAGGCGATAATTGTTTATTGATTGATAGAAAAGGCCGTAAATATTTGATTGAATTAATTAAAAATGGTCTTTTTAGTACTCACCTTGGAGACATCCAGCATAACGACTTGATTGGCCAAATAATTGGTATTAAATTTAGAACATCGAAGGGTCATTTCTTGATTGGAATTACTCCCACTTTAGGCGATTTTACTCGATTTATGCCGAGAATAGCTACAGTTATATATCCTAAAGACCTGGGGGC
>CAYFFO010000010.1:16487-30872 GCA_964342485.1 uncultured Dehalococcoidia bacterium
TTACTCGATTTATGCCGAGAATAGCTACAGTTATATATCCTAAAGACCTGGGGGCGATATTAATACTGGGTGATATATACCCGGGACTCAAAGTGTTGGAAGCAGGGTCGGGATCTGGATCTGTTACAGTGCTACTTTCTAGAGCAGTTGGAGATGCCGGTAAGGTAATTTCATACGATATAAGGCAGGACATGATTGATATAGCAAAAAAAAATGTTTTATCAATATTGCCTTCCTGTTCAAACTTGATTTTTCGACTAAATGATATCTATGACGGAATTTTGGAACAAGATCTTGACAGGATTGTATTGGATTTGCCTGAGCCCTGGAAAGTGGTGCCACATGCCGGCGATGCTTTATTGCCAGGTGGAATCATCATATGTTTTGTCCCGACTGTTTTGCAGTTTCATGAATTAACTAAAGTACTTTCTGATGATGGAAGATTTGAACTTATAGATACTGTTGAAGTTCTTGTAAGATCATGGGCTGTTGGTGATAGAAGTGTGCGCCCAGATCAGAGAATGGTATCTCATACGGGTTTTATTACCACAGCCAGAAGATGTGGTCCTTAAAAATAGCACAATAAAATCCTAGCTTATTTGAAATAATCAGGCCCCCAAGTGTTATGAGGATATTTTGATGCCATTATGGGTATATGGTTTTGATTAAGGGTTGGTGGAGTTTCTGAGTTAGAAGCCCTGATTCCTTTTAATAGATCTTTTATATCAAAATCTTTTATTCCCTTTGATTGTATTAGGACCTTGAAGTTACCGAGTCCCGATGGATCTATAAGTTGTCTTAATGCCATAACATTTGCTTGTATATCTGGTTGTTTTAGTGTGCTTTTCCTAAAATATTCTATCCACATTGATACTCCTAAGTGTTTAAGGTACTCCCCTTGTGACATTAGTCCAATCGTATCAATTCCAAAGCTAAAGCTTTCCCTAATAATCGAAGAAAAATTAACGTGACTTGTTATATCTTGTAGTGCTATTTGTTGATATGGATTAGTTCCCTGTGAGTGTTTATAGTAAGTTTGTAAAGTACCATTGTGCCGATTGCCCGATTGGAGTTCATTTTCCAGGTAGCCATAATCTATTGTTAAGATGAACCCAGTTTTAATGATAGTGGATAATTCTTTAAGCCAGGGTATTATTGCTAAGTTAATTTCTCCGCGATGTATATTCTTTGGATCAAGATTCGACATATTAATTTTAGACAATAGTTGTGGGTTTGAAGGCTTATCCAATTCTTCACTGAAGGCACCATTTTTATGAGTTACATATATCTCTTGGATACCTTGATTACCTATTTCAAATAGATGTACGGGAAAAGCATCTACAAGCTCGTTAGAAAGAACACACCCTACGATATTACTTAAAGGTAAAGTATCACATAATATTTGCTGAATTTTGTCGTGATTTAAATTTGATTGTTGACTCCTATCAATCGTGACATATTTGGTAGCTGCATATAAATCCTGATCTAAATTAGCAATATGATTTGTTATATCTATTGCAAGGCGTCCATTTCCTGAACCTATCTCTATAATATAAAAATGTTTTGGTTGACCCAATAACATCCACATACGTTTAATTTGTCTTGCCAGCAATCCTCCAAATCCAGGATGTACTGTCGGACTTGTAAAATAATCACCTCTAGAACCAATCGGCGAGCCGTTATTGTAATATCCATCTACATGATCATAGAGAGCAATTTTCATGAAATCAGCGAAGGTAATGCGACCTTGATGTTTGATCATCTTCAAGATCGCTTCTTCTGCATGTGAATGGTAATTAGGTTTTATCGAAAGTGGGATAAAGTTTGCCATGGGATACTAGTAAGATTATTGGTGGATTCAGTATAGCTGGATATATAGGTTGATCTAAATGGCTTGAATGATAAGATGATCTGAATTGATAAAATTTCGATACTAATCTTACTGGATATAAAAACCTGAGTTATTTTAAGTCTTTTTTGTCTTTAACAGACTGATTCCCTGAGCGGTCCCATCCCGATATTGGTACAGAGTTCATAAACTCAGTTTCATCATCACAATTAGTGCAAACGGCTTTACTTGTAGGACCATTAGGTTGTTCAATTAACCATTCATGGTTGCAATTATTTAGAGATTCATTAATTTCATTCACTTTAATACCCTTGTAAGTTTAGGATAGTTTTTGATTATCGATTTTCTATGGTGATATATGGCAAATCAATTGGGCCTGTATAGTAAAGTCTGGGACGAAGAAGGTCTTTAGTCGAATACTGCTCAATAATATGTAGTGCCCAGCCTGGAATTCTTCCTATTGCAAAAATGGGTACAAAAAGTTCCTCAGGTATTTCCAGTAGCGAATAAATAGCACCTGACCATAGGTCTACATTGGGATTTATGCCCAGACGAGATCGTCTTTTCATTGCTTTACTTTGAGTAACTGCTTCAATTATTTCAAACCATTTTGGGTTACCTCGTCTTTCTCCTAAATCTCTAGCATCCTTTTTTAGGTGGACTGAACGAGGATCAACATCACTGTAAACTGGATGACCAAATCCAGGTATCCTACCCCGGTCTGCTATAACAGTTTCTACATAGTTGTTTGCATTTTCAACTGAGCCAACTTCTTTAGCCATTTTAATAGAGGCTTCCGCAGCACCACCATGCTTGGGTCCTTTGAGTACTGATACAGCAGCTGTTAAGGAGGAGTAAAAGTCAGCGTTAGTCGAAGCACAAACACGAGCAGCAAAAGTGGACGCATTACTTCCATGTTCAGCATGCAAAATAAAATCTTTGTCAATTAAACGAACATCTCTAGGGTCTTGCTTTTGACCAGTCAACATATAAAGAAAATTGCCAGCTAGATTCAATGACGTGTCAGGTTCAATTACTTCATAGCCTTGGCTTATTCTGTAGTGTGCTGCAACTATACTTGGAACAATTGAACACATCTTTATTGATTTACTCATAACGGAGTCAGGAGACATATTTTCAGGGTCTGAATCAGAGATGCTCATAGCAGATATGCCGCCACGCAAAGCGTCCATTGGGTGTTCATTCTTATAAATTTGTAGTGTGTCTAAAACAGATTGCGGTAGTGTACGATTTCGCTTTAATTCTTGGTCTATTTCGCTAAGCTGAGGTTTATTCGGGAGTTTACCTTTTAGAAGAAGATAAATTGTCTCTTCAAAAGTTGAGAAACTCGCAAGGTCATTAATATTATATCCTCGGTATAGTAATTTGCCAGGTTTTGAGACAATAAGGCTAGTACTGGTCCGATCGTAATATCCGTTTTTTAGTCCTTTGTTGATGTCTACCTTGCGTTCGCTACCTGACATCTTGAAAGGTCTCCTATAGATATATAAATATTAGTAAACTAGCTACAAATGAGGAGAGTAAGGAATCATCCCTTGAAGGCGATAAATCTTACGCCACAATAAGCTACCGCAAATACAAATCTTATCATTTTGGTTTCATCAATGTCAAGCTAATATCATAGTCACATAAAGTATATATAGAAGATCAAATAAACGGTAATAACCCATTGGGTATTGGTTTTAAAGAGGATTGTTTTGGTTAAATGTTTTGAGTTTTTGATTTCCGTCGCCTTGCTACTTTTAATCTCATACGAGACTTAATAAGTGATGCTAGTGCCCGTTCTAAATCTACGTCTGTTGGATTTGAAGCAATTTTCTCTTCAGCTCTCTTTAATGCTTTTTCTGCCCTTTCCTCGTCGATATCTTCGATTCTTTCTGCTGTGTCTGCCAAAACAGTTATTTTGTCTGGCATGACTTCCATGAATCCTCCACTAATTACCATTTGTTTATCTTTATTGTCATTCAAAATGGTTAATTCACCCGGCTGCAGGGCAGTTAATAGTGGCGCATGATTTGGAAGTATGGCAAGCTGTCCTTCTGTACCCGGAGCTATTAGAACATCAATTTGTTCCGAGTAAATAAGCTTTTCAGCAGTTACAATGTCGAAGTCTATTTTAGCCATAATGTGACCTATACCTATCCAATCAATTTTCCTTAGCCATATTTTTAGCTTTTTCTAGCGCTTCATCAATTGTCCCAACCATATAAAATGCCTGTTCAGGTAAATCATCATGTTTACCTTCCAGTATTTCTTGGAATCCTTTTACCGTATCTTTTACTGAAACATAACGGCCTTGTTGTCCAGTGAATTGTTCCGCCACAAAAAATGGTTGGGTGAGAAAACGTTGTATTTTTCGGGCCCGGGCTACAGTAATCCGGTCTTCGTCCGACAACTCTTCTACACCAAGGATCGCTATAATGTCTTGGAGATCTCTGTATCGTTGAAGAACTTGCTGAACACCTCTTGCTGCGTCATAGTGTTCTTGCCCCACTACAGATGGTTCTAATATACGTGATGACGAAGCAAGAGGGTCTACCGCTGGGTAGAGTCCCTGTTCTACCAGTGATCTATCGAGAGATATCACTGCATCAAGATGTCCAAAAGTGGTAACGATACCAGGGTCAGTATAGTCGTCGGCTGGGACATATATTGCTTGGAAAGATGTTATTGATCCTGCACCTGCTGATGTAATTCTTTCTTCAAGATCTCCCATTTCTGTAGCTAGAGTTGGTTGATATCCAACAGCGGATGGCATTCTTCCAAGTAATGCGGAAACCTCCATGCCTGCTAGGATGTAGCGGTATATGTTATCAACGAATAGAAGCACGTCTTGTTGGCGTGTTTCTTTAAAATATTCTGCCATCGTGACGCCTGTCATTCCAATACGTGCGCGTATTCCAGGAGGTTCGTTCATCTGTCCGAATACCAGTACCGTACTATCTAAAACACCAGATTCTTTCATTTCGTTCCATAGATCGTTGCCTTCCCTAGATCTTTCACCGACTCCAGCGAATACAGAGACTCCTTCATGCTCTGTACCAATGTTTCGAATCAATTCCTGGATGATTACTGTTTTCCCAGTTCCTGCCCCACCGTAAGCGCCAACTTTACCACCTTTTGTAAAAGGCGCGATCAGATCCATAACTTTAATTCCCATCTCAAGCATTTCCACATCAGTTGCTTGTTGGTCAAAACTTGGTGGATCTCTGTGGATTGGCCATTTCTCTTCGGATTTAACTTCATCCTGATTATCAATAGGCTCACCCAGTGCATTGAATAGTCTTCCTAGAGTTGGATCTCCAACAGGTACTGAAATAGGTTTTCCAGTATCTGAAGCATTTGTTCCTCGTTTTAAGCCATCTGTCGGACCGAGCGCAAGACAACGCACCCAGTTATTTCCTACGTGCTGTTCTACTTCGAGAACTAATTTAGTTCCATCAATCTCAGTTTCCAAAGCGTTAAAAATGTTGGGCATCTCATCTGAAGGAAATTCAACGTCAACTACAGTTCCGATTACTTGAGTTATTTTTCCGTTAGCCATCCTATCTCCTCAAACAAATATATGATTTATTTTAACTGCTTACCGCAGCGGCCCCTGACACTATGTCTAGAAGCTCTGTTGTGATATTTTCCTGACGTGCTTTATTCATTTCTAGTGTTAAGTCAACTATCATTTCGTTAGCATTATCTGTCGCGCCCCTCATGGCAACCATACGTGCAGACTGTTCACTGGCTATCGATTCCAGGACTGCGTGGTAGACTTCCATCTCCACAAACCTAGGAAGCAGTTCCGAAAGTACTTGGTTAGGATCAGGCTCATAAATATATCCGGACGATGCTGAAGCTGGTAGTTCCGATGGATTTACTGGAAGAAGAGTTTTAACCTTCGGTGTTTGAACGGTTGTACTAATAAAATCACTATAAATCATTTGTACCGAGTCAGTCTCTTGGTTTGTATAAGCGTCTATGACAATTTTAGTTATAGGAGTGATTTCAGATAAAGGCGGCCTATCACCTAGATCTGAAAATACCGCTTTAACATTTTGTCCCGTTCGTAACATAAAATCTCTGCCTTTTCTTCCAACCGAAATTATATCTGTGTCAATATTTTGTTCTACGATGTGCTCTCCAGCCAATCTGTTTATCTTGCTATGCAGCCCCCCTGTAAGACCTCGATCAGGTGTGATCAAAATTAAAGTAGTGTTTTTTATTGATTCCCTATTATCCAGTAAAGGATGTATTGAATCTTCATCATGTGGTTGAGCTGCCACATCTTGCAGGATACTAAGCATTCTTTCTGCATAAGGTCGTCCTTGGATAGCCATATTTTGGGCTCGACGCATTTTAGATGCAGCTATCATTGACATAGCCTTAGTAATCTTGGCAGTGTTTTCAACACTACGAATCCGTCTTCTTATTTCATTTACACTAGGCATACTGGTTTAATAAGGTACTGTAGTTTTAAATGTTTCGATGGCTTTACCAAGTTCATCAGACACCTCATCCGATAACGATTTTTCTTTCAAAATATTTTTGAGAATATCCGGATGAGTAGATTCCATATAACTATGTAAAGATTTTTCAAACGAGCCAATCTTTTCTACCGCAATATCATCTAAATGACCATTGGCAAGCGCGAACAAGATTGTGATTTCTTGTGGCATGTTCAGAGGCTGACTTTCATTTTGTTTGAGTATTTCTACAGCTCTTTGTCCTCTTTCAAGCTGTGCTTTAGTTGCGTCATCAAGATCAGCTGTGCCGAACTGTGCGAATGCTGCCAATTCTCTGAATTGTGCCAGGTCAAGTCTGAGGCTGCCAGCCACTGATTTCATTGCTTTGGTTTGTGCGGTGCCACCAACTCTAGAAACCGATAATCCAGCGTTTACTGCCGGGCGTACGCCTGAGTTAAAAAGTTCAGGCTCTAAGTAAATTTGACCATCAGTAATTGAGATCACGTTTGTTGGTATATATGCAGATACGTCACCTGACAACGTTTCTATTATCGGTAGGGCGGTTAAAGAACCGCCTCCTAGTTCTTCTGATAACCGGGCTGCCCTTTCCAAGAGACGGCTGTGAAGATAAAAGACATCTCCCGGGTATGCTTCTCGCCCTGGAGGTCTTCTTAGTAATAATGACATCTCTCTGTATGCCCAAGCATGCTTTGAAAGATCGTCGTAAATTATCAGTGCGTCCTTGCCTTGGCTCATAAAATATTCGCCTATAGCGCACCCAGTATAGGGTGCAAGATATTGCATTGGAGCTGAGTCTGAGGCGTTTGCAGTAACTACCACTGTATGTTCCATAGCTCCGTACCGGTCAAGCAGGGCAACAGTTTGAGCTACTTTACCTGCTTTTTGGCCGATAGCTACGTAAATACAGGTTAAGTCACCATCTTTCTGATTGATTATAGTGTCAAGACATAAAGCTGTTTTTCCAGTAGCCCTGTCTCCTATAATTAATTCACGTTGACCTCTTCCAATTGGTACCATTGAATCGATAGCTTTAACACCTGTTTGAACAGGTACATTGACTTCTTGTCGTGCCGCCACTCCGGGTGCGATAACCTCAACTGGTACATTCGTCTCTGTGTCTATTGTACCTTTTGCATCGATCGGAGATCCAAGTGAATTTATGACTCTGCCAAGCATGTTCTCTCCGGCAGGTACTTCCATTACTCTGCCTGTGCCACGAACTTCAGACCCTTCTTTTACCAGCGAAGGGTCTCCAAGAATCACTGCTCCTACACCATCTTCTTCAAGGTTTAGCGCCATCCCTGTAATATTGCCTTCAAATTCAATAAGCTCGTTTGCTCCTACTCCTGATAGGCCATGAACGCGAGCTATTCCGTCTCCAACTTCAATAACTGTTCCAACATCGACCATCGTTAGATCTTGCCCAAATTCTTCGATCTGTTTTTTTATGACCGAAGCTATTTCTTGCCCTCGTACTGCCATTCTTATCTCCTAGGAATATTAAACCTGTTTTATAATTTGCCGTCGCATTTCACTGAGTTTAGTTTTGATACTACCATCGATAACTTTGTCTCCTATTTTTGCAAGAAAACCACCTATGATAGCTGGATTGATTTGTGCTGTTAGTTCGACAGGATTACCAATTCGATCTGATAACAGCTGTCCAATTTTACTAGTTTGAGAAGGATTCATGGATACTGCTGAAATTAATGTTCCCCTAGTAATGCCTCTGTGTTCATCCAGAAGTTTTAGAAAATCCAATTTGATATTCTTGATGATGTGGGCAATATTATCCAGCGCAAGAAGAGTTATTAGATTGATCGCCAACTCGCTAACTGATTTGCCTAAAAGTTCACCTATGACATGTATCTTTGATGATCTAGGAATTTGAGGTGAATCGAGTATGTCTAGCAAATCCTTGTGCGTAAGAATTTCTTCAATTGTGGAAAGGTCAGTTTCCCACCGTTCGATAGAATTTGTTTCTATCGCTATCGTAAATATGGCTTGAGCATATCTTTTGGTAGATACTTCTGTTACCATTGGTATTCCTGTATTAATGACTTTTTAATAAACGTCATTTTGACGTATTTATGATTCATTGCCTGCCTAAGTTATCCTGATTCGCCTGTTGCCTTAGCGGACGATGCTTCTTTTAAAACTTCTTCAATTACCTCAGTATGCGCAGATTTATTAATTGATTGTAATGTTACTTTTTCTGCTGCTGTTATAGCCAAATCTGCAAACTCCTTTCGCAACTCGTCAACTGCGGCATCTCTTTCCCTTTGTATGTCGGATTCTGCCCTGGCCCTTTCAGCTGTTATTTCTTCTCGAGCCTTAGCTATTTCTTCGTCTCTAAACCGATCTGCAGCTTCACGCGCTTGAGAGATCATGGTTTGACCCTCAATACGGGCTTCTTGTAGTTGCTTTTCCATATCAGACTTAGCTTCTGAAGCTTCTTTTTGTGCATCTTCTGCTGTCTGTAGACTTTCCTTAATTTTAGTTGATCTCTCGTCTAACATTTTTAGGATTGGGTTGTACAATAGCTTATACAGCAATCCAAATAAGACTAAAAAGCTTACAAGTTGAGTCACAATTCCTGGTATGTTAATTCCTAAGGCATCCATGTCATTTCCCGGTTACAATTTATTATTTTAAGGATTAGTCACTAACTTTAATGTATAGAGAATATACTTTTCGATAGCTCGTAATCTTTTGTTAATTTAAACGAATTTTATTATCACAGCCACGACTAGAGCATATATGGCTATTGCTTCCGCGAATGCGATTGCCAATATCATATTTTGCTGAATAGGTCCCGCAGCTTCTGGATTTCTTCCAAGCGCCTCCATTGCTTTTGCGGCTAGCATACCTATCCCGATAGCTGGTCCAAATGATCCTAGTCCGATTGCTATTCCTGCTGCCAAGTCTTGTATATTACCTTCCATTACTACTTACTCCTTCTTTTTTGTTCCAATAAACGGTGATTCTGATTTTATATTGATTTCCTATTTTAATTGATTCAATGTTCTTCTTCTTCATGATGGCTGATAGTTGCTGTTGAAGCAAACACCAATGTTAGCATAGCAAATATAAATGCTTGTATCAGGCCTACAAAAAGTTCAAGTCCCAAAAATGGGATAAGTCCAACTAGTGGTATCAGGAATGCCATTGCTATGAGTAAAACTTCTCCAGCAAATATATTGCCAAATAACCTGAAGGTGAAACTGATTATTCTTGATAATTCGCTCACCCCTTCTAGGAGTCCTACAAATAGTCCAATAAACCCTGATTTGAAATTGAGGAATTTCCCAACATGACCAAGACCAAGAGCGCTTAAACCCCAATAGTGAACCATTACCATCGCAATCAAAGCCAACGCTAATGGGGTATTGATGTCAGTGTTTGCACTTCTAAAAAATGGGACAAGAATGCCGGCTTTTTGGTTAGCTTCTACTCCGTTGTGTTCGTAATCATGCGCGGTGACTTCATTATCCACGGATCCAAATGGGAGTGTAGCGATTCCTCCTTGTGATTCAAATACCATAAGTTTTAAGGATTCCAAATCTAAATGTTTTCCTGACTTTTCTGCTGACACTTCTTTATGATGGATATATTCTTTTGCCGATTCAAACCTACCGATTGTGCCGAAGCCAGGTAGAATTCCAAGCCAATTAGATGTCACTATAAATAGAAAGATAGTCATAACAAGAGGAAAGAATCGGCGTCCTTTCTCTGGTCCCGCAACATTTTCAGCGATATTTATGAATACTTCTAGTATTACTTCTAATAACCCCTGTAGCCTCCCTGGGACTTGGGATAATTTCCTTGTGCCTAGGTATGAAATCAATGTAAGAACAATTATTGCAATCCAAGTGGTGAGCATCGTGTTAGTGATGAAAAATGTTTTGGTCCCTAACACTGGACTTGCTGTAAGCGGTTCAGCTTTTAATTCAATATGTGCCAAAGGAGAACCAAGAAATCCACCGCCAAATTCGTTACCTAGTGCTCCCCCAAGGAGACCAGCCACAAACATTACAAACAATGCTGCAATAGCTGCCAATATCTTAGGCTTAGATATAAGATTACCCAACGGTCATTACCTGTTTACACCTCTAGATGTTAGTCCTGATTTTTCTTTATAACCAGTGTTAGCATTCTATATGTTCCAAAACCTGCTACTGACAGCCCCAGAATCAATCCTGTAATTGTAAATAACGGACTAAAACCAGTCTTTCCGTCTATTAGCAATCCCAACATGATACCACTGACTAGAAAGATAGCCACATACCATCCAATCCCAATCAGCTTTAATACAGTACCCATATTCTTAAATTAAGGCTATATATCGACAATATCATAATCAAAATTCTAAGGTCAATGAAATTTACTAAAAATGACTTAATGTAATAATTTTACAGATTACCAAAATTTTTCATATGAATATAATGTTTAATTATCGGATTCAGTTTCTTTAGCTTGATTATCATCACCGAGATCATCTAGGTTTAACGTGTCTATGAAATCGGTAAAAGCAGAAAGACTTTTCAATTCTTCTTCTCTCAAAGGAGCTTTAGCTTCTTTGTTTTCCGGTGTAATAGGATTGCCATCCTCATCCATTTTAACCCCTGCTCGATCAATTACATCTTGGTGGGCAAATATTGGACACTTTGTTCTTACTGCTAGAGCTATTGCGTCACTAGGTCTGGCATCAATCTCTACAGGTGAATCATTAAATTGCAGGACAATTTTTGCGTAGAATGTATCATTTGTTATTTCAGATACTTCGATTCGAACAACATTTGCTCCCAGAACGGCAATTGTGGATTCTAATAGATCGTGTGTAAGTGGCCTTGGAACGTCTATATCCTGTAGTTTTAGGACAATCGACTCTGCTTCTGATGGGCCTATCCAAATTGGTAGATAACGATTGTTATCCTTCCCTTTGAGTATTACGACTCGTTGCTGGTAATTGACTATGCTAACTCGGATACTGTCAACTACCATCTCGATCATCGATTTATTTATCATCGAGCCCTCCAGCATTGGATACACCTAATTGTATGATTCGTTGCGAAACTGTGTCAATTGTACCTGTCAAGTGATAATTTTCTTAATTCTTTTTTCGAGCTCAGATCTTGTGAGAAATACTGTTTTGTTGCAATGGGAACATTTTATTTTGATATCAGCTCCCAGTCTTAAAATTGACCATATTGAATTACCGCATGGATGAGGTTTACGTAGTTCAATAACGTTGTTTAAATTTAGATTTTCTACCATCCTTTCCCAATCTTCTCAAGGATTATATTAATATGTTGTTGTAATTCTTTAGCTTTTGTTCGTGCAGCTTTTGTAAAGAGTTTGGGGTCATCGGACGCATAGATAATGGATCTGGAACTATTGATTATAAGGTTCCTTCCATTTTCGTTAATTCCTGCAATTAACGATTTACTTAATGCACCACCTTGTGTTCCAATACCTGGCAGTAGTATTGGCATTTCTGGACAAAGTTCGCGTACTTTTTTGAGATCATCTGGATACGTAGCCCCTACAACCAAGCCAATATTCGAGTAATTGTTTGATAGTTGTGATTTAGCGGCTACTTCTTCGTAAAGCATCTTGCTATTAGGACCAACCAAGTTCTGGAATTCTTTGGCTCCTTCATTTGATGATTTACACCAAATGAAGATGCCTTTATCTTTGTAAGATAGGAATGGTTGCAAAGCTTCAAGGCCTGCATAGCTATTTACTGTAGTAGCATCAAATTGCCATTCCTCGAATAGTGCCTTGGCGTAGTACACATTACTGCTTGTAATGTCACCTCTTTTACCGTCTCCTATCAAAATACTATCAGGGGATTCATACCTTATAGCTTCAATAGTACTTTCTAATGCTGCTATACCTCTACTACCTGCAGATTCGTAGAAAGCTAGGTTTGGTTTATATGCACATGCAATATCTTGGGTTGAACCGACGATCGCTCTGTTAAATTCTACGACGTCTTTAATAGGCATGCGTGTAGGGTCAGGATCTAGCCCAATGCATAAGAGGCTAGTTTTATTTGCACAGGACACAGAAAGTCGGTTTAGGAAACTAGCCCCATTAGTAGATTGCAACATATGTGACCTTTCTTATAGTTCTTATAGTATTTGGCTATAATACTACTGGCATAGGGTTACAGGAAAGTTTAGCTAAAGATTAAGATTTTTTGGATTGGATTGGATGATAATATTTATCCTTTTGCATCATATGAGATAGTTGGTGCATTTACTTTCAGATGGTCATTCTTCAATAATAGGTAGACTTGATCACCCTTACTTAATCTTAGAGTTTTGTTAGCCGAAGGGGATATTTCTGCTAATACGGGCGTACCGATATTTACTGAGATTATCGTTTTAGTTTCGGCGGAACTGATTTTTGTGATATTACCGGTTAGAATATTTTCACTACTAATTCTTGTTGGTTTATCCAGTGCTACAGCTATTTCAGATGCTTTTATAACAATTGAGACTTTAGTGTTGGGTTGAGGTTCAATTTTTTTTACCAAGATTTCATTTGATCCTAATCTCAGCCTTGAATGGTTCGTATCGTTTTCATTATTGATAATATTGGCTTCTAGAAAATTTGAAAGCTCTATCCCGTTATTTACACCAAGTAAATTATCGTTCAAGAGAATATCTCTAGGATGCCCTTGAGCAATTTTGGATCCTTTTGATAGAAGCAATACCTCGTCTGCTATAGCTATAATCTCAGATATATCGTGTGAAACTAACAAAATAGGAATTTTAAAATTGTGATGTATTTGTTTTAGGTAGTTTAGTATTATGCCTCTGAACTTAATGTCTAAAGAAGCAAAAGGTTCATCTAGTAACAGAATCTTTGGAGAGGCTGCGAGTGATCTCGCAAGAGCTACTCTTTGTTTTTCACCTCCAGAAAGTGTAGAGGTAGTTCGTTCTAGTAAATTTGAGAGTTGTAATAGTTCTATTATTTCGGATAGCTGTAATATATTTTTGTCTACAGAAGACTTTTGATAACCATACTCTATATTACCTCTAACATTTTTGTGTGGAAACAGAGCAAGATCTTGAAAAACGTATCCCACATCGCGCCTTGCAGGAGTAGTATTTATATTGTCGAATGATGAGAATATAGGTCTGTCGTTTAATTTTATGTAGCCTTTTGACGGATTTGTTATGCCTGAAATGCAGTTTAGTAAGGTAGTTTTTCCACTACCTGTATGCCCAAATAAACCAGTAATACCATTCCCTATATCCGCTTTACATTTCAGGTTGAAACCATTGAGGTTTTTTTCTATATCAAAATCTAGGAATTTTGGCACATATTTTGGCTCAATATCTTTAGTTTTTAAATCGGGGTTAATTTTAACTTTCCTTTCTTGTTTTTGTTACTAACCAGTTGTGAACCAATAGTGTAAGTATAGCCAAAGTAATTGAAAAAATAGTTAGCATAATTGCATTAGTGTCATCTCTGATTTGAACACTTGTATAGATAGCAAGTGGTATTGTTTGTGTTTTTCCTGGAATATTACCGGCAACTATGATTGTTGCTCCGAATTCACTCATTGCACGTACGAATCCAAGAAGTGTCCCTGCCAAAATACCTCTATATGCTAGAGGTATCGTTATAGTAAGGAGAACACGTATTTGGCTGGCGCCAAGTGTTCGTGCTGCGTGTTCAAGTTTCTCGTCGATTTCTCCGATAGCCGTTATGGCAGCCCTAGCAACGAGTGGAAATGACAC
This sequence comes from uncultured Dehalococcoidia bacterium, assembly GCA_964342485.1. Taxonomy (GTDB): domain Bacteria; phylum Chloroflexota; class Dehalococcoidia; order Lucifugimonadales; family CAJWER01; genus CAYFFO01. The sequence goes on from CAYFFO010000010.1 coordinate 30,590, forward strand.
GATTGATGACGCGATTACAGCCGCAAACCAAGTAAAAACGATATCTGCTTCAAACAGATCGTACAATATCTTACCTATAGGACCATCTCTTCCAAGCAAAAGCAATAATAGGAAGCCAATAACGACTGGGGGTACGGCCATAGGAAGAGAAACCGCGATATCTAAAAAAATTGTTCCATGTATTTTATTTCTTGATATCAGAAATCCAATAATAACAGCTATGGGAATATTTATAATGGTTGCCAAAATGGCTACTCGGATTGTGAGTTCTAGTGTTTCGATT
>CAYFFO010000010.1:30972-56765 GCA_964342485.1 uncultured Dehalococcoidia bacterium
ATTTATAATGGTTGCCAAAATGGCTACTCGGATTGTGAGTTCTAGTGTTTCGATTTTATACCCCTAGTATTGCCTAAAAGGAAATTATATAAGGGTTATTATAAGTATACATAGAGTTCACATACTAATCTTGGATTGACCTGTTGTTTAGGAATCCATATTTTTCGAAAATTGTTTGAGATTCAGGATTTTTGAGATAGTCAATTAATTTCAAAATATTTGTGTCGTAGTCTGTATGTTTTATAACTACCATTGGGTAAACAATAGGAGAATGAGAGTGGGCTGGGATTATGTCTACAGGCATAATTGAATCAGACGATAATACATCAGTGCTGTATACGATTCCTATGTCTACGTTCCCTGATTCAATATATGCTAAGGCTGTTCTAACGTCGGGAGCGAATACTATCTTTGGCTCTAATATTTCCCAAATTCCTTGGCTTTCTAACGCTTCCTTGGCATATTGACCTGCAGGAGCCAGCTTTGGGTTCGCGATTGCTATCCGATGTATTTTACTGTTATCTAAATCCTGAAGGGATTTTGGTATAAAATTATTATCTGTAGGTAATGCAAGGACTAGATTGTTGTTTACCAAGTTTATAGTTTCTATATTATATAAGTAATGTTTTTTAAGAAATTCTATAGGAAATATCCCAGCGGACAGGAAGATTGAAGCTGGTGCACCACTAACAATTTGTTGAGCAAGCGATTGAGATGCTCCAAAACTGATGTTTACATTGACGCCAGTATCTTTTTCAAACTTTTCAATAATTTCGTTGATAGGGCCAGTGAGACTGACAGCAGCAAATACTAGCAGTTCTTCCTGTTCTTCCTTTCTATTTGTGTCAAATATTATAGATAGGAAAAAAATCATAAGAAACAAAAAGCAGCAAATGGAAATGTAAAAAATCTTGCTTTGTCTGTCCAGGATATTTCCAGAAAATAAATTCATTTTGATGAGTATGTTTGTTTATATAGCGTACTATATTATATAAAATCGTATCTGCTAAATCTCGATATTTTAAAACATAATAATTTGGGAATTTGAATCTTGTTTATAAGTTGCCTTAAATGGTATACTTTGAACAGGAGAACCTTGTTAATAAGATATGTACTTAAGTGAAAGTGGGCAAGCCCACTTTTTTTAATTTATCAGGGTATCGTAATTTTGGGAGGTATCGAGCGAAATGAAGAGCGATTTTATCATCGCTTTGACCCAGTTAGCAGCGGAGCGAAACCTCCCAAGGGAGATCGTTCTATCCGCTATTGAAGCGGCACTGGCATCAGCATATAAAAAGGATAGCATAGCAGCAGGACAAGACATATCTGTGAAACTTGATCCAGGTAGTGGTGATGTGAGTGTTTTTGTTGTTAAAACGGTAGTTGAAGAGATAGAAGATCCCTTACTTGAATTGAGCGTAAAAGAAGCTAGGAAAGTTAATCCCGATGCTAACGTAGGTGACGTAATCCAAACTAGCAGTCTTCCACACAGCGCGGGTAGGATTGCAGCCCAGACCGCGAAACAAGTTGTCATCCAAAGACTCAGAGAAGCTGAAAGGGATCTTGTTTTCCAAGAATATGCAGATAAAGAGGGAGAAGTTTTCACGGTTACTGTTCAAAAAATGGAACCAAGGCAGCTGGTGGTAGAACTTGGTCGGGCGGAAGCAGTTCTTCCACAATCCGAACAACCTCCCTTTGAACGTTATCGAGTTGGTCAAAAGATGAGGGTTTTACTGCAATCTGTTAGACAAACAAGTCAAGGTCCGGAAATAGTGGTTTCAAGAACCGATAAACTGCTTCTAAAACGACTTTTCGAAATGGAAGTTCCGGAGATTTATAATGGCTCTGTAGAGATAATGGGAATATCCAGAGAGGCAGGTTCACGCAGTAAAGTAGCAGTGTTTGCGCGACAAGAAGGAGTTGATGCTGTTGGGTCCTGTGTTGGTCTTAGAGGAATCCGTATACAGAATATAGTTAATGAGCTTCATGGGGAAAAGATTGATGTCGTAGATTGGGTCAATGAACCTGCGGCTTATATTTCAAGAGCTCTTAGTCCTTCATTGGTAATGAGGGTTGATTTGGATGTAGAGGAGCAATCAGCAGTTGCAGTTGTTCCTGAAAACCAGCTTTCATTAGCTATTGGTAAAGAGGGTCAAAATGCGAGGCTAACCGCCAGATTAACTGGATGGAAAGTTGATATCAAGAGTAATGTCGAGATGGAAGCGATAGAAGCTTCATCAGTTAAGACTAATGAAGTATTGGAATCTGCAGATGCAAAAACAGACGATGAATTGCCTGTTGATCAGGAAGCAGAATTAGGTGGTCAAGATGCTGTAGATGTTGTTGCGGATAAAAATAATGTAGAAGAATTAACTTCTTTAACAGGACAAGAAGGTGAAGTTGAAGATGTTAATGATGGTACAGCTACCAATAAAGATGACGAGGATATTGAAATATTAGAAGATATTGCTCTGAAAGAATTAATTGCAGAGGTAGAAGAATCTCCTAGTCAAGCTGATGATATTACAGAAACAGTGGATGATACAGCAACTTCAATTGACCAATTGCCTGATGATGTTTGGTCTGTTAAGGACAACCAGCTCGCTGATGCGGGGGTTATTAGGTTCAGGGAAGACATTGTAGAGTTAGGAGGCTCGGATTCATCTCGAAGGAATACCACGAAAAAGAAAAAGAAACGAGGTTCCTCTAATCAACAGTCGAAAAGACGATAATAAAACCAATTTATACTAACCTATGGATTGATACATCTGAAAAAGATTTGTTGATTATTTAAAACTGATAGATAAAAGTACCCTAAATAAAAATTGAAATCGAATTATCAGACTTTCAACTGATATGGATGCCTACGGATAGGAAATAATGACAGATAGTCAAGTAACTGCTTCTTCAAATAAAATGGTAGATGAATCAAGTGATTCGATTCTTGCTGGTGAAGTGAGTGCGGAGATTATAGAAATACCAGCTGAAATCACTGTAGGGGATCTATCTAGGTTAATGAATGTCGAAGCTATAGAAATCATTAAACAATTAATGAGAACCGGACACATGTTAAGCATTAATGATGCGGTTCGATTTGAAATTGCTGCTACAGCAGCACAGGCCCTTGGATTCAAGGTACGAGCACCTAGGAAGAATGAAGCGACGGCAGCTAGTTTAGTCCCTGCATACGATAGGGAAAATACAGAAGGTTTGCAGCATAGAGATCCAGTGGTAACTATTTTAGGACATGTAGATCATGGCAAGACGACTTTGCTTGATCACATCAGGAGTTCAAATGTCACATTGGGAGAAGCTGGAGGAATCACTCAACATATTGGAGCTTACCAGGTTAATACGAGGGAAAAACCTATAACTTTTCTAGATACGCCAGGGCATGAAGCTTTTACGGCTATGCGCGCCCGGGGATCTCGGGTCACTGATATAGCAATAGTTGTAGTAGCAGCAGATGATGGAGTTATGCCACAAACTATTGAAGCTATTGATCATGTAAAAGCTGCAGATGTACCTATAATTATAGCTATAAATAAAATAGATAGGCCGCAAGCGGACTTGGAGAAAGTAAAGCGACAATTGGCAGAAAACGACGTTTTGATTGAAGAGTGGGGAGGGGACGTGATCGCGGTTCCTGTGTCAGCTCTTTCAGGTAAAGGAGTCGATGAACTACTAGAAAATGTTGATTTGGTAGCAGAGATTGCCGAATTAAAGGCAAATCCTGATATCCCCGCAAGATCCGTAGTTATTGAAGCGCAAATTGATAAGAGTAAAGGTCCAATTGCAACATTACTCGTACAAGAAGGTACTTTAAGAGTTGGTGACATAATTGTCTCTGGTGATGTATATGGGCGAATCAGAGCAATGAGAAACGATAGTGGTTCATCTATTGATAAAGCAGGTCCATCTATACCTGTGGAAGTGATGGGTATTGGAGGATTACCTCAAGCAGGTGATATAGCTGAGGTAGTATCAAATGAAAAGGATGCACGTAGACTAGTTGATCAATTTAAAAAACTAAACGAGGCTAGAAAGCGGTCTGGAATCACATTAGCAGAAGTTAATTCGATGGTGGAGTCTGGTGAAGCGAGAGTTTTGAATCTGATCGTTAAGACCGATGTTCAGGGAAGTATTGAAGCAGTGCGACGAGTTTTAGATGCACTAACCAGTGAATCTACAAAAGTAGATATAATACATGCATCCAGTGGAAGTATAACTGAAAAAGACGTTCTTTTGGCGGTAGCCTCAGAAGCAATCATTATAGGGTTTAATTGTCAGGCTGATATAGGTGCACAGTCAGTTGCAAATCATGAAAACGTAGAAATTCGTACCTATGAAATAATATATAACCTTGTTGATGACGTACAAAAGGCATTAAATGGTTTATTGGATCCGGAAACAAGGGATATCGTTGAGGGTGTTGCAACTGTTAGGGCTACCTTCTCGGTATCAGGGAAAAATCTAGCAGCAGGATTCTATGTGAATCGTGGGAAAATATCGCGTGGTAGCACTATCAATGTGACTAGAAATGGTGAAAGAGTTTACGAGGGACATATTATAAGTTTAAAACACTTTAAAGACGATGTGCGCGAAGTCGGAAATGGCCAAGAAGGCGGCATTGTCCTTGATGGATATAGCAGTTTTGAAGAAGGCGATGTCCTAGAATCTCATCATATTGAGATTGTTAGCTAGTTTCTGTTTGAATATTTGGTTGATCTTCTATCCGTGAACTTCAGGATAATTTGACATGAGTAGACGGTTAGAACGAGTAAACATGCTTTTGAGGGAGGAGATCAGTCGGATAGTCTCCACAGAACTTACCGACCCTCGCTTAATGACATTGAGGACTATTACTCGTGTCGAATCCTCGGCTGATTTGTCAAATGCAAAAGTGTATGTGAGTGCTATAGGAAAAGTGTCAAATAAAAATGACATGGTAATAGCACTTAATTCAGCTTCAGGAATAATTCGGAAGAAACTTCACCAGCTAAAATTAAAAAAAATACCTAGAATATCTTTCGCAATAGATGAATCATTAACTAGAGGTGATGAGATCATCAAAATTCTTGATGATATTGGTTTAAATCCTAGTGAAGGAACTTTATGAATCAGGAGACTTGTAAACCAGCTCAATCCAAGATAATTACTAACCCAGTCAGTACGGTAAATGGGGTTATGAATATATACAAACCGGTTGGCATCACAAGTATGGATGTGGTTCGACGGGTCAAAAAAATGACTTTGTTGAAACGAGTAGGACACGGAGGGACCTTGGATCCATTTGCTTCTGGTGTACTACCTATAGGGCTTGGTAAAGGCACAAAAATGATGGATTATATGATAAATAGCACAAAGATTTATAGAGGTATTGTTGAATTAGGGATAGAAACAGATACATATGATGTTCAGGGACGAGTGATAAGGAAATCTGATAACTCGAGTGTAACTATTCAACAAATTGAAGACTGTATATCAAAATGCATTGGAGAAATTTACCAGGTCCCTCCGATGTATAGTGCTCTGAAAGTTCGAGGAAAGAGATTATATGATTTGGCACGATCTGGACTTGAAGTAGATAGAGAGCCTCGGAAAGTGAAAGTGTTCAATATTGCTTTACTTAACTGGACTTCACCTTTATTAGAAATAGAAGTGGAGTGTGGAAAAGGTTTTTATATGAGGTCTTTGGCGTACGATCTTGGAAACATGATTGGGTGCGGTGCTTATTTAAAGGAATTGGTTAGAATTAGAACTGGACATTTTAATGTATCGGATTCGACTTCCCTTATTGAGCTAGAGAAACGTTCTAATAATTATAGATGGAAAAAGTTTGTTAAAGGACCTGATTTTGTTGTAAGCCATTTCCCTAAGATATCTGTGGATAGTAAAGTCGAGAAACAATTGCGAAATGGTCAACCAGTATCAGGAGATTTACAGGAGATTGTGTCTTCATCTCAAAAAGAGTATAGGATTTATAACAATTTCGGGTGCTTTTTTGGAATGTTAGGATACGATTTTTCGTCAAACGAATGGAAAATGCAAAGGATAATTAATTCAGGATAAAATTTTTAAATCACAAAAGGTATAGAATATGACATAGGAATTTGTGATAATGTATTGACAGCAAGCAAAGGAACGTTTATGTTCTAGCTAGACTTAAACGGAGGGTAGTAAAAATGGAAGCATATTGTTTTAAGTGCCGAAAGAAAAGTACCATCAGCAATCCAGAGGCAGTTACGTTAAAGAATGGCAGGCCTGCCACTCAAGGTAAATGCTCCTCCGGATGTGGTACAAAAGTGTTCCGTATTGGTAAAGCCTAACTTTAGGCCTTTTAAACTAATATAGTTAAAAAATTACCAACTTAAATAGGCGGGGATTTCTTGAAATCATCAAGTGATCCCCGCTATAATGTTGTGATCAATAAATCAAGGATTGAAATTGACAACTTACGCTATAGTGAATGCAGGTGGCAAGCAGTATCGGGTAGAAACAGGGGATACGATACGGGTGGAGTCGATGTCTGAAAATTTGGGAGATACTGTTGAATTTAAGGATGTCAGAATGGTATCTAGAAATGGTGAAGTGGTTTTGGGTTCCCCTTCAGTAAAGGGAGCCAAAGTTACTACTGAAGTTATGAGTCATGGTAAAAATGACAAAATAGTTGTGTTTAAATATAAATCTAAGACTCGGTATCGTGTTAAAAACGGACACAGGCAATCGTATACTGACTTAAAAGTAACCGGTGTTTCTTACCGACGGAGCAGGAAAAAAACAGATGGCTCATAAAAAAGGTGGAGGCAGTACTCGAAATGGCCGTGACAGTCAAGGACAACGACTTGGCGTCAAGCGATATGGAAATGAGTGGGTAACAGCAGGTTCTATAATTGTTCGACAAAGAGGAACAAAAATACGACCTGGCGAAAATGTAGGGTTGGGAAAAGATCACACCCTTTTCGCTTTGATCGACGGAACTGTTAAGTTCGAACATGAGACTCGTCAAAGGAAGAGGGCAAGTGTTTATCCTGGTCAGGGAGAGGCAAATTGAAACCTGAAATACACCCAGATTATCATTCAGCAGCGGTTGTTAAATGTTCCTGCGGAGCTTCCTATACAACTGGTTCGACAAAACCTGAACTGAAAGTTGAAATTTGCAACCAGTGTCATCCGTTTTATACTGGTGAACAACGTATCGTTGATACTGAGGGTAGAGTAGATAGGCTTAAACGAAGGTTTAAGCTAGAATAACACCGACTTAAAGATTAATTTTTTAGAAAGGGTGAGTTATACTCACCTTTTTTTGTGGGTTTTTTACAAATAGCGATTATGGAAAATAAGAAACCGGTATATGGTGGACAGGCAGTTGTTGAAGGAGTGATGATACGTGGCGAACACCACGTTAGTATTGCAGTCCGTCGCCCTGATGGCACCATAGCCTCAAAGCGTGAACCTCTTAACCCAATTTATACAGGATTTTGGAGAAAAATCCCTATATTGAGAGGAATTCTTGTACTCACAGAGACAATGATGTTGGGAATTAACGCCTTGATATACTCAGCTAATGTAGGAGCAGAAGCTGAAGGGGAAGAGATAGGTAAAGTTTCAATTGCAATTACTCTATTATTTTCATTAATGTTCGCAATTGGATTGTTTTTTTTGTTGCCGGTTTTTGCTAGTAAAGGATTTGAAGGGATTGTTAGCAATGATATTTATACTAATGCCATTGAAGGCATTATTAGGTTGCTATTGCTGGTAGGGTATATCTTCTTAATTGGAAGACTTTCAGAAATTAAGCGGGTTTTTATGTACCATGGGGCTGAGCATATGACTATTCATGCCCAAGAGCATGGAGTTCCGTTGGACATATCATCAATACGAAAGTACCCGACAGCTCATCCAAGATGTGGTACAGCGTTCTTACTTACAGTTATGGTGATAGCTGTATTTGTATTTACCTTTGTTGGTAGAGAACCTTTGTGGTGGCTATTAATTTCTAGAGTAGTTTTGATACCCTTGATTGCAGCCGTTAGTTACGAAGTGATTAGATTTGCTGGTGGTCATGATAATAAGTTTATTGTTAGAATTATAACGTGGCCTAATATCGCTTTACAAAGCCTTACGACGCGACAGCCAGAAGATGAACAAATTGAAATTGCCGTTGAGGCTTTAAAAGGTGCAATTGAAGCAGATCGTTCTATTTGATCTTATATGATGTATCTACCCGAGTTTGTTAGATATGAGGGCAAAAATAAATCTCAAGCTCAAAAAGATTTTTATCAAACCGAATCACTTATTTCTTGCCTAAAGTTTCTATAACAGTATTTAAGTCTTTATCTCCGCGCCCACTTAATCCAACCAGTATCGTGGTATCATCAGAGAGCGTTGGAGCGATTTTAGCGACATACGCGATTGCATGAGCAGGTTCTAAAGCAGGGATTATCCCTTCAGTACGACACAATAGTTCGAACCCTTCTAATGCTTCCTTATCGGTTACATTAACGTATTTAGCACGACCGTTATCTTTCAGGTAACTATGTTCGGGTCCAACACCAGGATAGTCTAATCCAGCTGAAATACTGTGAGCTTCAAGTATCTGTCCATACTCATTTTGTAGCAGGTATGACAAGCTACCATGTAGAACACCTATACTCCCAACTGTGAGAGTTGCTGAAGTCTTATCTGAATTTGCCCCTTCCCCTCCAGCTTCCACTCCTAATAAATTTACATTTTTGTCTGGAATAAATTGGTGAAATAGTCCGATGGCGTTACTACCCCCTCCAACACACGCTATTACGTAATCCGGCAACTTTTCCACAGTAGTAAGCATTTGGTTTCTTGCTTCCTTTCCAATTATGGATTGGAATTCACGAACTAAATAAGGGTAGGGGTGGGGTCCAACTACGCTACCTATAATATAATGTGTATCTTCAACATTAGTTACCCAGTCCCTAATGGTTTCATTTATCGCATCTTTCAACGTTCTACTTCCAGAAGAAACAGGTTCTACAGTGGCCCCCAGAAGTTCCATTCTTGAAACATTCAGAGCCTGGCGTCTTATATCTTCTTCACCCATGTAAATTACACATTCTTGGTTAAGCATTGAAGCGATAGTTGCAGTTGCAACTCCATGTTGGCCTGCTCCAGTTTCGGCGATTACACGGCGTTTACCCATTCGTTTTGCTAATAATCCTTGACCTAGAGCATTATTGATTTTATGAGCTCCTGTGTGAGATAGGTCCTCTCGTTTTAGGTAAATTTGTGCTCCATTTAGCTCTTTAGTCAAGTTCTCTGCATAATATAGAGGAGTAGGTCTACCTACGTAGTTATTCAATAGGTGCGTTAATTCATTTTCAAAATCTTCCTGATCTTTATAAGCCAAAAATGCTGATTCTAGTTCATCGAGTGCATGCATTAAGGTTTCAGGAACAAATCGGCCTCCAAATGAACCAAACCGCCCTTTAAGGTCGGGATTCTTTTGAGATGACTGATGTATGGTATTCATAATTTATCTCTGTTGATGAATATCTATTGATAAGGTTACTAATACTATATTATAACCGGATTTTATGTCATAGGATTGTTGTATTACAGTCTGCTAGTAAATACAAATTAAAATATTGTATAAAGAGCTAATTTTCAAATGTCCTTCGGAACCAATTTTTTGTTGTAGAAGCAATTCGAAATTGGAAATTTAGAATAGATAGAGTTCCTTGTAAGTTTCCATGTTTCTGGTAATCTACTAGAACAAAATATATGGATTGTGGACTTTTATCTTTCTGATTAAATATGTTTCAAAAAAATATTAAAGTAATTGATTATCGTAATAGAAAAATGAGGTTAAGATAGTGATAATTTCTGATGTCTCACTAGAGAGTTACCGTTGGCCTAGATTGAAACCCATTCGAAATGGAAGATATATATATCCCAACTCTGGATTAGATATTGTAAAAATTGAAACTAAAGATGGCATAACAGGGGTAGGTTTGGCAGGAGGAGGAGGAGGAGATGATGTAGGTATTAGAAGAGAGATCCTAGAACGTTTGAAAATGTATGTTATAGGACAGGATCCATTTGATACAGAAAGAATTTGGGATGAAATGTGGCAACCTAAACTTGTGGGGAGACGAGGTATGACTACTCATGTTGTCAGTGGGATAGATATAGCATTGTGGGATTTGAAGGGAAAGATAACCGGCAAACCGGTACATAAACTTCTGGGTGGATATACAGATAACATACCGGTGTATATAGCAGGAGGTTATTACGAAGAAGGTAAAAGCTTAGAAGACTTAACACACGAGATGCAGGAAGCACTATCATTAGGTGCAACAGCAGTTAAGATGAAAATAGGAGGTGTTTCGATCGCTGAAGATGTTGAAAGAGTAAAGGTAGTTAGAGAAGCAATAGGGGCTGATGCGAAGCTTATGGTTGATGCTAATTGCGCTTATAGATATTATGAAGCTATTGAAATAGCGAAGCGAATTGAAGGGTATGATATTTTTTGGTTTGAGGAGCCCGTAAATCCGGATGATTATAGGGGTCATAAATTAATAAGCGAATCTACAATTATCCCTATTGCTACAGGGGAGAATGAGTACACGAAGTACGGTTTTAGGGATTTGATTGAGACTAGAAGTGCAGCTATATTGCAGCCAGATGCTTTGGTTATGGGTGGTATTACGGAATTTATTAAAGTGGCTGGTATGGCACAATCTCATGATTTACCTATTGCAGCACACGGTACACAAGAAGTTCATATACAGCTGATGGCAGCGATACCTAATGGTCTCATATTAGAATACTATAGTACTTCAACCGATCCACTTAGAGGAGAAATGTTTCTTAATGAGCTTAAAGTTAAGGATGGATTTGTTCAGCCGCCACAGACGGTTGGCATGGGCATGGAGCCGAATTACAGAGTACTATCTAAATATAGAGTTAGATAATTAACCCTATAATTTTTGTTTGATATTTTTGCAGGTAAATTTTAATTGGATAGATTTTATTGCTGTTTTATTCTTCAGCACTCACTTCTTCTGATCCATCTTCACTTGCATCGGATGCGTCTTCAGAGATCTCTCCGTCAAGTTCCTCATCCACAACTTCTTCTTCCTCTTCTTCTACTCGTGGTGCAACCACTCTTGCAATTACCTCTTCTGGTTCTCTGAGGATATTCACGCCGTCTGCTGTTTCTATGTCCGATATACGGACGGCAGATTCAAATCCTTCTAATACTGAAACATTAACTATAAATGTTTCAGGCATATCCAAAGGTAGAGCTTCCACTTCCAGCGAACTGAATGGTTGGAGTAATACGCCTCCTAAATTTCTGACCGCTGGGGCTTCGCCTTCTAGCACGATTGGTACGTTTGCTTGTACTATTTTGGTTACGTCAACTAGATAGAAGTCTAAGTGTAAAATTTCTTCCGATACTGGATGTCTCTGAGTTGCACGGATAAAGCATATATCATTGCCGTCTCTTCCAGGTATGTTTACATTGATAGGTACATTACCACCTACAGTGGACAATGTTTCTTGTATTTTATTGAGTTCTATCTGTAATGCCTGGGATTTAACTCCACGGCCATAAAAATTCACGGGAACTAGCCCCTCACGTCTAAGATTCTTAACTTTCTTACCAATCACAGTTCTTGGCGAAAGATCTAGTTTTATTGTATCCATCTTCGGGGCCTTTCTAAAGCATAGGTGATCACTATTATTATGATCGAAGTCGATTGTTCAATAATATTCTAGCACAGGATTCTAAACCTAGGTATAATTTGTTGCATAAAAACGTTTTTTGTTGAGGAGATAGAATTATGCCTATTCAAATCGAGATTGAATATTGTGTGCCTTGCGGTTACCAGAATCTAGCTAGCTGGACTCTAAGTGAAATGTTTTCAGCTGTTGGAACCAACGCATCTGTTAGTGTTAAACCGGGTGATAGTGGAGTTTATAAAATATCTGTTAATGGAGATGTTTGGTATGACAAAGCTCAACAGGGCAGAACCCCTGACATTAATGATATGAAAGATTTAAAAGCTAGACTCAGTAATTTAGGTTAACAGATAGTTTTTGCTATAGAAGACTGAATGGGTTATTTAAATCGAGATTTTTACAGCGCCTATTTGGTTATTATAATTGTTGCAAAAAAGAAGTGTGGTTTCCTCAAAAATACACATGCCACAGGGGTTATTTAGATTGAGTTGGTTACCTTTATTATCTTTGACATGGTCGTTTCCAACCAATGTTGCTAAAGTACCGTCTGATAAAACTGTACGAATTTTGTTGTTGCCAGAGTCAGAAAAGAAAAGTTGCCCGTTTTTACTGACTGCCAGACCACGTGGTTCTGCAATTCTTGCTTTATTTGCTAATGTTCTGTCGACGGAGAAACCTGGTATACCTGTTCCAACCAAGGTATGTATTATTCCATCTTTATCTATTTTACGGATTACGTGAAAAGCTGAATCTGTAAAGTAAACATTGTTGTTATTGTCCACTACAATAGACGATGGGCAACCAATTTTAGCCTTCGTTGATATTTCACCATCTCCAGAATATCCTTGGATTCCTGATCCTCCTATAGTTGAAATTATATTGTTAGTGATGTCAATCTTTCTAATTTTACCAATTGCATCACCTATATATATATCATCCGTTGGACCATGTGTTACAGATTGAACATGATAGAGACTAGCTGCAAAAGACAGTCCCCCATCTCCGATATCTGCTTTGAAAGCAGTCCCTGCAATTGTGGTGATAACGTTATCTTTGTCAATCGATCGTATCCTTCCATTGCGTGTGTCTGCTACGATTGCTATCCCTTTGGAATTTAATGATATGTCATGTGGGCTTCCCAAACTCGCCTCTTTAGCAGGGCCATTGTCTCCACCAAAAGAGCGAGAACCGTTGCCAGCTATGGTTTCTATAGTTGCTGTGACTGGATCTATCTTTCTGATACGTTGATTCCAAGTGTCGGCAAAATAGATCTGCCCCTGTGGACATATTGCAATCCCACTTGGGCCACGTAAAAATGCCTTAGATGATGGCCCGTTGTCTCCGATGTGAGTCCCTCCTAGGACTGTAGTCACTATCCCAGTCTGGCCGTCGCGCTTACGTACTCTGCCTGAGGAATCACTCCATAAAACAGTACCGTCAGGATCTGCCCAGATCCCAGATTCTGGGGAATTACAATTAGTTTCCGTAGCATGTTTGTTTTCTTCGCCCCACCCTGGGAGGCCTGTTCCTACTAACGTTGATACTGTATTTTTCTTTAGATCTACCTTACGAATTCGGAATCCGTTTTTTTCACCTACATATAGGTTATCGTTGTCGTCTATATAAAGAGAGTCTGGGCAAAGTAAGGTTGCTTTATTGGGATGACCTCCATCCCCATTAGAAGAAAATTCACCTGTCCCAAAGATGGTTGTTATAATGCCTGTTTTGAAGTTAATTTTACGAATTCTATTATTTGAATTATCGCAAACATATAAATTTCCTTTGGAATCGAAAGCTAAATGCTCAGGATGTAAAAAACCTGCTTTTAATGCGGATCCTCCATCTCCATGGTATCCCCCTAAACCCAATCCTAATTCCCATGAAAATGTTATTCCTTTAATTCTCCCACTATAGGGTCTGGACAAGCCTTTTTCTGAATAGTAGTGTCTTGCTTCTTGTCCTGCAAAAATACTGATATTGCCTGTTTTATTATCAATTACCCTTATGTTATTGTCCCATTCTCCAGACAGATAGATGTTATTTTGATGGTCTATGGCTATACCACTAGTAGTATCCATTTCTGCCTTAAGTGCGTTTTCTCCAGTACCTCCACGACCCAAGTCGCTCGTCCCCGCAATTCGAGTCAAAATACCAGTTTGATAATCGATACGTCTGTAGCAGTAATTGTGAAGATCTGAAAAATACAAATTCCCATCTTTGTCTTGAGCGAGGTCATGAGGTCCATTAATCCTAGCATTTATTGCAAGTTCATTATCTCCACTATTCCCAGGAATTCCATCACCGGCAAAGGTATGAAGCATTCCGTCTTTATCAATTCTCCATAATCTATGAGCTTTATAGTCGGCAACTATTAGATCACCATCAGCTCTCCTTACTATACCGAGAGGCCATCCAGAAGGAGCGTGCTTGGCAGGAGTGCCTTCTATATATCCCACACCGGCTACATTAAGTACCTTATTGGGGGAGAGTTGTAATATTTCGCTGAGTAAATTCAAATCTTGATCGCATTTATTTGTATTCTCTAGAAGTTGCCCATATCGAATCGAATTGGAAGCCAAACGAACGGTCTGCACCGGGTGATTCGCGATGTAGCTTAAAAGTACAGAGTTCACGGCTTCTTCTATTCAAAGCGATTGTAGAAACGTATATCGATTCGTCAATTGAGAATGTTATCTGGGTTGGGTAGTCATCGTATACCTGTAAAAAAAAGTTGTATCCATCAAATCCACTGATAAGTTCTCGAATACTTTTATGAGTTTGCTGGCGATGTTCTGCAAATGTAATACCTAGTTGATGGGCTCTTCTAGCAATGTAAGGACTTGATGGGTCCAATGTTAATATTCTTACGTGAAGATTTTTTTTGGATTCAAGAGCCATATGGATAGAGTCTGAGTGATCTTTTCTAATTGATTCTACGTCCATTTGAAGGATATCTATTGAGTTTGTCGATAGTTTAATGTCTTCGTTAATCTGATCTATGGGCCTACGATCAAAACAGTCAATGGGAAAGCTTGTTAATTGACTCATAGTTCTGCTCCTATTTAATTGATATTTTGTTGTATAACAGGATGTGATTTAAATTTTAGATAGAGGATAGTTTGATATCATCCTTTATGGTTTTATATGTTGATAGACCATGAAATATTGCATCATGCCCTAGTTGTTCTTCGATGCGTAGCAGACGATTATATTTTGCCGTTCGTTCACCACGTGCAGGAGCACCAGCTTTGATTTGTCCTGCTCCTGTGGCCACGGCGATATCTGATATAGAATCATCAGTTGTTTCTCCTGAGCGGTGGCTAATGATAGTACCCCAATTTGTACCTTGTGCTAAGTTTATTGCAGTCAGAGTTTCTGAAATTGTGCCAATTTGGTTTATTTTTATAAGGATTGCATTAGCAGAGTCATTATCTATGCCACGTTGCAACCTTTCAGGGTTGGTGACGAAAAGGTCGTCTCCAACTAGTTGAACTAAAGATCCAATTTGTTTCGTCAATTTGTTCCAATTTTTCCAATCTTCTTCACCTAACCCGTCTTCGATACTTACAATAGGATATTTGAGTACCCATTCTTCGTATCGATCCATAAGTTTTTCAGCATCAATGATTTGTCCTTCT
This sequence comes from uncultured Dehalococcoidia bacterium, assembly GCA_964342485.1. Lineage (GTDB taxonomy): Bacteria > Chloroflexota > Dehalococcoidia > Lucifugimonadales > CAJWER01 > CAYFFO01. Next base: position 46,335 of record CAYFFO010000010.1, read on the forward strand.
CTAAGTAGGGAGTATCTTCCATCGTCCAATATGAGTTCGGAAGCTGCGACATCAATTGCTATAAAACAGTGTTCTCCAGGGATATATCCAGCCCTTTCTATAGCAGTAAGCGTTAATTCTATTGCTTCTTGATTGGATTTAAGCGGTGGAGCAAATCCTCCTTCATCTCCTAAACTAGTGAGTACTTTTCTGCTTCTTAGAATATCCCCAAGAGAGTGATATATTTCCACTCCAGCACGTAATGCTTCTGAAAAACTATTGAATCCTGCCGGTACTATCATGAATTCTTGAAAGTCGGTTGATCCATCGGCATGTCGGCCACCGTTGATAATGTTGAACATGGGTACTGGCATATTTATTTTGTTTTTTGGTGCTAGGTATTCGTATAAGTGAAGGCCGTTGGTTTTTGCTGCTGCTTTTGCAACTGCGAGTGAAGTTCCCACCATGGCATTAGCACCCAGAATGCTCTTATTAGCAGTGCTGTCTAGTTCGATTAATATCTTGTCAATATATGATTGATTGTCTGGTGTATTTCCTATCAATGCAGATTTTATAGGACCATCTATGTTTCCGATTGCTTCTGTTACTCCAAGGCCTCTGAACCGACTTGGATCTCCATCTCTGAGTTCAAGAGCTTCAAATGTGCCTGCACTTGCACCAGATGGCACTCCCGCCCGACCTAGTGTTCCATCTGTTAATTCGACGTCGACTTCTAAAGTAGGATTCCCACGTGAGTCGAGAATCTCCCTAGCCCTAACATCGCTAATGTTATTCATTTATCTGTTCCAAATTGGAGGTGGTTTTTAATCGATGATTTCCTATCTTAATTGCTTTTTGTACCGCATCCTTTGCTCCGGATGAAATTACAATTGTTTTATCGGAACGGTTATCACGAGATAGATTCCATGTATTCAATCCTATCACTGGCACAGAATCTGAAAGTGCATGTCCAATTTCTGAAAGAGTTCCATATGATCCACCTATGGAAATCACAACGGTACCTGTTTTTACGATTATTACATTTCTTGCATCTGACATTCCTGTGCATATTGGGATATCAACCCATTGATTGGCCAGATATGGCTTATCGCCTGGTAGTACACCTATGGTGAACCCACCTGTTGATTTTGTACCCTTGCAAACAGCTTCCATAACCCCACCCATACCACCACAAATAACTGTCATATGCCTTTTCCCTAGCTCTTCTCCTACCTCCAAAGCTAGTTGGTAAATATCTTTTGTTGGTTGGCCAGCTCCAATAACGGCTATAATCATTTTGCCTTTGAGTCGATTTGTAATCAGATTAAACTGATGATTATCTTGATCTGTTTTCATTTAAATATTGTATTCTTTTTGAAAACTCGCTAAAGCCTTATTGGATAAAGATACCTTTACTATTTACATTCCAAAGCAGTGTTGTGTTTGTAAATCATTGTTCTTCTATAAGGACGAAATCTGAAGTGATAGTACATTTTGGGGTAATAGTTGATCCGATGGAACAGTATTTATTTTCTGAAAGATCAATTGCTCTTTTTATCCATTTTTTGTTTAGATTTTGTCCTTTGATAGTATATTCGATATGTGCTTTGATCCACGTCCAAGGAGCATCTTTTTCTTGGGTACCAGTAACCTTGATTTCAAGATTGGTTACATATTGACGCTGTTTCTTTAAAATTGTAACTACGTCAATCCCACTACAGGCAGCAAGACTAGTTAGCATCATATCACCTGGGCTAAAGCCATTGAATTCTTCTCCATCAATTTCTGGAGTTCCGACAGAAATTTTATTTCCATTGGAGTCCTCTGAAGAAAAGGATAGTCCTTTTCCTAATTTCAGGTTTATTATAGATGTAGGCATTTTAGGCATTACTATCTCACTTTAACTTGTTAATTCATTCTAAGTAAATAGTTGGATTAATCCAATAACGAATTTCAAGAGCTCGTTTTATTTCAAAGTATTAGATACTTGATTAAGGTGGATAATTTCCAAATACAGGTCCTTGACCATATAATGACTTGGCGATTGTTGAATATATAGACTTAAATTTGGCTCGATTACATTAGTTAGATTTTAGAGTAAGAGGAGATTGAATTGACAAATATTAAAGTTGGCTTTGTTGGCTTGGGTATTATGGGTAGACCGATGGCAAAAAATCTTATAAATGCAGGACACTCATTAACGGTTTTTGATAAGGGAGGTAGTGCGGTTGAAGAATTAGTTGCCTCTGGTGCACAAGCGGTTAAAACCACAAAGGAAGTCGCAGAAAAGAGTTCCGTGGTAATTACTATGCTCCCTGATTCTCAAGATTCGGAAGATGTAATTTTAGGAGATAACGCTCTTTTAGAGGGATCAACACCCGGATCAGCTATTTTAGACATGAGTTCTATAGCACCAGCGATGTCTCAAAAAATCGGAGCAGCATGTGAAGCAAAAAACATTGATTTTCTGGATGCTCCCGTTAGCGGAGGTGAACCTAAAGCTATTGATGCTACTTTAGCCATTATGGTCGGTGGTAAAAAAGAGGTGTTTGATAGACATAAGCATATATTTGAGATTTTAGGTTCAAGCATAGTTTTATGCGGTGGTTATGGCGCTGGTAATACCACCAAATTAGCAAATCAAATAGTAGTGGCAGCCAATATTGAAGCAGTCGCAGAAGCTCTAGTCCTTTCCAAAAAAGCTGGCTTGGATCCTAATACTGTTTATGAGGCTATCAGGGGAGGATTGGCAGGAAGTACTGTTATGGATGCTAAAGCTCCAATGATGATTGAAGGAAATTTCAAGCCTGGATTCAGGATTAAATTACATCAGAAAGATCTTCATAATGCTATATTGACTGGAAAAGAGCTAGGTGTGCCACTTCCAGTTACTAGTTTGATTCAACAGATGATAGGTTCTCTTATGAACGATGGCAAAGAAGATTCAGATCATTCTGCTATAGCTAACTTTCTTGAACAAATGGCAGGGTTGACCATTAGTGGAGACTAGAGATTGTTTAAATAGATAATCCAAAATACTTGGATTATGTGGACGCCTTTTTTCTCTTTTTTCTCTTAGGAGTTGATTTAGGTTCACTTTCGCCAAATAATTTGTTGCTGGATAGGATTTTTGATATTATCGTTTCAGACGCATTTTTAGGGTATGTTCCTTGTGCCCAGCGTTGAGATAGATCATCAGCGATTTCTTTGGCCGTAATAGGTTTATTATTGTTAGATATACATACTCTAATAATTGCTTCTGTTATTGGAGTGTCTTCAAGTAGGTAATCATTAGCTAATGCACAGCAGCTTATAATTTCTTTAATATGATCAGATGGGGTCGTATTTATAAGTAAATGTTCGTTTCCATTAGGACGGTGTTGATAGCATTTTCTTTGCGCAATGAAAATGCTCATTGAGTTGTATTTAGAGTCTGATTGCTCAGTATTAATCGTATAATATATTTGATTTTCAAGTGTATTATCCATTTTATATGTTTCTCCATTAAATTAATGTTGTATTATTCGAATTAAGTTTAGAATACCTCTTCTGGCCAGTCAGTCATTTGTACATCTACTGATTCGCCTGATGCTTGTACCGGTATATGAGATGGACATATTACCAATCCATTTGCCTTTGACATAGAAGTTAACAGATTAGATCCTTGGTGTCCTGTTAATTTAGCGTAATAAACCCCGTCCTTTTTAGATATAACAGCGCGAGAATATACTTTTCTACCATCATAATTATAAATTGGTTCTTGCAATATCGCTGATATAATAGGTCTGCTGGTTTCTCCTTTACCGAGCATTTTATGAATTGCTGGTCTTCCAAATAATTCAAACCCTATTAATGCACTAACTGGATTTCCAGGCAATCCAATCAAAGGGATATTTTTCCCATCATCCCGAAGTAAGTTACCATATGCTAAGGGTTTGGATGGACGAATCTTTACAGACCAGAACTCCATCTTTCCTTTGTCAGATAATACATCTTTGACGATATCGTAATCACCTACCGAGACACCAGCTGAAGTGATAATCATATCGCTGTCTAGGCCCATTTCAAGTTTCTGTATTATTTCGGATCTATCATCTCCGGCAATCCCAAGCATCGTAGGTAAAGCTCCTGCGTTTATAGCAGCAGCAGCGACACTGTAACTGTTGCTGTCATATATTTTGCCTTCAGAGATGGAACCTCCTGGTTCTATTAGTTCTTTGCCTGTTGACAATATAGAGATTTTGGGTCTCTTGATTACGTCTACTTTTTCGTATCCTAAGGATGCCAATACTCCTATATCCGCTGCTTGAAGTGCTGTGCCGGCCGAAAGCACTTTTTCACCTTTTTGAATATCTTGGCCAGAAAGCCTTACATGGGTACCTGGCTTTGTTTCAGACCTTATCGATATTTGGGTTATTTCTTTTTCTAGTATAATCTTACGATCTAATTCGTCAGTTTCCTCAAATGGGACCACTGCATTTGCCCCTTTAGGTATTGCCGCACCAGTCATTATCCGGATTGCTGTACCTTTTTTAACAGTTTGACGTGAGATTTCCCCAGCCGATACCGATCCAATTATCTTAAGTGTTGACGGCTTTTGGGTAGTGCTTCCAATTGTGTCATCTGAAACCACTGCAAAGCCGTCCATGGCTGAGTTATCAAAGCTTGGAACATTAAATTGTCCCAAAATGTTTTTGGATAGTATTTGTCCTTGCGCGGAGAGTATTGGTTTGTTTTCTGATTCCAAAGGTACAAAATCTTTTAAAATGCGTTTAAGAGCTTCTTCAATATCGATCATTTTGTCGTGATTATGCATAACGTGATTTTGCTAATCCCTATGATCTTAGTTCTGCTTTTAAATTTCGATTTAACTGACGGATTATATCTCCATATGCCTTATCAATGTCGTCAGATGTCAATGTGTTTATGTCAGATTGGAATTTAACCTTAAACGCTATAGACTTTTTCCCACTAGAGACCCCTTTGCCAGTATAAATGTCAAAGGGCGTACTTGATTTAACCAATTTATGGCGGTCAATTATCTTTTGTATTTCAAGGCTTGGTATTTGCTCATCAACAATAACGGCAATGTCTCTTTCAGCTTCAGGGAACCTATTTATAGCATTATAAGAATCAATTTGCTTGTCATGGATTTCGAAAAGCTTCAATAGGTCTATCTCAAACAACGTAGCTTTAGGATTTTCAATTTGAAAATATTCAATTATTCTAGGATGTAGTTCTCCTAGGATGCCTATGTTTGTACCACCTGCGGACATTTGTGCTGCTTTACCAGGATGAATAATGTTTTCATTAGTAGGATTAAAAGAGACATCCAAATTTAATTTTAAAAATAAAGATTCTAATATTCCTTTTGCATCATAGAAATCCATATCGTTTTCATCATGTTCTAACCAAGATACTGTTGAGCGTGGGCCTGATAAAATTCCGACGAGAAATTCTTTTTCGACCGGGAGATCATTTTTATGTTCAGTGTTGTTTGGGATGAATATTTTACCTATTTCAAAAAACCTGAATCCCTCATTCCTATTTACATTTTGGTTATATTCCAATGCCTTTAAAACCCCACCCCTTAAACTGGTTCTTAGTACTTCAAGATCTATGCTCATTGGGTGCTCAATTTTTAGTGGATCCTTGTTGATGGTATCCACGATATTTAGAGTATCTAGATTAGTTAGGGAGTATGTAATTATTTCTTGCATACCCAGTGAAGTTAATTTATCTCGGACCCCTTCTCTAAAGTCTTTAAAATCTTTTGGACGTATCGACGGCATAGGAGCTGAAATCGTAGTTACAGGGATGCTATCATATCCAATAATACGGGCTATTTCTTCGATCACATCTTCTTCTATAGAAACATCCGACCTCCAGTAAGGAGGAGTGATTTTCAATCCATCAGATAATTGTTCGACAATTTCGAATCCAAGTGAGTCCAAGACGTTAATAACTTGGTTTTGGGGAAGGTTTGTACCCAAGACTTGGAAAATCCTTTGGTTTTTAATGTGGATCACAGTAGGGTCAACGACTTCAGGGTAATGATCAATTGAATTAGAATATGTTTTGCCACCTGCTATTTTGATGATTAGATTGGTGGCTCGATCCAAGGCTTTTATTGCAAGTTCAGGCTGGATACCGCGTTCAAATCGATAAGATGATTCCGTACCTTCACCGATTGCCACTCTGGTAAGTCGTGTATTGAAAGCATCAAAATTTGCTGACTCAAGGATTATTTTGGAAGTTCGATCGGAAACGCTGGTTTTTGTACCTCCAACTATACCTGCAAGAGCGATTGGTCCTGATGAATCAGCTATTACTAGCATTGGAGGTCTAAGATGGTGATTTAATCCGTCAAGTCCTGCTAGTTGTTCTCCATCATGGGCTTGTCTTACTTTTATAATAGAGTCTTCGACTGTGTCGTAGTCAAATGCATGTAAAGGTTGCCCATATTCGAGCATTACGTAATTAGTGATATCTACAATGTTATTTATCGGACGTTGTCCAGATTTAATAAGTGCATCTTGAAGCCACTGAGGTGATTCTCTAACTTTCAGACCTTCTATATACCGAGCTGTGTATCGTTTACACAGGGAGTTATCTTCAATTTCTACTGAAAATGGAGGTTCAATACTTTTATTTGTGTCTGTTAATATGGTTTCTGGTTCGAGTACTTTTGTTCCTGTAATGGCTGCCAATTCTCTAGCTACACCCAAGATAGATAAGCAATCCGGGCGATTAGGAGTCACTTCGGCATCCAGAATAGTGTCTCCTAGAAATGAAGACAATGGTTGCCCAGCCTCTGCTGAGTCATCTAAAACCAAAATTCCTGCGTGGTTTTCTCCAAGCCCCAGTTCACTTTCTGAGCAAACCATTCCTGATGATTCTATCCCTCTTATAGTAGCGGCTTTCAAAGATTCCAGTTTCCCAGTTTTATTACTTATAATTAAAGCCCCTTCTTTTGCAAAAGCTATCTTTTGCCCTGGGGTCACATTAGGGGCCCCGCAGACTACTGTTACTATTTCATCATTTCCGAGATTTACTTTAGGTAGCCGGAGTCTATCGGCATTCGGATGAGGATTTACTTCAATGACTTCTCCGACGAATATTTTTAAGTCATCCCAGTCTTTTCCTATTTCATCTATACTGCTAATTTCCGTTCCTGCCATGGTTAGTTTGTGAGCTATGTCTTTTGCAGGTAAAGATACATTTGTGTAATTTTCTAACCAAGACAACGGTATCAGCATTTTATAGCCTGTTTCTGAGGTGATAAAGAGATGTGGGATTTTAAAAATGGGATCATTAATTATTGGCTTTCTAGAATTGCTTTAAAAATCTAAGGTCATTTGAATAAAATAATCGGATATCCTCTATTCCGTGTTTTAGCATACATATTCGTTCTACTCCCATTCCGAATGCAAATCCAGTGTATTTTGCAGCATCATATCCCACGTTTGCCAGTACAGCAGGATGTACCATACCTGCACCTAGTATTTCAATCCATCCGGTTTCACTACATATTTTGCACCCATCACCTTCACATTTGAAACAATCTATCGACATATCTACACCAGGTTCAACGAATGGGAAAAAGTCACACCGAAATCTGACTTGCCGATTATCACCGAACATTCGCTTAGCGAATTCAAACAATGTACCTTTGAGATTTGCAAAAGTAATACCTTTGTCAATTGCGAGCCCTTCTATTTGATGGAAGTGCCATTCGTGGGTTGCGTCTGTCGCTTCATACCTAAAAGCTTTTCCTGGAACTAGGACTCGAATTGGGGGATCGTTAGACTCCATGATACGAGCTTGCATTGGCGATGTATGAGTTCTTAGACACATCGAATGTTTATTTTTACTAGAAGGTGTATCGATCCATAGTGTATCCCACATATCTTTGGCTGGATGATTATCAGGTATATTTAACATGTCAAAATTGTATTTGGCTAATTCTATTTCTGGGCCTTCTTCTACACTAAATCCCATAGCAATAAATACCTCTGAGATTTCTCGAATCGTTTTTGTAATTGGGTGCATATTTCCTTGAGTAGTAGGCCTACCTGGCAGTGTGACGTCAATTTGATCATTGTGAATTTGCTGATTTATTTTGTAATTTTCTAGTTTTAGCTGATGCTTTTCCATCTCATTTTCGAGGGATGTTTTTACCTGGTTTGCAGTAGCACCAACTATTCTTCTATCGTCTACCTCTAACTGACCTAATCCACGTAGAACTTTTGTCAGCTGTCCATTTCTGCCCATATATTGAATACGCCATTCGTCTATCTTATCTATATCAGAAATTTTCGAAAGATTTTGAGTCGCCTGCTGCTCAATTCTTTTTATTTCTTCAATTTTTGGCATGTCTTTCATACAAAGGTAACCTCAGTATTTCAAAGGGTAACCGAATAATTATAGATAGTAGTGAAAAAGACGGCAACTACTTACAGGTCTTTGAAAGCAGTGTTATAGGGATAATAATTGAGTTATTTGACGCGATGGTATCTATTTTTTGGAATTGAGTACATCAAAGAAGGTTTTTCACTGTCTCTAATCTAGAATAGCCTTTTAGGGTTATGGATTATTTTAAGGAGTAGGGTCGCTTAGTGATGTATAGAAACAACTAATAATAGCGCGTTCTTTAGTGGTAACATTGGTATCTATGTTGATTACATTGGAGGATAAAAATGGTTAGATCAGATGGCCGTGAATTAGATCAAATAAGGAACACCAAAATTCAAAATGATGTTCAGGCTTTTGCAGAAGGATCGGCGTTGATAACAACTGGAGATACGCAGGTTTTGTGCGCAGTTAGTGTAGAGGAAGGTGTTCCAAGATTTTTGAAAGGGACTGGCCAAGGATGGATCACAGCAGAATATTCAATGCTTCCAAGATCTACATCCACACGTACTCGTAGGGAGATATCCAAGCCTAAAGGGCGTACCCAGGAAATACAGAGGTTAATAGGTAGATCGTTACGTGCATCAGTGGATTTATCAAGGGTAGGGGAGAGAACATTGATCATTGACTGCGATGTTTTACAGGCTGATGGTGGTACTCGAACTGCAGCGATAACGGGATCATATGTAGCACTTTATCAAGCTCTAAACTCCTTAATAGAGAACGGGAAACTTGATGAAATACCACTTAATTGGGCTGTTGCTGCAACTAGCGTAGGTTTACTAGATGGTGAAGTTTTGCTTGATCTTGATTATTCAGAAGACTCTCGGGCTGAAGTTGATTTTAATGTAGTTATGACGAGTCAAGGAGAAATAATTGAATTACAAGGCACGGCTGAACTGGGATCTTTTTCAAGGCAGGTCTTAAATGAAATTCTTGATAAAGCCGAATTAGGAATTAACTCATTATTGGATATACAAGCTAAAGCTATATCAGATTTTTCATAGGAATAGATCTTCGCTTTCTTAGTATTATAACTGCTAACGGTTTCACCAATTGATTATTTAGTAAAAGAATGAGAGTAAATTCAAATGATTAGCTTAAAAAGGAATTCGAAGGGAGAATTTGTAGAGGCGACTGGTTTGAGAACCCGGGCTTCATCGATATATGTACCGAATCAGCCTAAGCCTTTTCGGATAAGCAGAAGTAAATTTAACGATTTCCTAATGTGCCAGCGGTGTTTTTATCTTGACAGGGTAAAAGGTATAATTTCACCTTCTTTACCTGGATGGACTTTGAATGAGACTACTGACATTTTATTGAAAAAAGAATTTGATTTTTGTAGAGAAAGACAGATCCCTCATAGAATATTCGGGAAATATAATTTAGATGACTTGGTACCTTTCCAACACGAGGATTTGTCAAAATGGAGAGATTCTTTACACCATGGTCTCGAGAGTAATCTCGAGGGTTCGAACATCATTCTTCATGGAGGTGTGGATGATATATGGTTCGACAAAATTAATGAGGAACTTATTGTTGTAGATTACAAATCGCAGGCATCAGGAAAGCCTGTTAGTGCTAATACTTATCTGCGATCCACTTATCACCAATCCTATACTAGACAATTAGATTTTTATGCTTATCTACTAATACAAATGGGATTTGAAGTTTCATCGGTTGGGTATTTCTATGTGTGTAATGCTGATCGGTCTGCAGATGCTTTTAATGGGAAAATCACTTTTGATGAGGTATTAGTACCATATGAATGGGATATTGGATGGATAGAACCAAAATTGGAAAAGATGGTAGCAGTTTTGAACTCGAATATAATCCCTGAAAGAACCGATTCTTGTGAGAATTGTGCATATTCATATCAACGGATGATTCTCGATAGTTGAATTTTGTTAGTAAAATAGTAAATCTATGTGAATGTACAACGTTACAATGAGTCGAGTAATTTAATCTGGAGTGAATAAATAGCTTTAATGGTGGGCCCGGCAGGGATCGAACCTACGACCAATCGGTTATGAGCCGACC
>CAYFFO010000011.1:0-35312 GCA_964342485.1 uncultured Dehalococcoidia bacterium
ACAGGTATGTTAATCAACCTACTTTAGGGTTCCCAAATGGTGTCTAGGGTTTATAAATTTAATATATTAGTCTTATAAGTTACGGTCTTATAACGCTGCCATCAGCTCTCCTTACGGCATCCCATGCCCCTCCGAAGAGTCTTTCTCTGTGTGGGTATTTTGCGGCTAAATTTTCATCAATGTCAATTCCTAACCCAGGTTTACCGTTATGCCACATATATCCTTCTTTTACTTCCGGACACCCAGGGAATACTTCTAATGTGCGTTCTTTGAATATATCGTATTCCTGTATACCAAAGTTGTAAGAATTTAAATCAAGCATAAGGTTAGCAGCGTGGCCTACAGGAGATGTGTCACCAGGGCCGTGCCATGCTGTTCTTACGCTAAAAGCTTCACAGAGGGCAGCTAATTTACGTGCCGGAGTTAAACCACCAATCTGTGATATGTGTACCCGGATAAAATCTATCAAACGATCTTTGATCATTGGAATGATTTCATGAGGGTTATTATAAAGTTCTCCCATCGCTAAGGGAGTACTAGTTTGCTGTCTAACGATTCTAAAGTATTCATTGTCTTCGGGTGCAAATAAATCTTCTAGAAAAAAAAGCTTAAAATGTTCTACATCTTTTGCAAATCCTACTCCTTGAATTGGCGGTATTCTTTCATGTACATCGTGTAGAAGTTCTATATCCCATCCAATAGAATTTCTTAAATGTTCAAACAATTTAATTGCAGTTCTTGTGTAAGGAGTAGGTTCAAATATACCTGAAGGGTGAGCCGAGTGTTTTGTCTTATCCGTTAGAGTGTGCCTTTTTGTTATTATCTTAGGCCCACCCTGTCGATTTTTTGGTTTATTTGGACTTCCATATGATTGATACCCAGGAGTACTTAACTGTACTCTAATATGGTGATAGCCTTGTTCGACGAAAGAATTTAGTCTGTCTTCAACCTCAACTAGTTCATTTCCGCTCGCATGTACGTAAACAGCTGCTGCATCTCTCGCTTTGCCTCCCCAGAGATCATAAATTGGCATACCTGCCAATTTACCTTTAATATCCCAAAGTGCTTGATCCACTCCACTAAGAGCGTTGTTTAGTACAGGCCCATTCCTCCAGTATGAAGATACATAACTGGATTGCCATATGTCTTCGATATCGGCGGGGTTTTTCCCAATCAGGAAAGGTTTTAGGTAGTCGTTAATAGCCGATTCTACTGCAGAGGGTCTTTGGGTAAATGTTGCACATCCCAATCCATATAGTTCCGGTTCAGAAGTCTCTAACTTTACAATTACCAGTCTGATATCATCTGGTTCAGTGAGTATGACTTTCACGTTTCGTATTAATAAATTATTCATTTTTATAACCCTTGTTAAAATATAGAGGCTTTTTATTTGCTCGGCGTTATTAAAACCCACATTGGACCTACCCCCACTTCAGATGTATATAATGGAATTAGGGATCCATCTTTTTCATCTATCCTGTAGCATGCTATAAAGCCGCTTTCCAAACCTGCTGCGTAAAGGTAATTCCCGCTTGGATCTATTGTAAATGCTCTAGGAATTTTTTCTGTAGAGGTATGGCCTATCGATTCGAGAGAGCCGTCTGTATTATTTACAGAAAACGCCGCTATGGTATTGTGTCCCCGATTTGGGGCATAGAGATATTTCCCGGAGGGCGTTATTTGAATTTGTGAACACGAATTATCCCCATGGTAATCTTTTGGTAACGTGCTAACTGTTTGCTTAGGTCTTATAAATCCAGTCGACACGTCAAAATCGTATACAGTTACAGATGAACCTTGTTCATTAGATGTAAATAAAACATCTTGGTTTGGGTGGAAACAAAAATGTCTAGGCCCTTCTTTATTGGCAGGTAAAATTGCGTTAGGTTGGTTAGGAGTCAAGGTACCTGTTTGTTCATTAAATTTAAATTGGAATATAGCACTGGGTCCAGGTTCTGAGATATGTGGAACAAAAGCAAATTTATTGGATCTATCTGTCCGAATACAGTGAGCTCCAATTGCAGTGTTAGTCCATTTTTCATTTTGAATGATAGTGAATTCATTATCTATGGGATGGACAGACACCCCTGCTTTCCTATAATAAGCTGCAAGCAAATATCGACCTGTTTCGTCAGTGGATATGTAGCATGGATCGGATCTTAAGTCGATTTCGCTCAATTTGGACAATTGTCCTGAACCGGTATCTCTGGATAGGGTGACCATTTTATTCGAGCCTCTACAACCTGCATATATGAAATTGTTGTTTGGATGTTTCGATAAAGGCCCTGGTTTACCTTTTAGTGGGAATAAGTCGATTAGATCAAGTTGACCAGTGTCATCATCCATATCAAAAATTGCGATTTTGTCTTCTTCAGATAAAGACACATACATATTACTCATGACGGTCCTCCTAGCTTATAAAAGCTATTTTAAATCGATAGGTTACAAGTGAATTATTGTTATATGCATAATATATTATTTAGGCATGATAACATCACTATCTTTAACGCTTAGAGGTGTTAATATTTGTAATATTAATCAAGTATATTTTAAAGAATTGCAACGGGAGTTAATGAATGTTTACTGATTTCAGACATGTACCACAGCGGTTACAGCAGCGTATTGATGAGATTGGACATACTATCGTTAGAAGTCGCAAAGAGATTACTTCTTGGAGTGTCTTTCATGGAGAATTTGATAAAGGGTTTGATAAATCTATAGATGATTCTGAATGGCAAGCTCTTGAAAACTGGAATGATATTGAAACTCCGTCATGGTTTAAAACTACCGTAGTTATCCCTGAAGAATTTAATGGGCTAAATGTTTCACTTTCTCTCAAAGTAGGTGGTTATCTACATTCGTTGTTCAATGCAGAAGGATTAATTTATGTTAATGAAGAATTGGTTCAGGGTATTGACGCTTATCATTATGATATACCACTGGCAACTTTTGCTGAAGCCGGCAAAAGCTATAGTGTAGCTATTTTTATTTTCTGGAAACCAGATTTTGATAAGACGGAATGGACACCTACTTCTAGGAAGCCTCATCCAGATATTCAGCCTTTAACTGAAATACAAGTAATTGATAAAACTACAGAGACATTTTATTTCGATATATCTACTGCTTTTGATATTGCAAATACCTTACCTGAGGATTCCCTGGAAAGAGTAAGGATGCTTACGTGTCTTGATAGAGCATTATTATGTGTTGATTTCAGAGGATTACATGACGAAGATTTTTACAAGTCAATTGTTATTGCTAATACTCAACTCAGGAAAGAATTATTTAGCAACCAACTCAATCCTAATAGACCAACCGCTTTAGCTGTAGCTCAGACACACATAGATCTTGCGTGGTTCTGGCCAATCGATGTTAATAGATACAAGATTGGCAGGTCTGTAGCAACGGTTCTTGATTTGATGGATAGATATCCTGATTTCACTTTTATGCAGAATCAAGCAAAGGTATACGAATATTTGCAAGATGATTTCCCGGATCTTTATTCATCGGTAAAAGATAGGGTTCATGAAGGGAGATGGGAAGTAAATGGAGGGATGTGGACAGAGCCTGATACGAATATGCCTTCAGGGGAATCACTTATTCGGCAAATCACATTTGGGATACGCTATTTCAAAAAGGAATTCGATAAGGTCGGGCAAGCTTTAATCATAATGGATGCATTTGGGTACTCCTGGGCTTTGCCACAACTTTTAAGGCGAGCAGGGTTGAAATATTTTCTTACAAATAAGATGTCTTGGAATCAGTTTAACCGTCTTCCTTATGATTCTTTTATTTGGCAGGGTATTGATGGAAGTCGAGTTATCGCTCACCAGTTGACTGCAAAAAATTCTGGTGGAGACGGATGGACGACCACTTGTAATGCTTTATTAAACCCTGAGATGCTGGACAATTCTTGGGATATGTATCAACAAAAAGATCAAAATGATCAGGTTTTATTCACCTATGGATACGGTGATGGTGGAGGAGGTCCAACTACCCAGATGTTGGAAACAGCAAAAAGAGTTAGGGAACTTGATGCCAGTGTTAATTTACAGCACGGAACAATTCAGGGTTATTTTGAAAATTTGGAACAGAGATTTAATGAAGGACGCCCTCATGTTTGGAATAAAGAGTTGTATCTTGAATTGCATCGAGGAACTTACACATCCAAAGCAGCTATTAAGAAAGGCAATAGAAAAGGGGAAGTTTCTCTCCATGATGCTGAACTTTTTGCTTCTTTAGCCAATATTTTGGTCGGGGAAGCCTATCCAAGAGACAACATTTTCCAAGCCTGGGATCTTCTTTTGGTTAATCAGCAGCATGATATTTTACCTGGTTCGATAACACGTGAACCAGAGTTAGATGCTTTAAGAGATTATTCGAGGTTACAGGAAATTACATCTAACATTATTGATAATTCAATTGAGGCAATTGCAAATCGCGTGGCTACTGAAAACGATTCAATAATTGTTTTTAACCCTAATGCCTGGTCAAGAAATGGGATTATAGAGATAAATACAGATAGGGAATCGGAATTAACATTCATGGACAGCAACGGTCGAGTTTTGACACATCAAGTTTCTAATGATGATTCTTCTAAAATACTCGTTCAAGTAAATAACGTACCAGCTTGTGGCTATACCACAGTCAAATTTGACTCCATTAAAACTGAACACGTATCTTCGATGTCTATTTCTGAGAGTAGGATGGAAAATGCGTATTTTGTTTTAGAAATCGATAAATCAGGTCATATATCTTCTTTATACGACAAAATTCATAAACGTGAAATAATAGATTCTGATTCGGTAGGTAATGTGTTTCAAATATTTGAAGATAGGCCTTTGAATTATGATGCATGGGATATAGACAGGTATTTTGATGACAAGATATCTGTTATTGATCAATTTGATTCAGTACGAGTAATTGAAAATGGACCAGTTCGTGGAACTGTGGAAATAAGGAAAACTTTTTCATCTTCTAGTATTGTTCAACGAATTCAAATATTTGAAGGCATACCAAGAATTGACTTTGATACAGAAATAGAATGGGGAGAAACAAATACTCTATTAAAAGTTGCTTTCCCAGTTGCTATTAATAGTCTGGAAGCGACTTATGAAATCCAGTTCGGTAATGTAGAGCGCCCAACCCATCGCAGTTCATCTTTGGATCAGGCACAGTTTGAAGCATGTGCACAAAAATGGGTAGACCTATCTGAAGGTGACTATGGTATCTCATTACTAAACGACTGTAAGTATGGATATGATGTCGAAGGTAATGTTATACGTCTAACGCTGTTAAGGTCTCCAAAAGCACCTGACCCACAGACTGATCAAGGTAGTCACCAGTTTACTTATAGTTTGTTTCCTCATAGTGGCGATTGGAGAAACGGTTCAATCCAAGCCGGTTACGAATTGAATTATCCATTTACAATAGCCAATACTGGTATGCATGAAGGTGATTTACCGAAAGAATTTTCTCTTGTATCTACAAATAAAGATGGAGTATTTATTGAAACTGTAAAATTAGGAGAAGATAGCGACAATCTTATCGTACGCCTTTACGAAGGGCATAACACCAGAGGTTCTTTCGATATTAAAATAGGTGTTCCTATATCTGATGGTAATGAGGTTAATTTACTTGAAGAATTTGAATCTCCTATAAATTTGTATTCTGATTCGATCAATACTGATATAAAGCCATATGAAGTACGGACATTTGAATTGGAAATTGAATAAACATAATGAATACAAATACAGTTGAAAAAGCTGCCAAGGCTCTAAGTGAAAGTCGTTTAAAAAATAGAAAAATTGGTTTATTGAATGAAGAAATAAGACCTGTGGCAGAGAAGGATGCTTACGAAGTACAGGATAAACTTCACGAAATAATAGAAAAAAATACCGGTGACAAAGTAGTTGGACACAAAATAGGCTGCACCACTCCTGTCATGCAACAATTTCTTTCAATTGACAACCCTTGTGCTGGTGCCGTGTTTAAATCCACGGTGCATAAAGGTAATGGAGTTTTTACTTTTGATAATCTCCTCCATCCTGGTGTTGAGTGTGAATTGGCGGTTTATTTAAAGAAGGATCTCCCTGATACAAATGAATCGTATGATGCTGATTCGGTTATCGATGCGATTGAGTCGGTTATGCCTGCAATCGAAGTAGTTGATGATCGATGGAATAACTATAAATTAATCGATACACCTACGCTTATAGCAGATGATTTTTTTGGAGCGGGTTGTGTATTAGGTCCACCTTTTAAAGATATTTCTGACCTGGATAAAACACGTGGAAGTATGTGGATAAATGGTAACATCATCGGTTCAGGTACAGGAGGCGATATAATGGGAGATCCATTATCAGCATTGGCATGGCTGGCAAACTCTATGATAACCAGAGGGAAACAACTCAATTCTGGCGAGTTTGTATTGCTTGGTAGTCTCGTACAAACTGAATGGGTCAACAAGGGAGATATTGTAGATATTGAATTAGAAGGTCAGGGTAAAGCTAGGGCTATATTTAATTAAGGATGTGTTTGTATTTATCCATTCATAGTTACTAATTGAGCAACTCTCTTTGCCGATTTGCCGTCGATATTTAGTGCAGTTTTAAGTTTATTGGATAACCCTCGGAGATTTTGTGACATAAGTCTTTCCACATCTTGCTTTGTATTGGCTTCGTAATTACCACCGAGAATAGTAACGGGAAAGTCTCCATTCGAGTCACCAAAATTGATTCGGTCATTATCCAAGATAATGTTAATAGTAGGTATATTCAAAAGAGCTGATTTTAGTCCCATGGTTGAGTAATGAGTGATCGATAGGTCTGAGATTTCCAAAATTTGTTGATTATTTAATTTCGGTTGTAATAATTTTTCTCCTGCTTGTTTTAGCAGGAGAGAGTAGTCTTTCGTGTCTCGGGGATGTCTCGTGAAAATAAACAAATCGTCTTGCTGAAGGTTTGATATTACCCAAGATAACGTTTGCTCTGTGCTTGGGGCTCCGGGAAAGATCTCTGCCTGACTGTGATAGGTTACTAATCTGTTGTTTTTGGTGATACCTAGTTTGGTTTTTATTGATTTGTTTAATTTCTTGTCACTTTCGTAGCGATATTGGTCCAATCCTGGATGCCCTGTTATAACTATATTTTCTTCCCTCATTCCTCTTGAAAGTGATATTTGTGCAGATAATTTATCAATATGAGCGTAAAAGTTCGCAAATTGTAATTCCTTCTTAGGATACCAACAACCCCATGCTTCCACTATTTGAATTGTTCTGAGAGATAATTTGGTACCTGCTGAAACTAAAACAGCCTCAATATCTTTTTCGAGGCCTGTTTTATCGTGGGAAGTACCAACCAAAATTGCGTCAGGCTTATATCTGCTGATAAGTTTTTGAGCATAAATTTCAGGGATATCTACAATGTTTCCCTTATATCCAATATCCAGACATAGATCTGTGTAATCTATATTTAGATTTTCAAAAATAATAGAAGAACCACCAAGATGTTTGGTTTCTGGGTTTGCACTATTGACTCCAATAAGTACAACTTGATGGCCTTGTTGTCTTAGTTCGTTTACGGTAGGCCCAACACTTTCTCCAGGTCCAGGGTGACGTGCAGCTGCAAGAATTTTCATATTTCTTTATTATCCAAATCAGGTTAATTACCATTAAAATTCAAAGTTTGTACAATAGTATATTAGGTAGTATAGGATACTAGATAAATTATTGTTCGAAATGGTACAATCATCCGAGTGAAATTGTTCGATTTGTTCCATTATTTTTCGAAATTTTTTGATTTGAGGGAGAATTATGTCTAGCACTGAAAAGATAGCTCTTATGTCCCATCTTATGAGAAGAGCAGGGTTTGGAGCCCCTCGTGCAGAGATCGAAAAACTGGCTGAGCTTGATTATGAATCTGTTGTCGAGTCGATGCTTGTACCTCGAGATGATTCTGAAGTGGATCTTGCAACCCTGTATAGATATCATCCAGCTTCAGAAAGAACTCAAAACATAGGTGCAAGCCAATTAAATTGGCTATACAGAATGGTTACCACAACAAATCCCCTTAGAGAAAAAATGACACTTTTTTGGCATCATGTTTTTGCCACTGGAGATTCCAAGGTGGAATGTTCTTATCAGATGTTGGAACAGATAGAGTTGTTTAGAAATGGTGGAATGGGGAGTTATAGAGATCTTTTGCTTGATTTGGCGAAGGACCCGGCGATGCTGTATTGGTTGGATCAGAATGAGAACCATAAGAGAGCCCCTAATGAGAACTTCGGTCGTGAGATACTTGAGTTGTTCTCAATGGGTACTAGTAATTATACAGAAAAAGATGTGTTCGAATGTTCACGTGCTTTTACTGGTTGGTCAATGGGTGTAAAAATCCATCATTTGTTATGGGGACCACATTTGTGGCCTTTTGAGTTTCACCCAGAGGATCATGACACAGGGCAAAAATCTTTTTTGGGAAATATTGGTCAATTTAATGGTGAAGAAATAATAGATATTATAGTCGAGCAGCCAGCATGTCATCGATTTATAATGAGGCATTTATACAACTTTTTTGTGGCTGATGAGCCGCAGGTACCGGCATGGCCAATCGAACCTCCTAGAGATCCAAAAGCAATTGAAGCTATGTGTGAAGTATTCGTTTCAAGCGGATATGATATGACGTCAGTTTTAAGGTATTTGTTTAATGCAGAATTCTTCAAGAATTCTCAATACCAAAAAGTAAGAAATCCCGCTGAGGTAATTGTTGGGACTCTTCTTATGACAGGAGATATGTTGGGCCCCGACCCTCGTTGGGGAGAATTAGGAAAAGAGACAGGATATATGGGACAGGCATTGCTGGATCCTCCGAGTGTTGAAGGCTGGCATACAGGGAAAGAGTGGATTAATAGCGGAGCTTTGATCAATAGAGTTAATTTTATGGCAGATCGTGTAAGTGACTTGGATCTTCCAGGAGTTAAGGATTTGGTTAACAGGATTGCTTCAAGCAATGGTAAAACGATGACTCCCGAACATCTTGTCAATGGATGCTTGGATATGGTTGGACCTATGGCGGTTGAAGAAGATACACGCAAAGAGCTTGTATCACTTGCCGAGACCGGTGGATCCATGGATTTGTCTACTGAGGCCGGATATCAGGATTTTAGCAATCGAGTTACTGAAGTATTTGGAATGATAGCCGGTACTCGTGAATATCAATTTGGCTAGAATATTATTAACTAGAAAAATCGATTATTAAGGAGATATTTGGATGACGACTAAGGAAAAAGATCCAGTTCTGGTAGTGGTTCAATTAAGTGGTGGTAACGATTACCTTAATACGGTGATCCCATATAATGATCCTACTTATTACGATAATCGACCTACTATACGATACGATCAGGATGAGATATTGCCTGTTGATAAGGATTTGGCTTTCAATCCACAGATGGGAGCTTTAAAAGATATTTATGATCAAGGAGATTTGGCTGTAATTCATGGAGTAGGCTGGGAAGAATCCACTCGTTCCCATTTTCGCGCGATGGATATATGGCATACAGCAGAACCTGATAAGGTAGGAATGGAAGGATGGCTTGGTAGAGCTATTCGACAATTAGATCCAGAAAGCGAAAATCCAGTTACAGCTGTAAACGTGGGATATGGTTTGCCCAGAGCTTTGGTGGCTCCAAATGCTTCTGTTGCCTCTGTGGCAGATCTTGAAGCTTATGGAATGTTGAGTTCTGTAGAACAAAAACAGAAACGAGAAGATCTTCTAAAACGCTTTGCAAATATGTATGCGCCGGCAATCGGTTCAAGCCAGGTTATGGATTATATAGGTCAAACAGGTCTGGATGCTCTAAAAGGGGCAGACATGTTAAAGGTAGCACCAGGAAATTATGATTCGGATATCGAATACGACTCAGCCAATCCACTCGCGCAAAAACTGAGAGATGTATCTAGGATTCATCTGGCTGGCCTTGGAACACGTATTTTTTATACGGAACATGGTGGTTTCGATACTCATGCATCTCAAGCTTCTAATCATCCAAAACTTTGGAACGAGGTATCGACTGCTATTGGCGATTTCTGGCAAGATATAAAAGAACATAATGCCGACGAAAATGTGGTTATGTTTGTATTTTCAGAGTTTGGACGTAGGGTTAAAGAAAATGGCTCTGGTACTGACCATGGGGCTGGTGGGGTTGCAATGGCAATTGGATCAGGAATCAATGGTGGTATGCATGGAGAATATCCTGAAATCCGTGCAGAAGCATTGGTTGAAGGAGATTTAGCTCCCTCAATTGATTTCAGAAGCACTTATAGTACTTTGTTGGAAGATTTTTTCAACATTGACGGAGAACCAATTGTAAATGGGCAATTTGAAAAACTTCCGATTATTAGCAAATAATTTTACAACAGAGGTTCAGTAATGATTACTACGGCAGCAGCTGGACGAGCATGGCATTTTAGCCATTCTTTAGGAAGGCCTACAAATGAACACAATGGGAAAACTGGAGGTTATCGTTTCCCGATTGATGTGCTGGTTGCACCAGACGATATTTTATTTGTGTTAAGTAGAGGCCTTGGTTATCACATTCCAGGTTATGCCGATGATTTTGGAAGGATCGGTAAAACTACTCTTGATGAAGAACATATAGGTGATTTTGCAAGACAAGAGTTTACTTGGCCAGCCGGAATCGCGATGACGAAAGATGGAAAGATTTTGGTTACAGATGAATGGCACGATCATGTAGCCATTTTCCCTTCAGATGTTATTTATCCTTATCCGGAGTTTAATCCTGACGGAGAACGTATCGGTCAGTGGGGTGAGTCTGGAAATGGAAATGGTCAATTGAAAGGACCAAGCGGAATTGAAATAGATGCTGATGACAATGTTTTCATTGTAGATACAGGTAATCACAGGGTTCAAAAATTTGATCAGGAAGGTAAATATATTTTTGGGTGGGGGAGTTTTGGTAAAGGAGATGGCCAATTCAATCGGCCATGGGGAATCACTATAGATAAAGACGGATGTGTTTATATAGCTGATTGGGGAAATAACAGGGTTCAGAAATTCGATTCTGAAGGGAATTTTTTGATGTGTTTTCAGGGAACCGATTCTGATGGTGGAAATTTAGACCACCCTGCCAATGTAGCAGTAGATAGTCAAGGAGATGTTTATATCACAGACTGGGGTAATTTGCGGGTACAGGTTTATGAACCAAACGGAATACCTATAGCTGCATTATATGGAGATGCTATAGAATTATCTAAAGCTGGGACATATATAATGGGAAGAGATCCTGCCACTATTCGTGCATTTAGGCAAGTAAAAGATATTAGCCCAATGGGTTTGTTCGATAGGCCTACAGGTATAGAAATAGATGATCAAGATAGGATAATTATTTGTGACACGCGAGGTCGTTTACAGGTATATCAAAAAGACAAGGCTTTTATTGTCCCAGAATTAAAGTCTGAACTTATCTGAATAGTGATTGTGAAAAACACGATATCTGAAATGATGTTATTTTAATTCAAGCTAAGATATTTTAAACCAACGAGTCTTTGTGAATCAGGCCTTTTTCTTTAAGTGTTATCCAAAATCCAGGTTCGATTGGGTAATTGGTCATTTCAAAATTTTCTTGCACTTCAGATTCTGTTCTGGCCCCGGGTATAGTTACTGATACCGTTGGATGATACAAACCGAATTGTAGGGCAGCGGCCTTTAAAGGTATACCATATTCATCGCAGATCTGTTTTATCTTCCTAGCTTTATCTAGAATTGTTTTGGGGGCAGTAAGATAGTCGAATGTGGCTTGTTCTGAGAGGTCTGAGGCCAAGATACCACTGTTGTAAGGTCCTCCAATAATAATACTGATATTGTTTTCCTGACAGATTGGAAGAAATGATTCGACTGACGACTGGTCTAGAAGAGTATATCGTCCTGCTAACAAGAAACAATCAGAGCTAGTTTCAGATGCGAATTTTTCCATCATTTCCCATTGATTCATACCGGCGCCAATTGCTCGAATTGTTCCTTGAGACCTAAGTTCCTCAAGGGTAGGGAAGGCTTCATCAAGTGCCTGATAATAATGGTCGTCTGCATCATGGATTAATACGATATCAATATAGTCCAGTTTCAGTCGTGTGAGACTTTGTTCAATTGATTTTAGGATACCGTCCCTTGAATAATCAAAGATGGGCTCTTGGTTAGGCAAGTTAACGAACTGTTCACTTGAGGGTGTTAAGTGGACCGGTTTTAGCAGCCTTCCCACTTTAGTAGATATAATGAATTCTTTACGCGGAATTTCTGGTAGTACACTACCAAACACAAGTTCACTACGTCCGTGTCCGTAAAGAGGCGCGGTATCGAAATAATTTATTCCGAGATTGTAGGCTTTTAGAATAATAGACTCTGCTTCTTGTATTTCCACGTCATTGTAAAGCCCAGCTAATGGTGCTCCTCCAAGCCCTAGTTGGGTCACCTTTAAATCTGTATCGCCTATTCTTGAAAGCTGTAATTTTGTCATTAGATTAATAGTTATATTCTACTGGTTTGGGTTTTTCACAAGACGAGTTTATATCAATACAATCTCCACTATTAGATGATTCCGCAAGGGTTTGCATTATGTCAAGTACGTGGTTCGCTAACGATGCGTCTACTCTGGACAGACGATTTTCTCGTATAGCTGTTGCCATTTCTATTATACCTATGCCTCTA
Organism: uncultured Dehalococcoidia bacterium; assembly: GCA_964342485.1. GTDB lineage: Bacteria > Chloroflexota > Dehalococcoidia > Lucifugimonadales > CAJWER01 > CAYFFO01. The sequence continues at coordinate 12,717 of CAYFFO010000011.1, forward strand.
CCTAGCCCTGTGCTGACTAGTTTATTTTTCTTCCAATTTGATGTCCCTATTTTAACTTTAATTGCTCCATCAAATTGATTCGGGTCTGGTAAGCTAATTGTACCTTTGGTACCATAAATTTCAACATTTGGCATTTCTGAACCCCAAACATCGAAACTCATAGTCAAAGATACTATTGCTCCATTCTGGAATTCTAATATTCCAGATATATGAGTATCAATTTCAACTGGTAATTGCATATCTTTATTTAGTGCACTGGTTCTATAATCATATGTGCGTTTAGATAAACTTGAAACCCTTTTTACAGGTCCGAGTATTGCAATTAGCGTAGTTAGATAGTATGGACCCATATCGAATACTGGACCACCACCTTTTAAATAAAAAAAACCTGGATTTGGGTGCCAGCGTTCGTGTCCGGCTGTAAACATAGAAATGGAACCTCCAATAGGGGTACCAATCATATTTTCGTTGATAAGTTTTATACCTGTTTGGATTCCTATTCCTAGAAACGTATCTGGTGCGCAACCGACTGATACACCCTGTTCTTTTGCGAAATCAATTAGTTCATTGCCTTCTTTTCGGTCAATAGCAAGGGGTTTTTCTGAGTAAAGATGTTTCTTGTATTTTATAATTTCCTTACTTATTTCATAATGGGCTTTCGGTACTGTCAGGTTTACAACTAAGTCAATTTCTTTGTTACTGAGTAGTTCTTCAACGTTGGAACTTTTTGAAATTTGGAATTGGTTACCAAGCATTCTTGCTTTTTCAATATCGATATCAGCACATGCAATAATAGATAATTCTTCTATATTCATTAGGTTCTTAAAATATGTTGAGCTAATTGAACCACATCCTATGACGCCAATCTTTAAAGGAGAGTCCATTTACTACCTACTTGCCCAAATCATCCCACGTTTAGTTATCTCAAGTACCTCTGGTATTTCAAAGTCGTCTAATTTGTGACCTAGTGATGAATAAAACACTTTACCTTTACCCCACCTACGCTTCCAAGCCACTGGCATTACACAGCCTTTGATCCAATCACAAGTGTAAGGTGCTATATCACTAATTTGTTGATCTCCTGTAAATTTTGTTGTAGCAAGTACTTCATTACTTGGGTCAACATGCATGTAATATTGCTCACTGAACATTTTGAAATCAGAAAGCCCGTTTGTTATAGGATCATTCTTGTCAATAATGTTTACTTCGTATTCTATAAAACCTCCTGGGTGTGAAACCCATTGGCCGCCAACCATAAACTGATAATTTGTACTCATCCTGAAAGAATCTCCCATAGACCCGTGCCAGCCTGCTATTCCAACCCCATTTGCTACTGCATTTAGCAGATTACTTTCCTGATTCTTTGAGATTTCTCCTTGAGTCCAAATTGGCACGATCAAATTTAATGATTTAAGTTTTTCGGTATCTAAGTATGACTCTAACGTGTCGCTTACTTCAACTTTGTAGCCTTGGTTTTCTAACCAAGGACCAAAAATATTGGTGCATTCTTTAGGAAAGTGTCCTTCCCAACCGCCCCAAACTATTAGGGCAGATTTTTGTTGGTGCGATTGAGTGGTACTAGCACTTCGATTTAGACTCATAATTTCACCTCGTTATCGTGTTAATCAAGAATAACAGTTACAATAAGTGAGCAACGGATAATCTCCTGAGCATATAGAATATTTTATTTGAGGTTTACATGAAATACAAAGTTTACAGAATTGGAACACATCCTAGAGATTTACTTGAGCCTGAAAGAGAAGAATTAGCAAAAGTAGATGCTGAACAGATTGTTTTGCCACGACTCGAGGGGGACGATCTAGTATCAAAAGCGAGAGATGCTGATGGTATTATCGATGTTGATTCACCTATCACGGGATCTGATATGGAGTCGATGCCTAACTTGAAGGTTGTTATGAGAACTGGAGTAGGAGTAGATGTAATAGATGTTGAGGCTGCGACTGAATTAGGAATTGCGGTAGTTTGTGTTCCAGATTTATGGATTAGGGAAGTAGCTAACCACGCTTTCGCGCTTATATTAGCTTGTAACAGAAAGTTATTAAGTTTGGATTCTTCTATTAGATCAGATAATTGGATACCAATAATACCTAGTCCTGTAGGCAGTATTCACGGTGAAATTCTTGGTATTGTTGGTTTTGGAAGAATAGGCAGAACCCTTTCAGCTAGAGCTAGGGCCTTTGAAATGAAAGTGGTTGCGTATGATCCGTATTTACCTAAAGAGATTTTTGATGAATTTGGTGTAGAGTCTGTATCTTTTGATAAATTATTGGAAGTTTCAGATTACATTTCTGTACATAGTCCTAAGACAGATGAAACAACGAATTTATTTGATAATAACGCTTTCACGAAAATGAAAAAGACTGCGTATTTGATAAATACTTCAAGAGGGTCTGTCATCAATCAAGATGATTTGATCCAATCTCTAATGAATGGACAAATTGCTGGAGCTGGATTAGATGTTTTGAAACAAGAACCACCCCTAAAAAATGATCCTATTCTAGATATGGAAAATGTTATATTAACCCCACATTCTTCTTATTTCTCGGATAATGCGATAAGAGAATTACCTGTGAGATGTGGACGTGAAGTAGGACTTGTGTTAACAGGTAAGAAACCATTAAATCTAGTAAATCCCAAGGTATTAGAAAAGATTAAATTAGCAGATTGAAGGCTGATTTAAATTAAGAGTTGATGGGTTTTAAATATAAGATGAATTTCTTGGCAGGTATTAAACTTCTGGTTTGTTTTTACCAATTTTAAACTTTCTAGTGGGTTTAAAATTATTTTATAAAAAGAACAAACATACCTTTTGCCATGACAAGGAATCCAAAAAACACTAAAAAGAATGTAAAAACTTTTATACCCATGAAATAGATTAAAAACCACAAAAAACCCAATGCGATCAGTGCAGCCAAACAGTAAATGCTTTTTTCAACAAGGTCTGTTAAAGATGTTATTTTCGCAGCCGAGATAATTTTGTTAATTAAGCTTGATTTGAAAAGACGTTTTCTGATTATCATATAAAGCTACTGAATCATTCGATGATTTGTTTTGTGGGTATATATATATATTTAATATAGGCTTTCTTTATTAGTTATATCACACCATCTAGAAGTCATTAGATGACTTATAAGGAATTCTGTGGAAGTGTTTGTGCCAATACGCTTTAAGGCTTCCAAAGCTTTTCCTCTAACGTAACGGTCATTATCATCAAGGGTTTCTATTAATTTTGGGACCGCCGCGTCCGCACCTGGGCCAATTTTGGCTAGTGATAATACCGTGTTCCTTCTTATAACATCATCAGGATCATTCAGAGTATTAATTAAGTGATCTGTTGGATTATCGCTATCTTTATTTGCTACTAAACCGATTGCCTCTGAAGCATGTCTCCTGACTTGAATAGAAGGGTCATTTAATGCATGCAATAATGTGTTCATACTTTTTGATGCCTCTTTACCTAAATCTCCAAGAGTCTCTATAGCTGAGTCTCTTACCCACCAATCACTGTGGTTTGCAGCATCTATTAAGGATGGAACAGCATCTTTGCCAATGGCTGTAAAGGCGTAACTAAGATTCCTTCGAATTTCTTCTGCACGATCTGCTTGGCTGAGTTTACCGTAAGATGTTTCTGGAGACGGTCCAGCTTCCCCGAAATCTTTTTTTAAAGCATCTATAAGATGCGGTACGGCTTGGTTACCAACGTATCCAATAGAATATGATGATTCCAATGATTTAGGCTCTGGATCTGTGACTGATGAATGAATTAGCTCTTCGACCAATTTGTTTGAGTATGCGGTTTGTTCAGAATTAGTTTTGATCCCGGAGTGCCAATTCCAAATTGATCCGCAAAGATCTTTATTTATTACGGGTTGTGGATTTTCACAATCCCAACTTGGAGAATCAGGTTCTTCCATTCGCAAATAAAGAAACTTGACCATATATCTGTTTTTATTACTTATATTTGCAGTTCCTCTGTGCCAAATATCGTAGTGTACTAGTGCGACTGAACCTTCGGGTACTGCAAGTGCCAATTCTTTATTAGCTGTACCCCCAGCTTCTGTATTACAATACTGGCTTCCTGGTACGAATGCAGTTGGTCCCATATCAACAGTAGTTTCTTGAGGGTAGTACATAGCAAGTATCCAGCGAGTGCGGTGACGTCTTCTAGAAAAACCATCTTTGTGTAGTACCTGTCCCTTACTTTGCGGAGCATTGAAGTGACAGTGTCGGTGTGGATGCATATAATAGTTTCTACCTAGTACACTTTCGAGAGCACCAGATACCTTAGGGTCATTAAATACGATATTAATGTCTGGTATTCTCGCTAAGATATTATTTCCAGGATTACCTTCATCTTTAAATACATTTTCAATAGTATTTCGAATTTTGTTATGGAATTCGGAACTTAAGTTAGGTTGAATAACTACGTAACCTTCTTTAATGAAGTTGTACATCTCTTTATTTGTTAGTTTTACTGGAAGCATTTTTACCATTCCTTTGGGCTTAGGTTTTTGAATGTGATCGCCATGAGTCTATTTTAGGTAGAAAGTGATGTCAAATCGTTACCAGATACGAGTATTTAAAATCTTGATTCTTCATCAATTACATTATTTTGTAGTATTCCCACCCCTTCTATTTCTATTTCAATTTCATCTCCAGCTTTAATCGAACCTACTCCTGAAGGAGTCCCTGACATAATCACATCACCAGGTAAGAGGAGTATTGCTTCGCTTATATATGAAATAAGTTTAGAGACTCCAAAAAGCAGATCAGATGTATTGGCATTCTGTTTTTCTTTACCATTTATTCTAGCTTTAATCTGTGTGTTCTTTGGGTCAATGTCTGTTGATATTACTGGACCCAGAGGATTGAATGTGTCAAATCCTTTGCTCACCAGTATAGCTCCCATGCTCATTTCAGCTTTTTGTATAATTCTTTCGCTAACATCGTTACCACAAGTGTAACCAAGTACATGATCGAGAGCATTCGATTCTTTGATCTGTCTAGTTGGTTTCCCAATAACGATAGCTAGTTCTGCTTCATATTCAACTATGTTACCAATTGTTGGATAAATTATGGGATCACTGGATCCGATTACTGCCGTTGGTGGTTTCATGAATAGCATTGGGAAGTCTGGTTGTTTCATCCCCATTTCTTCGATATGAGACACGTAATTGAGTCCTACACCGATTATTTTGGAAGGTATGACCGGTGGCAGTATTTTCACCTTGTCTATTTCAGTTACGATTTCACTTTTGATGATTTTTTCAAATGGGGATTCTGTTAACTTACGGATTGAATTATCGTCTTCCAAGATACCGAATCCAATTTCATCATCAAGTTGATATCGTATTATTTTCACAGCTATCCCTTTATTGAATTATCAAAATTCTCAATAAAATCTTTATGGAGTTCTTCTATTTTAGCTTCATATGTATCACCTTCATGTGCCACTATACGAACAGCGAATTCGATTACAGAATCTTTTCTAAGTGTATATTTTTTATTTAATAATGGGTTTATAGTGATTATTCCATAGTCGGATATACCCCATGAATCGTAGCCGGTATTACCATAAGGGAAAATAGCTAAACCTACCTTGTGTCCCATATAACTAGGACCATACGCATCAATCCATTGACTATTCACTTTAGAAAGTACCTCTTTACCAGTTAAGCGATCCGAGTTCCCTAGAGTGCCTCCGTCTACCATGCGTAGCCCATCGGCAAGTCTGATTGTAAAATATCCGTGCCGTGTAGGACCTATTTTTATTTCCCACTTTGTTGGATGTAGGATCGATGTAATATCAACTATATTTGAATTTTGTCCAGGATAAATATCAATAACTCTTTTTTCTGTGGCAACGTGTCTTCTATTGGGAGCACCCCATTCTTCAGGTCCTTGCCAGAAAAGTGTTTGTATTACACGTAGATGGTTTTCAGTTATCTCTTTATTCTCAATAGACTTGCTTATAATACGTCCAGGAGCACGACCTTGAAATGTGTAGTTTACATAGAAATTGTAATTTGCTTCTTCAAACTTATCGTCACCAAAAGGTAAATAGCAATTTAAATGATCTGCTCCAATTGAAATGGATTGATGATGTGGGTGGTCTATTGGAGACTCTGCTGTTAAAGATATCCCAGAAGGGGTAAAAAGTGGATATATATAGTTTCTGTAATCGTTTTGACTGAGCGATAAGATCGCCTTGCCTTTCCATGCAATATTGATGCGTTTATTGCGAGCACTGGCTCCATTTGGCAAATTAATAGGGTCTTCGGTTAGAGTAAATGCAGACAACATTTAGACATCACCAAATTTGGATATGCTGGTAGGTAGATTGCCATTCGGGATGTAAAAGTCTTTTTGTATATCAAATTTTATTGGCTGGCCAGTTGTCATCGATTTTACAGCTTTTTCAAAAATAAGTGTTGGTATTGACGATTCCCACGCGTCCATAGGGTTATCTTTACCTGAGACACATAGTTTATGGAACATTTCCATTTCTTCATTAAAACCATTGTGGTACTTATTTTTATCAATACCAGGCTCGTCAGTGCCGTCAAATACCAAGTTGCTGAATCGGAGAGTGGCGGCACTTACTTTACCTTCTTGCACTTCGGCGTAATGCTTAGGTATTATCCCTCCTCCACCATTCGTACTGTAGATAGAATTTCCTAGGCTACCATTTTCAAAACGGATCGTTATTATGCTTGTACTTGATAGGCCACCACCTAGTCCCATAGCGTAGACTTCAACTGGTTGGGAACGCATTACGTGCCATATCCAATGTAGGTTATATCCTGCGTTGTCCAGCAAACCTTCTTTTGAATATGGATTTTCTTGGAGCTTGTTATCGTTAGATATTCTGCATGTAAATTGAATAAATTTGGGTCTTTGAATAACATGACGGAGACGTTTTGTTACAGGCGAATGCTTAAACCACCATCCACTCATCAATTGCAGGCCCGTTTCATGAACCGTTTTTTGTATTTGCCTAGATTCATTCAAGGTCATTGCAAGCGGTTTTTCACAAAAAACAAATTTACCTGCTTCTAGGAATTTTATTGATAATTTGGCATGGGTATCGTGCGTAGAACAAATTATCACTGCGTCAATATCCTTATCGGATAGTACCTTGTTTATATCGGTGGTAAAGTATTCTGCCTTTGCCTGCTGAGCACACTCTGCTGCATATTTTTCAACTAAATCCATTGTAGCTATGATGCGCATACCAGGCGTTTTAATTATATTGGGTATGTGTTTTTTGCTAATTCCTCCACACCCAATGAGCGCAATTCTGATGTCTTTTATCATATGAATCAGTTTTTTAAATCTAGTTTATTCATCAAATTTAAAATGTTTTTATAGTTGATCTGCATAGCTTCTACAGGTGATCCCGAATCGGGAGTAAAATGAGTAGCTATTGATAAAACAGCATCAGACTGGTGCTTATAGAGTTTGTTGAGTGTTTCTATAAAATCTACATCTCCTTCCCCAATTGGTCTATATTGAAAGTCTCTTGATATCCCTTCATTTACATGAAGATCCTTAACATGAAGGCTATGGAGATATGGACGGATATTATTGAATCCCGAGGATGTTGCATCTGATTCACCACAGTTTATATTATCTGCTGGACCCCACATGACCCTGATTCTTGGAGAACCAATTCTTTCGGCCAACTGTCGAAAGTTACCAGTGGTATTTCCGTAATTCCAAGGCATCATGGATAAAACGACGTCTACTTCAAGCTTTTCGGCTGATTCAACTACTGGCAAGAAAGCTGATTCAAGTTTTTTCATATCGGATTCAGAGATTATTCCACCTCTTGTAGCCCACCTCATTGGCCAAGTAGGTTTATCAGATGTATATTCACCTGGCCAGGCAAATGAATAGCAGAGCACTGCATTGATATCTAACCGTTTTGCAATCTCCATTGATCGAATTAGATCAGAGATATCCTTTGAGTATTCTTTGTTGTGTTTTGGTGAATCCTCGCTAATATCGGTAAGATGAATTTGCTTAAATGGACTAGATGCACTGATTAACAAAAGTTTTAGGTCATTCTTGTAAACAAGATTAGCCATATTATCAACTTGTTTATCTGTTAGATCTGCTATTTCAGGCCAGTCGGGTATTCGGGAGAACCAAACGTATTCTGCACCTATATCTTTAGCCACTTTCAGAGATTTTTCAAACGGTAATTTTAATTCATTAATAAACATTCCGAGTTTAAATCGATATGGGTTTTGTGATGACAATTTATTCAACTCCCTTGTTCTTCAGAACATCTTGAATTTAATAGCATGTTTTTAATAATCGGTAGTCTAGCATAATTGTCCAAATAGTTTAGATTGAAATAGATAAAGAAAGACTTTTCAATCAGTTCAATTATTAATGTTGTTGTGATATTAATAATTAAATAGATGGATTCACATAATCATATCAATACCCGTAATTATTCTTCATGTTAGGTGAAGCTTTAGCTTTATCTTCAGCACTACTTTTCGGGCTTTCCACTGTTTTAATCAAAACAGTGGTTCCCAGAGTAGATTCTATTACAGTTACCGCCGTTAGATTAATTACCGGAGCTGTATTTGCTGTTTTAGTTTCGGCTCTTTTAGGCCAATTTAATGAATTCTCAAATATAGCCAAAGATAGTTTACTTATATTGTTGGTTGCTGGTGGAGTGGTGATGACTGGTCATATCACCTTGATAAAAGCGATTGGTATAGACGATGTTTCTCGAATTTTTCCAACAATGACCGGACTATATATTTTGATGAGTGTTGTTTTCAGCGTCCTTTTAACTGATGATGTTTTTTCATTTAAGATTATTTTAGGTGCTGTGATAGTACTTTTGGGAATTTATCTACTTTCATATGAAACAAATTCTTATCCTGGGAACTCTGGTGAAATATCGGTTGGTTCAAAATTTATTGCTTTAGGATTAGCAGCTTTCACAGCACTTAGCTGGACTTTTGGAATTTTGACCATGGACCTAGTTGTAAATACTGTCGATCCTCTACTTGCCACATCTGTAAGGATGTCCTTTATGTCTTTGTTGATGGTTATAATAGCTGGTTCTAAACTGAGATATATATTCAAAATTGTTACTAGAAAAGACACACTGGCTTTACTTGCAGGGGGAATACTTACTGGTATTTCCACAATGACCTTTATATCGGCTTTAAAATGGAGTACGCCATCAATTGTGGTAATCCTTAATTGCACCGCGCCATTTTTCGTGGTTCCGATAGCTTTCATATGGTTAAAAGAAAAAATTACTAAGGCTACAATTATTGGCACTGTTGCTTGTTTTTTAGGTGTGGTTTTAACCTTAAGTTGATTTAAAGTATTATCATATTGATAGATGCTTCAATACTATCTATGCGATGGAACTGTAAATAGATATATCAGGCGGATTTAATTTATGGGAACCTTATTTGTTATAGCAACTCCTATTGGTAATCTTGAAGATATTACTTTTAGGGCAATTAGAGTTCTTGGAGAAGTCGATTTAATTGCGGCTGAAGACACGCGTGTTACCACAAAACTGTTAAAAAAATATCGTATCAAGACTCGAATAACGAGTTATCATGAACACAACAAAAAAACTCAGATTCCGAAGTTATTGGACGTATTGGATAAAGGAAACCTTGCGTTGGTATCAGATGCAGGTAGTCCAGTTATCAATGATCCAGGAGCAGACCTAGTTTCAAATGTTTATGATCTAGGCTTTAAGGTCGTACCAATACCCGGGCCTTCTTCACTAACGTCATCACTTTCAATTGCGGGATTAGAAGTAGATCAGTTTTGCTATCTTGGATATTTACCTAGAAGTAATAAGGCACGTCGCATTGTACTTTCTAGATTTATTTGGGAATGGAGATTACTTGTTATCTTGGCCACTCCACATAGATTAAAATCAGATTTTGAAGATATATTAGGTGTACTGGGAGATCGGGATATAGTTGTTTGTCGTGAACTTACAAAGATACATGAGGAAATTTTTAGAGGGAAAGTATCAGCTGCTATTAACCATTTCAAAATACCCAAGGGTGAATTCACCATAGTTATATCGGGTAACAAAAATCTTGAAGATGAAAATTTTGATGTGGAAATAGTTGCAAAAAATATGTTGACACGATTTCTTACCGAGGGTGTTAGTGCAAAGGATGCTATAAATGAAGTTTCTATTGCAACAGGTTTGTCAAAACGTCCACTTTACCGGATTTGGCTCAGTATTAAGAGCTAAGTTTTAGCCCATTGTGATAACATTTTCTTTTCGATAAAGATTTTTTGGAGTCTATCAAATGTCTGAAAGAATTTTAGTTGCTGTAGCGTGGCCTTATGCTAATGGTTCTATTCATCTTGGACAGGCTGCTGGAGCTTATTTACCAGCAGATATTTTTGCTCGTTACCATCGACTAATGGGTAACGATGTTTTAATGGTCTCTGGCAGTGATTCTCATGGGACTCCTGTGACATTGGCTGCTGAGAACAGGGGAGTGTCAGTAGAGGAAGTATTTAATGAATATCATTTGGAGTTCATAGATAATTGGCAGCGACTTGGCATAAGTTTTGATTTATTTACATCAACTCATACCGACAATCATTTTGAAGTAGTCCAAGATATGTTTTTGAAACTTATGGACAACGGGTTCATTTATAAAGACTCTATGATGCAACCGTACTGTCAAGGGGAAAGCCGTTTTCTGGCTGATCGTTATGTAGAAGGGGTATGTCCTAATTGTTCATTTTCCCAAGCCAGAGGAGATCAATGTGACAACTGTGGTCGCACGCTAGATCCTCAAGATTTGATTGATATGGTTTGTAAAATATGCAAAGAAAAACCAGTTATAAAAGAAACGGAGCATTTCTTTCTAAAACTTAGTGCTTTTGAGGAAAGATTAATTGACTGGGTCACGCCACAAAATCAGTGGAGATCTAATGTGAGAAACTTTTCTCTTGGGTATCTTGGTGGGGGTCTTCATGACAGGGCGATTACAAGGGATATAGAGTGGGGAGTGCCTGTTCCAATAGAAGGATATGATGACAAACGAATTTATGTATGGTTTGAGGCGGTAATCGGATACTTATCCGCATCAATAGAATGGTCTAAAACTATGGGTTTCTCTGACCGTTGGCGGGACTTTTGGGAAAAGGATTGTAAGTCATATTATTTTATGGGTAAGGACAATATCCCGTTCCATACTATTATTTGGCCAGCAATGCTTATGGGATACGGTAATTTGAATTTACCATATGATGTGCCTGCAAATGAGTATTTGAATGTAGAAGGACTTAAGATATCAACGAGTAGAAACTGGGCCGTTTGGTTACCAGAGTATTTGAACAAATATGAGCCTGATCCATTAAGATATGTTTTGGCATCTACTATGCCGGAGACTAGCGACTCCGATTTTTCATGGGAAGAATATGTCCGTAGAAATAATGATGAACTCGTTGCAACATATGGTAATTTGGTACATAGAGTTGTAACTATGTCGAGTCGAAATTTTGATGGCAAAGTTCCTGAATATGGAGAACTTTCTGAAGCATCCAGTGAATTATTGGGTCAGGCATCATCAAAATTAACTGAAACTGCTAACAATATTGAGGCATGCCGGTTTAGGCAAGCTTTGGATTCTGCAATGTCGTTAGCTAGGGCTGCGAATATTTATCTAGATCGCGAAGAGCCGTGGAAGAAAATCAAGGTGGATCCAACTACCGCAGGATCAATTTTATGGACCTCTTTAACGGTGATCAACTGTTTGAAAACAGTTCTATACCCATTTTTACCTTTCAGTTCGGAAAAACTACATTCTATGTTGGGGTTTGAAGGGAGTGTCAAGGATAATGGATGGTCTTGGTCGCCTGAACTACTTATTCCAGGGCAGGAATTTAGAGATGTCTCTCCTCTTTTCACTAAACTTGATATTGATATAGTTGATCAGGAAACTAAAAAGATTGGTGTTTAGTTAAAACAGGGAGCGATTTTCAAAATGGCATCTATGAAAAGGCAAACTTGTTCAAATATTGGGTATATCCTATGACCCAACCAGATATTCTAGCCTCAGTATATGAAACTATAAGAGATGATTTAAAGAATGTTGACAAGACACTAAAAAAGCTTGCTGATAATGATCCTAGTCTACTTTCAGAAGTGCTTAATTATATTTTGAAGACTACCGGGAAAAGGATTAGACCCGCAATAACTCTATTGGCTTCACACTTTCATCGGCAAGGTGGTGAAACAATCGGTCTAATGGCTTCTGCAATTGAACTTCTTCATATTGCAACTTTAATTCACGATGATACTGTTGATAACTCGTCTTTAAGGCGTGGCCACGCTACTATCAGTAGTATGTGGGGTGACAACACAGCGGTACTGGTCGGAGATTATATATTTGCTACTTCAGCAACATTTGTTTGTGATACTGGAAATATACGAGTTGTTAAGAGGTTTGCAGAGACAATTATGGAGTTGTCCAGTGGTCAACTTGCTGAGATGTCTAGGGCTTATGACATCTCACTTACCAGAGAAGATTATTTTGAAAGGATATATCAGAAAACGGCCTCATTATTTACTACCGCTAGTGAATCCGGAGCGATTCTAGGTGGTTCTCCTGAAAAAACCGTTGAAGCTCTTCGAAATTACGGTTTGAATCTTGGTATTGCTTATCAAATATCGGATGACATATTGGATTTTGAAGGTACTAGTAAGGAGATAGGGAAACCAATTGGTAGCGACCTTTCTCACGGGATATTAACTTTACCAGCAATCATAGCACTCGAACGAAATCCAAAAAACAACCCAATCGAATATTACTGTAGACAATCAGGAGACCAAGTTGCACTACAAGAGGCGTTGGCTATGATTCAAGACAAATCGATTATAGAAGAATCATATAGTGTTGCTGATGGTTTTAGTGTCAAAGCCTTAGAAACTTTAGAGTCACTTGAATCCAATGAAGCAAAATTAGCCCTTAAAGAACTTGTACCATATTTAGTTCGTAGACGTAGTTAATGATAAAAGTTTTAGGGATTGGATATTCAATCTGACTTTATGATGCGATATCTTTGAAAATAGGTTAGGTGTTAATCTATATTTGATAACAGTTACATTTCCAAATGTTTGATATTTCCAACTTTATAAATATTTGATTATCGGATGTTTATATAGAAAAATTTAAGGGGTAAATATATGGACTATCGCACAAAAGTCCAATTAATAGTGATTGGGGTTTTGGTAATCCTTATTGTTGGGGTTCTGGTAATCAGTATTGCGGTTAAATTACTAAAAAATGCGATAAGTAAGGTTAAGACCAAGGAATAAAAATGATTCGGGATGGTGATTGTAAAAACCAACTGTCGATGTCTACAGTTGATTCCTGATAGAAAATTAATTGGAACTGATTTTGACTTGATTAATTACAGTTTTGCTTTTAGAAAAATCAAAAACATAAAGTTTCTTAAGAGGGTTTTCGGATATTATTCTATGCAAGTTTAAATATCAAGACGCTCGATATAATATAAAACATCATTAGTCCTACAGATTCTGGTGTACAATATCGGCCTAACCTTTGTCGAGGTCGCCAAATCAGTCCAACTAGAATAAAACTAGTCATTAACAGAACCAATAATCCAGTTATTGAATGGATTTGAGATATATTGTCCCAGAGCGGGCCACTAGTGTAGGCAGCATCGTCAGCAAAAAGTACAACCCCATGGTTAAACATGTTACTACCTAATAGATTTGTGATTGCGAGCTCAGGAGCGTTTAGCCTTACCGCGGCGATTGACGTAGCTAATTCAGGTAGTGAAGTACTAATAGCCAGAAATTGTGTCCCTACGAAACTGGCTTCCCAACCCATTTCATGGGCGAGACCTTCTCCTGTTTTAGCGAGCAGCACAGAAGCCACGACTATTATTGCGGTAGATATAAAATATGTCGTAAAAGATTTCAGTAATTTTTCATTGTCGTAATTAGAGGTTTCTGTATTTACTTCTTCATGGCTGGTCGAAATACTTTGCTTGTAGACCATGTACATGCCTGTAATAAACACACCTAAAATAATCAATGATATAGGACTTAAAAACCACTCAGAACCGGTTTGGATATTTTTGTGTATGAGAATTGCAAGAACAGCAAGGGATGTTATAGCGACGGTAAGTCCTGCTATTAATGTGGTGGAAATATTCACACTATTAAGGATAGGACCGTTACGCCAGTAAGTATCTAGTATTCCTACTATGGCTAAATTGACTAGGTTTGTGCCAAAAGCATCACCAGCAGCAAGGTCAGGGACGTCCAATAAAGCAATAGAACTAATGCCTATCCCTAATTCAGGAATAGAAGTAGCAGTTGCTAGCATTACTACTCCAACAAATGATCTTCCCAATCCTGTTTTCTCAGCTATTATGTCAGCTGACCGAGTTAGAAATTTGGCACTAATCAAGACAACCAATGCTGCAGCTATTAGCTGCAGCCACAGAAAGGTTAATGTCATTTTTGTTGTCTCGAAACAACAGTATTCAGATACTCGTAATAAGATCTGATGTTATATAAGGGAGTCATAGATGTATTATACATGGTTACATCACAGATATTCCTATTTTATATACATATGAGATTTTCGGATTGTTGTATCCTAATATGAAAGCAAACTGATGGATATTTATTTTAAAGAAATAACTATAGTATTAGCTTCATATTTGTTCGGGAGTTTTTCTTTCGGATATTATCTCGTTCTATTTAAAACAGGCGAGGATATTAGGTTGCTGGGCAGCTATAATGTTGGTGCTAAAAATGTTGGGCGTTTTTTGGGCAAGACTTGGTTTATCGTTACTTTGTTTGTAGACGTTGTAAAGGGAGCAATCCCTGTAATTATTTGTAAACTAATTGGTCTTGATTTATGGCTGATTTCAATAGTAATGGTTGCAGTTGTGTTGGGTCACATATGGCCTATGCAACTCCGTTTTCATGGTGGCAAAGGTTTTGCTACTACATTTGGAGGACTTGTAATCTTTGATATCTGGTTAATCGTTGTGTTGGGTCTTATTGGATTGATTTGTTGGAGGGTTACAAGTAATTTAACTTTAAGTGGTATCCTTAGTTTAGTTCTAATGCCCTTTATAGCGTTTACTTTAGGACATAAAGGAATGACTATTTGGTGCATATTATTATTGATGATTCTTGTCTTATTGGCCCACCGGAATAATTTAAAAGAATTACTTAAACGTAAACAGGAATGATTTTTAGTTGAGGATTTATTATTAGTAGTAACAAAGATTTTATTTTTAAGCTTGCATCCGAGGACTGGGAGTTTAGTCTTATTGCTGATCTTAACTACGCTACCTTTGTTGAAGAGATACCTCAACATGAAACTAACAATTCAAAGAATCTTATAGATCGATTTCATAAGGAAAATAAATATTTCATATGTCTTAAAGATAAACAGTTGATTGGTATGGTAGCATCTAGAGATATACGTCCTTTTTCTCTTGATGAAAAATTGGGTGGATTGGGGATTGATAATTATTTACCATCAGACTTTATGAAGGTTGAAATCAGATTGCTATCGATTCAGAAAAAGAGTCGTGGTGGGAGGGTTATACAGGGTCTTTTGACTATGTTGGCAAGACATTGTGTTGAAAGAGGATATGATTTAGCTGTAATATCTGGAAACGTATCACAGTCTAAATTGTATCAAAGACTTGGTTTTGTACCATTTGGTCCAAAACTTGGAACGGCTGGGGCTTTATTTCAACCTATGTATTTGAATCTAATCAATATATCCGATAATTTTGGCAGTAGGTTTTATAGATAATATGGTAGATCTACTAAATAGACATGTGAATCTTATGCCAGGTCCTGTTACCGTTTCGCCACTTGTGTCCCAGGCTTTTTCTATTGAACCAATATCCCATCGTTCTTCTAAATTTATGGAAAGTATGCTTGAAACTAAGAAACGACTTTGTAGAATGGTTGGGACAAAGAATGTTCAAATCATGATGGGTTCAGGAACCTTAGCCAATGACGCAATTGCAGCGCAGTTATCTTTAGAGAACAGTTATGGATTAATGCTCAGCAACGGAGAATTTGGGGAGCGTTTAATCGATCAGGCATATAGGGCTGGACTGCAATTTGACGTCCTTAAAGAATCCTGGGGTAACTCGATTAATAAATCATCTATTGATACTTGCCTTGAAACAAAAAAATATAAATGGATCTGGTTTGTTCATTGCGAAACTTCAACCGGTGTTCTGAATGACTTAGATTATTTGAAGGACCAATGTAATAGGCTTTCTATTAAATTGGTCGTTGATTGTATAAGTTCCATCGGTACATTAGATGTTGATTTGACGGGAGTGTTTTTGGGTTCTGGTGTGAGTGGAAAAGGATTAGCATCTTATCCCGGTCTCGCTTTTGTTTTTTATAATCACGACTTGAAGTCTAGTCTGGGTAGAATACCTAGTTATATGGATTTAGGATTACATTCATCGAAACAAGGCGTCCCATTTACAATGTCATCTAATCTGTTATTAGCGTTAAGTGCAGCACTATATAAATTCCAGACAAAAGAAATATTCCAAGAAACAAAAAAAACTTCTGACTGGTTAGCTGAACAATTTCAACTTCTTGGATTTCAAATTATAGGTGACCCTGATTCGAGATCCCCTGCTGTAATAACAATTGAACTACCCAGAGAATTAAATTCGGTAAAGATGGGTAACAGCCTTGAGAAACTCGGATTTTATCTTAGTTATAATAGTGAGTATTTACGGAATCGTAATTGGATACAAGTTTGCCTAATGGGAGAATTTAACAGGCCTGATTTAGACCTGTTGATATCTGAAATGGTGACTCTCTTATCGCCTGTGGAAGTCTAATTGGGTTTGGTACATTAGGTGACTGAAAGGGTAGGCGATCTAGGAGTTTCTATAATATCTGATTGGGAAAGAGGAATTGCATCCTTCTGGTATACCTGGATTCGGTAAGACCCATAATCGGGAATAAACATTCGGAATTGGTTATCTACCCTTACCGACTTCGGCCCACCTCTCAGACGTCTTTGTGGTTCTATATCTGCCATTTCTCTTAAGCGTAATGGTTTCGCATTAGCTAGTAAATAAGCTCTACCTGATATAGATAGAGATGCATCACCAGTGAATTGTTCAATATACTGCCCATCTTGATTAAACAATTGAATGCGATCATTTTCTGAATCAGCTACGTATATGTCACCATGCTTATCTACCGCTAAACCTGATGGCCTTCTAAATTCGCCTTTGCCAGTTCCTGAAGAACCTATAGAGAAGATAAATTTTCCGTTAGAGGAGAATTTTTGTACGCGGTCATTTCTCCAATCTGATACATAAACGTCACCTATTTCATCTACCGCTATTCCCCAGGGCATGTTGAATTCACCACTATGAGTTCCAAATCTTCCCCAATTGATTAAGAATTCACCTTCGGTTGTGAATTTTTGTATTCGATGATTCATTGTGTCAACTACGTATAGGTTGTTATCAGGATCTAGTGCTATTCCAGATGGTCTATCCAATTCACCTTCAAGGTGTCCATGTTGACCCCAAGAATTGATGTAGTCTCCTTGAGTACTAAGTACTGTAATTCTATTTAACGCTTCATCAGAGATTATCAGATTCTCGTCGCTATCTAGAATCATTTGTACTGGCCAAATCATTTGACCTTTTTTATTGCCATAGGATCCTATGTCTCCTAGATTAGAATCGTCTTCCCAGGACACCCTCGATATCTTGGCCATACCTTCAATTCGACATAAAGAAAATACCCGTAAATCACTTGTCATCAAAACATCTACCGGATTATCTATTATTCTCCGCATACCAATAGTTTTTAGGTACGGAAATCCTGCTCTTAATAACGAATATGGCCTTTGAGTTCTTATTGGAAAATTCCTTAAATCAAATTTTAATATTTTTATTCAATTTGAACTGTGAAATTGCAAAATTTAAATAGTTTGCGTAAATGGATGAATTTGTTCAAATGAGCCTCCTACTATGTCAGTAGCGTCTATCCCAATCCATTGCTCTAATATTGTCCCGTAAATTCCTCTAAAATCTATTGTGTGTTCAAGGTCTTCTCCATTTGCCCATCGGTTTGAATCGAGGGAAGGATATTCGCTATAAAGTCCACCTTTAACCTTGTCTCCAATTATAAATGCGCCTCCGCCTGTTCCATGATCGGTGCCACTTGCATTGTCTTTGATGCGCCTACCAAATTCAGTAAAAACTAGCATGGTTACATTTTCTGATGCATCTTGGGATCTAAGGTCATCAAAGAAATCAGATATAGCACGGGTGAGGTCTGCAAGTAATTGAGGGTGTGTAGGCACTTCGTTTGCATGGGTATCATATCCTCCATGGGCTGTATAAAGTATTCGGGTGCCTAAATTCGCTAGGTGAACTCTTGCTGCGTCTCGTAAGCTTTGTCCAATAGAGCTATTTCCATATTCGATTTCAGATTTATATAAAGCAGGGGCTTTCTTAAGTTGATCGGCTCCTTTTATCACATCTAATCCTGTGCGAGCGAGGTAATCTGTGACAACACCAGTACCAATTGCTGGTGCGTACATTTGTTTAAATACATTCAGAGCTTCATTCCGGTCTTGATTATCATCTATACCAGTCATAAGACCATAATTTTCTAGATTACCAACTGATGTTACAGGTACTCCAGGTACTGCCAGTGCACGTGGAAGACCACGACCGAAATTAACAGCTGTTAAGACGTTATTTCCTTTTGGATCAAGTTCTCTAGTAGCTTTACCAAGCCAACCTTCTGTACCTACTTCTACTGGTTCACATGTATGCCATATATCCATTGCTCGGAAATGAGATCGGCTTGAATTCGGATATCCTATACCTTGAACTACCGCTACTTTCCCTTGATCGAACATGTTTTTAAGAGGTTCAGCCGAAGGATGCCAGCCGAGTCTATTATTCATAGGTATAACTTTATCTTCAGGTATTCCTACTACAGGTCTTGAGTCGTGATATACCGAACTCGTATACGGGATAAGGGTGTTCATAAAATCGTTCCCACCGGTAAGTTGAACAATTACCAGTACTTGTTCGTTGTTTCTGTTTTGTTTCATTTTGGACTCCAATTCCGAAGTGATAATTTTTTATACAAGCTCATACAAATTGGTATTCAGTGGAAGAAACAATTAACTGAATCATTCGTATAATCCTGTTCTTACTTATAGTTCTATTTTTTTTGGTATTAAAAACGAGTTTGTCACCTGATTCTGCAAATTCTATCAAGGCAGATTGTGTCATATATCCAACTTTAATTGGTCCGACAAGTTCCAGGCAAACGTTCATGAATTCACGTGGCTCTAAAGAGCGTTTCTTAGAAAAGATCCTATTGATTATGTCTTGGATACCTGGAGTATGAACATCGCTAACTTGATTTACAGCGAAGTTTATACGCTCATTTAAAGTTCCTCCGTCGATCCATTCTTTACCAGTATGCCATCCTTCAACGGTTGGGGGATTGAGTAATTCTTGCCCCATCGCTTTGATAGCATCCTGATATGGTCCCATGCCTGGAGACGGATGGGGAGTGGTTCCTGTGAGGTTTATTATACCTGTTACCAATTCCACTGGACTCTTTACTTTTTTTGCCTGTGAATTTTTGAAGAAGTCTGAATTGAATAATTGATTTAATACAGACTTAATATCTCCATTAGAAGTCAAGTAAGCTGATACTAGGGTTCTAATCGCTTCTGGATCCTGAGGGGGGTCAATTTGCCATGCTGCTACCTGTGGTTCATCTGAAACAAAAAAATTATATAGGTGTCGAGAAATAAAAGTGGCTGTTGCAGGCTGTTTAACGATAATATCGATGATATCGTTGCCGTCGAAATTACCTGTTTCTCCAAGAAAATGTTTGATACCCCTGTCATGTTCATCAGCTTTATATTTGAAAGCTGCGTCGTAGAGGCCGTGAGGGTAAAGTGGTAAAGGTTGATCAAATGTCCAGCCGGTGAAGGCTCTTGCGGCCATTTTAACGTCAGATTCTGTATAGTTAGAGGCTCCCATCGAAAATAGTTCTAAAAGTTCCCGTCCATAATTCTCATTTGCTTCTCCGTTGATATTTTCATTATTATCGAGCCAGTAAATCATTGCAGGATCGCGAGAAAGTTCAAACAGTATTGTTTTAAAATTTTGCATTCCAAATTTTTGAAACATTTCAATCTGTCGGTTCAGTGAAGTATGGTGCTCACTTTTAAAAAATGCAGTTGCAAAAATGTAATGCCAGAAAAGTGCCATCTTTTCCTGTAACGGTCTTTCCGTGTTAATCATTCGGTAAATCCACCGAGCAGGGGGAGCATTAACGGTGTCCCAACCGTAGTATCGATTTATTAAATCTTCCTCTACTTCTTCAAATCGTTCAGGATTTAATAAATCGTCAACTATTTCTTCATATGGGGTCAAAGATAAGTTTTCAAGCTTATATTGATTACAGCCGAATCCAGCTCTAGACATCAAATGAGAAATAAGGGCCGTATCCTGATTGTTTTTACTCATCTAATGACCATATAAATTCGTTAAGTATTTGGGGTATTCTACCTTAACAATATACGGTTAACAACGACAAATATTGAGTCATTTGTATTCAAGGTTTTGTTATTTGCCTACGTTAGCTGGTTCAATATGTCATCCTGGTGAAGCAAATAATTTTTTACATAAAAGTGTGGCTTTACAACAGTATTTCAATTTTGTACTGATTGATGCTTGCTAATATGTAGACATGGGGGCACAATGTGAAATCGTACCTGATATGTGATAAAAATATTTGAATATTAATATACAGGAGTTTCTAAAGTGGTAGATTTGATTATAAGGAACGGTATTGTTATTGATGGTACAGGTAAAGAGCGTTTTAAGGCGGATATTATCGTAGATGATGGTCGCATTCAATATGTTGGTTCTGCAGATAGTATAGAGGCACTGAAAGAAATTGATGCTTCTGGACAAATAGTTTGCCCTGGATTTATTGACATTCACAGTCATTCGGATTTTCCAATATATGTAGACGGTTATGCACAAAGCGGTGTTAGACAGGGATTGACCACCTTGGTTACCGGGAATTGTGGGCATGGTCCTGCACCTGCACCAGATAAAGAACTGGCGAAAGTTGTAACGATTGGTTACAACGAAGATTGGGGTATTGAGTTTGCATGGGATACTTTTGAAGAATATCTGGACTCCATTTTTCAACAAGGGCAATCAACCAACATCGCTCCTTTGGTTGGGCATGGTCCTATTAGATTGGCAGCAATGGGATTTGAATCTAGAAATCCAACTTCAGCTGAACAAGAAAAAATGAATTCACTTATGGCTGAGGCTATGGAAGCAGGTGCTGTTGGAATGTCTACTGGTCTTGAATATTCTCCTGGCCAGCATGCTAGCGAATCTGAAATTACTGAACTAGCCAAAGTGGTGGCGAGTTTTGGAGGCTGTTATGCAAGCCATATTAGGAATAGAGGCGACCAATTCATCGATGGTGTTCAAGAAGCTTTAAATATAGGGAACAAAGCTAACATACCGATCCAATTATCCCATCTAGCACCGCGACCATATGCTCCAAAAGGAGCCTTTGACGATATTCTTGAGATGATTGAATCAGCCCGGGTAAAAGGTCAACTTGTTGGGATTGATACATTCCCGGATAGATGGGGACCTGCACATCTTACTGATTTGTTACCTCCATGGGTACACGAAGGTGAAAAACAGGATGTAGTTAGAAAACTACGAGACCCCAAAACAGCTGAAATGTGTCAAGATTATTTAGAAAATCCAACTAATTTTTTACTGCGGCTTGGCAGCTTTGACAACTTCTACCTTACCAATTCTAAAATGAATTCTGAAATGTTAGAATACTCTTTAGAGGAGATATCTGGGTTGCTTGGCTTAAGTCATATTGAGACGATTCTTAAGTTAGCGGGGGATGATGGAGAAGACTTTTCAGGAGTTTTAATACGTCATATATTTGCCGACCAAATAGACCTAGATAAATTACTTCTAGATCCCCATTGTAGCGTAGGAAGTGATGGAGCAGTTACGTCTTTGGATGGGACACTGAGTGACCTCATAATGAATAGGTCGAGCTTTGGATATGCTCCTAGATTCATCACAGAATATTCTATAAGCCGTAGATTAGTTAATCTTGAAGAAGCAATTCGTAAATTGACGTTTTTACCAGCTGACTCTATAAACTTACAAAGTCGTGGATCAATCGAGCCAGGTATGTTTGCTGATATTGTAGTTTTTGACCTAGAAAAACTGCAAGATAATTCAACTGATCAGATACCGCAAGCCTACCCAAGTGGTATAGAGATGGTATTTGTAAATGGGACAATTGTTTTTGAAAACGGCGATCATACGGAAAAGGTCCCGGGGCAATTGGTTTCAACCCGAGTATAGTTTAAATTTGAATCGGGCTGCGGTGCAATAGCTACTTTATTTTTTAACCTGACTTGGTTAACTAGGTATCCGTAAATGATTAATCTA
>CAYFFO010000011.1:35412-47262 GCA_964342485.1 uncultured Dehalococcoidia bacterium
GGGATTTCGAAGAAGGGTGACATCATTTCTTGCCAAAGTTGGTTTATATCTTCTTTTTCCATAGCTGACAGGGACGTTTCAAGATCTTTTTCAGTTTCTACATATCCAAACAGGAGTCCTTCTTCATTCATAAAGATAGAGTAATTATTCCAACCATGACTAGATAATGCGGCCAGCATTTCAGGCCAGACCGACTGATGGTGTTTTTTATATTCTTCAATACGGTCTTTTTTAACTTTAAGTACAAATCCTGCTCTTTTAATTTCCTTACTCCTATAATTTGATCATGTGGTAGATATCAGTTTGTTTCATAATTATCTGCTTTGAATTGAGCCTGAATATATCCGTCTATTGGACTGATATATTAACTGCTTTAACTTTATTGTTATATCGATCAGATAAAAGCAAAAGGGTGTCTTTGTATAAACGAAGTCCTGAGGGCCAATTTAAGGTTGCATTGATGGCGAGGTCGTTGTCATCTCCATCTCCACCTTTTCCGGTACCTACAACGGTTTCAAGATTACCTTCCACTGTTATTTTCCTAATTTGATTGTTTCCTGAGTCGCTTATATATATGCTCCCATCTGTTGATATTTCTAGACCTGAGGGACTGTTAAGCATAGCTTTATCAAGAGGACTTTTATCAGGAGAATACCCAGGTTCACCGGTTCCGATTATAGTTGTAATAATACCCTCATTGTCAATTTTTCTTACAGTATGGCTGTAACTATCGCAGAAGTAGATATTATGCTGGTTATCTATCCTTATTGCAGTTGGAGATCCGATTTCAGCACTTGTTGCCAACCCATTATCTCCTGAGTAGCCTTTTATGCCTTTACCTGCAATTGTTTCAATAATATTGGTGTTTGCGTCAATTTTTCTTATACGGCCTGCATCACCGTCTCCAAGGAAAATATCGTCGGAGATTGAATGTTCAACTGATATTACGTGCATTAAGCTGGCTGAGTTTGCTGGTCCACCGTCACCAGTGTCCCATTTATTTCCTGTGCCAGCGACTGCAGTGATAATACCTGTTTGGTTAACCCTACGTACATGACCGTGCCTTGTATCAGCTATAACTATTCTGCCTTTAGAGTCTACGGAGACATCGTAAGGGTTTCCTAAGTATGCTTGTAGTGCTGGCCCATTGTCTCCACCATGAGCACGAGCACCATTTCCGGCCACTGTCTTAATTATTCCTGTACTAGGGTCTACGACTCGAATCCTTTGATTGAAGGTGTCGGCTATATAAATGTGACCATTTGGACCTATTGAAAGTCCTCCGGGACCTCGAAGGAAGGCTTTTGATGCTGGTCCGTTATCATGGATGGTTGTTCCACCTAAAACCGTAGTGACTATTTCCGTTATTGGATCAAATTGTCGTACTCTTCCTGAGCAATCTGTCCACAGTACCTTCCCATCATTATCTACCCATAATCCAACTTCACAGGAGTTACAATGTGTTTCCTGGCCGGTCAGGCCTTCTTCTCCAAATCCTGGTACACCAGTCCCAACTAGTGTTTCGACTATCCCGGTTTTTGAATTTACTTTACGTATCCTGAAACCGTATTTTTCTCCAACATAAAGATTGTCGTATTTATCAAAACAGATAGCATCTGGCATGAAAACACTTGCTTCAACTGCCGGCCCTCCGTCACCATTTGAGGCTGTCTGGCCGTTTCCAAAAACGGTTGATATTATCCCTGTTTTCATATCGATTTCCCGAATTCTATTGTTAGAATTGTCACAGACGAAAAGGTCGCCTTTTGAATCAAATGCAAGATGTTCAGGGTGATAGAATCCTGCCTTTTTTGCAGGTCCTCCATCTCCATGATATCCACCCATACTGAGTGTAGGTCCAAACATAGGTCTACTCGTTTTTGTTTCTGAAGGATGGTGTCTGGCATCCCAACCTGCAAATAATTCGATTATGCCTGTTTGAGCATCGATTCGGAGGATATTGTTGGCCCATTCACTAGATATATATATATTATCTTTTGAATCGATAGCTATACCACAATATGTGTCAAGTTCTGCATTGGTGGCTAGACCTCCTTTCCCTCCTCGACCAACTTTTCCGTTTCCTGCAATGGTGGTCACAATACCTGTTGAACTGTCAATCCGTCGGATTTTATTATTTCCTAAATCTGAGATAAATAGGTTCCCATGTTTGTCAATTCTTAGATCATGGGGTTGATCAAATTGAGCTTTACTACATGGGCCTCCATCACCTGAGTCTCCTGGAACTCCGTTACCAGCTAGGAGGTGTAATATTCCATTATTATCTATCCTCCAAATCCGATGACCCCAGTAATCTACAACTATAAGGTGCCCATCATCTCTTCTAGCGATTCCCATAGGCCACCCAGCTGGGGCATCTTTTGCAGGTACTCCAACAAGGAAACCTACTCCAAATACGGTTAAAATATCACCTGGATTGATTGTTTTGAACTGATCTAAAGTATTCAATGTATTAATTTATTTAAGGCACGAATAGGATTTAATTGATGATAATAGATAATTAAAAAACATCAAATATCTTTCAATCTTAACCGTCTTCTGAAAATTAAAATATCCAGTCAATTTAGTACTCGATTGACTATCTTATTCGGCTCAGGGCTTTGAATATTATTATTCCTAAATAGGACTACATTGGTTACAGGGAAAATCGCATGCCATCCAAATTGATTAGCTACCCATTGCATAGAACTCTTACTGTAGAAAGATACATGGGTAGGATCGCGGTGGTAGTGCCAGTCAGAGAATTCAGACCAGTTGTCAAGCATTGATGTCATTAAACCTATCCACCCTGAAGGTTTTAGGATTCGATGGAACAAATCAAAAATCTGTCTTGGGTTTGATAGGTGTTCCACCGTTTCGGTCGAGGTAATGAATTCATATTGAGTTTTTAAAACTGAACGATCGGGTTGGAAAAATTTATCGTAAGTAAGTATGTTGAATCCGTTTTCCTTAATCATTGCAGACAGGGCTGGTCCAGGACCGGAACCAAAGTCTAAACCCGTAGATCCGGGTTTTAATCTAGGTTTTAGCTGGTACCACATACGTTGAAGGAATGAACGGTATTCTGGGTCATCTATTTGATTATTATGTTGCAGGTATCTTTGTTTCTCAACTTCTTCAGTGACGTGAAATTGCTCTGGTACAAAAACCAGATCACAAATTTTGCAGCGTAAAAAAATACGATGCATAGACTTGTTTTTTATTTGGTGAAATATTGTTGGCTGGGACGCATAGCAAAGTGGGCAGAATAAATTATTTGTAATCTTCACTTTTCAGGTTTAACCAGTCTAATTCTTTTGCACTAAGTTTAAGTGTTATTGATGTGAGGGAAGAAGCGATCTCTTCAGTTGAAAATGGACCTATGATTGGAAATGTTGGAAAGGATTGGGAAAGTACAAATGCCAAAGCTATCGTTGTGGGTGACACATTTTTATTTTTGCTTAGTGTAACTGCTCTATTCTTACGTTCAAAATTTTCCGGGCTATTCCATGAATCGGGAAAGGTATTATTATTCCTGAATTCCACTGTATGTTCACTATTTGTAAAAAATCCTTGTGCTTGACTTGACCATGGGAATAAACTAATTTGATTTTTTCTTAACCACGCCTTTGATGTATCGTCTGACACAGATAAACAACCTTTAAAAGGTGCCTTCACCATATGTGCTAAACTCAAATTATTGCTTAGCGAAGTGAATCCAGTTATCCCTTTGGATCTGGCATATTCGTTTGCTTCGTCAATTCTTTTGAGTGTCCAATTTGATCCTCCAAAACAACGAATTCTTCCTGAGGATTTGTGCTCATTTAGAACATCGATGAATTCTCCGACTGGTATGGATTCGTTATCTCGGTGTAAGAAATATATATCTACGTAGTCGGTTTGGAGTTTTTCCAAACTTGTGAAGAGCTCTTTTGTTACGTTCTCAGGATAGCAACCGGGTGTATGTGCCCCTTTTGCGATAATCACTGAATGTTCTCGTATCCTGTTATTATTGATCCATTTACCAAGAACTTCTTCTGCCCCTTCGTATTGACGAGCCGTATCGAAACTATTTCCTCCAAGTTCAAAGAAATTGTCATATAATACCGAGGCTAGTTCAAAATCAGTCTTGAATAATGAACCCATCACGATTCTAGAAATATCTTTGTCTAAACCGGGTGTTTTTCCGTATGACATTGGTATTTTTTGTGAGGTCATTGTTGACTTTCCTGTGGATACTTTAGTCCGATTTCATTTCTCCAACGGTCCAGTGTTTTCATATTTGCAATAGAATCAGACCACCTCATCCCTGGAAATTTTGCCTGTCTATATTGAATATTTTGTGTCACATGTTCTGCTTCTATAGTGTAAAGGCCTCGATTCGGCAGTATTTTTATTGTTTCTAACTTTTCGTCTTTACGTGATATTTGTATTGAACTTTGGCCTCCATCGATCCCTCCACAGAACCACGGGTCTGGTATGAAAATTTGTCCTTCAGTACCATAAATCCTGAGTTCTCCACCTGTATCCAGTGTGATTCCACAGGATATTTCAGCTATTATGTCATTTTTAAAAAGTAAAATAGCGGATGTATATTTATCAACTCCAATTTCGGATCCGATATGTCCAAAGGCCCGTAATTCTATTGGTTCAATGGATTCAACTCCAAGGGATACTGCTGCTATAAGTCTTGCCATAGAAACGGGATAGCATCCGAGATCTAAAATACCTCCTCCTCCTAATGATGCGGCAAAGTGTCTTTCTGTTGGGTCATAAGGAAACATGTAGCCTAAGGTAGATTTAATTAGTTTTACATCACCAATTGCATGTTGTCTGATTAATTCTACTAACTTAGTTGTTTGAGGATGACACCTATACATAAATGCTTCCATTAGAAATACGTCGTTAGACTCGGCAGCTTCTATAATTTCGATGGTATCGTCAGTGTTTAAAGCCATAGGTTTTTCACAGAGTATGTGTTTACCAGATTCAGCTGCTTTTATTGCCCATTCTTTATGCATCGGATGGGGGGTAGCTATATAGATTGCTTCAACTTTCTTATCATCAATAAGCTGTTGATAGCCTGTATAGCTATTTTCTATCTTATTTTGGTGAGCAAATTGGTTGGAGGAATCCTGATTGCGACTGGCAACACCGCTGATATAACCACTTTCAGTATGATTAAGAGCTTGGGCGAATGCTTCTGCTATTCGTCCAGTGCCAATAATTCCCCAATTGAGTGCATTATCAATAGATTTATCCATGAGGTTTACCTTATACGGATTAATTAGGTTTGTGAAGATAAGGGTTTATCCGAAATGAACGGGATCTACGTCAATAATCCACCCTTTTGGAATGTTTGTCGTTGAGAGAATGGTTTTTGGAGTCACACTTCTGATTATAATTTGCCATCTATACCGACCTCGTATTTTTTCTGGGAATCCTGGGGTAGGACCAAGCAGTTCAATGTCTGTTAGCCCTCTTGAATTTCGTTGCTCTAAAAGCAGGTTTTTAAACCGTATAGCTTCAGATTCGGCCTTTAACTTATCAGTATGAGAGTATAGAAGACGGATTAACCTATTAAACGGTGGATTGCCCTGATCCTGACGTCTCTTAATTTCATCGTTATAAAAACTTAAATAGTCTTGATTTGCTGCCGCACCAATGGCGTAGTTGTCAGGTTTATATGTTTGGATAATTACCCTGCTATCAGGTATTGCCCTACCAGAACGTCCAGAAACTTGATGCAAGATTTGAAAAGTACGTTCACCAGCACGGTAGTCAGGTACCATCAATCCTAAATCTGCTAATATCACTCCTACAAGATCAACCTTGGGAAAATGAAGACCCTTAGCTACCATTTGAGTCCCAACCAAAACTTCAGATTTGCCAGACTTAAATTTACCCAGTATATTTTCATAATCTCTAATTGTTCGAACAGCATCCCTGTCTAATCTTGTAATACTCACCTTAGGACAAAATGTTTTGACTTCATCTACAACCATTTTTGTGCCAATACCTTGAAATACTAGGCGAGGGTAATCACATTCAGGACATCGGTAAAGATTATTCCGATGTGTGCCGCAGTAGTGACAAATTAATTTTTGAATATCGCTATGGTAATTTAACGCAACGTCGCAATATTCACATTGTACGGTCAATCCACAATTCCTACATTGTAGATAAGGAGAAGAACCTCTCCTGTTGAGGAACAGGATAGTTTGGTTTCCCTTAGATACCGATGTTTGTATCGCTGTCTTTAGTTCTAGGCTAAATGAATTTGAATTCCCGGATTTAAGTTCTTGTCTCATATCGACTACAGTTATAGATGCCAAATCTTGTTGGATTGTTTTTTGTGGATTATCTTTATCAATAGCTACCCTATGTGGTAGCTGAATTAAGTTGATTCTTTTGTTCAATGCCTGTTGATATGATTGTATATCTGGTGAAGCGCTACCTAATAGAACAGTAGAATTAGTTATTTTCCCCAACTGTATTGCAACTGTTCTTGAATGATATCGTGGTCTGCTTTCATGCTGTTTATATGTCCATTCATGTTCTTCATCGACCACTATCAGTCCAAGGTTGTTTACTGGGGCAAATATTGCGCTCCTTGAACCAACCACTATAGGTAGATCTCCTCTATTTATTTTCAACCATTGATCAAATCTTTCTGCATCAGTTAGTCCACTGTGAAGTAAAGCAACTTTGTTTGGGAATCTAGATTCGAATCTTTCAATTGTTTGAGGAGTCAAAGCGATTTCCGGGACAATGATGATTACACCCTTACCCATGTGAAGGCATTTGAGAGTGGCTTCAATGTATACTTCTGTTTTACCACTTCCGGTAACTCCTTCTAATAAAAATGTCTTTTGATTAGAAGGCTTTATTGTGGAGATGGAGTCTTTAATGAGAGATGCAGCTCTGGACTGGGCCAAATTCAATAAAACTTCGCTGGGTTTATTAAATTGTTGTTTAATTAGAGGATTTTGGTGTGCGGGGATGGAGACTTTTTCTACGATGTTTTTCTTTATCAAGGCTAAAATTGCGCTATTGCCAAATTCTTTTCTCATTTTTGGCAAAAATATTGGAGCCCCATTTTTTGCAAGTGTATTAACTATCTTAAGTTGTTTATTGGCACGAGAGGATATACTGGTGATATCATCATCGATTCTTTTTTTAGATCTCGATTTTAATTGTAAATAATCTTGGTAGTGATTCCGTTTTTTAGGATTTGTTTTAGCATAAAATGGTTTTATTAGGGAAGAATCCAATAAACTTTTAATAGTTGTTCCTATTTGTATACCTAATCGTTGGGCAATGCTTTTTTCAGTAATAGGTCCTAGTTGAGAGATGATATTGAGTACTTCATTTTCGGTTTTTGAAATATTATTTGGAATTGATGTTTCATCATTTAAAGTAAAGTATGTATTTATCTTGCGGTGTTGTCCTGGAGGTAGCATTAATGCGCAAGATTCAAATAGTGAACACATATAATAATCACTAATCCATCTTGCTAAGATCAGTTGATTCCTAGTAAGTAGTATTTTGTAACTCTGAATAACTTTTCTGGTTCTAGGAATACTGGATTCATTTGAAAGTTCAAAAACGATACCTTGAACCCTGCGAGCCCCAAAAGGTACTAAGATTAGTTCACCAATGCTCAAGGACTGACCAGAATCTACGGAGTATGAAAAAGTTTGACCGGCACCGGTTGGCGCGTCCACGGCTATTTCTGCAAATCGATGAGGTGTTGTTCCTCTCAATCGTTTACTCTGAAAATATATAGCAGTATAGGGGATACAAAAGGCTATCTTCGTTCAGTAATCCTAGACTGTTTACCTGATAGACCTCTAAGGTAGTTTAATCGTGCTCTCCTAACTTTACCTCTTCTGACAATTTTGACTTCTTCTACAGTTGGAGAGTGGATTAGAAAAGTTCGTTCCACTCCGATATTATGGGCAACTCTTCTAACGCTAAAGCTACTTCCCGGTCCTGAACCCCGTTTTCGAATCACAACACCCTCAAATATCTGGGTTCGTTTACGGTCACCTTCTGTTACCAGGATACTAACTCTTACGTTGTCCCCAGGCTGGAAGTCTTGTATTTTAGGATTTTTTTCTAGTACGACTAAATTATGGGCATCCATCTTAGAATTCCTCAAATAACTCTCTGGATTTGTATTCCAATAATACTTAACACCTACATTCTACCTAGTGTCAAGGCTTGAACGCAACTTATTTAAAGATGATTATTGAAATAAACCTATTTAGCAGATTAGTGTATTATCAACTTTATTAAATTATAGATGCCATGTCGATTCAAAATGTGAAAGACGAAGTTAATCTGTACCACAAATTCCCAATCTATACATCTAGGTGTATCATTTAGGTTGTTCTATTGCGTAAGGAAAATATCACATGAAAGTCGTCTTTCGTCTTACAAAGTATGCTTTTCGTCAAAAACGGTATTTATTGGGTGCCTATTTCTCTATGCTAATTGCCACTTTGTCAGCAATGGTAATTCCATGGATGTTAGGTAATGCGATTGATGAATCTCTTTCAAGTGGACTTCGAAGCAGGTTGTTATTACTTGCTGTACTTATATTGATATTCAGCATTTTTCGTGGATTATTTTCGTTTTCGCAACGATATTTGTCAGAAGCCCTATCCCAAAAAAGTGCATATGAACTTCGTAACGATTTTTTTGAAAAATTACAGAGCATGAGTTTCGGATTTTTCGATCAAGAGCAAACAGGGAATTTGATGTCAAAAGCCACCCAAGACGTTGAAGCAGTCCGTATGTTTATCAGCATGGGCATGGTTAGAGGACTTTCTATATTTGTAACCTTAGGTTCTGTTACAGGTTTAATGATATTTACTAACTGGCGTCTAACAATTGTAAGCATGGCTTTTGTACCAATTATTATATGGAGAGCACTGGCTCTTTCTCACGTACTTAGGCCAGCTTGGATGCGGATTCAAGTAGAGACTGGAGCAATGACTACCATTCTTCAAGAAAATTTGGCCGGCATGAAAATAGTAAAAGCTTTTGGTGCTCAAAAATTTGAGGAATCGAAATTTAATAAAACAGCGGATTCAATAGCTAATCTTACATATTCTACAACCCGTATATTCGCCTCCCAGGGATCATTGATGACATTTATTTTCACTGCTGCAACAGGTGTTATTGTTTGGTATGGAGCTCATGAAATAACTTCAGATCGTCTAACTCCTGGAGAACTGGCTTCGTTTATTTTGTATATGGGATTGCTAGGAATGCCAATTCGTATGACTGGATGGTTAATCAACACTGTATCCAGAGCTTCTTCCGCCGGGCAGCGGTTGTATGATGTATTAGATGCAGAATCTCCTGTTGCGGAAAAAGAAGAAGCATATATTTTAGAAAGGGTATCGGGGAAGGTTGTTTTTGAAAACGTATCTGTAAATTATGGGAGAGATGAAAATGCGATAAAAGGTATCGATTTTAAAGTAGAACCTGGGGAAATGGTTGCTCTTCTTGGAGGACCAGGTTCTGGGAAGAGCACTATTGCTCACGTGATTCCTAGGTTTTATGACGTAGCTACTGGATCCATAAAACTTGATTCTATTGATGTTAGAGATGCGACTTTGGCGTCATTAAGAAGTAATGTTGGTATAGTCATGCAGGATGTTTTCGTTTTTGCTGCTTCAATAAAGGAAAATATTGCTTACGGACTTGATGAGATTGATGAAGACAGGGTAGTACATGCAGCTAAAATCGCACAGCTTCACGATTTTATAGAAGGATTATCGAATGGATATGATACCTGGGTAGGAGAAAGAGGTATCACTCTTTCTGGAGGACAACGTCAACGTTTAGCCATTGCTAGGACTATACTTTTGGATCCCCCAATTCTCATACTTGATGATTCTACATCAAGTGTTGATATGGAGACGGAAGCAAGATTACAGGAAGCACTAGACGATGTAATGAAGGGACGAACAACCTTTGTCATTGCCCATCGTCTTTCTACAGTACGCAGCGCTAATCTGATATTGGTCTTAAGAGAAGGTTCTATTGTTGAGAGAGGTACTCACGAGGAATTAATAGGAAAAAATGGCTTATATAGAGAAATACATGATACACAGCTGAGGTCTCGTACAGAGCAAGATATAGATACTCCTGTGTTATCTGAGAGAGGCATAGAATAATGGTGTTTGGAGGGTTTGGAGGTGGTGGAGGCGGGTGGATGACTAGAGGCGGGGGTGCTGGAGGCTGGGGAAGAGGTATGGGTGGAAGAATGGGCCTTGATCAGGAACCGGAAGGTGGTCATGTATATGATCATGCTGTTGTGCTCAGGCTTTTTATTTATTTAATCCCACACTGGAAAAAACTTTTTATCACTATTACAGCAATATTGATATATACCAGTACCGTGGTAGCGTTACCTTGGATGATCAAATTGATGATTGATGACTATGTACGTTCATCCAATTTGTCTGGACTAAGTATTGTAGTGCCCTTATTTATTTTCATAGCCTTAGTCCAATATGGAAGTCAATACGTTCATTTACGTACACTGGCTTTTGTTGGACAAAGAGTGCTGTATACATTAAGGGTGTTGCTATTTGCCCATCTACAACGTCTTTCTATGAGTTTTTATAACAAGAATGAAGTTGGAAGAGTTATGTCTCGTGTTCAAAACGATGTTCAACAGCTACAAGAGTTTCTATCCATTGTCACGGTAACTTTAGCTGATGTACTTAGTTTAACTGGAATTATAGTAGCCATGGTATTAATGAATGCTAAGCTGGCTTTGATAACCCTCTCCATCATACCTCTGTTGTTTGTGATCATGGCTATTTGGCAAAAATTGGCTAGAAGAGCTTTTATAAAAGCGCGAAAAACTATAGCTGCTGTAAATTCAGGTTTGCAGGAAAATATATCTGGAGTTAGGGTTGTACAGAGTTTAAATCGAGAAAAAGCCAATATTCGTAGTTTCGGAGCGGCTAATGCTGATAATTTGGGAGCAAACCTTGAAGTAGGTAAATTGCAAGCTGTTCTTTTTCCTGCGGTAGAAATGTTATCTGCAATTGGTATGGCTCTTGTGATTTACTTTGGTGGTTCTCTTGTTCTGGATGATTCGATAGAAGTTGGGGTGTTGGTTGCCTTTGCACTTTATATACAGCGGTTTTTTGAACCAGTATTGAATTTGACAATGCAATATGGTTCCCTCCAAAGGGCCATGGCGTCTGGGGCTAGAATATTTGAGCTTCTAGATATAGAACCAGAAATTTTAGATACACCTAGACCACTTAAATTAGGATCTACAAATGGGAACATACGTTTTGAAGAAGTTGATTTTGGATATAACAAGAATGAACTGATATTAAAACAAATTGATTTTAATGTAGAACCTGGCCACACGGTTGCTCTAGTCGGTCCCACGGGTGCTGGTAAAACAACTTTGATTTCGTTGATAATGCGTCTTTATGATGTTAGTGAAGGTCGGATAACCCTTGGTGGGTTTGACATACGTGATCTAAGTCTAGATGTTCTTTCCAGCCAGATATCTATAGTACCACAAGAACCTTACCTATTTTCTGATACTGTTAGGGACAATATTAGATATAATCGGTATGATATATCTGACGACACAGTTGTTGATGCAGCTAAGGCGGTGGGGGCACATTCTTTCATAGAGAAACTGGAACAAGGTTACGACACATTATTACAGGAAAGAGGAGGTAACCTAAGTATTGGACAACGGCAGCTAATTAGTTTTGCAAGAGCACTTGTTTCCAAGCCTAATATATTGTTATTGGATGAAGCTACAGCAAATATTGATACCCACACCGAAATGATTAT
>CAYFFO010000011.1:47362-52263 GCA_964342485.1 uncultured Dehalococcoidia bacterium
AGCGTGGAAGGAAATTGGAAAGCAACTTTAAATTCTCCAAGAGGGATTAGAGAAGGCAAGTTTAAATTTGTTATTAGCGGTTCAAGTTTGAGCGGTATATGGGAGAGCGACAGAGGTTCTCAATCGTTTGAAGGCGGTACTGTTGAAGGATCTAGTCTATTTTTAACAGTGCAAATAGATAGTCCGAGAGGAGCAATGGATTTGGTTTTTACCGGACTAATTGAAGGTGAACGTATAACCGGAAAAGTTGGTTTTGGATCATTTGGTTCTGGCACTTTCTTGTTAGAAAGAAGTAATTGATTACTTGATCAAATCCAAATAATTAAAGTAACTAGACTTTAGTAATATAACTTTAATTAGGCAGCCATTTTTCAAAGAAACGTTGCCAGTTCCGATACATTATGTTTTCTATGTCCGTATCTTTATATCCTCGGTTTGTTAGGACGTCAGCTATTTTTTGATAGTCCACTACGGTATCAATTTCAAATGGGGCTTCAGGTTTGCCACCCTGTCCATCTGTGTCCCCTCCAATAGCAGAATGTTCCGAATTCCCTGCGAGTTGGTTTACATGGTCGATATGATCTACATAGTCATCTAGAGTCACTGATTCCCTTGGGAACACGTGCCATGGGTCAGGGATGTCGCCACTCCAGTTCACTCCACCTTTGTATAGCATCCATGTGTCCATAGACGCTCCAATCACTCCACCACGTTCAATAACTGCATTTAATATTTCATCTGGTTGTTGTCGTTCACCGGGTACAATGGCTCTGCAATTCTGGTGACTTGCAAGTAAAGGTCCGTTAAATAAATCTAATTCTTCTCTGACGGATTGATCTGATGTATGAGATACATCAAGTATCATTCCAAGCTTTTCCATATTACGTAAAAGTGGTTTTGCCGGAGGGAGAAGGCCACCTTCAGTTCCTGTGGCAGTTCCATGTGAATAAGCGCTAACTCCATAATGGGATAGGCTAATAACCCGTAACCCATTGTCCCACCACTCAAATACTTGATCTGGGCTAACTATAGCGTCAGCTCCCTCCATCCCTATAATGAATCCGACTGGTAATTCTTCGTATGTCTTTGCCTCGGCCCAAATCTTCATATGGGACTTAAAAATATTTTTTGTAGATAGGATTTGAGCTTCCTTTTTCGATTCTAGTAATTGGTAATAAGCCAATTGTCCCATAGAGCTAGCATAAGCTATATCCTGAGTACGGAATTCTCCATGTGGATGACCGGGACGTTTCACGCAGGAAACCACTTTAACAAGGGCTGCAGCTATTTCAGCTTTTCTCATCTCAGGCAGGCTTGCCATTGTATAGGCATCAGCCCATGTTTCCGATAATTTGGGGTAACCAGGTTCTGCGGTTCTGATGCGTTCCAGAGGCCAAGAAATATCCCTGTCCCACATAAGTGCTCCTATAGCCATAGGATAATCACCGTCTATAATTAACATTTCTCAAACCCCTTTTAAGGTAATTTTTATAAATTTTCTATTTCACGTCCAGAATAATATATCTAAAAAGTTATCCTTGCAATATCAGACCGGTATAGGCTAGATGGTTGTGGTGTATTGATCGAAAATAAGATATCTGGACATATATAACTTGAAAAGGATCTAAAGGTTTATCTAAGATAACAAATAAGCTACTCACAGCCAGATTTGCAATTTAAGGAGTTTATTTTGCCAGAAGTAATCCATTTAGAGACTAAAAGAGAATTATTTGTAGACTATTATTTGATTAATGATTGTAATCGTACAGCATTGCAATTGCATCATCCTACCCCTGCTGATATTGCAATTAAATATGACCAGGCCTGGGAAACTGATGAAAACGGTTCTGGATCTTTTTACACGACTGTTTTTAAAGATAAAGACTCTTTCAAGATGTATTACAGAGGACATATTAATAACGTTTGTTATGCAGAAAGTAAAGATGGGATCAATTGGCATAAACCAGACCTTGGTTTATTTTCGAAAAAAGGTTTTGAAAATAATAATATTCTTATGGAAATGCCACACACCAGATCTTTCTTTACTTTTTTAGATACAAGAGCCGGTATTCCAGAGTCTGAAAAATATAAATCCAATATGGAACGTAATAGAGGTGCTGATCGTGATGGATTGAACCTTTATGTTTCTAAAGATGGGAAAAAATTCAATCGATTTGGTGGTAATCCTGGGATTCCAATGAGTTTACCAAATCATTTTGATTCCCAGAATCCTATGTTTTGGTCTGAAAATGAACAACTATATGTGATATATGGAAGGTATAAGGTGAGAAAAGACGGATTACTAGGTAAAAACAATAGAGAATTTGATAAACACAGTCGAATCAGATCTACAGCTAGAGCAACTTCTCCTGATTGTATAAATTGGTCAGAGTTTATACCTATGGACTATAGTGATACAGGTTCTATAACACCATCTGCTCAACTTTATACAAATCAAACGACTCCATATTTTAGGGCAAACCACATATATATTGCATTGCCTGCGAGGATATTTTTTGGAAAATTAAAAAATCATAATCCATTAAATGAAGCGGCTAATGGAGATTGTTCAGATGGAGTATTAATGACAACACGTGCAGGAAGTACCCGGTATGATTTTACATTTAGGGAAAGCTTATTAAGACCGGGTATAGGTGATGATAATTGGACTACACGAAATAATTATCCAGCCTGTGGTGTAATACAGACAGGTGGGGCAGAGATGTCCATATTTGTACAAAGACGTTATTCTCAGACAGCAGCATATTTAGAGAGGATGACGTTACGGCTTGATGGATTTGCATCATTGAATGCAGGTTATCAAGAAGGGCAAATGGTAACGAAGCTATTAGATTTTACTGGCAATAAGTTAGAGTTAAATTATTCTACCAGTGCAGCAGGTAGGATCAGGGTAGAGATATTAGATGAGTATGGGACATCAATAGATGGATATGGGCTAGATGATTGTGATGGATTGATCGGAGATGAGATATCTGGATATGTATCCTGGAAAGGATCTACTGATCTGTCTAAGATATTAGGTAAGCCGGTTAGTTTAAGATTTGTGATGAACGATGCGGATATATATTCATTAAGATTTGAAAGTTGAACAAAAATCTTATCTTGTATCAGTAAGTCTTTGTTTTTGCCAATCCTGGCGACCGGCGTAATAATCACCTTTTCCCCTATATGGTTGTGATAGTGGTCCGATTATTAATTGATATATCAACATATCAAGTTTAGTCGCTCCTATATTAAATTGCCCTGGTATTCTAGCGATTTCTGAAAACCCAACAGAGTCTAACAAATCTTTTTGTTCATCATCTATATTGGAAATATGGATATTGAACGTGTCAATCTTAATTTTCTTCGCTGCCTCTATAGCAACTCCAATGAGGTCTTTTAGTTGATTTTGATATGTTGGGCAAATTCTGAAACTAACAGTTGCACAATGTTGTTCATAAAATGTTTTCTGCCGTTGAAACGCTAATAGTCCCACTAGTCGTTTTGCCAGATTTTCAAGTACAAATACTTTTCCATTGTCATTTTCACACCCTTTCATAACTTGTATAAAATGTCTTTCGTATCTAGTATCGTTGAAGCTGCTTGTTATATAGTCTTTGATAAACCAATCTGGCTCCTGATGGTTGTATAAAGCGGTAGCCCGTGGCAAATCACCCCATTTTGCTTTACGCACATTGGCAACACCCAAATTGTCAAAATATGTATTATCGAAGTCAAATTTAGCTTCAATTATTTTTCTCATACCATCACCAACTGTGTACCAAAAGCCCTGTTTTTCATATAGTGCTCCTGCTATGGGATTCGTTGTACACAAAAACAAAACCTTGCCTTCAATAGAAGTAAAATAATTTATCAAATGTGTGAGGAGAGCATTAGCAATGCCTTTAGTGCGATGCTTTTCTGTTGTTTCCACGAACTCTACTAGTCCAATTTCATTAGTATCTTTAGATAGATAGCATCCCATACTCCCAACCAACTCTTCTCCTATTTCTCCTATGAAATAAGGAGCCAATAAACTATCTGAAAGCTTGCCTGATAACAGATCATCCCTTATATCTGCCCAACATCCAACCTGATTTTGATATTTTCCAACTGGAGGGCTAATCATCTTGACTTTCATTATTTCCCCATTCTTTAGTTCAACGTATATAGGCTTCAATTTGGATATGCCCTTTCTACTTTAATTTAAGGAATCTGGATATATAATTACACTCTACAATATAGGAATTGCACTGAAAATCCAGCTATGGTCATTGGATATCTTATGTAAGAATGGTAATTATGGCAGATTTGATTAAGTTTAGTGATCTCATATTAAGCGTATTAGATCAGTCTCCGTTGAGGAAAGGCGGTACTGGTGCTGATGCATTGTCAGAATCAGTAGAGCTTGCCAAGATTTGTGAAAATCTTGGTTATGAAAGATATTGGGTTGCAGAACATCACAATTCAAAATCTTGGACCGGTACAAGTCCAGAAATATTGATTGGACAGATTGCAGCTAACACAAAATCTATCAGGGTAGGTAGTGGTGGGATTATGTTGCCTCACTATTCTGCCTTAAAAGTAGCGGAACAGTTTAGAGTCCTTGATGCTTTTTATCCAAACAGGATTGATCTGGGGATCGGGAGGGCTCCTGGGAGCGACCAAATTACAGCGTCAGCTCTTTCTTATCCAAAAACACCTTTAGATATACGCCAATTTCCGCAGCAGGTTATGGATCTACTCGGATTTATATCAGGTGAGGTAGGACAAGGACATCCATTTAGTGGGATAAAACCAATTGCAGGTCCTCACCCTAATTCAACTCTTGATGTTTGGTTACTGGGGTCAAGTGATTTCAGTGGTCGCTTAGCTGCAATTCTAGGGATCCCTTTTGT
>CAYFFO010000011.1:52363-53528 GCA_964342485.1 uncultured Dehalococcoidia bacterium
TTATTGCCTACAGAGGAAGCTTTAAATTATGAAATGTCGGAGACTGAACGTCATCGAATGGAAACACTGACTAGGAGTTATATTGATGGTGATCCACTTCAAGTAAGAAATCAGCTAGTTGAAGTTGCAAACAAATATGGGACCATTGATATTGGATTAGTTACAAATTGTTATAGTTTTAAGGATCGAATACGTTCCTATGAACTTATAGCAGAGACATTTAATTTAAAGAAAAATTAATCGTTGAATTTGATTTAACTTCGATCTGATATATATAGATTAGTAGTAATGAAACTTACTTGACTGTAGTTATCTGGGGATCCACTTATATGCCGTTTTGGAGTTTTCGACGAAAAATTTATCTTCATACTTGGATCCTTTTTCTTTAAAATACCTTTTGGTAATGTTTACTTCCTGTGAATATGGACCGACTTGCTCAACATTCGGCCAGTTGCTCCCATACATAAGCCGATCTTCTCCAAAAGCATTCCATAGTGTGTCAAGCATAGGTCGGTAAAAATTTAATTCAGTAGGGGCCGGGAGTACTTCACTGTGTTGCAGTATTGCTGATACTTTACAGTAAACATTTGGATATTTCGCAATACGCTTCATCATCTCTATCCATGTTGGATTCGGAGACTTTCCATTAATCGGATGCCCTGCCCCGATATGGTTAATTACGATTCGTAATTGAGGAACTCTACTAATCATCGTGAAGAGATGAGTAAAATCGTAATATCCTAATGGAGTATCTAATTGTAAATCTTTGACCTCCAAAAGTTCTGCTGATCGAATAACCTTATCGGTAGAATAATCTGTAGGATCGAGGCTTCGAGCTCGAATACCTCTAAATAGTGGGTTTGATGAGAAACGCTGTAAAAGATCTTCAAATGTATTTGATCTCATGTCTAAGTTACCTGAGAACCCTACAATTAAAGGTTCCTTTGAAGCGATATCAAGTATCCACTGATTATCTTCTACTCGGTCACTCGCTTCGACTACCACGACTCCTTTAATACCGTGAGGTTTAGTTATAGCCTTAAAGTGTAGTGGTAGTACCGTACGATATAGACGTGATTCTACATTCGGGTCTGGATACGGAACTCCCTCAGGTCGGGTGGGATCAAGAAAGTGAACGTGTGTATCTATAATCATTTTTACCTCC
>CAYFFO010000012.1:0-38260 GCA_964342485.1 uncultured Dehalococcoidia bacterium
ATTTATCTATAAAGAAACTAGAATCTGCTATAAAAGATTTCCAATTATCAGGACTACAGTTCATACCTGATCGATTACCGCTCTATGGCGAAACTGAAGACTGGACTTCACCAGGTTTTAGGCCTTTCTGGGATGCTTTCGTAAATTATAGGATTCCTGTGTTCATCACCCCTAGTTATGATTCTCTAGAAGGAGAAACATTAGACCGCTATATTGCTGGGATTAAAAGAATACGTAAATGGATGGACATATATAAAAACACCCCGGTAGTACTCACCGGAGGTTTGGGTTGGAGATCATTCATTCAAGGTAATAGTGTTGTTATTCCAGAAGAAGTGTATGAAGCTTTGCCTGTAGATAATCCAAATTTCCATATGCAGATACTTTTTGCGATTGCTTTAGGAGGCTTATGGGAGTATCCAATGTTGGAAATTCAACC
Organism: uncultured Dehalococcoidia bacterium; assembly: GCA_964342485.1. Classification (GTDB taxonomy): domain Bacteria; phylum Chloroflexota; class Dehalococcoidia; order Lucifugimonadales; family CAJWER01; genus CAYFFO01. The sequence goes on from CAYFFO010000012.1 coordinate 440, forward strand.
AACGTTGGAGGAACTGGTAGAACGATTTGGTGCCGATCGTTTACAGTGGGGAACTGATATGCCTATGGTAATGCGTTTTTACACATATAGACAAAATCTTACACATATAAAACGTGTTTCATCTTTCCTAAAAGAGTCTGAAATAGCATTAATAACCGGAGGTAATATTGCCAGGTTATTAGGAGTGGAAGGATAAACCCATTCCGGCTTGTCGTTCTGGACATGTTTTCTATAATATTTACATCGATTAATAGAGGTGTATTGATGTCAAATCGGGTTAACGTTTTATAACAATTTTAAAGTGGATGTGGGAAGGTAATGGACAAATTTAAAGAATTAACAGCGCAAGTCGATAACTACATTGATGAAATTATTCAACTGGAACAAGAATTAATAAAAATAGAATCAGTAAATACGGGTATTATGCCTACTGGAAACGAAACTGAGGCATGTGAATATGTAAGAAACTGGTTTAGTAAATACAATATTCAATCTTCTATCCTTGAATCAGTTCCTGGTCGAGGTAATATCATAGCCAAGCTACAAGGTGAAAGTTCCATAAATGGGCTTATGTTCATGTCCCATACCGATGTAGTACCTGTTGAGGATGAATCAAAATGGAAGTATCCTCCTTTTGCTGGAATACTAGATAAAGGAAGAATTTACGGTAGAGGCGCTTCTGACTGTAAAGGATTGTTAACTGCGCAAATGATGGCCATGCGTTTACTAAACAGTAACGAAATAAAATTAAAAGACAATTTAATACTAGTGTCAGGAGCAGATGAAGAACATGGAGGAAGGTATGGTTTTGGTTGGTTGGCTGAAAATCACCCTGAAAAAATTACTGCTAAATATGCAGTTAATGAAGGTGGCGGTAATGCTTTAAGAGCAGCTGGCACATCTGCTTATCTGTTGGGAGTTGGTGAAAAAGGCAGGTTGCAATTGGAAATTTCTATAAAAGGTACAAGTGCACATGCTTCGACGCCATGGCAAGGTTCAAACGCTCTATTTGTTTTGGGACAAGTAGTTAAACGTATAGAAGATTACCAAGCTGAACGGGACGTTTCACTTGAGTTTTTTAAATATCTTTCTAATTTAGCAATTGAAGATAAACCAACTATTAATAATATAGATGAGATAATTTCTGGATTTGAATCTGAAAATAAACATATGGCTTCCATGTTAAAAGCTCAATCTCGCATGACCATAACCCCTACGATGGTACACGGAGGAGTTAAATCTAATTCAGTTCCTGAATCAATCAATTTAACCTGTGACGTAAGAACTTTGCCTCACCAAGATCAAATTTATTTGGAGGAAGAACTAGTCAAAATATTCAAAGGTATCAATGGATTGGATTACACCATAGATTACATGGCAATTCCAAACTCTTCTCCATATGAGACTTCATTTATAGACACTTTAAAAGATGTAACGCAAAGGATTGTGGATAGAAGTAATTTACAATGGGTTCCTGCAGTCTGTAGCGGATTTACTGATTCACGGTTTACTCGAAACCTTGGGGTAAAAACCTATGGCTTTATGGGAGCTCATCCTGATGATGATCCTATGGTAACTAATATTCATGGTACAGATGAATCCGAAAGTGTTAAATCTCTTGTAGTTAGCACAAAGATAATGCTTGGACTGGCATATGAATTATTAGCAATATAGGTAAAGCGAACGAATGGCTATGGAACTGATTACACAGAACCAATAAGTCTAATTGGTGTGGAAATTATCTAAATAAACAGGCATTAAAATATTCTAACTGAACGTCTTAAGGTTATAGGCTTTAAATATGTATAATTCGGTTTCAATTCAATACAATAATCGCCATAGACATCAATTGAATGAGATTCTTCAAGGGGTTAACAATGAAAATAGACCGGGATCTGTTCATTGACCAGGGATATTTGGTACTTCGGAATGTAATCCCGAAGAAGACAGTACTATTTTTACTAGGACTGATGATCCTTGTCGGATTGGCCTGCGGCGATAGTACTGAAAAAGTTAACGACTATTTAAGTAAAGCTAAACTACATCTTGACAATGGCGAATATCAAAAAGCTATAGAAGATTTGACAGCGGTGATACGTCTGAATACCCAAGATGAATTGGCAGCATTGGCATACAGCAATAGGGCCACTGTCTATACCATGTTAAATCAGGATCAAAAAGCTATAGAAGATTTGACAGAGGCAATACGAATTGATCCTAAATTCGCAAAAGCATATTACAACAGAGCCTATATTTATAACGAATTAGGAGAGTATCAAAAATCAATAGAAGACTACACAGAGGTAATAGCTAAATCTAGTCCTCTTGATCCTATAATTGGACTAGTTTATGCCTCAAGAGGATTGGCCTATGGTGAATTGGGCCAAAAAGACAAGGCAGATTCTGATCGGCAACGAGCATGTGAATTGGACAGCAAATTTTGCGAATGAATTCACAAACACGAAAACCAAACCTATTATTTGATTCTACTTTGATTTGTGTATCGTAAAAGACCAATTTGTATTTATCCTAGCGGTTTTTTTATGGCTTGTTTACCGTTCTAATAAAAGGTTTGTACAGGATTAAACTATGATGGTTAAACATGATGATATCGGACAGGATCAAGTAGAGGATTTTCTTAGATCATGGAAAGATGGCGTGATTGAGATTGGAATAGCATACCAAGAAGACAATAATTACAAAGATGTAGCCAAAGGTTTTATTCAGACACATTATGCTTTTGATGTTGGAGATGTTTTGTTCAAACCAACATATACCAACGATGTCATATTCAGAAATAATCCCGAATCTGCTTTATCATATTTCGTTTCTGGGGACATTTCAGAAGATTCTGGTTTTGCGATAAAGCCATGGGAGAAAATCACCGTTTCAGATGTCAATTTTTTAATTGAATATACTTTCTGCGCAGTTATGGGAATACTGAACTTGAAGCCATTAGATTCTATAAATCAAACTAAAATAGCTTTTACATTTATTTTGATTAAGGTTAATGATCGGCTAAAGATAAAAGTACACCATTCCTCTGAGTTAAGTAGAAACAGCTTTTAATATTTACAGTTAAAATGAGTCTCGGGTAACCATTCTTCCAATCAAGTTCTAATACGTATATTTCCCTGGGCCTAAGGTTCGTCTGCAAATGGATTTGGCCCATATTGAAAAAAACTTTTAATCAATACGGCGATTGCTCCAATAAGAATTATGGAAATATTTGGCAAGTCTTCATATATTAGCCATCCTCCTAACCCTGTTACAAAAAAAAATACCAATCCTGTATAGGGCGCGTTTCTATAAAATTTCATAAATACAATAGAGCATAATGCTGCTATTAAACTGGCTACAGGAATAAGAGCCAATGTGGTACCCATTGCCACTGCCATCCCAGTACCACCCTTGAATTTCCAGAAAATTGGGAAAAAGTGTCCGAAAAGAACGAAAATAACAGGGATCAATGCACTATAAGAAGGTAGATTTAGCCAATATATAGGTGTACATACAATGCTTCCTTTGATAACGTCTAAAATGAGCACTGCAATACCGTGTGTTCGCCCTATCTCACGAGTTACATTTGCTGTACCTGGATTACCAGTACCGAGATCACGAATATTTTTTCCTGAAAGTCGACTTACAAGGTCACCTGCAGGAATAGATCCAATAAGGTAAGAGGTAGCTGCCCAGGCAAAATAGACGTATAGATCAATCATTGTTGTGTTCTATTTTTATTCACATTTGGTCTCCGCTATCAAATAATTAATTAAGTGTACTGCATATCTTAGAATACATATAAGAAACACAATTTAATTAATGAGCTAATTCAAGGTACGTGGGCTGGTTATGTAGCTTGCATGTAAACTCATTTCCTGCGTCATCTTTAGGTAGGTACCCTAATACCTCTTTGGCGGATTCGATTTCATGGACTCGTAAAGAATTACCAGACATACCGTAAACTATTGTGAATCCTACTGAATTAGGTGCATCGATACTACGTTCAATAATTTGAGCCGCGTCCCTATGGCTTAACCACATAGACAGCCCCCCCTTTTGTCGGGTCTGCCAGCCAGGTTGTTTATCAACAAGAGCACCTATACGGATTGCAATGAACGATATACCATATTTATCATTGTAGAGACTACCCAATGATTCTCCGAGAGATTTACCAACCCCATAATGACAACATGGCCTGATATTTTCAGTACCAATTAATGGGTAAGGCCTTCTAAGCCCGTTTAATTGTCCTTCGAATATTTCTTTATATGGAGACTGCGTTTCAGGAATATAACCAACTACATGATTAGTACTGGCAAAAACTATTCGTTTTACCCCCGCTTCCCTGCTGGCTTCCATAACGTTGTATGTGCCAACTATATTGTTTTTCAAAATCGAATCCCATGGTGCTCCTCCATTTGGGTCTGCACCCAGATGCACTACTACATCCTGATTTTCAAAAGCGATTTTGATTGATTCAAGGTCTGATAGATCAGCAATATGAGTTTCAAAGTCTGATGCCGGTACCAGGTCTAGACCCTTGATTTGATATTTGGTTCCAAGGAATTCACATACTATTTTTCCTATCCTGCCTGAAATACCGGTAACCAATACATTTTTGTTCACCAAGATAGCCTCCATATCAATAATTAATTATTAAATAAACTTTCATAAAGTCTGGGTCACGTCTATATGATATTGTTTCTTCAGATTTCAAATTTTAACTAATGTTCTCAATTGACATAGTAGGTTAGAATATTTCAAAAAGTTATTGATATGATTGCATAAATTAAATATATATCAATAAACGGAGTTCCAAATTGACTATTAGAATAGGCGCCATAGGGCTTGGACACAGAGGGTTTAAACTTACCCAAACGGTTTCAACATTTGACGATGTAGATGTTGTAGCTTTAGCGGATATTGATAGTGAACGTCGTAAAGATGCCGCAGATAAGTTTGGGGTGACCAATACATTTGAACACCTGAGCCAAATGCTGGATAGTGTTGAACTTGATGCAGTGTTGATATTAACACCAGATCTAGGACACAAACCTCAAACTATTGCCGCTCTTAAGTCAGGTTGCCACGTACTAGTTGAGAAACCACCGAGTTATTCTTTAAGTGATACCAAAGAAATGGCTCAAGTATCCTTCGATACAGGAAAACAGATGATGGTAGCTTGGAATCGTACTTTTGGTCTACTGCGGCTGAAAGAGATTTTTAATAATCAGCCTCCCGATATCCTTATTGCAGATTATGCCAGACCAAACCCAGCGTATCTATCTCTTATCCGGACACACATAGTCAATCCATTCTATTATCTTAGCGGCAATCCAGAAAAAATACTGGCGACAGGAACTATGTTTGATGAAATTCAAGAAGGCAATATCGCTGCTTCCATCCAGTTCAAGAACGGAGCGATTGGGCAACTTACGGCCAGTCATGGGAGTGGAGCTCACAGTGAAAGATTGACTGCTTTTGGCTCGGGATACTCTGTATTCATCGACCGTACTGGAAATGGCACTGGACAGGTCTTTAGTGGAGGGAAGCTTATAGAGACGTTGCAACCAGTAGATACCGTTAAGTTACAGATGAGACATTTTATTGATTGCGTTAAAAATGACAAGGAACCATTAAATTCAGCTAGAGATGCAGTAGCAATCATGGAAATGACACACGGTATTATGGAATCAGCAGGATTTACCATTACTGAACAACCCAAAGACAGCAGAGGATGGTTATTGTGGTGTGGATGTGGTGGTAAAGTAGTTGCTAATGTTAAAGAGTGTCCGGAATGTGGACAACAATGGGCAGGATGGTCAATTCCACCAGATAAAGTAATGAAAGTTTGAGAAAATTATCTCTAGATTGATGCTAAATATGCTCGATCTTATGATAAGTAGTTTAAATGAAGAGACTACTCAACATATTTAAATTTGCTCTCGTCTTTATTTTCATAGTGATAGTGGCTATATCACTACTCGCATTTTTAACTCCGCAGGGGAAAACATCTTTAAAGACGATATTATTTATTCCTCAGGTCTTACCTTCAATCCACGTTAAGCCTTTGGAATGGTTTGGTTCAGATCCAATAGTAAAAGAAGTTAGCTATCCTTTAGCTAATGGTATTGGGATAGCAGACGTATATCGACCTTCTGGAGATGGTAGGTACAGTGCTGTGCTCTTTTCACAGGGAGTTGTGCCTGGAGGCAGATATGATCCCAGGATTGTGAGACTAGGTAAAGCTTTAGCTCGTTCTGGTGTAGTGGTAATGATTCCATGGTCAAACACACAAGTTCAAAATAGGATTTCGATAAATGATGTAGACGATATGGTTAATGCTTTCAGTTATCTTGTCACGCTAGACTATGTAAACCCAGAAAAGGCAGGTATGGGTGGGATATGCGTTGGGGCTTCTCTTTCTACAATTGCTGCTCAGGATTATCGAATACGTGACAGTGTTAAATTCGTTAATTTTTTTGCTGGGTATTACGATGCAATTGATTTGGTTAAATCTATCGGTAGTCGAACCCGTTTTTATGAGGGTTATAGAGTACCTTGGGATCCAGATAAATTGACTATGCAAATTTTTATGGGACATCTGATAGAAGGAGTAAGCGAAAGTAATGATCGGGAGTTATTAACAGATATATTTGTTAAAGGGAAAATCATTGATGATGTCGTTTTAGAAAATATAACTTCAGACGCTCATGCGGTTTACAAACTTTTAGATGGAATAGCTTTTGATGAAGTTGATGATGCTATATCAAAACTGTCACCCAAGACTAAGCAATTTTTAAGAGATATATCGCCAAGTCGTAATATCAATAATTTAAATGCTCGTATGTTGATAATGCATGACAGAGCAGATCGTCTGGTCAATTCTGAAGAATCCAAGCGATTAGCTGATGCTTTGTCTGATGGGAACAAGGTATATCATACAGAATTTTCCTTTTTTCAGCGTGAGATACAGGTACATGTTGGAGAATCCGATGATATAGGAGTTTTTGGATATGTTGGAGAATCTGTAAAACTTTTCAACCACATGTACCAAGTTTTTCGTGAACTTGAGTAATCTTCTCCATATTTTACCTCTGCATGACTGTAACACCTAGGCAACGTATAATTACAAGGTCTCTTAATTAACCGAATTAGGGTTTATTCCAAAGTTGTTTTTATAAATAAAACAAGGAAACCATATTTTTTAATACCGTTTGAAAAACTATCATTCTTAACAGACGTTGGAACAAAAACTCAAATTCAAACCTGAACAGATTTACTTAATACAGAAGTTAGTTGTACAACCTAATTTGAACAATAAATATTGTATCTTTAAGTATAATTACTTCGATTAATGTAGCTAATAATCTTAAGTAATTCATGTAGATCCAAATATTTTCGGTGAAATACAATCTTTATCATTTGACTCCTTTTCTGGATTATTGGCTTCATATATACTCTCGTGATTCTTGACAATCTTTTTAAAATTGACCTTTGGCTACCATAGATGTAACCATATAGATTCAATTGGCCAATACTATAAATATAGAATTTCATGAATTGAAAAGAAAGGAAAAGTTAATGCCACGTCAATTACCGGTATGGGGTCCACCAAACTATCCTCTTGATCAATCTGATTCTTCTACAAAAAAGGTTGATCTTGAATACGTAGAAAACTGCTCTAAAGCGGGTGTTACCAAATTAATACCTGGTGGTGGATCGAAAAATTTAGTTGAAACTGCCCATACAAACGATATCGAAGTGCATCCATATAATGCTTTCCCCGCACATGGAGGTTTGAACATTGAATATAGGCAATGGTCAACGATTTATCCAAGACCTGGTATAGAAGCTCCCGAAAGCAGAGTCTTGTTGGATGACCACCGCCCTATTTATGCAGGGCCATATACGAATCTCAAACTGTCTGATTTTTCTAAACAACATCCTGAATACTGGTCTCGAAAGAGAGATGATTCGGATAATCTCTTTCCAGGGGAAGTACTATCATTAAGTCTTTCTCATGAACAGGTACGTGAATACGAAATCGGGATCTATTTAGATATGCTGGAAGAGACTGGCGGTGATGGTGTACAAGTAGAATTTGTCAGAACTAATGAAGACGAAAATGGGACTAATATTCACGGTTACGAAGATCGTATGGTACAGGAATTTATTCAGGCACATGGGAAAAATCCGATGGAAATTCCCAATGATGATGAAGATTGGATGAGATTCAGATCAAATTATGTGACTTTGTTTTTAAGTGAATTGAGAGACAGGATCAAGACTAGCCGGCCTGAGGCCGTTCTTTCAAGCACAATCATTGCACAAGAGACTAGTGATTACTTGAAACTTCTACAGGATTGGCCAACTTGGATTGACCGAGGTTTAGTGGACGAGTTTTATCTATGGTTTCGAACCAATTCAAATTTGAAGGATCTTGAACGCCAAATGGCACACGTTGCCAAAATTAATTCGAACAGAGTGCCATTGATAGCTGAATTGTCTTGTTATCACCCTGGAAGTTTTCAGCAGCCTGAAATGTTACTTGAAGCAGCTAGAGTTGCCTTGGATAATGGGGCGGATGCTGTCGGAGTTTATCGAAGTCATGCTATAGAACAATTAGATTTATGGAGTGTATTAGAAAAGATATCAACACTTTGACTTTAAATATCAAGACAATAACTCATTTTCATCGATTTCTATGTCTTCCAAATCTGGCTCTGATATGTCTGCATCCTCGATGTCGGTATCAGATAGGTTTGCTCCGACTAGATTAGCTTCACTTAAGTTAGTGTTACTAATGGTGGCACCTTCAAAATTAGATTCAAAAAGATTCGCTCCACTTAGATCTGCCCCTGTTAAATCTGCTTGACTTAGGTTCGCTTCTGAGAGGTTTGCTTCGCTAAGATTGGTTCCATCAAGTTTTCCTTCACCTAGATCCGATATATTTAAACTGGCACCAGTAAGGTTAGCCTTGTTTAGATCTGCATAACTTAGATCTGCACCACTTAATTCGGATCCGATTAAATTAGCGCTAGCAAGATTAGTTCCTCTAAAATCAGCTCCTACTAAATTTGAAAAACTCAAATCTATTCCTGAAAGATCTAAATCGGCAAGACTGTCTCCCATTTCTATCATTTCAAGAACAACTTCACGAGAGTATTCTGACATCTATTAGGTGACCTCTTTTATCTACTTTATATAAGAATAATAACTTAAATATTGATATAAATGGAAGCCTAGTTTAGAAAATTTCTCTAAGTGAGTTTATTAAGCTTCGTACCTTATTCTTGGATCAATTATAGATAAAAGTATGTCCGAAAGAAGGGTCCCAATAACGGTCAGAATACCTGATATTAGAATTATGAATCCTGATAAATTAACATCTTCTGCTTCTATTGCTTCAAGTAGGAGTGGACCAAGGGTAGGTAAACTGAGAACCACTGAAACTATAATGCTCCCACTGACTAAAGACGGTAACAAGTATCCAACGGTACTGACTAAAGGATTTATAGCAACCCTGACTGGATATTTAAGTATCAATCTTAATGGAGATAGTCCTTTAGATCTTGCAGTTAACACATAAGGTTTGCTGAGTTCGTCAAGCAGATTATTACGCATTACTCGAATAAGACCAGCAGTGCCTGATGTTCCTAATACGATTGCAGGTATCCATAGGTGGTCTATAAGATCTTTAACCTTATTTATACTCCATGGTACATTGATATAATCTGCTGAAAAAAGTCCTCCAACGGTCATATCTAAATAGGCGAAAAACAGGTACATTAAAACCAGGCCTAGGAGGAAGTCCGGCACTGCCAAACCAGAAAAGCCGACGAGTGTAAATACGTAATCACCTATACTATGCTGCCGAACTGCTGAGTAGATTCCAATAGGAATCGCAAGTGTCCAAGTAACGATTATAGTAAATCCTGTGAGAACAACGGTTAACCATAGCCGGTCTCCAATCATTTCTTTAACAGGGATATCTATAATTTCTCTGTACTGGAAAGACATGCCGAGTTTACCTCGAAGCAGGTTCCATATCCACTTTGAATAACGAACATAATTCGGTTTATCTAGTCCAAGGTTTCTACGTAATGTTTCTACATGTTTTGGATCCGGGTCAACATCGTTGTAATTCTGGAATAGGTCTATAAAACGTTCTACTTGATTTCCTGGAGGCACTTCGATAATGATAAATGTCAAAACACTGATAGCCCATATGGATATGAGTGCAGCGACCAAGCGGAAAACAAGGTATTTAGCCATAAGTATTTTATCGAAATGGGACAAGAATTTTCATGAGGGTATTATAGATTTCTTGGAAGATTTGTCCATGACTGACAAATGAGGCGTATATTGATAAGAGACAAAAGATAACGATAATGAAAAATAATCATAAAACGTTTTCAATTTTCAGGACTAATCAACAAATAGCATCGAGTCCTAATTATAAATGGTGGGCATTTATTGCCACAGCCATAGGAATTTTCTTAACGGTAATGGATCAATCTAGTTTGACTTTAGCTGTACCAAAAATATCTGAAGAATTTGGACTAGACATACCTACTGCTCAGTGGATTGTACTTGGTTATATTTTGAGTACAAGTGCTTTACTGATGCCTATGGGAAGGATAGCCGATGTTTTGGGTCGTGATAGGGTTTTTGCGCTTGGCGTAATTGCATTTACCTGTTTTGCATTGTTTGCCGGGATTTCACCGTCAATTGAAATATTGATTTTTGTGAAAATCCTTCAAGGTGTTGCTGCTGCTGCTATACAGGCAAACGGTATGGCGATAATTATCGATGTATTCCCAAATATTGAAAGAGGTAAGGCTCTTGGCATGCATATGTCGGTCATTGGTGTCGGATCAATAAGTGGGCCGATTATTGGAGGTACATTGGTTAACGCCTTTGGTTGGAGATCCATATTTTTTCTAACTATACCTGTGGGTATTATGGCGGTGATATTTTTTGTAAAAGTGATTAAAAAGAGTGCAGTAGTGTCGGGAACTTCAATGAAATTGAAAAAATTTGATTGGACTGGGGCTGCCATTTCTTCCCTGGTTTTGATTCTGTTTTTGGTCAGTGTTTCAAACGCCCATAAAGTCGGATGGTTCTCATTACCTATAACATCCGGACTTATTCTTTCATGTTCTTTGTTAATAGTATTCGTCTTTTGGGAATCTAGATCCCCTGATCCTATGCTCGACTTGAGCCTGTTTAAAGATAAACTGTTTTCAATAGGTGTCAGCGCTAGATTTTTTTCATTCCTAGCTGGATCATTCGTGTATTTCCTTATGCCATTTTTGCTAATTCAAGCTATAGGATATAACCCAAGAGATGCCGGGTTTCTTATGTTACCGGGAGCCATTAGTATTGCTTTAATGGGACCTTTAACTGGAAGACTATCAGACCATTTTGGAACTAGGTGGCTTGGAGTGTTAGGCATGGGGTTTACTGCCACTGCTATGTATATCTTTTCTAGTCTAGACGTGACTTCATCTCCGATACATGTTATTTCAGGTATGATTTTATTAGGTTCAGGGCTTGGTACATTTTCTTCAACCAATACTAGTGCTGTGACCAGTATTGTAGGTCCAGATAGTTATGGAATTGCTTCGGCGTTTTTAAATGTAACTAGAACTTCAGGTAATTTAACAGGAATAGCTTTGGCTACATCTATTGTAGCTGTGACCATGGCATCAAATGGTTATGAGCCAAATTTGACTTTAAATCAAGGTGACTCATTGATTGATCTGAAAAACGCTTTCATTTCCGGAATTCACAATGCTTATCTCACTGCAACGGGAATCGCTGTTATATCAATGGTTTTATGTACGGTTAGAGGCGAATCGAAATTCAAATTAACCTAGACTAATGTTCCATAACCATGCCGCCATCTATATTAATTGATTGGCCGTGTATCCAGGAAGCAGCCTCTGTACAAAGAAATGCTATAAAGTTCGCAACTTCAGAAGGTGTACCGGCTCGTCCGATAGGATGTTCAGCCTCTCTCTTCTTCCATGCGTCTCCCCTGCCGAAAACGTCCATTCTAGCGGTGTCTACTGCAGCTGGACAAACTGCATTAACGTTGATTTTGTGAGGTCCTAGTTCCTTGGCTAAAGACTGAGTCATTCCTATAACAGCAAAGTTACCAGCGTTATATGCCGCTGTTGCTGCTGAGCCACGTTTTCCTGCGACAGAAGATACACTGACAATTTTACCACCCTGGTCCTGTTTTAGTAGTTGTTTAACAAAGGACCTGGTACATAAATAAGTACCTCGTATTTTTACATCAACTACACGTTGAAAAACTTCCGGTTCTACATCGACAATTGGTGCTCTATCTTTCCCTACTGCGACAGCTGCATTGTTTATCAATATATCAACCCGTCCGAATTTTTCTACAGCCTGGCTGACCATATTTTCGGTTTGCCCAACATCTGTAACATCAACTGTTATTGGCAGAGCTTGTCTACCCAAATTTTGGATGTCTTCAGCTGTGCTAATAACATCTTTCCAGCCTATCTGTTTTTCGTCGTCTGGAAATGTAGATGGATCTCTTCCCGTTCCTGTTACTACAATATCTGCTCCGAGGGTGGCTAATGCTATAGCGGTTGAATAACCTATACTTCGTCGTCTTCCCGCCCCTGTAATTATGGCAACTTGTCCGTCTAATTCACCCATGGTAATTTCTCCTAAAGATCAATACTTATATTACATTGTATAGAATTGTTGTCGCAGTGAATATTAAAGTTCTTTAATTGGCTTTACGGAGTGATGGTTGGGAGATTGAAATAATGGCCGTAGCGATAGTCAAGATAATCCCTATTACTGTGAAAGTAAACCTGATTCCATATATATCAGTCATGAATCCAAGTGATAAAACGCCAATTGGAGCTAAACCGTAACTAATCATCATTAAACTTATTACTCTCCCTCTATATTTATCCGGTACTGTTTCCATAGCGAGGGACTCTTTAAGGGCGCGTTGAGGTGAACCTCCGAAACCTTTAAACAACATTATTGGAATTCCTATCAAGAAGTTTGGAAAGATGACTAAAGCTATTACAGATAATCCAGCAATAAAACTGGTGCATAAGAGAATTAAACCTCTTTTCCATTGGCCGATTGAAGCTACAATTAAGGATCCTATCAGTGATCCTAATCCCATCACTGCAGTTAAGATTCCTAATGAATCTGCCTCTTTCTGGTAAACATCTACTACGAAAATAGGGAGCAATTGAATCATTGGTAATAGAAGCAATGTGGAAAGCAGAACCATAGCAACTAAAATTAGAACTCTTTGATTTCCAATAACAACTATAAGCCCAATCTTTATATCATTAAGTAGACTTTGTTCAGGTTTTGGTTGGACAGTTTGTAATTTAGGGACCTTGTTGGTTAACAACATAGCCATTGTTTGTAAGATAAACATTGAAATAAATACAAATTCCACACCCAGAAATGTGTATAAGGTTCCCGCCAATGCCGGTCCAGTTAAACCAATAAGGCTTTGTCCTGCAGAATTTAAAGATATGGCGTTTGTGATTTCTTTAGGAGCTACTAGTAGTGGTATCAAGGCTTGTCTTGCTGGTAGCATGAATGCGAAGAGCCCACCATGAAGGATCGAAGCAAAAAGAAGATGATACCATGTGATTGTTCCTGTAATTACAGCAATAGCTAGAATTAAACTTATAATGGCCTCTCCACCTTGAAATAGTTGGATTAACCGTTTCTTTTCCATTCGATCAGCTAAGGTTCCACCAAACAATCCTAGAATTATTAAGGGTAGTCCGTAACCTACACTGATTAACCCTATGATTTTTGCTGATCCCGTTAATTCATAAGCCAAATATCCTTGACACATGAATTGGAATTGTCCGGCACACCACATAAACATAGTTCCAATCCAAAGGTTTCTGAAGTGTCTGTGCTTTAGGGATGCTATGGTTGTATGGATTGAGTAATCCATGTTTAGTTTCTTTTGTGCTCTTTGATGATGAATTAGATTAGTGTTTAATTTTCATTAGGCTAACAAAACTATCTATTAGTGTATAGACGCCCATAACTTATAATCTTTGATAGGCTTTTTTTAGTGTCACAAATGTAAGAATCCTGTGCGAATTTAATCACACAGGATTCTTAGTTTTAACACGGCTCCCCCTTATTCAAATAATGAATAATTAAGCTGGTATATTACTCTCAAGTTCCAAGCTAAGTGCATCAATACCTTTGCGCACCTGGTTTAAAAGTGTGGAAAGACGTTCTTCTAATTCAAAAAGGATTTCTTGCGCATATCGGTCTGCACCTTCCCTCTTATTTTTTGCCAAAGTATCAGCATCTTCAACAATCCCATAAGCTTTATTGTTTGCTTCTTGGATTATTGTTTCGGCTTTTTCTATTGCAATTGTATTGGTTTGTTCTGCTCTTTTTTCGGCCTCTTGGGTAATAATTGATTCATCCAGTTTGTTAGCCTGTTCTTCCATTGCTGCCGTAGTCACATTGGCAGCTTGTTGCCTGGCTGAATCTTTGATGCGTTGAGCTTCAAGTTGGGCTTGATTAATCAAAGCATCTTTTTGCCGGATGATTTCCCGGGCCTCTTGTATGTCTGGTGGTATAGCGGATTTGAGTTCATCTGCTAATTCTCCTACTTTATCTCCATCTAAGATGACTTTTTTACCAAGTCCTGGTACGCTGGTACCACTTGCCAAAACCGAATCCATTTCCTCAATAAGTTCAACTATGTTCATATTATTTTCCCCTTTTTATTTATTTCCTTTGAATATTTTTTATGGATCTCAGATGCAACATTTTCTGGTACCAAACTACTAACGTTACCCCCTAGTTTGGCGACCTCTTTTATACGGCTTGAGTAAATGAATTGATTTTCCAGAGCGCTCATCAGGCAAACTACATCTACCTCTGGATGTAAATTTCTCCACATTAAAGTCATCTCGAATTCGGTTTCAAAATCCAACCCTGCACGTAGTCCTCGGACGATGAAATTCGAGTTGTAATTTTGAACCAATTCTGGAGCGACTAGTCCAGAGAATGAAACCACTTCAATATTTGGAACATCGATTAATGACTGTTTAAACATCTCTACTCTTTCTTCTGTTGAAAAAAGAACGTTTTTCGGAGGGGTTTCATATACTGCAATAATCAATTCGTCGAAAAGCTTTGCAGCACGTTTAGCTACGTCAATATGTCCATTGTGAACAGGATCAAAACTACCGGGATAAACAGCTGTCATTTGTTCTCCTAAAGCTCGTATATAGAGATACAGGTATCCCCATATTTACGAGTCCTGCTACGAAAAAAATTCCCATATTTGACTGAAAGTTGTAACTTGGAAATGTGTTCACAGACTACTAGAACATCGTCACTAGGCAATGAATTGTTTTCCAGTTCTTGCATTAACCCAACCCAGGGGTCGGTGTTGTAGGGTGGGTCTGCAAATATTAATTGATAGGGGCCATTTAGTTCTTTCAAAGCAGATTCTACTTTTCGTGCTAGTACCCTGCTTTTCTCTTTAAAGCCGAGGTTGTTTAAATTTGATCTAATCTGTCTGGAACGGTGAGAATTCTTCTCGACGAAATCTACATGGTTAGCATTTCTGCTAAGTGCTTCGATTCCCATGGCTCCGGTCCCTGCAAATAAGTCGAGGACATTTGAGGAAACAATTTTTTCGATTCCCAACATCGAAAAAATTGCGGATCGCACGAGAGTGGATGTGGGTCGAAGATCGTTAGATTTGTCAATCTTTAATGACCTGCCTCTATGTGTTCCGCCGGATATTCTAGTTGTCATTGATATTGCTACCGAACTCTTATTTCATAAATATTTCCGAAATGCTAGCACTGTATTTGAATTTGGTGAAAGTAAAAATACGACCTATTTTTTGGAAAAGTTTAGGATTTGTACAAATATTACATTTTGATAACGAATTTTACTTCTATCTCGTTTACTTTCATCTTGTTGCAATATAATATGAATCGTAGCTAGCAGGGTCTTCAATAGAGCTATTAATATTGTTGACTCTTTTCACTAACTGTGAAGAAATCTAAATTAATTACAGGAGTTTGTTTCATTTTGCAACAGCAAGAAAGTGAATTGTTAAGAGTCCGAAGAGAGAAAATTAATACTATACGTGAGAAAGGAATTGATCCCTATCCTGGTTCATATCAACGCACACATACTAGTGTAGAAGCTATTGAAATGTTCGAAAGTACTGAAGATCAACAACAAGAACATTTTAAGTCGGAAAAAGTTTCAGTTGTAGGTAGAATCGTCAGACGTAGCAATATGGGGAAGGCTGTTTTCTTAGATTTACAGGATGGATACGGTAAGTTACAAGTCCTATTTCGAAGGAACAATATCGAGGACTCATACGAAAACCTTTCAGATATTGATATAGGAGATTGGTTGGGTGTTAAAGGTCCCCTATTTAGAACAAGGACAGGTGAAGTCACCGTTGAAGTTTTTGAATGGACACTTTTATGTAAATCAATAAGGTTTTTACCAGAAAAATGGCATGGTCTCACGGATATTGAAACAAGATACCGTCAAAGATATTTAGATTTAATTTCCAATGAAGACGCAAGACGAGTAGCAATCATGAGAAGCCGACTCGTACAGGAACTTAGAAGGTTTATGGACGATCGAGGGTTTATGGAAGTAGAAACACCAGTTTTAGTTTCAATAGCAGCAGGAGGTACTGCGAGCCCGTTTTCAACTCATCACAACGCGCTTAACAGAAACCTTTACCTAAGAATAGCTACTGAACTCTATTTGAAACGTCTTGTAGTAGGAGGATTGGAAAAAGTATATGAAATAGGTCGTATATTTCGTAATGAAGGTGTGGATCATACACATAACCCAGAATTTACAATGATGGAAAGTTATGAGGCTTTTGCTGACTACAATGATGTAATGAGTATGGTTGAGCAGTTGGTATTCAAACTGGCATTGAAGGTTCTAGATACTCCTCATATTAAATTTGGTTCTCATGAAATTGATTTGAGTCCACCATGGCCAAGAATTACTCTTCGAAATGCTGTTGAGAAGTATTCAGGTATAGATTTCACAAAATATGATGATATTGAATCGTTAAAAAAGGTTATGGGTAGTTTAGGTCTAGATGTTGGTCAACAAATGAGTTGGGGTGGTCTTTTGGACAAACTTGTGTCTGACTTGGTTGAGCCTAAATTGATACAACCAACCTTTTTGATAGATTATCCCGTAGAAATGTCTCCACTTGCAAAAAAGAAACCAGATGATAACGATTTTGTAGAACGGTTTGAAGGGTTTATAGCTGGTATGGAAATCTGTAACGCTTTTACTGAACTGAATGATCCAATTGATCAGCGGGTGCGTTTTGAACAACAGGAGGCTCTTCATTCTCAGTTCCAAAATGAAGATATGGATCGTCTAGATGAAGATTTTTTGTTAGCGATCGAATATGGAATGCCACCAACAGGTGGTCTTGGAATCGGTATAGATAGGCTAATGATGTTGCTTTCGGGTCATGAATCTATTAGAGAAGTAGTTCTTTTTCCTCATATGCGTGGATAGGATAATGCCCTACAGCCAGCTATCTAAATTGATCCAAAGCTGGTTCAATCCAGTTAAGAACTTTGATTGGAGTTTCTGAATAGTTGTAGAATCCGATGCCGTCCCCACCTGATTTTTGAACAGTTATAACCATTTCTGCAAGAGTATTTTGAGATAACACTTCACCAAATCCTGTTCTGATTCCAGCGAACAATTTTTTACTACCAGATATATTTCGCTGATGAGCTATTTTTTTCGTAATTTCATCGATTGAATTGCCATAGCAGGATACAACAAAACCATCGATATTCGGTGAATAATCGTTGCGGAAACTGCTTTGAGCCAAAAGAGACGTACTGCCTATTTGTTTCAAATCTGTTTTGATATCACGAACCAAGGAGCTTTCAACATCTTGCCTGAATCCAATCATATCAATAAGTTTGGGATAAGAATCCAACATTTGGTTCAAATTGGATGGCAAATTGGCAGGAAATATTGGAGATTCGTTGAAGAATACTTCCATATGTTGCCGGATGTTTTGTGAAATAGGTATGAGGTCAAGTCCATCTTTGTTAGATAGATCTATACACCATTGACAAAAGCAAAGGGACATCAGTGATTCTTCTAGACTTCTTAGAATTGTGCCGTAACGTTCATGATGGTGTCCATGGGGTATCCCTCTAAAATCATTTGCTTCCAATACAATAGAATCGAAGTCATAGTCTGTAGCAATGTTTTTACACATTCCTCTGACATAAGTTCTTACTTGTTTGCTACTTGGACACAAAGCATGTGGGTAAGAATCCCCAAATATGTTCGTTATCGTATGCTCAGGGTTTTGAAGTCCCAGTGGAGTATTGTGATTACAAACTGTCCAGGACATCATTTTTAGTCCGAATTTGCTGCACAGTTTCTGCGCTTTCCCGATGCAGTCAAAATTCTTGGATATTTGTGCCTGTCTTGGTTTTATTGAGGTTGTCTGGAAAAATCTTTCGTTGGGTGGGAAATAGACTACGCCATCTTCAGCCATATACATTTTATGGTCTTGATTATGGGAGTGTAAGAAATAACCTGCATGATATGACGTTGCAATATTAATTCCGTTGATTCCCCAACCGGCAATCTTTTCGAATACTTTCTCTGCATTGCCGTTAAGTAGATCCCATGGATGAAGATAGATAAATGAGTAAAATTTATGCATAATCCGATATATGACCGAATAGATCGACTAACCTCACTTTATGATCATTAGGTAAAGAATTACCGATGATAGATTTTACATTATCTTCCAAATGACCTATATCTCCTGTCCCTATAAGTACAGTAGATATAGCATCATGATCAATAGCAAACTTATAACCTGCTGCAATAACACTATCGGTGTCTGTAGTGATTAACCAGTCCAAAGGTTTTTTTTGATCAAGCGAATCTCGAGCGACCAGTCCCCTGTTTACCCAATCCAAAATGAGGGATTCTAGCAACAATGGGCTTGGCAACTTGATACGCACTGCAGCCATGTTTATTATGCCAACATTATGTTCCTGAGCCAGTGGTAAAACGATTTTTGATGCGGTTTGGTTTAAGATGCCGTATTTCAGCATAATCACATCCCATTCCAATGGATTTTGTTCTAAACCGATTGAAGCAGCTTCATGAGTAGAGTCAGACTCAAACGACTCACTGAACCCGATGAATCTGATTTTCCCTACTTCCTTCAAAATCATCATTTGAGGGTATATTTCGTCGTAGATCAATTCATACGAATTTGGGGTTAGACCATGGATTAGCAAAACGTCTATATGATCGGTTTTTAGCTTTTTCAAGCTTCTGTTAATACTTTTGACTAGGTCATCTTTCAATCTAGTAGATTTACGTTCATAACTCCATTTTGTGCAAACGACATATTTGTCACGTGGTGTATCGTTTAATGCCGTACCAATAATGGATTCACTTTCTCCATATATTGGTGATGTATCAAAAAAATTTATCCCAAGATCCAGACTCTTTTTCAATAGCCTATTTTGATATTCTTGAGTAGAGTTTCTGTTTTGGCCTAATTTACTGGGTCCTCCAGATCCAAGGCTGGCAACAGATACTTCTATTCCGGTTCTTCCCAGAGTACGATATTTCATTCTTTGTTCACCATTGTTTGAATGATAGTTAATCATACACTGATAAAGAAATCGGATGAATTCAATCTTAAAATTGAACCTCATATCGGACTATATTGGAAATATTTCATACAAAGTTTAAATATTCGATGGTAATTGCTAAAAATACACGTGGTTTTATGTTGACATTGTACTATATGTAGTATTATCCTTCGCCGGTAGGTACGATAAGTTGTATGTTTTGGAATCCTGAAAGTTGGTATAATGAATTGTCCGCATTGTAGATTTGATGACTCAAAAGTAGTCGATTCCAGAGATTCAGGTCATGGAATCAGGCGGAGAAGAGAGTGTCTGGATTGCGGGATGAGATTTACTACTCATGAAAAAGTTCAAACAAGAGATATATTGGTAATAAAAAGGGATTCAAGAAGAGAAGATTTTAACAGAGATAAGTTATTGGAAGGAGTAATGAAGGCTTGTGCAAAACGTCCATTGCCGACTGAATCGATTGTAAAAATGGTTCAAGATATAGAAACCAACGTTTCTGGATCTGGCAGGCAAGAAATAACTTCAGAATCCATTGGTCGGTTTGTTATGGACAGTTTAAAAGGATTGGATAGAGTAGCTTATATCAGGTATGCGAGTATCTATAGAGATTTTAGAGATGTAGAAACATTCAAAGAAGAAATTGATTCTCTACTTAAACCACGTAACCGTAAGAATAAATCAGAGAATCAGCTTTCATTTTTGGAAGAAGAAATTGAGGATATAAGGAAAGTACGCCGAGCCAAACCTAAAAAACCAAATAATGTTGATAAGAAGATAGCAGTCGAGGCATCCATAGAATAAAGATAAATAATGAAGAGTCATATTGAAAAGATTAGGGATCTGATAGAGATAAGAAGGGGAATGGAATGTTAACTGACAGTACTAATAAAATTTCTAATGTAATTAAACCTGAGGGAACCGTCGAAATAAGCGAAAATGCCAGAGTAGTTCTGGAGAAACGTTATCTCAGGAAAGATGATGCAGGTAATATTATAGAAAGTCCAGATGAGATGTTTTCCAGGGTTGCAAAAGCTATAGCACAACCTGAAAACAGCTATGGGACAAAGACAGAAGCCGAACATTGGGAAAAAGAATTTCTCAAAATGATGACTGATTTGGATTTTGTACCTAATTCTCCTACTCTGATGAACGCCGGTGTAAACCTGGAGGATGGTTCAGGCACAGGAACCCTTTCAGCATGTTTTGTAATGGGCCTTGACGATACCATGGAAGGAATTATGACTACCGCTAAAGAGATGGCCATGGTACAAAAATTCGGTGGTGGTACTGGGTTTGCTCTTTCACCTATAAGGCCTAAAGATTCATCTATCTCTACTACACATGGAAAAGCATGTGGGCCTATATCTGTTCTCAAACACCTATCATCGGTATCAAAATTGGTCACTCAAGGTGGGAAAAGAGATGGAGCAAATATGGCAGTAATGGATGTGCATCATCCTGATATTTTGGAGTTTATAGATTCTAAACAAGTAGAGGGCGATATACATAATTTTAATATATCGGTTGGGGCTTCCCACGAATTTATGGAAGCAGTTAAGAATAACACAGATTATTGTTTGCGAAGTAGAAAAGATCCGAGTGACCCAGACTCTGAAATGGAAGATGTTGGTACATTAAACGCTAGAGTAGTATTTGAAAAAATCATTCATGGTGCTTGGAGGAACGGAGAACCAGGAATGATTTTCCTTGATTGGGTAAATCACAAAAATCCGACACCTCATATTGGTAAAATGACTGCAACCAATCCATGTGGAGAGCAGCCGTTATTACCTTATGAGTCATGTAATTTAGGTTCAATTAACCTAAGTAACTTTGTTATTGAAAGTCAAGGTAAACAAGATATTGATTATCCTCGTCTTGGCGGAGTAGTTCGTACCGCCACTCGATTTTTGGATAATGTTATAGATGCAAATTCATATTCAGTAAACAAAATCGAAGAGATGACAAGGGCTACAAGGAAAACTGGACTGGGAGTAATGGGATTCGCTGATCTATTGGTTAAGATGGGCATTCCATATAATTCGGAAAAAGGCCTGACTATAGGTCGCGGCGTAATGAAATTTATCCGCGATGAGGCAGATGCCATGTCACAAGAATTGGCAGAGGAAAGAGGAGTATTTCCAGCTTTCAAAGGCAGTATTTATGATGCGGAGAATCAGCCTAGAATGAGGAACGCATGTAGGCTAACTGTGGCGCCCACAGGAACTATATCTATGATAGCTGGATGCTCAAGTGGAATCGAGCCTTTGTTCGCTCTAAGTTATCATAAACACAATATCTTAGGCGGAGAAAGCTTAATTTATGTTGATCAACAATTTGAGAAGGTTGCTAAAGAATCTGGGTTTTATAGTGAAGGCCTGATGGAATATCTGGCTGATGGTGGTAGTTTGCAAAATAGGGATGATGTCCCAGATTGGGCTAAAGAACTTTTTGCAACTTCATCTGAAATCACACCTGAAATGCACGTCAGAATGCAGTCTGTATTTCAAGAAAGTGTCGATTCAGCAATATCAAAAACGATTAATTTCCCAAATAGTGCCACGGAAGATGATGTTGAGAGTGCATATATGCTGTCCTGGGAATTGGGATGTAAAGGTATAACAGTCTATCGTGCAGGTAGTAGAGAAGCAGAAGTATTGACTGCGGGACAATCTGAAAACACATCCAATAACGAAAGTTCTGAATTGGAAAATAAATTAGCAGAAGATGAATTGTTGGTTGAAAGACAGAGACCGAGTGTAATAAAAGGTGTTACTGAAAGAGTGAGAACCGGACACGGTAATATGTTTGTCACAATCAATTATGATGAAAATGACGAACCATTTGAAGTTTTTATAGCTGTAGGAAAGGCAGGCGGCTGTGATTCGGCGCAACTCGAAGGAATCTCAAGACTAACCACATTAGCTTTACGGGCAGGAATAGATCCCAAACAAGTTGTCGAACATTTAAGAGGGATAACTTGCTGCCCTGTATGGGATGGAGGAACATTAGTAAGGTCAGCCCCAGATGCTGTTGCTTTAGTCTTGAGTAGGCATCTTAATTTGGATGAAGAATCAGGAACTACTGATAAAAATGATTCTACCACCCAACTAGGTATGTTTGGGTCAAAGACAACTGTAACTAACGGTACGAATGGGCATGCGACAGGTATAAACGCAAACCGTTGCCCTGAATGTTCGGTAGGTTCATTGATTTACCAAGAAGGTTGTAAACGATGTCCTGATTGTGGCTATAACAAATGTGATTAACTGATTTTATTACCGCTAAACACCCAGAGACCAGAAAGAATTAAGCTTTTCACCCCCAGCTTCCCCACTGGTCATGGCTGTTGAGACAAGGCGAGGGACCATTCGGGCCCCTCGCCTTTAACATAACTACTGTATAGCAGACAACTTGCTTCAGTGACAAGACATATTTTCAAAAAAATAAAAATATAATAAACAAAGTGATATATTGATTTAAATATAAGGTGTAAAAGCCTGTATACTGCGATAAGGATTAGAGATGAAAAATGAACAAAAACCGCTTATAGCTATCACTATGGGAGACCCAGCTGGTATAGGCCCTGAAGTTACGGTTAAGGCTCTTGAGAACCAGATCATGTACCAGAAATGCAGGCCTTTTGTTATTGGTAATACATCGGCAGTCCAAAATGTATTAGAGATTTGTGCAAGCAACTTGAGTTCAAAATTATGTAATTCTCTAAAGGAAGTTTCTGGTTCATATGGAATGATAGATGTACTTGATATAAAAAATTTGAATTTTGGCGACGTAGAAATAGGCCAACTTTCCGCTGATGCAGGTAGAGCATCAGTTGAATGGGTACTCAAGGCCGGTGAATTAGCAAAAAATGGAGATATAACAGCAGTAGTAACTGCTCCGATTAACAAATCATCCGCAAAATTGGCTGGTTACGATGATATTGGACATATGGAAATATTCCAAAGCCAAACAGGAGCTAAAAATGTTGCAACAATGCTTATGGCTAGGCAGTTAAGAGTTGTCCATCTCACTACTCACAAATCTCTTCGGATAGCATGTGATTTCGTTACTTTTGATAATGTTTTGTCCAAAATTCTTCTTACTTGTGAACATTTCAAAAAATGGGGCTTCCCTTCTCCTCGTGTTGCAGTTGCATCGTTGAACCCACATGGCAGTGATGGTGGTCTTTTAGGAGATGAAGAAGATAAACAAATTACACCAGCTGTTGAAGCAGCAAGAGATTTGGGTTGGAATGTTTCCGGTCCAATACCACCGGATACTGTTTTTAATCAGGCTATAGACGGAAAATTTGATGTGGTGGTGGCGATGTATCATGATCAAGGTCATATTGCTATCAAGGTACATGATTGGGCAAAAAGTGTAAGTGTTAATCTGGGTCTACCTTTTATACGGACTTCAGTTGACCATGGCACAGCTTTTGATATATCAGGTAAAGGTATCGCCGATCATACAAGTATGTTGGAAGCTATGGAAGTAGCAGTTGATTTATCTAAAGATTCAAAACTTAGGTGATGCCTAGACTGGTTAGTACGTATTATATTCAGAGGAAATCATGAAAATATCATTTATTGGCGGAGGTGTGATGGGCGAAGCTATTTTAGATGCGATTTTATCCGGAGGAGTAGCAAAGCCGATAGATGTACATATATCTGAGCCATTTGAAGAAAAACGAACCTATCTATCAGATAAATATGGAGTTAAATGTGAGAGCTCAAATCTAAAGGTTATCGAAAACACAAATTTTATTATTCTGGCAATTAAACCGCAGACACTTGGCCAGGTTATGAAAGAAATATCAGGACAATTGACATCAAACCAAACTGTGATTTCGATAATTGCAGGAGTTACTTTGAATACATTAAAAACAGGACTTAAACATGAGTCAGTAGTTAGGGTAATGCCAAACACTCCGGCTCAAATTAGACAAGGAATTTCAGTGTGGACTGCAACTGATACTGTAACTAAAAGGAACCTGGATGATAGTAGAGCTATTTTAGTAACTCTTGGTGAACAAATATATGTTACTGATGAAAAAATGCTTGATATGGCCACTGCATTAAGCGGAAGTGGTCCTGCATATGTCTTTCTCTTTATCGAATCATTAATTGATGCGGGAGTGTACTTGGGTATACCTAAGGATGTAGCTACCAACTTGGTACTACAAACTGTACTCGGAAGTACGAAGATGTTAATAGATACAAATAAAGATCCTTCTACACTGAAAAATATGGTTACCTCACCAGGCGGTACAACTGCTGAGGCGTTGCTAACCATGGAAGAAGGGTCATTTAAAGCAACGATTATTAATGCTGTCACGGCAGCTTACGAAAAGTCTAAAGCTTTGGGGAAATAGTTAGTGGATCTTTTAAGAACATTTCTAGACCTCACTATATGGGTTTTTATTTTAGCAATTGTTGGAAGGGCCCTAATGTCATTTATTTCCCCGACAGGTCAGGATCAAATCTCTGTATTGTTGATCCAGGTAACTGAACCAATCCTTTCACCTATAAGGCAATTTTTGCCTCAATCTCAAATAGATTTTTCACCATTCATTGCAATAATAATATTGGAAATATTGCATAGAATAGTGGTGAGAGTACTATAGAAATTTGACATAATTGGTGTTGTTTGAATCAAGCATGTGCCAAAGCTCCCCCATCCACATGAATTGTTTGACCGGTAATAAAATCGCTTTGATCTGACGCTAGATATCTTAATAGACCGGATAAGTCTGAGGGATGTCCCATTCTCCTAGAAGGGATGAACCTTTCAAGTTGAGTCCTGGTTGTTTCTTTACTATTTTTTTTAAATTTCATCCAGCCAGCTCCTATTGCATTAACTCGAATACCTTGAGTTGCCCATTCGAGTGCGAGCGCAGCGGTTAACTGCTTTACAGCACCATGATTTGCACAGTCAGCTACAGTATTGACTAGACCTCTTTCTGCAAGTCCGGATGTCATATTAATGATTCGCCCACTTTTGTTTTCTATCATGTGTTTCCCAACTAACTGGCAACAAAGAAAAATTGAACGAACATTAAAATCAAACATTAAATCCCATTCTTCATGAGAAATTTCCAGAAATGGTTTACCAAATGGTATGTGAGCGTTATTAACAAGGATGTGAATTTGTCCAACAGATGAAATAGTTTCTTCAATCATGTTTTTTATATCTTTAGGATCTGTTAGGTCACAATCTATCGAATTTGCATTACCACCTGATTCAATCACTGCATCGACTGCCTCAGATTTGTCGGAGTTTTTTGATCCAGCTACTGTAATATTTACTCCTGCATCAGATAAAGCTTTTGCTAGGACGGACGTCCAATTCCGTCTGTCTGCTGTGATTATCGCATTTTTACCTTTAAGGTTAATCATGAATATAATGATTAAATAATTTTGGCGGGTTTTCGAGGTTTATTAATGGTCCGTAACCGGTGGGAGCGTATCCACCGGCCAATCCTCCACCATCTATGACAAAAAGTTCACCATTCATATAGTCTGATTCTTCCGAAATCAAAAATGTAGCAAGATTCCCAATTTCTTCTGGTTTTCCGACTCTGTTTATTGGTATAAATTTAGGGTCTGGTAATCGTTCTTTGGATAATGAAGTTCCTTCAGTTGGAAAAAAACCGGGTACTATACAGTTACTGGTTAATCCAAATCTACCAAGACTCGTAGCCAAAGACCTTGTTAATTGTATAACCCCGCCTTTAGATGAGGCATACATATAATTATGAGTGCCGCCTCTTAATCCAAATCCTGAAGAAACGTTTATAATTTTGCCAGAGCCTCTTTTAGCCATGTCCTCTGCTACGGCTCTTGAACAATAAAATGCACTTGTGAGATTTGAGTTAATTACAGATTCCCAATCTTCATCGGATATTTCCCAAATCGGAACACCACCTTGGTCCCTTACCATACCTGCATTATTGATCAATGCGTCAATTTGTCCGAAATGGTTAATAGTTTTCTGGACCAAAATGTTTACCTGTTTTGAATCTGTAACATCAGTCGGTATCGGAATACATGGTGTTCCAATTTTCCCTATTTGATCAGCAACTTCTTCTATGGGTAAACTTCTGCGACCTGCTAAGACTACATAACCTCCAGATTTGGCTACTGCAAGTGCCATAGCTTTACCAAGACCGGTACCTGCTCCCGTGATTATTGTTACCTTATCAGTTAGGTTAAAGTGATTCATAAATTGCTAATATTATATATCTCATAAAAGGTGCTTCATACTGATAATGTTACTTCACCACCTATCACAGTTTTCGTTGAACCATCAGGCAAATCGATAATAAGATTACCGTCATCATCAGCTTCTCTGGCAATACCACAAAAAACAAAATTACCTGAGCGAACTTCAATGAACTTACCAATGGTTTCGAGTCTATGTTTCCATTCCAAGGTTGGAGAATTTCCATCCATAATCTCCAGATATAATTTGTCGAAATTAATCAATATGTCAATCAATATTTGGCTTCTATCGAGGGATTTATTAGTTTCTTGCGTTAACGATGTGGCTGAATTTGATAATTCTGAGATGTTTGTCATGTTCATACTAACGTTAACTCCAAAACCAAATATAGCGTAGTTCAGTTTATCTAAATTGGAATCAGTTTCGATTAAGATACCTGAAACTTTTTTGTTACCAATTTTTACATCGTTTGGCCATTTGATTACAACTTCATGGTCTACAATTTTCTCTATAGTCCGGACTACTGAAAGTGTGGAAGCCATATTTAGGAAGGATAGAAATTCAGGTTTTGGTCTCAAAATCACCGAAAGAGTTATACTTTTGCCAGGGTTGGATAACCAATTCCTATTAAAACGTCCCCTTCCAG
Organism: uncultured Dehalococcoidia bacterium; assembly: GCA_964342485.1. Classification (GTDB taxonomy): domain Bacteria; phylum Chloroflexota; class Dehalococcoidia; order Lucifugimonadales; family CAJWER01; genus CAYFFO01. Next base: position 28,043 of record CAYFFO010000012.1, read on the forward strand.
ATTGTTGATCCTCTGCTATAACAACTGTACCATCTGAACATCCATTATCGGCAAGTTGCTTACTTTCGTTCATGGTGGATCCAATCACATTATGATAGTAAATTTCACTACCAATGAGGTTTCCCTTTAGTGAATTTCGGATATGAGCTATATCTAAATTAGTTATAGACATTCAATAATTGACCTGTGGGCAATTAGCATAGTTTTATGAAATCTGTTCTTCTGAAAGAGTTATTGATCTGTTGATAATAAGTCTACAACATAATTCGAATTAAATATTCTGATACTCATTTGCATATTGATAATTTAGAAGATAACATCTGCCAAATATTAGGATTAAATTTTGATACTGCAAGTAAACATTACATCTGAGTTATTATGATTAATGTTATATGTTTAAAGTAATAATATCGGAGTGTTTTATGAATTTGGAAGTACAAAAATGCGAGGCATGTAGAAGCGATTCACCTCAATTAACGAAGGATGAAGCTGATAAACTTCTTGAATCGTTGGTTGACTGGCAGATAATTGAAGATTCAGGTGTTCAGAAATTGATAAAGTCATTTTCCTTTAAAGGATTCATGAATGCTATGAAATTTGCTGATAATATTGCTTATATATCTGAAAAAAATGGCCACCATCCGCAATTGATAGTTGATTGGGGTAAAACCACAGTTATCTGGTGGACACACAAAATAAACGGTCTTCATAAAAATGATTTCATTATGGCAGCTAAAACAGATACTGTATTAAATGCCACTGCTAAATGATTTTTGAACCTAAGTTTTTTGAATTTTCCAAGTTGTCTCCGATTAATTCTGGGTACCCTTGCAGAAATTCTTTAGCTCCTAATGGTTTTTTACCCTCCATTTGTAATGTATTCACCAATAACAGTCCTTTAGAAGTTACAACTGGGATGATGTTTTTATTCAAGGACGTTAATACTTGTCCAGGTTTCTGATCACCTACAAACTTGTCATCTGTTTCGGCTGACAGAATTTTCAATTGTTGTCCTTTCCAATATGTATATGTACCTGGCCATGGAATATATGCCCTGATTTGGTTGGCTATTTGGTTTGCCGGATTTGTCCAGTTGATATTTCCATCTTCTTTACGTAAAAAGTTGGTGTATGTTGATTTGGAATTGTTTTGATGTTGATATTTGATCGCACCATTTAGCAATTTAGGTAAGGTCTCAATAAGAAGTTCTGACCCGATATGAAAAAGTTTAGATGTTAAATCTGGTGTTGTATATTTTGTTGTGATGGGTATTTCTTTTTGAGCCAAAATTGGCCCTGTGTCCATACCTTTATCTAAAGACATTATGCTAACGCCTGTTATAGAATCACCGTTTAGTATGGCGGCTACAACTGGAGAAGGTCCGCGGTATTTGGGGAGAATAGAAGGATGAATATTGACACATCCAAATTTGAATAAATCGATTATGTTTACTGGAATAAGTATTCCATATGAAGAAACAACAGCTAGATCAGCTCCAGACCCAATGATTAAGTTTTTCGTTACATTTGCTTTCAAATCATGAGGTTCAGTAACATCCAAATTATATTGCTTTGCAAGTTGTTTTACTGGATTGATGATATTTTTACGAGATTTGGCTCCTTTTGGATATGGTCGTGTTAGGACCATCGAAACTTCAAAATTCGAATTTATTAACGATTGCAGTGTAATAGCTCCGGGTTCAGAGCTGCCCATAAAAATGATTTTAGGAGTCACCTTATATTTCCTATTTAAAAGTTGTACAGAAACTATGATCTATATTAATACAACTTCATGTTATTGTTTTAATATACTTTTGGGTATATTTCATCAAAATATAAGTTTAATCTTACACCTTGTATACTAAAAGAATGTCCTATTAATCCATTATCTAGGAGGATCAAATGCCTATTATTGACCATAATAAAATATTAGAAGTTCCCTGGAGACCTGGTTATCGAAAATGGGATATTGTGGAATCAAATACAGGTATGAATACCAACCTATCATATTCTATTGCTGATGTAGGTACAGGAGCGCCTTTACATTTGCATGAAGATGATGAGTTAATTGTTGTAATTGAAGGACAACTTGAAGTACAGATAGGTGAAGAAAAACAGATTGTTGGACCAGATCACACTATAGCCATTCCTCCTTCAATCAAGCATGGATTTAAAGTAGTAGGTTCCAGACCTGCACGGTTGATGGTGTTTTTCCCCGTGATAAATCCGTTTGAAAGAACGGTATATATTGAGGGAGAAAATCCTACCTTGGCAGAAAAGGTTGATTAACTTTAAATCTATCGTTTTGAAGTCAGGACTCTCGGTAGAGTTGTAGAGCCTTTTAAATATTTGTCAATACCTCTAGCTGCTTCCCTTCCTTCTGCTATAGCCCAAACAACCAATGATTGACCTCTAGACATATCTCCAGCTGAGAAAATTCCCGGACGATTCGTCATCTTATCAGAGTCAGTAAGAACATTACCTCTTTCATTCAGAGTTACACCTAAATCTGTAATCATTCCATTATGTTCTGGATGAACAAATCCCATAGCTAGTAAGACGAGATCAACTTCGATTTCAAATTCGCTACCTGAAATTTCTTCCATTGTTGGTCTACCATTTTTATCTGGTTTGCCCCATCGCACTTTGACCGCTTCCAACTTTGAGACCGAACCCTCGTATCCAGAAAACCTTTTGGTCAATATATTATAATCTCTAACCCCACCTTCTTCATGAGCTCCGGATGTGCGTAAGATCAAAGGCCATTGAGGCCAGGGATTAGTTTCGTTGCGGGTAACAGGTGGCTCAGGTAATAATTCAAATTGGTAGACTATTTCAGCTCCTTGTCTATGTGCAGTACCGAGGCAATCAGCTCCAGTATCACCACCTCCCAAAATCACCGTTCTTTTTCCTTCAGCAGATATAATTTGTTCAGGCTTGATAGTTTCACCTGAGATAATCTGATTTTGTTGGGGCAAATATTCCATGGCAAAATGGATACCATTAAGTTCACGTCCTGCAATGGGAAGATCCCTTGGTTGTGTTGACCCACCTGCGAGTAGCATAACGTCAAAATTGTTCAATAAATCAGATGTAGGGATATTTTTACCTATATGGGAATTTGTGGTGAATATTACTCCCTCTTGTTCCATCTGATCAATTCTTCGTTGAACCACTGATTTCTCAAGTTTGAATTCAGGGATGCCAAGTCGTAATAGACCACCGATGTATGAAGAGCGTTCAAAAACTGTCACTGTGTGACCCGCTCTGTTTAGTTGTTGTGCTGCTGCTAATCCTGATGGTCCTGATCCAACTATCGCGATCGTTTTTCCTGTACGAGTTTTTGGTTTAAGTGGCTTGATCCAACCTTCTTCCCAAGCTCTGTCTGCTATGGCTTTTTCAATGTGTTCTATTGCTACTGGTTCTTCATTAATGTTAAGTACACAAGAAGCTTCACAAGGAGCAGGACAAATACGCCCAGTAAATTCCGGGAAGTTATTTGTAGAGTGTAGAAGATCGATCGCCATCTTCCATTCGCCTCTATAAACAAAATCGTTCCAATCAGGAATAAGGTTACCAAGTGGGCAACCTTGATGACAAAATGGTACAGAACAATTCATACAACGGGATCCCTGATCTCTTGATTCCTGCTCCGACCATTGCCCATAGAATTCTTTGAAATCGTGAATTCTCTCTACTGGTTTCCGTTTACCGGGCACTTGGCGGCTATTTTCGATAAATCCTGTTGGTTTACCCATTGTCGTTTGCTTTCGTTGTTTTATTTGCAGCCAAAATTCTCTTATAATCTCGTGGCATTACTTTTATAATTTTTGATGAATAGTGATCCCATCCAGATAAAATCCGATTTGCGTTGTTGCTACCAGTTTTTTCTAAATGTTCGTGTAAAAGTGACTTTAACGATTCAATATCGTCTGGATCTGATAATGATTCTAGGTCTACCATACCAAGATTACATTTAGCAGTGAATTCGTTTGATTCATCAAAGATATAAGCCTCTCCACCACTCATCCCGGCTGCAAAATTTCGACCAGTTGAACCCAGAACAATTACCTTCCCTCTAGTCATGTATTCACAGCCATGATCTCCTACACCTTCGACAACCGCTATTGCCCCACTGTTTCTAACTGCAAATCTTTCACCAGCAATTCCTCTAATGAAAACTTTTCCATCAGTAGCACCATATAGTGCTACATTACCGATAATGATATTTTCTTCAGGAACTATAACGCTTTTCTCTGGAGGAGATATTATTATTTGGCCACCGGATAACCCTTTACAAAAATAGTCATTGGCGTCACCGGTTAATCTGAAAGTGATACCGGAGTTCAAAAAGGCTGCGAAGCTTTGGCCTGCTGAACCATTAAAATTGATCTTTATTGTGTCATTTGGTAAGCCTATGTCACCATAAAGTTTTGCTACTTCATAACTCAACATGGTACCAGTGGTTCTGTTACCGTTACCTATTTCCAAATCCAACTCTACCTGTTCCGCTTTGGTTAAGGCAGGATTACATAACTCAATCAGTTTTCTGTCCAGTGTATCTTCGATCCCGTGATCTTGTTTCTGTGAGTTATATTTGCCTACACTTTCAGGCACTTCCGACTGATGGAGTAAACCTTCGAAATTCAATCCTTTTGCTTTCCAATGGTTGATCGCCAGTTTTGTATCAAGTTTGTCTTTTCTTCCAACCATTTCATTTACAGTTTTAAAGCCTAGTTGAGACATGTATTCCCTAAGTTGTTCTGCTATGAAAAAGAAATAGTTGATGATATGTTCTGGTTGGCCAGAAAATTTGCTTCTCAGTTCCGGGTCTTGTGTGGCAATTCCAACTGAACATGTATTCAGATGGCATTTTCTAAGCATGATACATCCCATTATTATCAATGGAGCTGTTGCAAAACCGAATTCTTCAGCTCCTAATAAACATGCTATAGCAACATCTCGTCCTGTTTTCAATTGACCATCGGTTTGAACCACTATTCTGCTACGCAGGTCGTTCATTACAAGTACCTGTTGAGTTTCAGCTAAACCTAATTCCCAAGGCAATCCTGCATATTTAATTGATGATTCTGGTGAAGCCCCAGTACCACCACTATCGCCACTAATTAGTACTACATCACCATGTCCTTTAGCTACACCTGCTGCTATGGTACCTACTCCTGCTTCTGACACTAACTTAACGTGGATTCTGGACTCCGGATTGGAGTTTTTCAGGTCATGGATTAATTGAGCTAGATCTTCAATTGAATAAATATCGTGGTGTGGTGGTGGTGAGATTAGTTCTACTCCAGGTGTGGAATTCCTGACCCAACCTATATATTCATCTACCTTATGCCCTGGTAACCTTCCACCTTCTCCAGGTTTAGAACCTTGTGCCATCTTAATTTGCAAATCTGTGGCACTAGCAAGATATCCACTGGTCACTCCAAAACGTCCCGAAGCTATTTGCTTCATGGCACTGTTTCGTGAATCACCTTTAGAGTCGGCTTTGTATCTGGTAGGGTCTTCTCCGCCTTCTCCTGTGTTACTTCTAGCGCCTATACGGTTCATCGCAATAGCCATGGTTTCGTGAGCTTCTCTACTGATTGAACCAAGTGAAACTGCACCAGTTGCGAATCTCTTTACTATTTCGGAAGCAGGTTCTACTTCATCGACCGGAATCGGTTTGTTGCCATTTTTGAATTTTAAGAGACCTCTGATAGTGCTCAGTCTGCGATTTTCAGAGTCAACATAATCGGTAAATTCCTGGAATGTTTTAGGATTATTAAGTTTTGTAGCTTCTTGAACTTTAGCAATAGATTCTGGATTCCAAAGGTGATATTCACCATTGTGCCGCCACTGATATTGCCCTCCAGCTTGTAAAGACAAGTTTTCAGGGTGATCATGTATATATGCATTTTGATGTCTCTCAATAGATTCGATTCCGATATCTCGGATTTTGATACCACCTATTCTCGATATAGTTCCATTAAAATGGATATCAATTAATGATTTATCCAAGCCTATTGCTTCAAAAATTTGGGCTCCACGATAGCTTTGGAGAGTAGATATGCCCATCTTAGACATAACCTTAACAATTCCTTTGTGTACTGCTTTGGTGAAATTGGATTGAGCTACTTGTTCATCAGTTATTCCTGAATATGTATCATTAATTGACATTTCCGCAATTGTTTCAAAAGCCAAATATGGATTGATAGCAGCTGCTCCATATCCCAATAATAGGGCGAAATGAGACACTTCTCTTGCTTCTCCCGTCTCAACAACTAGGCCTGCATTCATTCGTGTTCCTTGACGTATCAAGTGATGGTGAATCGCTGATGTGGCCAACAAACTCGGTATAGGACACATGTTTTGGTCGCTATTTCTATCAGATAAAATCAAAATAGTGGCGCCATCAGAAATAGCTTTCGAGGCTAAATCGCAAATTCGAGAGACGGCTTTGTCAAGTGAATCTTCACCATCGTTTATGTCAAATAAAATTGGGATAGTACAGGTAGAGAATTCTTTTTTTCCTATTTGTCTGATTGTTTCCAATTCGTTATTAGATAAAATGGGTTCGTGGAGCTTTAATTGTCTACAATGTTCAGGATTAGCATCCAGTATATTTTCACTCCGTCCGATAAAAGTTTCTACTGAAGTGACAAGTTCTTCTCTTATTGCGTCAAGTGGTGGATTACTTACCTGAGCAAATAGTTGTTTGAAATACGCAAAAAGTAGTGGTTTTTCGTCAGATAACACTGCCAAAGGTGTGTCATTTCCCATAGACCCTTCCGCTTCTTTTGCTTCTCGAGCCATTGGTTCGATCAACATAGTTACTTCTTCTCTCGTATATCCGAAGATATTTTGTCTCAATGTTAGTGATGAAAAGTCGTTGGTATATTGTGAATATTTTTCTTCAAGGTCTTTAAGTTCAAGCTTGTTATCTTTTAACCAATTCCCATATGGTCTATCGTTACAAATCGATGCTTTTGCTTCAGAGTCATGTATTATTCGTCCTTCTTCCGTATCTAACATAAACATACGGCCAGGTTCAATCCTCCATTTGGACACAATATTTTCTTCCGGAATTTTCAGAACCCCTGTTTCTGAAGCCATAACCAAAAGGTCATCTTTAGTAATAATGTATCTACATGGACGTAATCCATTCCTGTCTAGAACAGCACAGATCTTTGTGCCATCTGTACTAATGACCAAAGCAGGTCCATCCCATGGTTCCATCAAACATGAATGGTATTCATAAAAATCTTTTCGTTTCTGGTCCATTGGAATATGATCACCCCAAGCTTCAGGGATCATCATCATCATTGTATGCGGGAGGCTTCTTCCAGATGCAAGAAGTAGTTCTACTACATTATCTAACGAAGCTGTGTCAGATTGGTCTGGGTCAATAAGTGGCAAAATTCTTGATAAATCATCATCCATAATTGAGGAAGATAGAATTGCTTCCCGTGCTGACATCCAGTTGATGTTACCTCTAAGAGTATTGATTTCACCATTATGAATTACATGTCGATACGGATGAGCCAATTTCCAAGAACCCAGTGTATTAGTAGAAAATCTTGAGTGTACCAAAGCAAAAGAACTGACAAGATTAGTATCTGTAAGGTCCGGGTAAAATTCATCGATTTGATCGGCTAAAACCAATCCTTTATATACAATTTTGTTGGAAGACAGGCTACAGATATATACATTATCTTTATCAGGTATATTCAATCCATCGATACCCTTTTCTATCAATCTTCTGATCACAAATAATTTGGTTTCAAATGGATAACCTGATTTCAAATTATCCGTCAGGCGTATAAAAAACTGTTTTATCAATGGCTGTACCCTGGACGCTAACACTCCGATAGCTTTCGGATTAACAGGCACGGTTCGCCAGCCGATGAACTCTTGTCCTTCACTTTTAGCTACCTGTTCAATAAGCTTTTCAACTTGGCTAGCAGCCTTCGTTTCGGTTGGCAGGAAAATCATCCCTACTCCGTATTTTCCAACCTCTGGCAAGGATATAGAAATTCTATTTGTTTCGGCTGAAAAAAATTGGTGAGGCATTTGGAACATGATTCCTGCGCCATCACCTGTATTTGGATCTGCTCCAGCTGCGCCGCGGTGACCTAGGTTTACCAAGACTTCTATACCTTGTCGTATAACACCATGGGAGGCCACACCTTGGATATTGGCTACCAAACCTACTCCACAGGCATCATGTTCAAATTTTGGGTCATATAACCCAGACTTTGTTGGTATTGGTAGGTCCGGGTTTTGATATTCTTGTTTTTGGATATAGTTCATATTCGATTGATTATATTAATGTTGTAAAGTAACAACCAGATTCTGAATTTTAGGTAGCAAGATACTGAATGGAAACCGATGAAGATTTTTTAACGCTGATCAAATTAAAGGAGTTAAATTATAGCTAACTGAAAGAATAGCATTATAGCGTAAGTCCTACAAGATGAAAAAACGTCCAATTTTCATATCTTGAATAACGTTAGTTGTCTTATAGCCTAGGTAAATATTTTTGTATTTCGTAATTAGTAACCTGTGTTTTATATTGTTCCCATTCAATTTTTTTGTTTTGAAGAAAACTTTCGAGAACATGCTTTCCTAATGCATTCTTGACTAATTCACTATTTTCGGTGAACTTCAATGCTTCTGATAGATTATCCGGTAGTCTATCTATATCCTTCCTCTGTGGATAGTTACTATTTGTGGGATCACTATCATCAAGGTCTGACGGAGCTTGAAGTTCGTAAGCATTTTTTATACCTGCCAATCCAGCTGCCAGCATCGCGCTAAAAGCAAGATAAGGATTACATGCAGGGTCCGGTGCCCTATATTCGATCCTTCTACTTTGTTCCCTACCAGGCTTGTAAGATGGAACTCTAATCAGATCTGATTTATTTACCATAGCCCAAGTAATATATGTTGGTGCTTCATATCCTAAAGTTGTGGATGTACTATTTTCAACAAGTCTCTTATACGAATTTACCCATTGATTTGTAACTGATGTGATTTCTTTAGAATGTTTAAGAAGACCGGCTATAAATTGTCGGGCGTCCGTAGATAACTTGTCAGGATCATTAGAATCAAAAAATATATTACTGTCTCCTTTGAACAAGGATTGATGTACATGCATTCCATTTCCGTTAACATCCTGAATCGGTTTTGGCATAAAGGTAGCATAGTAACCGTGTTTCATCGCGATTTCTTTGACTACTACTCGATAGGTCATCACAGTGTCTGCCATCGTTAATGCGTCAGTGTGTCTTAGATCTATTTCGTGTTGACTAGGTGCAACCTCATGATGGCTGAATTCTACTGGAATTCCGAGTTCTTCTAGAGTCAAAACAGTTTCTCGTCTTAGATCTGTTGCCAGGTCTTGAGGGTCTTGATCAAAATATCCTCCCTGATCTAAAGGGTCGGTACTTTTAGAATCCTTAAAATAGAAATATTCTATTTCAGGACTGACGTAATAGGTGTATCCCATCCGGGATGCACGTTCCAAATTTTGTCTAAGTACAAATCGAGGATCCCCTTCAAAAGGAGTCCCATCTGGTGTCAATATGTCGCAAAACATTCTGGCGACAGCATTTTGTCGGGGACGCCACGGTAGGATATTAAATGTTGTTGGGTCTGGCAGAGCGAACATATCATTCTCATTGGATCTTGCAAATCCCTCGATTGATGCTCCATCAAAACCAATTCCTCTAGTGAGTGCGCTCTCTAGTTCTTCTACAGTTACAGCAACACCTTTTAAATTTCCAAGAATGTCTGTGAACCACATGCGTATGAATTTAACGTCATTTTCACGCGCGGTACGGACCACATAATCAATAGCTTCAGAATCTCTTTGCATTTTCCTATATAAATCAAAGCGTCGTAGATTGTGTTACCTACGACGCTTTGCCCCATTTTTTAAGTAATCTTAAGATGAAAGGTGTGATCAAGGTATTTGAACATACAATGGACACCCGGTATTTAACGTATCTATCTTTAGTTGTAAATTAAACCATTTATCCACATGTGGTTTGAATCAGTAAACGTGTTACCAAATACGGATCCATATTTGATGCAGGTCTTCGGTCTTCAAGATATCCTTTTTGATCAACTTCTACTTGCCAAGGTATTCTTATTGAAGCTCCTCTATCGGAAACTCCATAACTAAACTGATCAATTCGTTGAGTTTCATGCAGGC
>CAYFFO010000012.1:38360-45176 GCA_964342485.1 uncultured Dehalococcoidia bacterium
CCTCTATCGGAAACTCCATAACTAAACTGATCAATTCGTTGAGTTTCATGCAGGCCAGTTAAACGATTTTCGTTTCCTGCACCGTAGTTTGTGATATGTTCAGTTATGTTTTTTCCAAGTGCTTCACAAGCCTCCACAATCGGAGCATAAGACTCCCTCATAGCTTTAGTTGAGTAGTTCGTGTGTGCTCCTGCCCCATTCCAGTCACCAGGTACGGGTTTCGGTTCAATAGATACAACAACATCGAATTCTTCAGCAACTCTATGCAAAAGCCATCTTGCAACCCATAATTGGTCTGAAACATCTAGGGGACCAAGAGGACCTATTTGGAATTCCCATTGACCAGGCATGACTTCAGCATTGGTACCTGCAATCCCAATTCCTGCATCTATACAAGCTGTTGCATGTGCTTCTGATATTTCGCGACCATAAATCTTATCAGTTCCGACACCACAGTAGTACGGACCTTGAGGGAGAGGAAATCCACCCTCAGGGAATCCAATGGGTTGTACTCCATCTGATTCAAAAAGGGTGTATTCTTGTTCAATTCCAAACCAAGCTTCTTGATTTGCAAATTTCTCTGCGATTTCTGCACAAGCAGCTCGTGTGTTTGTAGGATGAGGTGTCATATCAGGTAAGAGTACTTCGCACATCACTAACATATTATCGCCCAAATTTATTGGATCTGGGCAACTGAAAACTGGCCTCAATACGCAGTCCGAGTTATCTCCAGGAGCTTGATTCGTGCTTGACCCATCGAATCCCCAGATTGGGAATTCCGTTGTGCCATCCGGGACAACTTTAGTCTTTGATCTAATTGAAGGAGTAGGTTCTGTACCATCTATCCATAAGTATTCTGCTTTAAATGCCATTATTAACACCTGTTATAAAATTTGTGATTCAGTCGCCTTCCACCACAGATGGAAAAGTGACCTTTCCGAATATTACGCTATAGAGTTCGGTATGTTAAGCCTCAAATGTTAAGTTTTTGTTACAATTTCATCCACCGATAATATTGGAATAAAGTTTATTTTGACGGTAACGCAATATAAACCTAAAATAGTTATCTATAACAATTGAACAATTAGGAGAAAATACGTATTGATAGATCATCTGGTAATTTACTCTGACTATGCTTGCCCGTTTGTCCACAATGTTGCAATTTGGCTGGATAATTTGAAGACCAAATGTGGATTGGAAGTTTCAGTTGAATGGAAGCCCTTTATGTTGGACCAAGCCAATTCAAGAAATGAAACAGGAACCGATATTTGGGATAATGCTGATCTTACTAAACCACGTTCTCTTCTAGCCCAAATCGCAGGATTGGCAGCAAAACGTCAAGGTCAGAATAAATTTGAAACATTTCACCTAAACATCTTAAAGTCCAAACATGGATCAGGCAAAATATTTAAACTTAACGATTGGTCAAATATTTTGTTGGTAGCAGAACAAGCAGGCTTGGACACAGATAAACTTGAATTGGACATGAAAGATGAAGGATTAAGGGAAGAAATAGGCAGCGAACACACCAATGCTGTAAAGAATCATGGTGTCTTTGGAACACCTACAATAATATCCGATGGAAAGAATGCAGGGTACTTGAAAATATTTATCCCTCCAATAGAGCAATCGTTGGAATTCTATAATAATTTTATTTCAATGAATTCAGCAGCACCATTTTTAGGTGAACTTAAACGTCCCCAACCCCCCTGGCCTATAGGGTTAAACAACTGAAATGAACATTTTTATTGAACCGAAGGTTGTAAAAGAAATCGAAAAACAACTTGGTTTTTCGTTTAAAGACAAAGACCTTTTGGCAACTGCACTTACACATAGTTCTTATGTAAACGAACACCAGGAAGATCAACTACAATCATTTGAAAGACTTGAGTTTTTGGGCGATGCAATAATTGGAGCAGTGACAGCTCAAGAACTGTATTTTCTCCATAAAGACTGGAATGAAGGAGAATTAACTAATCGCCAGTCATTATTTATTAACACTCAAAATTTGTCTGCAACGGCATCCAGATTAGATTTAGGCAAATATTTGATTATGGGAAAGGGGGACGAGAAATATTCTATAAGGAATAATCAAAGAATGTTGGCTTGTGTGTTCGAGTCAGTTGTTGGAGCAATATTCATTGATAGCGGGTATGAAAGAACTCGACAATTCATCATAAATAATTTATTAGATAACAATTTATTAAAGGGTAATGGAACGTCAGCGAATAATAAAAGCAAATTACAAGAATACGTACAAAAAAAGGGTGAGTCTCTACCAAGTTATAAACTGACTGAACAAGATCAGGATATCGGTTTTACAATTCAAGTTAGCATAGAAGGAAAAGAAATTGGCGTTGGTAACGGTAGATCGAAAAAGATAGCTGAACAAAATGCAGCAGAACAAGCTTTAAATTATTTGATGGATTCTGACCTTTAATTGATCATATAGACCTGTACTAATTTTTAAGAAGAGAAATTATTGTTTTAAAAACTTCTCTTTTAAATAGTCAAGATCTATTTCAGGGTAAACCGGAAAACTTTTTAATAGATCTTTAATCCTAGATTTTGCTTTGTTTAATACAGATTGATCAATTTTGTATTTAGCTTTACTAATGTTTCCTGCTTTACGGCCTTTGGAAATAGTTTCAGGAATTGTATTTTTAAGAACCATGGCAGCGATTTCTGAGATCTCATTCATCTCAGCTTCAGCCATGCCAAGTGTTGTTATCGCTGGTGTACCTATCCTAAGACCACTTGTATACCATGGACCGTTAACATCAAAAGGTAGCGAATTTCTATTAAGAGTGATACCTGCGTCTCTCAAAACTGATTCAGCTTGTCTACCGGTTATCTTGAAAGGTGTCACGTCTATCAGCATCAAATGGTTATCAGTTCCTCCAGTTAAAACTTCTACCCCAAGGTTCATGAACCTTTTTGCAAGAGTCTTGGAATTGACTACAATATTTTTAGTGTATTCCTTGAATTCATTAGTTTTAGCTTCACTAAATGCAACTGCCTTTGATGCTATAGCATGTGGCAAAGGGCCGCCTAGAACTAGCGGACATCCTTTGTCTACATGTTCTCCAAGTTCATTCGTGGATAGGATCATTCCTCCTCTAGGGCCCCGAAGTGTTTTGTGAGTAGTTGAAGTGACGACATGAGCATGTTTAACGGGATCGTTGTCATCAACAAATAAACCACCCGCAACTAATCCGGAAAAGTGTGCCATATCGACCATAAATACTGCACCGACTTCATCAGCTATTTCCCTGAAAACCCGGAAGTTTATATGTCTGGGATATGCACTGTACCCTGCTAACATGATCAAAGGTCTAATACGTTTAGCGAGTTCTCTGACATTTGAATAGTCGATAAGTTTTGTTTTTGGATCGACAGAATATGAATGTGCTTCAAACATTCTGGAAGATACATTGTGCCTGTATCCGTGGGTTAAGTGACCACCAGAATAATAGTCCATCCCCAATATACGTTGATTTCCAAATGCCGTTCTCAATTCTTTCCACTCAGAATCGTCAAGAGCCGAAACATCTTTCTTACCAACTGAATTTAAATATGGATTTTGTACTCGAGACGATAAAATAGCCCAGTAAGCCACTAAATTAGCATCTGCTCCTGAGTGTGGTTGCATGTAAGCGTGTTCACATCCAAAGATTTCCTTCGCAAGGTCAACTGCGTTACTCTCTACAGTGTCGACATTATCACATCCAGCGTAAAATCTGTGAAATGGGTATCCTTCGGCATATTTATCTGTAAAAAGATTACCCTGTGCCAACTGCACAGCTAATGAAGAAAAATTTTCACTGGCAATCATTTTAAGATTGCTTCTTTGGTCATCCAATTCCTGAACTATGCTTTTTACTACCTCTGGAGAATTGGAGTTTATCTGCTCTAATGAAGCTAGGTATGCAATAAAACCAGGGTTTATATCATTTCCTTCAGATATACTTTTATCCAAAAATGATTCAAGTGGCGATCTATGATTCATTCCAATTTTACCTTCCAAAAACTTAGTAACCATTAGTCTAATATTACTGATACACCTAGTCAACGAAAGAAAAAAAGTAATTAAAGATATTATCCTTGTATGGTATCCTCAACTAAAAATACCTACTGATTTTCAGGTAGAACATTGAACAACACTATTGGGAGCCATCATTTTGATTAACGAAAAACAATTGGCAGATTCATTTAAAACAATTATTGAAGCTATAGGTGAAGACACTTCACGTGAAGGTTTAATTAAAACACCCCAGAGAGTAGCATCTATGTATTCTGAACTGTTTTCAGGAATGCACACTAATCCCGACCAGGTCCTAACCACCGATTTTGCTGAAAATCATAATGAAATAGTAGTTGCGAAAGATGTTAATTTCTTTTCTATATGTGAACACCATTTTCTTCCCTTCCAAGGTAAAGCTGATATAGCATATGTCCCGACCGGTAGAGTTGTAGGTGCTAGCAAATTAGTCAGGTTATTAGAGATCTTTGCTAAACGACCTCAAATACAAGAAAGACTAACAAATCAAATAGCTGATACATTGAATCGTGTACTGCAACCTTCAGGGGTAGCTGTTGTATTGCAGGCAGAACATATGTGTATGACTATGAGAGGAATTAACAAACCTGGTAGCCAGATAGTTACATCGGCAATGAGAGGCAATTTAAAAACAGATCAATCTATTCGCAATGAATTTGAACTATTACGTGGAAAATAGAATTGGAAACCAAAAAATTAGATAGCTACGATCAATTAGACAATGATTGGCACCGAATTTTAAAAATCAATCCTACAAATACCATTTTCCTTACACAATGGTGGCAAAAGACTTGGTATAAACACTTTATTGGGCAACGGACGCCGTTATTACTTGTAGTAAAAAATCAAACAGAAGCTGTTGGTATTGCTCCTCTTATGCTCGAAGGTAAAACAATAAGGTTTATGGGAGGAACTGACCTGTTTGATTATCAAGATTTTCTAATCGTTCCAGGATATGAAAATGAAGTATATTTTTCAATAATCGAATTCCTTGATTCAATTGAATGGGATAATATTGTTTTAGAGTCGGTTGTGGAGACTTCTCCCATCTTAAGTGAATTACCTAAAGTAGTTAAGTCGTTTGGTTACAATTATAAATCAGTTCAAGAAGATGTTACTCCAGGTAGCATTTTACAAAACAGTTGGGATCAATATATTGCTCTACTTTCAAAAAAACACCGGCATGAAATAAGAAGGAAATTAAAAAGACTTTCTTCTACACATGAAATAAAACACATGAATTTTGACTCCACAGATAATTTAAAACAGGGCATTGCCATGTTTGTCGATTTACACAAAAAAAGCAGCCCTCAAAAATCTGAGTTCATGACCGAAAAACGGGCTGGCTTTTTTGCAGAAATAGCCGAAGAAGCTTCTCATAAAAGCCATTTAAGACTTAGGTTTACATTTATAGAAGATAAACCCGTTTCATCCACTCTTGGATTCAATTACAACGACTCTTTCTTATTGTATAATAGTGGTTACGATCCAGAATATTCGGACCTTAGCGTCGGTATTGAAAGCACGGTCAATGCTATCAAAGTGTCTATAGATGAGGGTTTGGAATATTTTGACTTCCTAAGAGGACCTGAAAGATACAAGTATCAACTTGGCGGAAAAGACAAATTTATTTACCAGATATCCATTGATAAATCTGACTAAAGAATTCCTGGATTGATTATAATGAATAGTTTCGGGTCAGATTAATTGGGTAAATTATATGGTTCACTAAAAAGCTTTACTCTAGGCCATATATTTTATGTGAATTGGAGATAATTGATGGAGCGAATCGCACTTTTGAGCTTCCACGGCTGTCCATATGCCAAAATCGGTGACAGGGACACCGGTGGAATGAACATATATGTACTCAAGCTGGCTGAAGAACTTGGTCGACTCGGTTTAATTGTGGATGTTTTTACAAGGATTCATGATATGACTGACCCTGTAATTGTTGATATATCGGAAACTGCCAGAGTAATTCATCTCCAAGCGGGACCACCAGATGAATCAAAGACAAAACTTCATAATCACATACCAAAATTCGCCAATGCTTTGAACCATTTCACTAAGACTAACAAACTCAAATATGATCTTATTTATTCACATTATTGGTTATCAGGTGTGGTTGGAAATCAACAAAAAACTGTTTGGAATGTACCTAATATTAGTACTTTTCACACTTTAGCTAAACCCAAAATGGCTGCGAACGAATCTATTGTTGAATCCCAAAAACGAATAATCGCTGAACAACAAGTTCTTATAGGTTCTGACTCAGTCGTGGTTTCGACAGAATCTGAAAAGCAAGACATAATAAAATATTATGACTTGGAAGGTTCCAAAATACATGTTATACCAGCGGGAGTAGACCTAAAACTTTTTCGACCATTAGATAAACTGGAATGTAAAAATGGCCTAAACATTACCCACAAAAACGTGATAATTTCAGTTGCGCAAAGAATTGAACCTTTGAAAGGACTGGATTTATTGATAAATGCCCTACCCTATTTAAAAAATTTAGGTGATATTAAACTGCTGATTGTCGGAGGGGACCAAAATTCAAAAGATCAAATTGAATATTTGATGAAGTTAGTAAGCGATTTAGGGTTATTAGATAATGTCGAATTTACAGGTCCTGTTTCACAAAAAGATTTGGTTAAATATTACAATTCATCTGATGTTTTAGTGATGCCATCTCACTACGAAACGTTTGGATTGGCAGCTCTAGAAGCACAGGCGTGTGGGCTTCCTGTAATTGC
>CAYFFO010000012.1:45276-47891 GCA_964342485.1 uncultured Dehalococcoidia bacterium
CTTGTACCTTTGATCATAATCGTGCTGATTTTCAAATATGCCTTCGCATATATCGATGGTTTTGTTAGACCGCTTATCAGCAATTCCTTTTTAGGTGATACTTGGCTTAATTTCCCAGGTATCGGTATTCTGTTCACATTTATATTTCTCTATATTACCGGTGCCTTTCTTGCTGGGAAAAGATTTCAAAGAGCACAGGACGCAGTTTTAACTAGAGTACCTATTGTAAAAAGTATTTACTCTGTTTCTAGACAATCTATAGACGCACTATCATCGTCAGGAGAATACTATAGCAGGGTCGTTTTTTTAGAATGGCCTAGACCAGGTATTAGAGCAATGGGTTTTGTAACAGGTCATTTGGATAGACCTGATAATCCGATACCATTAGTAGTTGTTTATATACCAACCGTCCCAAATCCTACATCTGGTATGTTGGCCTGGATACCCGAAAACGAATTAATTAATGCCAATGTGAGTGTTGAAGAAGCAATGAAAGCTGTTTTCTCCGGAGGAATAGTATTGCCTAAAGCAGCTTTTACTGCAGATAAGCCGGCGATTACGGACCCTCACCAAACTTCGAATAATTAATCAAGTTCGATTGAAATTGGAAATATCGACCTATTAAATATGTATGATCTCCATTGCCATATACTACCTGAACTCGATGATGGATCAACTTCAATTGAAGAAACTCTCGAAATGCTTCGCATTGCAGTGTGTTCTGGTGTAAATAAGATAGTATGTACTCCGCATCGCAAAGACGTCAGCGAAAATACATCCGTTTACAAAGTTTTGGAGTTGGTTGATGACCTGAATAGTTATTTAATTAAGGAAGGCATAGATTGTGAACTATTTAGTGGAATGGAAAACCATCTTGATGATCAATTAACCGGAGATATACTAAACGGTAAAGCCCTTTCTATAAATCAAACTAGGTATGTTTTGGTCGAAATGCCCTTTTTTGGAGGGGAAGACCGCATCACGAATCAATTAGATGATCTTTTATCTAAAAACATAACACCTGTTCTTGCGCATCCGGAAAGGATAGAAGCAGTCCAAAGTAATCCTGATCTATTATACGAATTTGTAGAGAAGGGTATATTGAACCAAATTACCGCTGGAAGTTTGTTAGGATTTTTTGGAGAAAAAGTACAAAGCTTTACTGAAACTATGTTATCGATGAATCTCGCTCACATACTGGCTTCTGATTGTCATTCATCTTTAGGTGATCGGTCTCCAAATTTAGATCTTGGAATTGCTAAATGTATTGAATTGGTCGGAGATTTTAAAACAATGGCTATGGTTATTGACACTCCCAAATTGGTTTTGAATAACAAATTGGTGGATATACCATCTCCTTCATGAGGCAAACGTTGATTACCTATATTTATGACAATATCAATCCAAAAATGGATGTTGGGGTGACAGAAATTAAAATAAATTCAGCTTCTTTATATGTATTGTCAGCATATTCAGTACCATCATTTGTCCCCAAATAATTTACTGACATTTCCCAAAGAAGTTTTGGGTCCCACGATGAAAACAGGTTGGCATTACCGTTTACCTGGACGTAGCCGTCGTATCCTGTATGCTCCTTTTCCTGAGGTATAGATATAGATACTCTGGAATCATATCTAATATTCCGAACTTTTATCGATTTGGTTTCAGATAATACCATCAAATTTTTACCATCAAAATGGTGCCATACAGGCACGATATGAGGTGATCCGTCTGGTCGAATAGTCGCGAAATTTGAGATCAAAGGTTTTCTCAAGTGGAGATCGATTTGTTTTTTGGTCATACGAGGCAATTCAAGATTCCTTCTTCGATTGATTAGAATCATCAATTGGATTTGACCAAAGCGGCAAATCTTCAAAGTTTGGGTTATTTAGAAATTGTTCTGTTATCTCAAATCTTTCTTCAACGATATCCCAAATAGATTCTGAAATGCTTTGCGGATCATTTTTTGCATCGATGACAATAATTCTTTCTGGATTATTCTTTGCGATTTCAAGATAGCCATTACGGACTTTTGAATGAAATGTATCTGATTCATTTTCGAATTTACGTGTTCCAGATTCGTCTATTCTTCTTGAGTCTTCTGGCGAATCATCATATATTTCCATATTCATTTGGGAAGACACAGTTCTCTTTAATCCGGTTTCAACCGGTGCGTCTAACAAAAAGGTTATATTTGGCAAAAGCCCGCCGGTAGCGATCTTATTTATGTTATCAATCATATCAAGATTTAAATTGCGTCCATATCCTTGGTATGCAGTCGTCGAATCTATAAACCTATCTGAGATAACCACCATTTTTGGTTTCCCAATAAGTGGGAGTATGATGTCTTTAACAAGAGTGTTTCGTGCTGCTGCAAAAAGAAACAATTCAGCTTCAGGTGAAAGTTTAGGTTTTGTCTCGTCTCTGAGCCAGTTTCGTAAATATTTGCCCAAAGATGTGAATCCAGGTTCATGTAGTAAAGCTACATTATATGTTTTTTGTTGCAATCGTCCTTCCAACAATTTGGCCTGTGTAGTTTTGCCTGACCCTTCACAACCTTCGAATGTTATGAACAATTAATCTCCTTATTCTTCAATAAAACCCGAGAACTTTAA
>CAYFFO010000012.1:47991-49223 GCA_964342485.1 uncultured Dehalococcoidia bacterium
AACTTTAAGGTTTATCTGCGATACAATACTACTTTCCTATCAGGTTCCTTTCCTGAACTAGAAGATTTGAATCCATTTTGTTCGGCGAATAGGTGTTGTAGTCTACGGACATAGGCAACCTGTGGGTTCAAATCAGCATGTCGCGATCCTTGTCTCAATTTATCGGCAGCTTCTTCAGCTTCGTTCAAAGCGGTAGAAGTAATATCCGAAGCTGGTTTTTGCCTTTGGCTGCGGTCAAGAGCTTTTAGGAATTGGTGTATTTGAGGCCCCGTGTTTTTTCTCAAAACGTACACTGGAAGCCCGTTGTCCTCTGCTTCTCGTAGCAGTTTTGTCCTTCTCCGGTAAAAAGTTTTCGAAGTCAGTAATAAATCAGCTTCATTTATGTCATTAACAATTTCAGCTGATCTGTTTCCCATTTTTAAAGCATTGAACAATTTACCCTTATTGATACCATAAGATAAAATCTTCGTCTTATCTATTTCACTAGTTTCAGATTTTTTGTTATCGGTATAAGGTTCCGATTTTGCATTTTCTCTGATGGTCCAAATTGTTGGTTCAGATTCGGCATCAAGTGTTGATCTATCTGATATTCCACCATTTCTAGAATCCAAAGTTGTTTTCAATGTGATCTGTTTGGATTCCAATTCGCCATTTTCCAACAAAATTCTAGAATCCAATTCAATGGGATATCCCCTCAACATTTTATCGACGGATGTTGCAACGTCAGCATGGATGTTGACTTGGTTCCACCCTTGAATTTCAATAAGGATGTCAAAAGTAGGAGGCGATCGGCGTTCTAATACCGTTTTTTGTGTTCTTCTTCTTTTTGCCTCTTCGTCTCCAAGGGTAACTGAATCTATACCTCCGATCAGATCAGAAAGAGTAGGATTCATTAAAAGATTATCCAGCGTGTTTCCATGCGCCGTAGCCACCAATTGTACTCCTCGTTCTGCTATAGTTCGTGATGCTTCTGATTCCAATTCAGTACTTATTTCATCGATAACGATTACTTCTGGCATATGGTTCTCAACCGCTTCAATCATTACTGAGTGTTGTTTCGATGGAGAAGCCACCTGCATTCGTCTCGATTTTCCTATACCTTCATGTGGTATATCACCGTCACCAGCTATTTCATTTGATGTGTCAACAACGATTACTCTTCGGTCTGCTTCATCCGATAAAATCCGAGCTATTTCCCTAAGCATGGTGGTTTTTCCAACGCCCGGTCTACC
>CAYFFO010000012.1:49323-50781 GCA_964342485.1 uncultured Dehalococcoidia bacterium
GTATCTTCAGTAAGTTCAGGATGAAAAGAGGTAGCCAACATCAATTTCTCTTGCACTATGATTGGTGTACCGTCTTTCAACTTACCTAATGTTTTTACATTTTTACCTATTTTTTCAAATTTTGGAGCTCTGATAAAAACACACCTGAAGGTTGACCCTTGTAATCCATCTATAGAAACGTTTTCCTCAAAACTATTGACCTGCCTACCAAATGCATTACGAGTAACTTCAGTATCCATTAATCCAAGGGGTTCCGGCCTTTTATCTGTTAATGTTCCGGCTATAGTTATCATCCCGGCACAGGTGCCCCAAACTGGCATACCTTGATTAATATGGTCAATCATAGACGAGCGGAATTGGTAAATATCTATCATTTGAACGATAGAAGTACTTTCTCCACCTGGTATTATCAAACCATCAACATCGTCCAATTGTCTTGGCAGACGAATTTCTATCGAGTCGACTCCAATGTTAGACAACATGTTCCTGTGTTCGAGAAAATCTCCCTGGATCGCCAAAACACCGACGACCGACAAGTTACCAACCTCTAACGGATAACTGTTGATCTTCCGGCATTGTTCTGACATCCAAACCGGGCATTGCGTCACCAAGGCCGGTAGAAATTTCGGCTAATACATCGGGATCATTAAAATGTGTTGTGGCTTTTACGATAGCTTCAGCCATTTTTTCAGGTTTACTAGATTTAAAGATTCCAGACCCTACAAATACCCCATCAACGCCCAATTGCATCATTAAAGCTGCATCGGCTGGACTGGCTATGCCGCCGGCGGCGAAGTTTACTACTGGTAAAGATCCTGTTTCGGATATTTCTTTGACCAATTCATATGGAGCCTTTAAGTCTCGGGCTGTTGCCATTAATTCGTCAGATCCCATCGATTGGATACGACGAATTTCAGAAAGAACAGTTCTGGCATGTCGCACAGCTTCAACAACGTTCCCTGTGCCTGCTTCACCTTTGGTTCTTATCATGGCTGCTCCCTCACCTATTCTTCGGAGAGCTTCACCTAGATTACGGCACCCGCATACAAATGGGATGGTAAATTGATGTTTATCAACGTGGTTATTTTCATCGGCCGGTGTTAGAACTTCTGACTCATCTATGTAATCCGTGCCAAGTGCCTGTAATATTTGAGCTTCAACAAAGTGTCCAATTCTACACTTTGCCATTACAGGTATAGTTACTGCTTCCATTATTTCGTTAATCTTGGTCGGGTCTGCCATCCTGGCTACACCACCAGCTTTTCTTATATCTGATGGTACTCTTTCGAGAGCCATAACTGCACATGCACCAGCGTCTTCTGCTATTTTCGCTTGGTCAGCAGTTACCACATCCATGATTACTCCGCCCTTCAACATCTTCGCTAAACCTGTTTTTACTTGCCAAGTGCCTGTTTCAACAACGGTGTCTGTAGACATTTTAAAAGTCTCCATTTTTAA
>CAYFFO010000013.1:0-8952 GCA_964342485.1 uncultured Dehalococcoidia bacterium
CATTTCTATAAAATGTCGCCAAGCACGAACATTTCCGGTCACAAATATCTTGGTCTCGGTTGCATTAGGAAGGACAGCTCTGGCTGCTTGGCGCACTGCCTTACGTCGGTCCCAGGGTGTTGGGAACAAATTTTCAGGGATTACTTTTTCAAGAGTGTCAACAAGGTTCTGGTAGCTTTTGGATGCATGATTAATTGCATCCTTTAAAATGTTTTTTGATTCTTCACTTTCTGACATTGATATCCCAGGGGGCATAACAAAAGGGCTATCTGCTTCGTCAACAAATCGTTGTGATCGTTGACTATATGCAAATCCTGCTCTATGTCTTACTAGTTCGTGAGTAAGGCTACGTGATACTCCTGTAAAAACGAATCCATAATTTACGTGCTCAAACACACTACCGTCACCTTTGGCAAGTAAGTTTGTTACAAAATCTTCTATATACTTCCGTCCTCTTCCAAAGCTCATATAACAGAGCCTTGCTGATACTTCGACTATCGCAGACGATTCATCTTTGCCTGAACGAATGCTGTCTGGTATACCCGGTAAATTTTCATCAGATAGCAAATTAGCTATCTGTTCCCAGTCCACTGTCGGTTTTGATACCAAGTAAATTTTCGGTTCTGTTGCGTAGTCCATATGGGTTAAATTACAAGGGTCATTGGGTTTTCAAGTCGTTGCTTGATATCCAATATGAACTTAGCTCCCTCCGCTCCGTCGGTGACTCTATGGTCAGCTGAAAGCGTAGCGTTCATCATTTTAGCAACGGCCACATCGCCGTCTTTTACTATAGCTTGTTCAGCTACTGATCCTACTGCTAGCATCGCAGATTGTGGAGGCAGAATAATAGCAATAAAACTAGAGACATCAAACATTCCCAGATTACTTATGGAAAAAGTTCCTTCAGTATATTCCTGTGGGCGCAGTGTACCTCCTTTGCTCCTGGCTACGAGGTCTTTACTGGCAGTTGAAATATCTTTAACACTTTTGTTATTGCATTCCATTATAGCTGGCACAATCAGACCTTCTTCTTCAGCAATAGCAATACCTATGTTAATAGAAGAATTTATTAGCACGCCGTCTTCTTTAAAGGATGCATTGAATTTCGGGTGTAAATTAAGTGCATCGACACATGCTTTTATTACTAGGTCGTTCACGCTAATTCGAACACCTTCAGATTCTAAAGAAGAATTTATCTGATTACGAAGATCCATAGCTTCGGTCATGTTGATTTCAGTAGAAACATAATAATGGGGAGTTTGTTGCTTACTTTGTACGGTGACCCTTGCAATCTGTTGACGCATCCTCGAAAGAGGTAATTTATCCCCTGTATCTTTTGAAACCGGTATATCTGTGTCTGTTGTTGCATCGGAAATTGGAGGAATTTGTACGGGTTCCTTAATATCAGCTGTTGAAACATCCTCAATATCTTGCTTTGAGTCAGTATCATTTTCACTGGAAGTTATATTTGCGGATGGAGTAAAAGACAGAACGTCTTTTTTTGTAATACGTCCCCCAGGACCAGTTCCTTTTACCAGGGACAAGTTAATTCCTTTTTCATTTGCCAATCTCTGGGCTACAGGTGATGCACGAAGAATTCCTTCCTGATTTGTGGCTTCTTCTTTAACCGGTTCAGGTTCACTAACTGGCTCGTCAGCCGGCGCTGATGCCGGTTTGGACTCAGTAACGTCCGATACTTTATTTTCTTCGAGTTCTACTGAATCTATGAGAGAAACATTTTCTAATTCAGCGATCTCTTCGTCTGGTTCCCCAACGATTGCGATAGCTTGTCCTACAGGTACGGTCGTGCCTTCAGGTACAACTATCTTTTTCAATATACCCGTTGCGGTGCTTTCAAATTCGACTACAGCTTTGTCGGTCTCAATTTCTGCAATCGCTTGGCCAGTTGCTACAGATGCTCCTTCTTGTGAGAGCCAACGTACTACTGTGCCTTCTTCCATATCGTAACCCATTTGCGGCATGTTAAGTTGTGTGGCCAGTTTAGGTCCCCCTATCTCCTATATACGGTAAAGTTTATTAATAGATTCTACTATTTTTTCAGCTGTTGGTAGAGTTGCTGCTTCTAGAGTGCCGTTATAAGGTGCGGGAACTTCTAATCCTCCGACTCTTCCAACGGGACCATCTAGATAATCAAAAGCTTCTTCCTGAATAGTGCTTGCTATTTCTGCTGACATTCCACCAGTCCGCCAGAATTCTTCTATCACAATTGCTCTATTCGTTTTTTTAACTGATTCAAGTACTGTATCATGATCAATTGGCCTGAGGGTACGAAGATCAACGATTTCTGCTTCTATACCTTTATCAGCCAGAATTTCAGCAGCTTCCATTGCTACATGTACCATCCGAGAATATGCTACAAGAGTGATGTCGGAACCAATACGCTTTATTTTAGCTTGTCCAAATGGGATCTTATAGGGAGTATCCGGCACTTCGCCTTTAACTCTATATAGTAGAGAATGTTCTGCAAATAAAACAGGATCTTCGTCTTCAATTGATGTCCTTAAAAGGCCTAGAGCATCATACGGATCTGACGGTACTGCGACCTTTAAACCTGGAACTGTCGCGAACCATACTTCGAGGCATTGAGAATGTGTGGCGCCTAGTTGACTTCCGCCACCGGTTACAGTTCGAATTACCATTGGAACATTGATTTGTCCATTAGACATGTACCTGAGTTTGGCAGCATGATTAACAACTTGATCCATTCCCAAGAGCAAAAAATTCACAGTCATAATTTCTACTATAGGTCTGAGGCCACCCAGTGCAGATCCTATTGCAGTTCCTATCATTGCTGATTCTGATATAGGGCTATCTATAATACGGTCTGGGCCAAATTTGTCTAACATGCCACTTGTTACAGCATATGGACCTTTAAAGGTACCTATGTCTTCCCCAATCATAAAAACGCGCTCATCTTCTTCGAGCGCTTCAACAAGTCCTCGGCTTATAGCTTCTCTGAGCATTATTGCTGTCATTTTATCTTGAAGCTTTTCCTATTAATTTTATTTATTTGGGCCGTAAACATTTTCATATAAAGATTCTATTGGTGGTTCAGGGCTTTCTTCTGCAAATTTTGTTGCTTCTGCAACAATTTGGGCTACTTTTTCGTCAATACCTGCAATGTCTTGTTCGTCTACTAATCCTTGGGAGAGTGATGATTCTTTAAAGGTCTTTATAGGATCCTTTGCACGCCATTGTTCTATCTCTTCAGATTCCCTATATGCCTGGGGATCCTGTACTGAATGTCCGACAAAACGATAGGTCATTGCTTCAATAAATACAGGGCCCCCGCCTTTACGGATAATTTCTAGAGCTTCATTGGTCGCTTCTTGAATTGCCAAAACGTCCATTCCATCAACCTGAGCTGCCCTAATCCTATATGAATCAGCTGATAAATATATATCGCGTCCACCAGCATGGGTACGTTCTACGTGGGTACCCATACCATAAAGATTATTTTCCAGAAAGAAAATTATCGGCAGATTCCATAGTGATGCTAGGTTTAAAGATTCATGGAATTCGCCTTGACTCACTGCTCCATCTCCGAAAAAACAAACAACAGCTCTATCCTCTGACCTGTATTTTATTGAATGTCCGAGTCCCACAGCTATTGGCAATTGACCACCTACTATTGCGTGTCCTCCCATGAATCCACGCGACACGTCAAACAGATGCATTGATCCGCCTTTACCTCCACTGCTTCCGGTAACTTTGCCGAGTAATTCTGCCATAACAGTGTTGGGGTGCATTCCCCTTGCGAGTGCATGTCCATGGTCTCTGTAGTGAGTTATAATATAATCGTCTTCACGTAGGCTAGAAACTGCTCCAACCGCTATGGCTTCTTCCCCAATATATAAGTGAAGAAAGCCTTTAATTTTGCCTTCCATATATAGCCGTCCACTTTGTTCTTCAAATCTGCGGATCAGCAACATTTGTTCATATAAGGAGCAAATGCTATTTTTGTCCAGATTATTCATCTATTGATTAGCTCTGTAAATGTGTATTGCTTCTCCGGTTGAATCTAACGCTGCTTCTTTAATCGATTCCGAGATTGTTGGATGTGGATGAATAAGCCATCCGAGTTCCCTATCGGTACTTTCTAGCATCCTTGCCATGGATAGCTCTCCAAGTAATTCAGTTACTTCCGGACCAACCATATGTGCTCCTAGAATGTCTCCAATTTCAGCTTCAAGTACTAATTTAACCATGCCTTCGGCTTCGTTCATACCCAGAGCTTTCCCATTTGCTGCAATTGGGAACTTACCAATACGAACTTCATATCCTTGTTCAGTTGCTTGTTTTTCTGTAAGTCCAAAACTTGCGATTTGAGGCTTGCAGTAAATTGCTCTTGGGACAATACCGTAATCTATTGGCTGCGGGTCTAAACCGGCAATATGCTCAACCGCAGTAACAGCTTGTGCTGAAGCTACGTGGGCCAGCAACATTTTACCAGTCACATCTCCAATAGCATATATACCAGGCACACTTGTTTCCATCTGGTCGTTAACGGATATAAAATCTTTTTCAGTATCTATCCCTAATTCTTCAATCCCAATATTTGTGATATTACCTTGAGTGCCAATAGCAACCAGTATTTTGTCACATTTAACTATAGTTGTATCTGTGTCATTACTTATGGTTACTGTAGTTTCGGATTCCGATATTTCTACATTCACAACTTTGGAAGAGGTGATTGATTTGATCCCTTTCTTCAAGAAGGAGCGCTCCAGAAGTTTACTGGATTCCTCGTCTTCATTTGGAATTATACGGGGCATAAGTTCGACTAATGTCACCTCTGATCCGTATGTATTCCATACGTACCCAAATTCTACCCCTGTTGCACCAGCTCCAACGATAACAACTCGCTTGGGCACCTCTTTAAGTGCAAGAGCATCTCTACTAGTGATTATCGTATTTCCATCTATTGGAAGTCCTTGGATTTCACGGAATGTGGCTCCTGTTGCAATAATTATATTTTCAGAAGAAATACGTTGCTCGTTTACACTAATCGTATTGCTATCTATCAAAGTACCTTCACCTTTTATCACTGTGACACCATTCCGACTTAACAAAAGGTCGATACCGGAAGTCAATTTAGTGACAACGTTTCTACTGCGATCCACAGCTTTAGAATAGTCATACTGAATATTATCTGCACTTATCCCAAATTCTTCAGAATTTTTGAACAGATTCACAACTTCTGAATTTCTTATTAGTGCTTTACTAGGTATACATCCCCAGTTCAAGCAAACACCGCCAATTTCACTCTTCTCTACTAGAAGTGTTTTTAATCCCAGCTGAGCTGACCGAATTGCAGCAACATATCCACCTGGTCCACTACCTAATACAATCACATTAAAATCAGACAAAAGATATTCCTCACATAGTTTTTATTTTTAAAGAGTATATTTTACACTATCAGTCTGGCTATCTAAACGGATATGGTAAATGTCATCACCATTAATGCCAACCCAATTGTTAAGATTGTAACCCATTTTGGAGGCGAATTGGTTCTCATGGTAGAATATATTTGCAGCCAATCCCTGTGGGATGGTGAGCGTAGATTTATTGAAAATTCAATTCGGATTTTTTGACACTAATTTTGTTAAATATCCGGGTTTGTACAATCAAGCTCCCCTCACAGGATTTAAAAGGGAGGTTTTGTACCAAAGAGTATTTGACGGTGTTTTCTTGTCTTGAATTGTATTGAGTTATTTTTTGATTCAAGAGTAGCAATAATCGTTTTTGGCATACTCGGATTTTTTGCTAATTTTCATTTGATTAACAAAAGCACAACTATTTTGATCGATATATTCAATTGCATTTTTGGCTGGTAGAGGACATTTTAATAAGTTTAGAATCAATATTTATTTATGGATTTAACTAAGTGAATAAACCACTCTCAAAAAAATCTAAAATCGGGATCGTCGGTGCAGGGGTACTCGGTAAAGTTCTTGCGTCAGTTCTTTCTGAAAACGATTATCTAGTGGCTGCAGTGTCTAGCCGTTCACTATCTTCATCTGAAGAACTGGCTCATTTAGTGGATAATGTCGAGGTTTGTGCAGACCCAGATGAAGTATCTAGTTTGTCTGATGTGGTGTTTGTGACCACACCCGATGATTTAATAAAGCAAGTTGTATTATCAGTAGATTGGAAAAAAACTCACACAGTAATTCATTGTTCTGGCGCGCTATCTCTTGATGTCCTATCGTCTGCTTTTAAAAAAGGAGCTCGTGTCGGGGCTTTCCATCCGATGCAGGCATTTGCGGCTGTGGAAAATGGGATAAAGAGTATACCTGGAACTACTTTTGGTATTGAAGGAGATGAAGTGATTCAACAATACCTTGCTGATACAGCTCGTGCTATTGGAGGATATCCAATATTCTTAAAGGCAGAGGATAAGGTCTTGTATCACTTATCTGGCGTTATGCTTGGAGGCATTTTGTCTGGAGTTGGGGCCACCGCAGCTCAGTTATGGGAACACCTAGGAATGGAACGAACTGATGGGTTAAGAGCATTAATGCCTATAATGCGCCAAGTTTCGATCAACCTGTCTTCACAAGGGATTCCCGAAGGTATTGCCGGTCCTTATGCAAGGGGTGATGTAGGTACAATCCGAAAACATTTACAAGTCTTAGCTGCTCGGGCGCCTGACGTTTTGCCTCTTTATTGCAATATGGCTTTGTCTAGTTTGCCTTTTGCGCTTGAGAAAGGGACTCTTACCGAGGAGAGGGCTTCTGAAATCTATAATTTGCTAGAAGAATCTTTGGGTAGGACAAGATAGCAGAAGAAATTTCATTGAGGGATGCGATGAAGGTTACAACCGATATTCTTATGCAAAAGAAAAAGTCGGGAGACAAAATAACAGTGCTTACTTGCTACGATTATCCCACAGCCGTATGGCAGGATTCTTGTGGGGTCGATATAGTTTTTGTTGGTGATAGTGTGGGTACCAATATATTGGGATACAGTAGTGAAAAAGAAGTAACTGTCGAAGATATGGCTCATCATTTGCGTGCAGTAAAACGCGGGATTGACAGCGCATATTTACTTGTAGATCTTCCCTATAATTCTTATGAGAGTGAAAAATCCGCTTTGAAGAATGCTTCTTATTTGATCTCACTGGGTGCTGATGGAGTAAAATTAGAAGGGTTTAAACCAGATATCGTTAGTTATCTGGTTAGCCATGGTATAGATGTGTGCAGCCATCTTGGACTTACCCCACAATTTCATGATCAGAAAAGGTTTAAAGCAACCACTGCTGTAGATGCTATGAAATTGATTGATCAGTCTATGAAATTACAGGAATCCGGGGCATGGAGCATCGTTTACGAATTGGTACCTGAAGAAGTTGCTAAGGAATCCTCAATTCGGCTCACTATTCCGACTATAGGGATTGGGGCCGGAAGATTTACTGATGGTCAAGTTTTGGTAATAACGGATATGCTTGGCATAAATGATCTTGATTTTAGACATGTTACAAAATTTGGTGATTTAAAAACTCAATCGATTAGAGCTATTGAGCAATATGTTTCTTCAGTTACTGCAGGATACTTTCCGGGAGAATCTAATATTAAACATCTATCTGATTTGGAAAACCAATCTTTTAAAAAGATGTTGTTGGAATGCAAACCGATGGATAAAATCGAGTAAGTTGTTTTGAAAATATTAATTTACCGGTTCTTTTACTCAATACCACTTTAAATTCAATGCAGATTTTAGAAACAATACAGGATTACAATGAAGTTTCCGGAACTATTGTAAGGTCACTTGGACTGGTGACAACTATGGGTGCACTTCACGATGGTCATTTATCACTTATGCGACGCTCTATTGAAGATAATATGGAAACTTTAGTAACTATTTTTGTTAATCCCATGCAATTTTCTCCAGGAGATGATTACGATCGATATCCCCGTACTATTAAATCTGATATTGATAAATTGAATCGTGAGGGAGTCGATTATTTATTTAGTCCTAGTGTAGAAGAGATGTACCCTGAAGGATTCGACACCTTGATCAAGGTTGGTCGAATTGGTCAGATTCTTGAAGGAAGTTCGCGAATTGGGCATTTTGAAGGTGTTGCAACCATAGTGTCTAAAATTTTCAGTATCATAAGACCTGACAGAGCTTATTTTGGACAAAAAGATGCCCAGCAAATCCGAATTATAAAAAGGGTTAATGAAGATCTAAATTTTGGTGTGGAAGTGATTGAGTGCCCAACTGTTCGTGAAATTGATGGATTAGCCATGAGTAGTAGAAATACTTACTTGAATTCTAAGCAAAAACGTGCAGCTAAGGTTATATATCAAGCCTTGAGCTTGGCAAGAACGGTTGGGAATGATGCAAGCCAGATAAAAGGGGTTGTTTCTGACCTTATAGACAAAGAACCTCTAGCTACACTTGATTATATAAGTGTAGCCGATGCTGAGACTTTAGAAGAAATCAATTCTATTGAGAGTCCCGCGCTGGTATCGTTGGCTGTATTTATTGATGATATGCGATTAATTGATAATATTTTATTGAAATAACTTGTATAAATTTCATCCATATGATTTTGGTGGTAACTTGCATTGAGAATACTTGTAACTAATGATGACGGTATCAATTCAGATGGGCTGTGGCGTCTTGCTTATTCCCTTACTTCAGTTGGGGTCGTTTCTATTGTAGCTCCGGATAGGGATAGAAGTGGTGTTGGGCTTGCAACTACCTTACTCGATGTTATACGTGTCAACAATGTATCTTCGCCATATAATGATATCGATGCGATATCTGTAGAAGGTACTCCATCTGATTGTGTAATTTTAGCCAATGACGAACTTTTCGATGAAGACTTTGATCTGATAGTTTCTGGTGTTAATTACGGATCAAATCTAGGCAAAGATATTCTTTATTCGGGAACAGTGGGAGCGGCGATTCATGGCCAATTAG
>CAYFFO010000013.1:9052-14301 GCA_964342485.1 uncultured Dehalococcoidia bacterium
GAGGAATACAGTGATATTTGGGCTATACGAAATCAGTTAGTGTCCATATCATCCATTTCTTTGGGAGAAACAAATTTACTTCCAATCAAAAATTTACAGATTTTGGCAGGCCTAGTATCAAAGGAACTTGAGATACCCATCTTTGAAAAATGAGTATTGACTTGATAAAGGAGAGGTTACAGTGATTTACGAATATCGTGTTTATGATGCGGTTGCGGGCAGGTTACCTGATGTGATATCCAGATTTAGGGATCATACAGTTAATCTATTGGAAAAACATGGAGCGAAAAATATAGGTTACTGGACGTCTGATGTTGGTGGTTACAGTAATCAATTGATCTACATATTGGCATTCGATTCTGTGGAACAAAGGGAAGTTATTTGGAAGAATTTTCGTGCCGATCCTGAATGGGCAAAAGTAGTAGCTTCATCTGAATCAAATGGTCCTATTGTGGCTAAGATAACCAATATGATTATGAATCCTACAGACTTTTCTCCTTTGAAGTGATTTTTATACTGGTGATCGGCTCATTCGGGCAATTCACCACAATCTTCACAGGGGCATAATTTTCTTAAAAGGTCAAACGGATATATGCCAGTGTAATGAGCATCACTCCAAAGGAATTGGACAGCGTATTGTCCTACTAGTAAATAGTCTTCAGCTGTCAGGTCAGCTTGAATCGTAGCGGGATCAAGTAGTTGTCGGCGGCTCCATTCTTCTACACATTCTGCACAACCACAATTGATCCTAAGATAACGTGCTTCAAATTTGCTTTGGTGACCGTCTTTCCATTGTACAAGTATATTAGATTCTTGAATTTCAATTTTGTTTACAGTTGTTAGATTGTTCATTGATTTTTTATTATTAAATCAGGGTTTGATCATTAACCGGCAGTTAGTCTTGTATTCATAGTTTATGCTTCAAATTCCCATAACTCTCGAGTACCTATGTTTACCCCACCGTCTACTGTAAGGATTTGGCCGGTAACCCAAGAAGATTCGTCTGAGGCAAGATACAATGCTGCGTAAGCTATATCGACAGGATTTCCGGTTCTGGCAAGAATCGAGTCGGATGGCTTAATCTGGCCTTTGTTAATTTTTCCACGAAATAGGCCGGCATTGATAGCATTTATACGTATGTTTGAAGGGTAAAATTCTTTTGAAAGGTTCTTTACTAATCCTAAAATACCTGCTTTCGCGGCTCCATATGCCGGGTTGCCTTCCTGTCTGACACTTTGACTTGCCCCAATCGCTACTATTGATCCTCCTCCCTGGGATTTCATTATTGGATGGCATACATGTGAAACATTGTACAAGCTTCTTAGCGTGTTGGTCAGAACTGTATCCCAGTATTCTACAGATATTTGTTCTAAGTTACGTGTTGGTTCAAAAAAGCCTCCAGCTCCTGAATAAACAATGTCTAACTTGCCTGTTGTTGAAACAATTTTATTTGCAATCTCAGATACGTTTGAATTGGATGTCAGATCGCCAGGCAAAATTGTTACTTGCCCGCCATGTTCTTTAATACGGTCAGATGTTTTTTCTAAGATGGTATTTGTTCTGGCTGAAATAATTACATGAGCACCCTCTTGAGCAAAAAGAAGTGCTGTGGCTTTGCCCATTCCCGTACCCATTCCGGCGATCCAGGCAACCTTATTTTTAAGTCTCATTACTTTGATTTCCCTACTGGTATCAGTGATAAATAGATTGGTACTTTGTTTTCAATTATTTTTTGAAATTTGCACAATTTATGCCGGCAACTTTTTATTTATCAGTTTGGAAATTGGGCAGATTAATCATCATTGTCTCCAAAGCCAATCGAGAATTAACATTTTTGTCAATTAATTCCTGAGTATCCCTGATTGTATTTATAGAGTCCAATATTTCAACATTTGTTAATTTAGCTGCGAAATCTGATATTACTTCAATGCCGTCTTTATTCTTGACAAGTTCATTTAATCCTTCTTTGACATACATCACATCTCTCCACCAATTAGACCAAATTAATAACTCTCTGCGACCCTCATCCCTGTTTGAATTCGTAATTGAGCTTAATTGTTTTGCATGTTGAAGTTTCTGGTTAATATTACCCTTGATAATGTTTCCGATTGCTGCCAATTTATCATTTAATTCAGTGATGGCCTCCTGATCATCACTCATTTTAATTGCTAAACCTGGGCGACCATCTACAAGGTTAGATATTTGATCTGCTTTATTTTTGCTGATATCGAATTGCTTTCTAATTTTGTTAGATATAATTGATATTGGAACCTTTTTTAGTTCAATTAACTGGCACCTGGATTGTACCGTTTCCATTATATTCCCAGGTTTTGAAGTGGTGAGGAGAATAATTACTGTGGGTGGTGGTTCCTCAAGAGTTTTTAACAGACTGTTGTTTGCTTCTTCAGATAGTTTGTCAGCATCTATAATGATATATACTCGTTTTTTACCCTCAAATGGGGTTAATGCTGCTTCCCTTTGTAAAGCTTTGATTTGAGATATACCAATCGAATTTAGATTTTGCTTATTATCATCGAATTGATTATCGAGACTAATAATACGTGTGTCTAAATGTGTTCCCTTTAGGATTCGTTTGCAGCTAAGGCATTGTCCACAAGGACGATTTATACTTCCACAGTTAAATGATGCTGCCATATCTACAGCTAAGGTTGTTTTGCCAATGTTCTGTGCACCTGTGATTAGATATGCATGTGCAAATCGATTTTGGTTTAAAGCAGACAAGAGATTTTTTATAGCATTGTCATGCCCGAAAGTCTTCCATATAGGAGCAGGGATTTTGTTGTGCGTTAAAGGGGTATCTTGTTTATGCATGTTTAATTATCTAATCATGTTTATTAAACGCATAACAAAATAAAATATATGGATAAAGCTAGATTTCATAATCTATTTTTATTGGATGTCCAGTGACATCATATCCTCATATGTTTCCCGTCTTCGGATAAGTCTTGGATTTCCTTCCTTGACTATAACTATTGCAGGTCTGGGGTTTAGATTGTAATTGCTGGCCATTGAAGGAGCATATGCTCCTGAGGAAGGTATGGCTATCAGATCATCAGTATTCAGTTTTGGTAAACAAATATCTTTGATTAAAAGGTCGCCAGATTCGCAATATTTGCCTGCCAGGGTAACTATTTCCTCGGGTTTGTCTGAAATCCGATTGGCTACAACGGCTTCATATTGAGAGTCATACAGGGCTGGTCTTATGTTATCTCCCATTCCGCCATCAAGGGAAACATATTTGCGAATTGTAGGGATATCTTTGATTCCTCCTACACGGTATAAAGCAACTCCCGCTCTTCCCACAATAGAACGTCCAGGTTCAATTGTCAGTGTGACATCTTCAAAGCCAAGTTGAGCCGCCCGATCATTCAGTGTAGAAGTTATAACCTCTGCATAAGATGAGATGTCAGGAGGAAGTTGGTTTTGTACATATCCAATCGCGAAACCGCCTCCTGGGCTAAATTCTCTTAGATTCAAACCATCTTTTTTAAAATCTGACAAAAATGTTAAAACGGTGTCAATGGCTGTCGAGTATGGCTCTAGTTCAAAAATTGGAGAACCTAAATGAAAATGTATACCTATCAAGTCGATATTATCTTTTGATAACGTTTCTAAGATAGCTAATTTGGCATCCCCTGTTTCAATTGAAAATCCGAATTTGCTGTCGAGTATACCTGTGGTAGTTTTCGCATGTGTATGAGGGTCTATTCCAGGGGACAGACGCAACATTACTGCCTGTGTTGTTTTATTGTTTGCAGCTATCTTATTGACAAGATCGAGTTCATGAAAGCTATCGATGACGATCTTACCAATATTATTGTTAATTGCCATGGTAAGTTCTTCTACACTTTTATTATTCCCATGAAAATATATTTGCGAACAAGGTAATTTTGCAGCTAAAGCGACAGCAAGTTCTCCACCAGAAACCACATCTATTCCAAGACCTTCCTGATGAATTATATTTGCTATAGAGACATTCGTATAAGCCTTCGATGCGTAAAGGACTTTAGTATTTTCATATCTGGAAGTAAATTCTTTGACAAATTGCCTACACATATCACGAAGAGTTTCCTCATCGAAAATGTAAAGTGGTGTACCAAACTGGTTTGCAAGATTCGATAGGTCACAGCCCCCAATTGACAAATGGTCATTTGTTGTAACCTCTGTTGTTATAGGGAATAGTGATGCGTTTGGGAATGTCATATAAGTCCTCTCTAATATTCGTTCGATAATTTTTACATCAGGGCGTATTTATTTTGCTAACTAGAAATATTCTATCATTTGCCGATAGACGGGTCTCTAATCAAATGTTACTTGACTGTGACGAACGTTTATGCTGATATAGGTCTATTTCCCAGAGGACAGTAATTGATAGCTTATATAGTCAAGAGACTGATGCTGGCATTTGCTACAGTATGGGCCATTAGTGTGTTGTCATTTGTGATTATAGAATTGCCAGAGGGCGATGCAATTGATAAATGGATGGATTGGGCCTTAAAAGAAGGTTCGAACTCACATAGTCCGGAAATGGCTAAGTTTTATCGTGAATACCTAGGTTTAGATAAACCTCAATATGTTAGATATGGGAAATGGGTTTGGAATTTGATGAGGGGTGAATTAGGCTATACATTTTCTGATGGTTACTACGCAGGCGGTGATCAACCCATAAAAAATGTTATTGGAGATCGAATTTGGATCACAGTAATACTTACGGGGTTTACTATTATTGTCACATGGACTTTTGCTATACCTGTAGGGATTTACTCAGCAGTCCGACAACATACAATTGGAGATTATTTATTTACGCTAGCCGGATTTACAGGATTAGCTGTACCAGATTTTCTACTCGGGCTTGTCTTAATGTACATAGGGTATGCTTATTTTAATCAGAATGTGGGCGGTCTTTTTTCAGCAGATTATATCAACGTACCCTGGAGTCTAGATAAAGCGTTAGACCTCTTACAACATCTGTGGATTCCTGCATTGGTTCTCGGCACTTCTGGTACTGCCGGATTAATTAGGGTTATGAGGAACAATTTGTTGGATGAATTGGGAAAGCCGTATGTGGTTACTGCAAGAGCTAAGGGAAATATTTCATGGCGTCTTATTTTAAAATATCCGGTCAGGGTTGCGATCAATCCGCTAATCAGTACGATTGGATATTTGTTGCCTTCGCTTGTTGGAGGAAGTGTGATTGTGTCGGTTGTTCTTAGTTTACCTACGATTGG
>CAYFFO010000013.1:14401-17440 GCA_964342485.1 uncultured Dehalococcoidia bacterium
AGGGAAATCAAAATATAATTGACGTTCAAATATCCACTCTGAAGTGCCATACGAACGTCTGTTTCAGATGGATAAGCAGGAGAATGGGTGTGTGAATGATAAAAAGCGACAAATTTCAGACCGGCTTTTTCTGAATCTAAGTCCGCATCTAAAAATTCTTTTGGATCCATAACGTATCGGAATGGACTTTTAGCGATATTTGTTATTCGATTTAGTTTTATCGCTTTTTGTTCTTTACCTGATAATATGCCGCAACATTCATTTGGGTTTTCCTGTTTTGAATGGGTTATCATTTCTTCAGCATGATGCTTTTCAATTTTTAGCAAACTTTTGCCTCCACTATCAAGTGAGTAGTTATTTTGGATATGCTTTTATATTATTTTCCAGTGAACAATTTGATTTTTGATTATAGAACAAAATTTTACTTCTTATCCCTTATCAACTAACTAATATTTTTGCAATCTTTAGACACTATTACCAAAATGTAAAAAGTTTTCAGGGCTGGCTGTTATAATTGTCTTCTATTTATATTTTTCGGAGAAATCTATGGAAAAATTGGAAAAGGGTAAAGTTTTCGAGGTGAGTACTGAGGTAACTCTGGACTTAACTATTAATAGGATGGGCCGTACAGGAGCAGAGGTGCTCTCAACGCCATCTCTATTAAAATTAATGGAAGAATGTTGTATAGACGCATCTGAGTCTTTGCTTCCCAATGGCCACACGACAGTAGGGTATGCGGTGGATGGAATGAGACATTTAGCACCAACTCCTATTGGGGCAGTGGTGAAGATCAAGTCTGAATTGCTAGAAGTTGATGGGAACAAGCTTACTTATGCCCTGGAAGCTTTTGAAGGTGGAAATAAGATAGGCTTTGCAACTCATAAGAGAGCTGTTATTCCAAAGACCTGACATCTCTGGATGTCTAGTTTTGGTATAAATCCTGTTATATTTGATGGCTATTTGTTCCATCTTGATTGCTTTGTTATAATTGGGCTCAGAATTCTATATATTATAATTGCTGAATTTGCCTACAAGAGGTTGAAATCATAGGTGCGTTGATTAGGGAATAAAATTGGACTTGTGACGAATATGTAAGTTAACTAGAAAGGAGCGGGCCAGTGAAGTGGATTGATTATGCTAAACCCGATAGTTTAGAAGGTGCAGTCAAGCTGCTAGGAGAGAGTGGAGGTAAAGCGCGGCCATTCGCAGGTGGTACAGACCTTCTTGTATTAATGAGAGTCAACCCAGCTCGAATTGGGAGTCCAGATTTAGTAGTGGATATCAAAGGACTACCTGAACTAAATGAATTGAGCTATGACGATGATACTGGATTGACGATCGGCGCTGCGGTTGAATGCTATAAAATATACTCTGATAAAGTTGTAAAAGAAAAGTATCCTGCCATAATCGATTCTTCATCGCTTATAGGTGGTATTCAGATACAGGGTAGGGCATCCATTGGTGGTAATTTGTGTAATGCAGCTCCGAGCGCTGATTCCATTCCATCATTGATAGCATTAGGAGCGACAGCAAATTTACTAGGGTCGTCAGGGACCCGCCAGGTAGCCGTTGAAGATTTTTGTAAGGGACCAGGCAAGACAGTATTATCCGATGATGAAGTTCTTGTTTCTATTAGCCTTCCCGCACCTAAACACAATCAAGGTTCTCGATATATTAGGTTTATCCCAAGAAATGAAATGGATATAGCCGTGGCAGGTGTAGGTGTTTCAGTGGTGGTTGAAGATGGTACATTCCAAGAAGCCAAGATAGCATTATCATCTGTGGCACCAACTCCGTTGTATGTGAAAGAAGCAGGGGAATCATTGATTGGAAAGACAGTTAATGACGAAAACATATCTGTAGCAGCGGGAATTGCTAAATCAACGGCATCTCCGATCACAGATATGCGAGGTACTGCAGAGTACAGAAAACATCTTTGTGAAGTTTTAACCCGTCGAGCAATAAATACGGCCATAGAAAGAGCCAATGGAGGGAAGTAGATGCCAGGTAAAACACATGTTAAAACAAAGATAAATGGAGAAGACATTGAGTTTCTATGTGAGCCACGGCAGAGTCTTTTGGAATGTCTAAGAGATGTGGTTGGGCTTACTGGCAGTAAAGAAGGCTGTAATGATGGTAACTGTGGTGCTTGTACTGTTAATCTTGACGGTAGAATAGTCACATCTTGCCTAGTTCTGGGAGTCGAAGCACAAGATGCAGAAATCGAAACGATTGAAGGGGTAGCGAGTCCCGAAGGGTTGCATCCGATACAACAGGCTTTTCTGGAAAATGCGGCCCTGCAGTGTGGTATTTGTACACCTGGCTTCATAGTTGCATCCAAAGCGTTGTTAGAACAAGAACCATCTCCATCTGAACACAGGATAAGGTTCTGGTTGGCCGGGAATCTATGTAGATGTACTGGCTATGACAAGATTGTCAGGGCAGTGAAGGATGCTTCTGAGAAAATGGTGTCTTCTAGTTAGATAGTTGTTTTAGATAAATAAACGACCAGTATTCTAAGTTTGGAGGTAAAGCTTTGGCTACCGCTCAAGAATCTAAAAAATCAAAAAATTACAAGATTATTGGAACTCGTCCAATACGACATGATGGTGCGGACAAAGTTACGGGAAGAGCAAAGTATGGGGTTGATTATCAGAGTACAGGTGTGTTGTTTGGGAAGATTCTAAGGAGTCCTCATGCTCACGCTAATATACGATCAATTGATACAATCAAAGCGAGTGCCTACCCAGGCGTTCGTTCAGTAGTAACAGGTAGTGATTTTCCAGAGACCGTGAACGAAGATGGCAAGGACAGGAAAGTGACTCTTGGAGAATTATCTACAGATATGAAATACCTTCGAGAAGGTATAATGGCTACAAAGAAGGTTTTATTTAAGGGGCAGCCTGTAGCAGCTGTGTCTGGCATAAATCAGCATGTAGCTGAAGAAGCTGCTAAGTTGATAGAAATTGATTATGAGATACTTCCTTCTGTGACTGATGTAAAAGCGGCGATGAAACCAGACGCACCTCTTTTACACGA
>CAYFFO010000013.1:17540-20321 GCA_964342485.1 uncultured Dehalococcoidia bacterium
ATTGAGAATATGCAGGTTGATGGTTATGACGTGGTGGTGAATAAACCAAAAACTGCAGCCTATAGGGCTCCAGGCGCTACAAATGCTGAGTTTGCTAGCGAAACTGTTGTTGATGAGTTGGCAGAACAATTAGGTATAGATCCTATAGAAATAAGATTAAAGAATGCAGCAAAGGAAGGTACTAGGCGTGCTGATGGAACACCGTATGCAAGTATCGGGTGTGTAGAAGTATTAGAGGCACTCCGGGATCATCCTCACTATACAGCTCCACTTGAAGGTCCTAACAAAGGTAGAGGGGTCGCCATTGGTTATTGGATGAACGCTGGATTGCAATCTTCAGTAAACCTGGCTGTGAACAATGATGGTACAGTAGGCTTAACAGAGGGTTCCCCTGATATTGGTGGCAGTCGAACTTCTATTTCGATGCAGGCTGCAGAGGTTCTTGGTATTCCAGCAGAGGACTTTCATCCAGCAGTTGTAGATACAGATTCTATTGGTTGGACTTTCGGTACTGGAGGTAGTCGAACTACTTTTGCTACGGGAATGGCCGCTTATGAAGCTGCCCAAGATGTGAAACGGCAAATGATTGCTAGAGCAGCACTCCTTTGGGATATCAGCATAGATTCAATCGAATGGGACGATGGCGTGGTAAAGGAAACAGGGAAATCTGGTAGAGAAATCACCTTCAAAGAATTATCTGCTGAACTGAATGATACTGGAGGACCTGTCGTTGGTAGAGGTTCAGTTGATGCGAAAGGGCAGGGTGGTTCTTTTGCTGGTTTAATCGTTGATGTTGATATTGATGATGAAACCGGAAAGATCAATGTTACTAGAGCAACGATTGCTCAAGATGTTGGTAAGGCGATACACCCTAGCTATGTTGAAGGTCAATTGCAGGGGGGGACTGTGCAAGGGATTGGTTGGGCTCTTAATGAAGAGTACTTTATGGATGATTCTGGCAGAATGTCAAACAGTACATTTTTAGATTATCGTATCCCATTGGCATTAGATTTACCGATGATAGATACAGTAATTGTAGAGGTGCCCGCTCCATCTCATCCATTTGGTGTACGCGGTGTAGGTGAAGTTAATATAGTTCCACCACCGGCTGCTATTGCCAATGCTGTATATAGAGCGGCTAACATAAGGATGGATGTTCTTCCTATGAATCCTTCAAATGTAATGCAAGCTTTATGGAATTCGAATGGTGTATAGGAGACATGGCTACTGTATTCATACCTTCTCTGATGCAAAAATTGACTGAAGGCCATCAGAAAGTAGAAATTTCAGGTGCCAATATAAGGGAAATCGTTGAAAACTTAGAACAAGAATATCCTGGTACTAAGGAACGATTGGTTGATGGTTACAAGATTAAACCCAATATCTCTGTAGCGATTGATGGAGAAGTTAGCCCATTAGGTATATTAGAAAAGGTAAAAAACGACAGCGAAGTACATTTTTTGCCAGCGATTGGTGGGGGTTAGGTTTAAAAGAGACTTTAGACTTGCGCGAATTGAGGGTCGATGTCAGCTACTGACATCGACCCTCAATTCGTAAGCAATGAAAAAATCATCTAAATTTAGGAGCTATTTATGAAAACTGAGAAACAATTTAAAGGGGTTATGGTTCCGATACTAACTCCATTAAAACCCGATGAAACGGTTGATGTGGTATCGATGAGGCGGCTTGTAAACTACTTGATTGAAGGAGGAGTTCACGGTATTTGGGCTGCAGGTACAACAGGTGAATTCGCAGCCCTTGAAGATAGTGAAAGAATCATAGCAATTGAGACGGTAGTGGAAGAGGTAGATGGCAGAATACCCGTTATAGCTAATCTTTCCGCTGCTAGTACCAAATTAGTAGTTAAGTTATGCGAGCTAACATCGGACTTAGAAGTAGATGGTATTGCGGCTACCCCTCCATATTATTATCCGAACTCTCAAGATGAGGTTATAGAACATTTTAAACACATAAAAGCAAATTCTGATAAACCATTATGGATATATAATATTCCTTCAACTGTAAAAACAATAGTTGAGCCGCAAGTCATCGCTAAATTGGCAAAGGACGGTATTGCTGTTGGTGTTAAAGATAGTTCCGGTTCAGGAGAGGCTTTTGCGCAGATGAAGGTTATGTGTGATGAAGTGGAATCGGGATTTTACAAATTTGTGGGATCCTTATTTAGGATAACGTCCTCTCGTGGCATAGGTGCAGATGGAGTTATTCCAGGAATCGCAAATCTTGCTCCAGAAATAGTATCAAAGGCCTGGACTGCTGGAGAAGAGGGTAATAGTGAAGTCGCTCGTATATACAATGAAAAAATCTTTACAGCTAATAGAATAACTAAATTGGCAACTGGTGGTGGAATGAATGCAGGTAGTTTTTCTGGAATGAAAGCTGCACTGAAGAAAATAGGCATTATTGAGCATGACACAGTGACACGCCCTCTTAGGCCATTGACTACTGAGGAGCAAGATCTAATTAACCCAATTATTAAAGAAATCAACCTTAGTAATTAAAACAGGGTTCTGTAGATTTGGGTAATATTCTTTGTTATAGTATCACTGAAGTAGCGTTCTTCTATATTCGATTTCAGTAAGCTGTTTTGATCTGCCAATCTGGTGTATTCAGGAGAAGTAATTTGGTAGCAGAAGATTTTGGATTCAAAAAATTTGCAGAGAATTCTTTTTATCGGAAACAAAATGCCAGACTTGTCGATATGGCAGAAGTTTCTTCAGGACAAAGAATAATCGATCTGGCCTGCGGTAATGGAAGTGTGAC
>CAYFFO010000013.1:20421-22000 GCA_964342485.1 uncultured Dehalococcoidia bacterium
AAGACTTTGAAGCCCGGAGGAAAGCTGGCTTTTAATACATCGTTTTTTGATGGAGCTCATCCATCTGAAACCATGATTTTTGCCAGAAAATGGATGTTGAAATCACTGAGGATATTGAGAACAGAGCATGGATTGTCACCAAATCGAGGTAGTAAGGTACAGTCGAGAAAACAGCTTAAGGCTGAAGAATACCGGGACCTTGTTGAGCAAAACGGTTTTAGAATTGAAAAAGAAGAGATTGAAACTGTTTCTGTGCCATTGGATGGATGGCGAGATATTAGTGGATTTAGTGATTTTATAGAAGGTGTAATGCCAGGGGTGCCAATGGACAGAGCTAGTAGTGCACTTCAAACGGGATGTGAACTAACATTTGATGAATTGAATGTGGATGTAATGCCAAGGAATTGGCTTAGAATATTGGCAGTAAAAATTTGAAGGTTGTTATTGCCTGATCAAGGAATATAAATCATCTTCAATTTTATTCGATAAAGCAATTTTGGTTAAGGTTTCACATTGGTTTGTGAAGAAATGTAAGAAAAAAATAAGGGAGTTTGCCAGATGAGCATTAGGGTAGGAATAAATGGTTTCGGTAGAATTGGTAGGCAAGTTACTCGAGCGATATTTGAGAGACATCCTGAGAAACTTAAACTTGTAGCAATTAATGATCTGGCAGATCCTCCTACTAACGCACACCTATTTAAATATGATACCAATTATGGGGTTTATCCGGGTACAGTAGAACCAACTGAGGATAGTTTGGTTATAGATGGAAATGAAGTTAAGGTCTTAGCCGAAAGGAATCCTTCTGATTTGCCCTGGGCGAGATATGGGGTTGACTTAGTTATCGAATCCACTGGGTTTTTTACTGACGGTTCAGCCGCAGCAGGTCATTGTAAAGGGGGAGCAAAAAAGGTAATTATTTCAGCGCCAGCAAAAGGAGAGGATATCACGATAGTGATGGGCGTAAATGACTCAGTATATGATCCAAAGGCTCATAAAATCGTTTCTAATGCCTCTTGTACTACCAATTGTATAGCTACGATGACTAAAGTTTTAGATGATAACTTCACGGTTGAACGGGGCCTGATGACAACGATACATTCCTACACGGGTGACCAAAATATACTTGATAGAGTCCATGAAGATTTGAGACGAGCTAGAGCAGCAGCACTTAACATAATTCCCACCACTACTGGAGCTGCTAAAGCTGTAGGCTTGGTTTTACCTGAACTCAACGGGAAGATTCATGGGATGGCTTTTAGGGTTCCAACTCCCACCGGTTCAGTTACTGATTTTGTTGCTAATATCAAGAATGCAGCTTCAGTTGAGGATATAAATGGGGCTTATCAAGAGGCGGCTACAGGAGCTATGGAAGGCATATTAGATTATTCTGATCAACCTCTTGTTAGTAGTGATTACATAGGTAATTCAAATAGTGCAATTATTGATGGACAGTCAACTATGTCTATGGAAAAAGATCTTGTAAAAGTAGTTGGTTGGTATGATAACGAGTGGGGGTATAGTTGCAGGACTGCTGACCTTGCGGCTTTCATGGCAGATCGAGGAATTTAGTTTAGGA
>CAYFFO010000013.1:22100-43756 GCA_964342485.1 uncultured Dehalococcoidia bacterium
TTTTTATCTAACTCAGATAAAAAGTCATCGAGTAATAAAATTGGCATCTGATCACTTTCTTCTTCAATTTTGATAGCCTCGGCAAGTTTTAATGATAGAATCGCTGTTCTAATTTGCCCTCGAGATGCATATTTGGCAGCAGACATTCCTTGAAGGGTCACTGACATTTCGTCACGATGAGGTCCTGTAGTTGTATGTTTTTGTATTAAGTCTTTATTACGGTTGAGAGAAAGTTTTTCCATGAAAAGTTCACCGCAAACGCTCTCATTAAACTTGTCGGATGGGTCTATATTAGGTTCGTATGATAGATGTAGGATTTCTTTGTTATTTGAAAGATCTTTATAGATTTTATTTACTGTTGATGATAGGGATTCGATAGCTTTTGACCGGGCTATCATGATGTATTGACCATGTTGTATTAGTGACCTGTCCCAAAAATCTAGTTCAGAAATAGTTGAACGATTTTCAGCGATAGCTCTTAGCAAGTGGTTTCTTTGAACTACGGTATGATGATATTTTTGAACTGATCTTAAGTAGTTGCTGTCAAATTGAGATATGAGAATGTCTAGATAGCGTCGCCTGTCAGAGGGACTTCCTAAAATTATGTCTAAGTTTTG
This sequence comes from uncultured Dehalococcoidia bacterium, assembly GCA_964342485.1. Lineage (GTDB taxonomy): Bacteria > Chloroflexota > Dehalococcoidia > Lucifugimonadales > CAJWER01 > CAYFFO01. The sequence continues at coordinate 22,718 of CAYFFO010000013.1, forward strand.
GGATGTGAAAGTGACGGTTGGTATCTTTCCAACTAATTGGTAAGGCTGGGTAGAGGCTCCATTTATCTTGTAGAATTTTTGAGATATTCGGTTTGCTGATCTATAATTTTCTGTTTTCATACCTTCTCGAACAGTGGCATTATTAGGAGGTATTTTGAACGCTATTTGAATTTTTAGAGAGCTCGAAGTTTGTTGGGCCGTTGCAGATAAGGTGGTATATGTATCGATAATAGAAGGGTTTTGCCATCTAACTAGTTCATTATCACTGGATGTCCTTAGCGATTTACCTAGTGATATGAGGTTTAACGCTTCTATAATGTTGCTTTTACCCTGCCCATTTGTTCCTTCAATAAGTACCATACCAGGTTCAAATGCAAGATCTAGCTGTTCATAATTGCGAAAGTTAACAAGATTGAGGTTACTAAAATAAATCAAGGTTTTGAAGAAAAGATCACAAGATTTCCTTTAAATCTTAGCATATTTAGTGAGTAGTTTGATCATATTTATATACGATTGGCATAGAAATTCGGATATTTATAATAATTCTGTAAATTCTTGTTCTGAGATAATCTTAATATCGAGATCTTTGGCATCATTTAGTTTCGACCCTGCATCTTGGCCAGCAATCAAGTAGTCGGTACGTTTACTAACCTTATTGTTTATTGTCCCGCCAGCAATTTTAATTTTTTCTTCTATATCTGATCTGCTGAAGTGTTCCAATTTACCTGTTACTGCAAATCGTATATTGGTTAGGCTTTGTTCTTTGGATTGCAAATCAGTTTCGTTGGCTAGTGTTAACCCGGCGGTTCGGAGATTTTCTATTACCCTTCGGTTTGATACATTTTCTATATAGTTGATCACACTTGAAGCTATAACAGGTCCAATCCCGTCGATTTCAGTTAGCTGTTCCTGTTTTACTAGAAGAAGATTATCAATATCATGTAGTTTACTAGACAAGATTTCTGCCACTTCTAGCCCGACGTGCCGTATTCCAAGTGCCGTGAGCACCCGTTGGAATGGTTGATTCTTACTGTTTTCTATAGATGTCAATATGTTTGATGCTCGTTTAGTTCCCATTCTTTCTAGACATATCAGTTGTTCTATCTTAATTTTATAAAGATCAGAGACATCCATAACTAAATCTTTCATGATTAGTTCATTAACAAGCTGTCTGCCCAGCCCATCTATGTTCATTGCTCCTCTACTTACAAAATGTTCCAATAATCTCAAAAGTTGTGCTTTACACATTGCATTTACGCAATAATGGGCACTTTCGTTTACAGGTCGTAAAAGTTTCCCGTCACAACTGGGGCATTTGATTGGCATATAGAAATGCTTCTCATTTCCATTCCTTTTATCGGTTAACGGTTTTACTACCTTTGGAATTACTTCACCAGCCCTCTCAACTACTACCAAATCACCTATGCGCAAATCTTTTATGTTGATGTAGTCTTCATTGTGTAGAGTAGCTTGACTGACTGTTACTCCTCCAACTTCTACGGGTTCAAGTACAGCTGAGGGATTAATTTTCCCAGTTCTTCCAATACTAATTAAAATGTCTTTAAGTTGAGTTATTTTTTGTGTTGCAGGAAATTTATATGCAATAGCCCACCTGGGCTCACGCCCTACGGTACCTGCATCTTGTTGCAAATTAAGCGAGTTAACTTTGATTACAATTCCATCACATTCATAATCAAGATTTTTGTAATCGCTGGCCCATTTTCTGTAATAAGATATAACTTCAGATGTTTTCGTAGTTGAAAAGCTATGATTACTGATTTTAAATCCAATTGTTTTCAAATATGCTAATGTATCCCAGTGTGTCGAAGCGATGTCCGTTTCAGAATAACCAAGTCCATATATAAAAATATCAAGTGATCGGTCACTTGTAATACGAGAATCAAGTTGTCGGATTGATCCTGCAGCGGTATTACGAGGATTTGTATACGGATCCAATCCTGATGCTAATCTTTTATTGTTTAATAATTCGAATTGAGATTTAGGGAATAGTACTTCTCCTCTGACTTCAAATTGGCCAGATACATTTTCAAATGTCCTTAATGGCACGCTACGAATGGTTTTTATATTTGTTGTCACATCTTCGCCAATTGTTCCATTACCGCGTGTCGCTGCTCTTATAAACTCACCGTTCACATATGTCAGCGCTACAGCGAGCCCGTCAAATTTAAGCTCACAAACCATTTCGAATTCTTCATTAGAAATTAGTTTTGCGGTTCGAGAATGCCATTCCAAAAATGATTGGTCGTCGAACGCATTTTTCAAGCTCATCATTGGAATGACGTGAGAAACTTGTTGAAAATGTTTTAGAGGTTCAGACCCTACTCGTTGGGTAGGAGAATCTGGTGTTATATATTCAGGATAACGTTCTTCTAATTTTCTTAATTCATTAAATAAAAGATCAAAATCATAATCATCAATTTCTGGTGAATCTAATGTATGGTACAGATAGTTATGGCGGCTAATATTTATTCGTAATTGTTCTAGTTTTTGCTCTATTTGGTATGGGAGCATCAGATAGTCTAGTAATTATTCCTTCCGTTCATATTAAACAATCATCACGGCGATATATCAGAGGTACTAGGACATGATATCATTAATAACGTCGATTTCTTTCACTCAGGGGGGAATTTAATATGTCTAGCAATAATAGAATTACAATCAATGAATTTGAGGGAATAAACGACTTGTTCACCGATGAATTCATCGCATTTTTAGTAAGTCTTCATGATGAATTTACTGACAGGATACATCAACTAAGACAAAAAAGAAGAGAAGTGCTAACTAAGGCGTTGAATCAAGGTGTTTTACCGGATTTTCTTCCTCCATCTGAGGCTACTACCACAAATTGGGTTGTCCCTGATGTACCTGAGGATTTAAAACGCCCTGGCATTGAAATTACAGGACCTGCGTCAGTAACTAACATGTTTATAAATGCTCTAAATCCAGGGCCAGATGGTACTAGAGCTGAAGGTGATTTGGACGACGACGAAGATGCAGGAGGACATAGATTTATAGATACATTGACTTCTGCCAGAAATCGTTTAGCTGCTGTTGAACGGACGCTGGAATATACAAATCCAATTACGTCTAAACATTATTCTATTCAAGATGGAGAGATTCCTTTTTTCATGCACAGAGAAAGGGGTCTTCATTTAGATGAAGAAGAGGTTAGCATTGATGGTATTCCTATCCCTGCAGCTATATTAGGGACCGCTTTGACGTTATTTTATGCTGGTAGGGCACAAATTGGACGAGGCCAAGGTGTATATTTTTACCTTCCTAAAATGGAAGCAGCAGAGGAAGCAGCTCTATGGAGAGATTTTTTCGATTTTTCTTCACAGTACTTGAATTTACCTAAAAGTGCAGTAATACGAGCAATACCTTTAGTTGAATCTTTACCACTTGCTTATCAAATGGAGGAGACTTTATTCTCTTTAGGGCCATACGCGGCTGGCCTTAATGCAGCAAGATGGGATTTCAAGGCAAGTATATTTGAATTTATCATGTCCGATTCTAAATCGGTCTGGCCTGATCGGTTCGGTGTAGATGTAAAGACGACGGAATTCTTATCAAATATATTTAGACGCCTAGTTGCTGTTTGTCTGAAACACGGAGCCGTTCCTATTGGTGGTATGGCAACAGCCTTACCTAGCAGGGACACGGAAGTTAATACAAATGCTACAACGACAATTACTGCTGATAAAGAATGGGAGGCAAAACAAGGTTTTTTGAGAGCGTGGGTAGCTCACATTTTTCATATGAAGACAGCAGCCGAACCTTTCAAGCAGCTTAGAAATTCTGGGTGGGAGCCGACTGATTACATGAAAAATCCTGAGAACTATCCTGTTGAACTTCAGGTTCCTGATGGCCCAATCACTACGGCTGGTACCCGTCGGAATGCCAGGATGGTTATTGAATATTTAGAAGGCTGGCTAGATGGGCGTGGTGCAAAGGGTATAGATAGTCAAGCGGGACAGCCTGGGATTCACGGGCCTCTAATGGAGGATTTGGCGACAGGAAGGATGTCGGTAGCTCAAATAGCGCAGAGGATAATTCATGGAGCTAAAGATTCTGATACAGGAGAAGCCACAGATTTTATTTTGGTAAAAACACTTCTGCAGGAAGAGTTAGATAATATCCTATTATTGATTAAGAAAGATCTGTCTGAAGGTAATGAGTTTGATTCTATCGAAGACCGATACAGAAAAGCATACAAGATAGCTATGCGCTGGATTAAAAATTATACAGAATTTAATTTTAGAAGCTTAGGGTCATATTCGCATACTGAATTAGAAGAAATCGCTTCCCTTAAAGATGCTTTATAAATATTACCTAGTATTATTTTTGTGGAAATGTCCTATAGTATTATATGCTTGGGATTGATACTTTAAGTCTTGTTGCGATCTCAACAATTTCTTCCCAAGTAACATCGGGTACTGGGATTCCTGTTCTATTTCTATGAGTTTTAACGGCCTCTTCCATTTCTCCAGGTGCATATATATCTTTAGTCTCTGGGAGTTTTTCGGCTGAACGGACATAATCTGCGAATTCTTCTACTTCATCTAAATAGGTTTCAATATCCGTGAATTCGGATATATTGATTGCTGTTATCAGGGCGCCTCCACCTTTTTCATTACCGTCTGTGCACCCTGCTTGAGTTAGGGGCCCTACAATCATCTCCATTATCATAGATAGACCTTGACCTTTGTGTCCGAATTGTAAGCCTCCTAAGGGTAGGATTGAGGCGTTTTGATTTTGGTAAGCGGATCCTTCATTTTCATAGTTGCCATTTCGGTTAACTAACCAACCATCAGGGATTGTTTCATTTCGGGCTATTTTTTGTTCAATTTTGCCGCCAGCTACAACGCTAAAGGTCATATCTAAAGTAAAGGGAGGTTTATTCCTCCTAGGTACAGAAAATGCTACAGGTGCTAGTCGTAGTTTTCTTTCAGCGCTACCGAAAGGACTTACTGCTAGGCCTCCAGTGTTTGTCCAGACCATCCCAATCATGCCTTGTTCAGCAATATGTGTTGGATAGGCACCGAGTCTTCCCATATGTGTTACATTTTTAACCCCAGCCATGCCAATAGCTGAATTGTGTGCTTTATCTATTGCAATTGACGTAGTTTTAGTTAATGCAACTATGCCGTGTGCCCCATTACCATTAAAAAGTTGGAATAAGGGGTTTTCACGTATGACATCGTGATTTTGCCAGGGTACATATTTTTCTAAAGCTTGTTGACCGTATCTAGAAATATACCAAACTCCATGGGAATCGTGTCCCAAAAGATTTGCGGTTATAATATGGTCGCTGATGATTTCGGCTTCTTCGTCTGGTATACCCGCAGCTTTGAATACTCCATATGCAATGTGTTCAAGTACTTTGTGATTTATTATGGGCATTTGACTTTCCTTTACCTATGGGTTGGATGTGAAGTTCTTTAAGTTGATTTTCTTCAATATAATCAGGCGCATCAAATAAAGGATCTATGAAGTTTTGAGTTTTTGGGAAAGCAATTACTTCTCTTATATTTTCAGTTCCGAGTAAAACCATAACAAGCCTATCAATACCAGGTGCAATTCCACCATGAGGAGGGGCACCATATTCGAGGGCATCAAGGAGTTGCTTGAATCTTTGCCCAACTTGTTCTTTGCTATATCCTAGTACTTTGAATATACGTTCTTGCAGTTCTCGTTCGTGCACCCTTATGCTACCACTAGCACATTCCAATCCATTACATACAAGGTCGTATAGATTGGCTATTACTTTCCCAGGATCGTCTTCCAAGTATTGAATTGTATCCTTATTTGGCATAGAGAAAGCATGATGCATAGCGTCCCATTTATTTTCTGTTGCATCCCACTCAAACAATGGAAAATCAACTATAAAAGCAAAATGTAGCTTGTTGGGATCAGCAAGCTTTTCTTGTTTTCCAATTTCATTTCTTAGTGCACTTAGAACGGTATTAGTCGATTTATTTTCTCCTGCGACTATAAGAATTAAGTCTCCAGGGTTACAGTCCAAACGGGTAGTAATCGATCTGATTTCTTCTTCTGAAAGGAATTTTGCTGCTGGTGATTTTATATCTTCTTGTGTAAGGCTAGAAATCGATTGTGAAGATTCATTAATAGCGATATATACAAGTCCTTTAGCTCCTCTCGATTTGGCAAATTCGACTAAATCGTCGAGTTGTTTGCGTTTATATCTGGCTGCTCCAGGTATGTTAAAACCTTTTACTATTCCACCGCCCTGACATGCCGAAGAGAAAACTTTAAATCCACTTTTAGAAGCTATATCAGTCAGGTCTTGCATTTCCAGTCCGAATCGGAGATCCGGCTTGTCTGTGGCAAAACGCTCCATAGATTCTTTGTAGGATAACCGAGTAAATGGTTTAATAATTTGTTTATTAGGGACCAAGGTCTCAATCATTGAAGTATATAAGTGTTCGATCAATTCAAGGATATCTTCTTGTTCTACAAAGCTCATTTCTAAATCAAGTTGAGTGTGTTCAGGTTGTCTGTCCGCTCTAGGATCTTCGTCTCGGAAGCACCTCGCTATCTGAAAATACTTGTCCATCCCGGCAACCATCAGGAGCTGTTTTAATTGCTGTGGTGATTGAGGGAGGGCATAAAACTGCCCAGGGTAGAGTCGACTTGGGACCAAGTAGTCCCTTGCGCCTTCCGGGGTGCTTTTGATCAGTATCGGAGTTTCAATTTCTAAGAAACCTTGTTTATCAAGAAAATCTCTTATGTACTTGATCACTTTATGGCGTAGTTCAATTATTGCTTGCATTGATGGACGACGAAGGTCCAGGTAACGGAATTGCATTCTGACTAATTCATCTACTTCTATGTCATCCGATATCTCAAAAGGAGGGGTTTTTGATTCATTAAGGATCGTTACCTCTAAAGCAACGATTTCAATTTGTCCGGTTTGAAGTTCGGTGTTTTCAGTACCTTCCGGTCTGGCCTGTACGGTACCGGAGACTTGTATAACCCATTCGCTACGAAATGTTTCTGCAAATTTATGGGTTGTTGGAGTTACCTCAGGATTGAATACGACTTGTACTAAACCCTTTATGTCTCTTAGGTCTATAAATATTAAACCTCCATGGTCTCTTCTACTATCCACCCATCCAGCAATTGTTACATTCTGCCCAATATGTTGTGATGTCAAATCACCGCAGTGTTTGGTTCTTAACAAAGTTATTCTCCTATTTGGTCAACTTTTCTTTGTTACAAAAGTTTATATCAATTGTAAATTAATGGTTATCAACAATACCCTAAATATTTTTTATAACGTAGGGATTTGTGTTGGTTGGATAGTTATTATAGCGTAACTTTGAGGTGTTGAATTTGTTGGTGCCAATAACGTTGCTAGATGGTTATAGCATGCCCACGCATCTTATCGAGGTTAACAAATGTTTCTGTTTTCCGTACGCCAGGAATTGATCCAATATCATTACGCAAGAACAGGCCCAAAGCTTCTGCGGATGGTAATGTGACCCATGCGAACACGTCGTATGTTCCTGTAGTTATTGCAACCCAATTAACCTCTCCTAGGTTAGAAAGATTATTGGCCACATCTCCTATTTTGTCGGGTTCTACTTGTACCCCAAGCAGAGCCTGAGATTCGTAGCCCATTTTTCGAGGGTCTGGTAGGGCAATTATCTGAATGAATTCATCTTCTACCAGCTTTTTTAGTCTACGCCTTACAGTTCCTTCACTTACCATGAGTTTGCGTGCTATACCTGCATTGGAAGCACGGCCATCATCTTGAAGTATTTTTATTATTTCAGCGTCTATAGGATCCATTTGTTTATCCTAAGGCAAAAACGTACTATTATCGTATCGATCGTAGAATATTTTTACTGAAAGTGTCAATATTTTTGAAACTGATAAAATAAACCGTTAAACAAAAAAGGGATTATTGCTATCGTAGTCGTGTTATTAACAAGTATATTCCGATAATCATTGCAAGGCAATCAAAAATGTTGAAATAAATACTGGTTATAATTGTTAATGCAATAAAGATGCAATAGCATGTAGCAATTCCTATAATACCTACTATGACTAGAGATTTGCCTTTTTTCCTGTTTGTGGAAAGGCTTATTATTTCAGACTGGACGTATCCATATCCGGCTATAAGTATTAAATTGGCATAGGGTATTCCCCATAAAATAGGTGATAGTATTAATCCAAGAATTCCTCCTGAAAGAATTCCCAAAAGTAGTGAAAGAAGAGTGACTTTTATTAGCATCCCTTTAGACACATCATAAGTAGGTAATTTTTTTATCTTGCCATGTTCTTTACATCGTATCCCTACTGGGGCCTGAACCATGCATTTATGACATATAAGAGTGTCACATCGACTACACTTTAAGTTAGTAGCAGTATTAGGGTGTTCGCTGCAATAGGTCAATTCTTCAATATTTGGCATCAATCAGCCTTTTTTTGAAGTGTGGATTTTCGTGAAATCCAGTTTTCTTTTAGATGGGTATCCCGATCCCAAACCAGTCTGTTCAAAAGTATATGATAAATCGTATCATTTTCTGTGGGAGCAGTTTTCCAGTTAGCGGTAATTCGCTTAAATATTATTAACAACAGGATACCAGGCATTAATAAACAAATCGCTTCATCCCGGTTTAAAAACAAGGAAATCACGGGGATTATTATAAAAGCTATTAGTGACCATGGCCCGGTATCTTTAGAAAATAATTTTCCGAAGACCAATAACAATATGGATAGAATAAGAAGTTCTATCCATAGAGAAAGGCCTATAAATATCCCGATACTAGTGGCTAATCCACGACCGCCTCTAAATTTTATATACAAGGACCAGTTGTGGCCAATAATAGATGCTAAGGCAATGATTGCTTGCATCTCAATTTCATAACCCAAATTCTTTAATAATAAAATTGGAAGGGATCCTTTGATAAGGCAGTCTACTGCTCCACCGAAAACACCGAGGTATAGACCACCATGCTGAATTACGTTTGAGGTACCTACATTACCCGATCCAATTTTTTGGATATCAACTTGTCTATAAAGTTTCATCAATATATAGGCAGTAGGTATAGAAGTGCCTATATATGTCAGGATTATCCATATTAAGGCATCTGTTGAAGACATTGTTAAGTGATGTCAGAAAGGATCAAAAGATCTAAGTCATCTTTCGTGAGTTTTTCAATAAATCCATTGTGGTTACTGGTGGTCCCACAGTGCCTATCTTTGCCTCTTCAGGATTGCCTGAACCATGATAGTCGCTTCCACCAGTACATATTAGTTCAAGATCTTCTGCAATTGTCCTTAACTTATTAGTTTCTTCGGTACTGTAAAGTCCATAATACACTTCCAATCCGGCTAATCCGGCTTCTTTCATTTCGACGAGCATTTCAGTCAATTTGGACAGTCCATCTTTGTTCATATTTGGAATAGCAAACGTGGGATGTGCCATTATGGGAACAGCTCCATTTTTTACAAGTAGTTCTATTGCATCAGAAGGTGTAAGTCTGATTCTTTCTACATATGCAGGAGCGTTTCTACCAAGAAACTTGTCGAAAGCATCTTTCGGATAATTCACGTAACCTAATTCCACCATTGCCTGTGCGATATGGGGTCTTCCTATTGATGCTCCATTAGAGATTTCTTGAACACGTTCCCAGGAGATTTTTACATTTAGCTCAGATAGTTTTTTTACCATTCGCTTAGCACGTTCTTTTCTACTGTCTCTAAAAACGGATAATGTATTTTGAAACTCGCTATCATTTTGGTCCACGAAATAACCAAGAAGGTGAATTTCTGTGCCTGGTACATCTGTACTTAATTCGACACCTGGAATCAGTTCTAGGTCAGAGTATTGTCTCGCTGCCTTAAATCCCTCATCAATACCTTCTGTAGAATCGTGGTCTGTAATTGATATGTATTTAAGTCCACGATTTGCACTAATCTCTATAATCTCGGTTGGAGTAAGAGTTCCATCTGAAAAAGTCGTGTGTAGGTGTAAGTCTACTTGATTCATAAATGATCTTTTATACGATTAATGTGTATGAGATGATTCTTCAGGACAAAAACTAAGTTCCTGAAGAATCATCTCATGTATCGTTAGCGTGCGTATTCCACAGATCGCGATTCTCTAATAACAGTAACCTTTATTTGACCTGGGTATGTCAGAGTTTCTTCTATCTTCTTGGATACTTCTCTTGCCATTTTATTCGCTGCAATATCGTCTATTGATTCTGGAGTCACCATAATCCTTATTTCGCGTCCAGCTTGAATAGCAAAGCATTTTTCCACTCCATCAAACCCATGTCCAACTTCTTCTAGAGCTTCAAGTCGTTTAATATAATGTTCTACTGTATCGCGCCTTGAACCTGGCCTTGCAGCACTTATGGCGTCTGCAGCTGCAACAATAAAAGATTCAGGACTGCTGTGGTCATCGTCATGATGCTCTGCAATTGTACTACAAATATGCTTGGGTACTTTGTTTCTGGCAGCTACATCTGCACCGATTTCTGCATGTGGGCCTTCAATTTCATGAGTCAAAGCTTTACCTATATCGTGAAGCAGTCCACCCATTTTTGAGACTTTTATATCAGCGCCAATTTCTGAAGCCATCATTCCAGCTAAATGCGCCACTTCCATACTATGAAGGAGCACATTTTCCCCATAGCTAAATCTATATTTGAGTCTTCCTAAAAGTCGTGTAAGTTCGGCATTCAATCCACGAATGCCAACTTCAATTACGGCTGACTCACCTGATTTTCGTATTATTTCGTCTAGTTCTTTACCAGATTTCTGTACAATTTCTTCTATACGTGCTGGATGAATACGTCCATCAGCAATCAACTTAGTCATGGACATCCGTGCAATTTCTCTTCTGATTGGATCGAAACAGGATAACGTTACGGCCTCTGGATTGTCGTCAATTATAATGTCAACTCCTGTTGATTTTTCAATTGCTCGAATGTTTCTTCCTTCTCTACCAATTATTCGACCTTTCATATCATCACTTGGTAGAGGAACAGAAGTTAAAGATGCTTCAGACACAACATCTGAGGCTAGACGTTGTATAGCTTCAGAAACTATTGTTCTAGCTTTTGAATTAGCTTCTTCTTTAGCTTTTTCTTCTTCTTCTCGGAAATACACTGCAAGTTCATGTTCGATATCTTGCTGTGCTTGTTCCATAATATTGGAACGAGCTTCTACAATTGATAAGCTAGAAATCTCCTCTAGCTTTTCAAGTTCCTGATCTTTAATGGTTTCAAGTTCTGTTCTTAGTTGGTCAGCTTCCTTATTCTTGTCGGAGAGAGTACGTTCTCGACGTTCTATATTGCTTGAACGTCTTTCAAGGTTATCTTCACGATTAGATAACCTTCTTTCAACCTGGCTAATTTCTGATCTTCTTTCCCTATATTCTGAATCTCTCTCAGACTGGACTTTCAGCGCTTGTTCTTTTGCTTTTATGATGAGGGCTTTTTCTTCTTCTTTAGCCGATTCAACAATTTGCAAAGCTTTTAATTCGGCAGATGATAGCTTGTTTTTGCTAATTATTTTTCTGCCGAGTAGACCTCCAACTATTCCAAAACTCAGACCTATCAGGATGGCAAGAATCGCGACTATTATAAGTTCCATCGCAACTCACCTTCCTATTTAGTTTAGTTATCCCCTCTTAATGGCGAAAACCGTTAAGTATGTGGAAATGGTAGGTGAAGGGCATCAAGGTGTCAAGCTTGACCGAGTCCTTGTTTAAAGATATCGACCTATACGATTATCCTGATGTTTAACTAGAGTTACTTTCTTGGTTTTGATAGGAGATGTACAATATTTTTTACATGAGACTCTTCCACACACTCAGTGCCCAAAGGACTTTACGTGCATTTAATGACTCGAGTTTTCGAGCATTATGGACAGCAAATCTTTTGATCTATTCTTCTCGATGGATTCAAGTGACTGTTTTAGGATGGTTTGTTTTAGATAAAACCGACTCACCTTTGCTGATATCGCTTGTCGGTTTTTTTGGATGGGCACCAGTATTTGTACTTTCCTTATTTGGAGGTGTTCTTGCTGATGCATTTAACCGAAAGGTTATTATCATATCGACGCAAGTTCTTGCCTTCATTACCGCTTTGTCTATGGCAATTCTGATAATGACTGGTCAGGATGAATTTTGGCATGCTTATCCTGTAATCATGGTCACAGGTTTGGTTTGGTCTCTTGATATGCCTTCTAGGCGTTCGGCAATATATGATTTGCTTGGTATGTCAGGGGTAACAAATGGAGTAGCGTTGGATTCTGGTGGAATGAGTGCTAGTAGAGTTATCGGACCTGCCCTCGGTGGGTTTTTAACAGTATTGGTTGGATTCTCGGGTGCATATATTGTGGTATGTGTATTTTACTTTTTTGCAATCATATTAGTAGGTAGAGTCAATATATTGTCCCGAGAGTTTGATAACAATTTCCAATTTACTATACTCAATGACTTGAAAACCGGACTTGTTTATGTAGCTACAAATCGCGTAATACTTGGAGTGGTATTGACCACCATGGTTATGAATCTTTTTATGTTCCCCTTCGTTTATCTAGTCCCAATTATTGCAAGGGACGTCCTAGGAGTTGGTGTAAGTCTAATGGGTGTCCTTCAATCTTTTACGGGTATAGGATCTTTATTGGGAGCAGTGATAGTAGCTTCAATAGTCGATATTAAATATCATGGTAGAATTTTTCTTCTTGGTTCCCTGGTTAGTATAATTGCACTTGTCTTATTTTCTTTTTCTGATTGGTATTTGGTTTCATTATTGTTTTTACTAATATTAGGTTTTGGTCATTCTGGTTTCAGTACCATGCAATCCACAACTGTAATGTTAATGTCTAGATCTGATATCAGGGGCAAAGCTTTGGGAGTAGTAAATCTAGCAATAGGATCGCAGCCTTTTGGGGCATTACTGATAGGGGCTCTGGCAGAACGATTTGGCCCGGCATTTGCAATAACAATACAGGCTTCAGTGGCAGGGATTTGTATCATATTGGTAATGGTTTCTTTACCAGCACTATGGGGCCGTTTCCCCGCTGACAGGACACAGGAAAGGTTCACAATTGGTTAGGAATATATATCAAGGCGGCTTGTTACCGGTTTACCAAAATAAGAACTACAGAATTTTGTGGACAGCCAATTTTGCCGCATATATTTCTCGAGCAATGCAGATGACCCTATTAGCCTGGTTTGTATTGATTACTACTAATTCAGCTTGGTTGGTAGGACTGATTGGGTTTTTTACCTCGTTGCCGATGTTTTTGCTTGGTCTGGCCGGTGGAATCTTGGCTGATTCGTTTGATCGTAAAAAACTATTATTGATCACTCAAGTATCGAATTCAGTATCAGTGGCTATGATAATTGGATTACTTTATTTCGATCAAGCTAACTATTGGTTTGCATATTTATCTGCTTTAGTTATGGGAACTTCATGGGCTCTAGATATGCCTTCAAGACGCTCCTTGATACATGATTTTATGGGACACGATAGGGTAACTAGTGCTATAGCTTTAGATTCCATGGGCATGAGTGCAAGTTTAGGTATAGGTGGAAGCTTAGCAGGTGTTTTAATTAACTTAGTAGGTATACCGGGAGCTCATGTGGTCGCGTTATCGTTTAATCTGTTAGCAATAACGTTAATCTATAATCTTCACGTGCCAGCCACTATTCCTGTATCCAACTATATTTCAACGATTATTCCAGACTTAGTTTCAGGGTTTAAATATGTAGCTAATAATTCTATATTGCTGGCTGTAATAACCATTACAGTAATTGCTAATGTTCTTTTATTTCCGTACATGCTTATGGTTCCTGTGATCGCAAGGGATGTTTTGGAAGTTGGACCAGCTCTTATGGGTATTCTTCAGTCAACTGCTGGCATTGGATCAATTTGTGGGGCGATATTAATAGCCTCATTTACAAGAATCTCACATCATGGGTGGATATTCGTTAGCGGAACCCTTTTGGCTTTTATTGCTCTAATCTTGTTTTCTAAATCAACCTATTATGGGTACTCTTTGGCGGTTCTGTTTTTTGTTGGTATGGGTGTTTCAGGTTTCGGTGCAATGCAATCTTCTATAACTGTTCTGGTTTCAAGAGTAAATATGAGGGGTAAGTCTTTAGGAGTTGTTAGTTTAGCAATAGGCTCTGGACCATTTGGATCTCTCTTAGTAGGGTGGCTTGCAGAAAGTATAGATCCTGGTTCTGCCTTGAATATACTCGCGTTAACAGGGATTATATTGGTAAGTTTAGTGCTATTACTAACACCAACAATTCGGCAGAAAACTCGGCAAGATATAGAAATTTAAGCGATATATATGCATCGTAAGGTGTGATTTTTTGATACCGTTGACCGACTGTTCCTTCCGGCCCTATAATGGCTGTGGATTTGTTGAGTTACATAGCAAAATCTTTGTAGCGATGGAGATAAATGCAGATTCCAGACGATCGTCCCCACGACGAATGCGGTGTTGTAGGGGTTTTTTCTCCAAATGAACAAGCAGCTAGGATAGTCTTTTTTGGACTTTACGCTCTCCAGCATCGTGGACAGGAGAGTTCAGGTATAGCAGCATCTGACGGTTCTAATATTCGTCATCGTACTTCTATGGGTTTAGTTATGCAGACTTTCCAGGAAGACGATTTAGAACGTCTATCAGGTCATATTGCAATTGGGCATACCCGTTATTCTACAACTGGTTCGAGTAATATAAGGAATGCTCAGCCAATTTTGGTAAATGGTCCAGATGGTGAAATAGCAGTGGGCCATAATGGAAACTTGGTAAATGCCTCTAAACTCCGCCAAGAGATGGAAAGTTGGGGAGTTGATTTTAGTACATCAAGTGATACAGAAGTGATAGCTAATATAATTTCTAAAGCTCCTGTTCGGTCGTGGGAAGACAGAATGGCATATGCTATGAGGCGTTTGAGTGGTGCTTATTCTCTAGTAATTCTCTCTGAGACATTTTTAATAGCAGCCCGAGATCCTCTTGGAGTTAGGCCATTATGTATTGGGAAACTTAAAGGTGGATTTGTAGTAGCATCTGAGACCTGTGCCCTAGATCATATAGGTGCTGATTTTATCCGGGAAGTAGAACCTGGAGAAGCTGTAATAATAAATGATCAAGGTTTGAGAACTTTATATAAAAATACTACGAATTCTCGAAAGGCTTCCTGCGTTTTTGAGCACATATATTTTGCACGTCCAGATAGCGTGTTGGATGGCCGTTTGGTGTATTCAAGCAGAATGGAAATGGGTAAAGAGCTTGCTAGAGAACACCCTATAGAAGCCGATATGGTTATTGGTGTTCCTGATTCCGCAACTGCCGCGGCAGTTGGTTATTCTCAAGAATCTGGTATCCCATACGGTGAGGGATTGGTAAAGAATAGGTATGTAGGACGCACATTTATTTTGCCGGATCAACGGCTACGTGACTTAGGTGTACGTACAAAGCTTAACCCGTTACCAGAGTTGATAAAAGATAAAAAGCTTGTTGTAGTTGAAGATAGCATTGTTCGTGGAACTACTAGCCCTCCAGTGGTTAATATATTGAAAAAAGGCGGAGCTAAAGAAGTGCATCTCAGAATATGTGCCCCGCCAATTATGCATCCTTGTCAGTTAGGGATAGATATGCCTACAAAAGAGGAATTAATTGCTGCAAATAAAACGGTAGATGACATTTGTAAGAGTATTGGGGCTGATAGTCTTGGATATCTTAGTCACTCGGGGTTAGTTAAAGCAGTTAAACTTGAAAGGGATCGGATATGCATGGCCTGTTTTACTGGTGACCATCCTATTCCTGTTCAACTCGAGTTAGATAAACTGGCCTTAGAGGCCTAATCAATTCTCTTTGTCTCAGAAAATTAGGCATACAGGCATAATGGATTGCCTTTCGGAATCGTGAGGCTTTCAATAATTAACGACTGAAGTAAATACTTATCGAATGAATAAAAAAACATATAAACAGTCTGGTGTCGATCGTCTGGCTGCAGGACAGGCTATATCAAAAATTGCAGATACATTAAAAAACACTCGTAGTCCGCAAGTGATTTCTGGGGCAAACGATTTTGGAGCCTTATACCATCTTACAGGATATGATGATCCTGTTTTGGTCTCTAGTACCGACGGGGTTGGTACCAAGTTAAAATTGGCTATCGCTATGGAAAGGTACGATACCATAGGGGAAGATTTGGTCAATGCATGCATAAATGACGTTATTGTTTCCGGTGCGCAACCTCTTTTTTTCCTTGACTATATTGCTGTAGGAAGACTGAATCCTGATATTATTTCAGATATTGTTGCTGGAATGGGTAGGGCATGCCAAATATCTAGCTGTGCTTTGATCGGTGGTGAAATGGCAGAAATGCCTGGACTTTACTCTGACAATGATTTTGATTTGGCAGGATTCGCTGTAGGGGCAGTTGAAAGATCTAATATTTTGGATGCCCAAACGGTAAGAGAAGGAGATGTTTTAGTTGGGATTCCATCCAATGGATTACATACCAATGGGTTCTCTCTTGTTAGGATGGCTCTCGAACTAGATATTGATTCAAATCCTCTTTTTGAGTATCACGATACGATTAACTCTACCTTAGGTGAAGCTTTGTTGAAACCACATCGGCCTTATTGGCCTTTGATAAAAGGACTTTTAAATGATGTCAAGTCTATAGCACATATAACAGGTGGAGGTTTAATAGATAATGTGCCGCGAGCTCTTTCTACCGGATTAGGTGCCAAGATAAATGCGTCTACGTGGAGTATTCCACCAATATTTAGCCTATTGGAAGAGGTTTGTGGGCTCGATATTGATGAAATGTATCAAGTTTTCAATATGGGTATTGGACTTGTACTGGTTTGTGGCGAAGAATCAGCAAAAAATATCATATCCGCTATTGATGGGTCTTCGTTAATCGGTGAGGTTGTTGTATCTTCAAATGAGGAAGTTTTTATTTCATGAGAAGGATTTTGGTATGAAAATTAGGATATTTAGATGAGGGCACTTGTTAGTCTTTCAAACAAAAAAGATATCGAAGGTTTTGCTAAAACCTTACAAAACAGTGGTGTAGAGATTATTAGCACCGGTAATACTGCTAAAATTTTATCTAAGTCAGGTTTGGAAGTTACGGAAGTATCGGAGATTACTTCTTCACCTGAAATGCTTGATGGTCGTGTTAAGACATTACATCCTAAAATCCATGGAGGAATATTAGCTAGGCGCGATCTTGATCATCATGTTGAGCAGGTTATGGAAAACGACATATCTCTTATCGATATCGTCGTTGTAAATCTTTATCCTTTTGTTAGCACTATCATGTCTCCCAACTCTACTATGGAAGATGCTCTGGAAAACATCGATATTGGAGGGCCAACCTTAATTCGTGCTGCAGCCAAAAATTTCCCTTGGGTTCTGGTAGTAGTTGACCCAGAAGACTATAGTTGGATACAAAATAGATTTGAGAATTCTGGTGAAATAACATACGAAGAGCGTAAATCACTTGCTAGAAAAGCGTTTCAACATGTTGCTTTATATGACACTGCTGTTGCACGATATTTGGGTGATTCATCTGGAGAATTTACCTCTGAAGTTACATTTGGATATGAATTATCGGGTAAATTACGGTATGGTGAAAATCCACATCAATCCGCAGCGGTGTATCTTGATCCTTTGAATAACGGCGGAATTGTTAGAGCAGAACAGATTTCAGGACCTGAGATATCTTTTAATAATCTGCTTGATGCAGAATCTGCGTGGAATATAGTTCAGGATTACGATGAGCCTGCTGTTACGGTAGTTAAGCATAACAACCCGTGTGGCTTGGCGGTAGATGAAGATCAACCAAAAGCTTATCTTAGTGCATATCACGGTGATACCATGTCTGCTTATGGGGGTATTGTTGCATTCAATCGTAAACTAACAGAAGCAACGGCTAGAGCTATGAGCGGAGTTTTTTACCATGTAGTCATAGCTCCAGCTTTTGATACCGGAGCTTTAGAGGTATTAAAAAAAAGAAAACAAGCAAGGATATTGCGCGTTGACCCAGTACAAGGTTCCGGGACCCAACTTGATATCAGGAAAATATCTGGAGGTCTTCTAGTACAGGACACGGATTCTTTATCGTTAAATTCAAATTCGTGGGAAACTAAATCTAAAAGAAATCCTAATGAACAGGAAATAAAGGATATGATGTTTGCTTGGCAGGCTGCCAAGCATGTCAAATCAAATTCAATTGTTTTAGCTAAAGATAATGCCTTGATTGGAATGGGTGCTGGTCAGCCTAATAGAGTAACAAGTGTTCACCTAGCTCTAAAAATTGCTGGTGACCGATCACAAGGAACTGTACTTGCTTCTGATGCGTTTTTTCCGTTTGCTGATGGGATTGAATTGGCAGCAAGTGGTGGAGTAACGGCTGTAATTGAACCAGGTGGTTCAGTTAGGGATGCCGATATAATAGAAACTGCTGACCGGTTAAATCTTGCACTTATTTTTACTGGATATCGTCACTTTAGGCACTAGACGCTTACAAATGGGCACTTCTATAGAGTTCGTATTACCTGTTCTAAACGAGGAACGTGTCCTTAATACCAGTATTAATATTCTAAAAGACTATCTTGATAATAATTTAAGTGATTACAGATGGAGTATTCTGATTGCAGATAATGGTTCATCTGACGCAACATCCGAAATTGCAATGTCGCTTGTGGCCGATGACACACGTATTCAATACCTGAGATTAGAAAAGAGAGGTCGTGGCAGGGCTCTAAAACAAGCATGGCTTAATAGTGATGCTGATATTTTAGGGTACATGGATATAGATATGTCTACCAACCTTGCTATTATTCCCCAGATGATTCTATTGATTTTGGACGATCAGAACGATCTGGTGATTGGTTCTAGAATCTTAAATGGATCAGTTGTAAAACGACGTCCTTTATTTAGAGAGTTTTTGTCCAGAAGTTATAGCATGCTGATTAGAACCATGTTTCTTACAGGATTCGTAGATGCTCAGTGTGGATTTAAGATTTTGACAGTTAAGGCAGCTCAGGAGATACTTCCGGCGGTTAAGGATAACGGTTGGTTTTTTGATACGGAGCTTCTTTTATTAGCAGAAGATAATGGTTACAGTGTTGCAGAAGTACCAGTTGAATGGACTGATGATCCTGATAGTCGTGTAAGAATAATAAATACAATATGGGAAGATTTGAAAGGTTTATTAAGATTGAGGTTCGGAGGTCTCAAAAGAAGTTCTAAGATAATAAAGAGACCGTAGACTACGATACTTCTAGCAGTGTCCTAGGGTTAGATTTTACCAAGCTGGTTATTTGCTCTGGTGAAAGGCCGGAATTCATAAGTTCTGCAATAGCCATGCGCATGCCTTCTGCTGGAGATGGATTCATCCACTGACCAAAATCAGAGGTCACAATACTTCGCTTGACTCCCAGTTTATTTATGAGATCAACCATTTCATTTGGATTAGTTCTATTTCTTGAAGGCATACAGGAAAGGAATGTGTGTTCTATGTATGCCCCAAGGGATGACATCTCTACTAGTTGATCAAAGGTGGCCCAGTGAGTTGGATGGGTAGCAATAAGACGAGAGATACCAAGTTGATTAGCGGCCTTGAACAGGATTAATGTCTCGCTCGGTGATACGTGGCCAGATGCTATAACCATGTCGAACTGTTTTGCTATTTCTAAAATATCATATACATGCTGATCTAGTTTACCTTCGGATGATAGTTGTAGTCCTGAGCGATTGCCATTCAAATCGGCATGATTCTTAGCACTAAAAGTTGGCATCCAGATTACTTTGGTACCTATAAGTGCGGAAGACTCTACGGCATCTGGATTTAGTCCACCAATCTCTTTATTCAAGGTTATGGAGCCAAAGACTTTTAAACCTGGATAGGCTCTCATCAATATTTTAGCCACAGGAGTTGTTAGGTAATAATGTGATTTGAGAACAAAACCTGCCATTTCAGCTTCATGGGCATATCGTGCGGTGTCTAGCCCATCCATCCTAAGGCTATTTTCTGGATCAGGTTCACTGTGGACGTGAAGGTCAATTGCACCTTTCAATATTTCTTCTACTATTTCAGTTTTTTGTTTAATTGGCTGTCCTCAATAATCGCAGTAATCTTTTTTATTCGGGCGAGTAATATTTACAGGGAAATGTGAAGTATCAAATTAATAGGAAAATAATTAGTCCTATAATGACCAAGCTTTCTAGGCCTATGATGAATATCCACTTTTTCATAGTTATTATTTTAAAGGATGTTGATGCTAGATAAAAGTTCTATATGCAATACATTATTTCTATATTGTCGTGTTAAACCGGTGTCTTTAACAACCTGATTACCATGCTCACTTTGATGGGAATAAAAGGTTGACATATTATAAAAAGAATACAATACTAAGAATGAGAATCATTCCCATATAATAGGAGTAGTACAGTGCGTCTAAAATATATGCTGACAATTGCAATAATGTGCATGGCGGTTTTTCTTATTGCGTGTGGAAATAACGAAGAAGAGATATCTGTAGTCCAAGATTCTGGTACGGAAGTGATAATTACAGCCGAAGATTCTGGTAAGAATCTGGCAGTACTTGCTACAACACCTATGCTGGGTGAGTTTGTTAAAAAAGTGGCAGGTGAGAACATCGAAGTACAAGTTTTAATGCCCTATACCGTTGATCCCCATCATTTCGAACCATCTCCACAGGATGTAAAGAAAATTAATGAGGCAGATTTGGTTTTTTATGTAGGTTTACAATATGAAACCGCTTCTTTACGCAAATTACTTGAAAATTCAGTTGAATCCGGGCAGGTTTTGATTGAAATAGGTTCTAAAGTTAACCCTATTGAATTTGGAAATGACGATCACGACGATCACGGTAAACACGATGATCATGACGACAAAGACAAGCATGATGATGAAGATAAACACGATGATCATGACGACAAAGACAAGCATGATGATGAAGATAAACA
>CAYFFO010000013.1:43856-47818 GCA_964342485.1 uncultured Dehalococcoidia bacterium
GATGATCATGACGACAAAGACAAGCATGATGATGAAGATAAACACGATGATCATGATCATGGTGTATTTGATCCCCATTTTTGGTTTGATCCAAACAGAGTTGCGTTAGCAGTCGGTGCAATCAAAAATGAATTGATAAATATCGACCCAGAAAATAAAAACGATTACGAATCATCAGCAAATAACTATTTGGATAAGTTGAAAGCTTTAGATGACCAGATCTCTACTTTGATTGAAACTATCCCATCTGATGATAGAAAGATAATTACTACTCATGAATCTTTAGGTTATTTGGAAAACAGATACGGGGTGGAAGTTTTAGTTACTATCATTCCAAGTGTCACCACCGAAGATGCTGTGACACCTAAGCAATTGGTCAACGTAATTGAAGAAGTCAAAGAACATGAAATAAAAGTATTATTCTTAGAGTCTGAAAGCCCTACTAAATCTGCTGAAATTATTGCTGCAGAAACTAACATTAAGTTGGTTTCAGGATTATGGGTTGAAACTTTGAAGATAAATCAGTCTTACATTGATTTCCTAAAAACCAATGTGGATTTGATTGTTGAAAATTTAAAGGATTAACACTTACTTTCCTCCGGTCATAAAAGTATGGAGATTGGAGTATCATACTTCCAATCTCCATACTTTTTGCTACTAAAATATATTATTTCTTGTATAGTGACAGATTATGTTGCAAAATCCTAATAATAATGGCTGCCAAATAGTTTCTGAAGGATGTTGTGTTGAACTCGGCAACGAGGTGGTTTTAGATGATGTTACATTCTCAATTAAAGAAGGAACTTTAGTTGGGGTTGTCGGTCCTAATGGTGGTGGAAAAACAACTTTATTTAATACTATGTTGGGTTTAGTGCCAATTACTCATGGCTCAATGAAAATAAAAGGGTTGAACCCTAATGAAGCTACAGGAATGGTTGGATATGTACCCCAAAGAGAAGAATTCAACTGGAAATTTTATGTAACTGCTAGGCAAGTTGTTCAGATGGGGATTACTAAGAATTCCTCCTTTCTTTCTATTACATCTAAAAAAGATCAACAAATAATAGAGGAATCGTTAACCAAAGTATCGTTGTTAGATAGGATTGATGATCGCGTAGAAGATATGTCTGGCGGACAAAGGCAAAGGGTCTTTCTTGCCAGGACTTTGGCACAAGGTGCGGAAATTTTACTATTAGATGAATCGTTCAGTGGCGTAGATATTGGATCTCAAGAAAAATTGTTAGATGTATTGAGGAATCTAAAGAATGATGGGAAGACAATTTTAATGGCAACTCATGATTTGAATACTATAGGTGAAAGGTTTGATGAAGTTTTGTGCTTAAATAGGCATTGCTGCGCTTTTGGAGATCCATTGAAAGTTTTGACTCAAGATGTTTTAACAGAGTTATATGGCTCCCATAGTTCAATGTTCAAAGACCATTCTTTAGGTAAGCACGGACACAATTATGTGGCTTGAGTATCTATACGAACCATTCTCTTACGGATTTATGGTTCGATCTTTAATTGTTGCAGTTTCAGTTGGGGTGATGCTCCCTTTATTGGGATCATATGTTATAAATCGGAATTTGGGTTTTATGGGCGACGCTATTGCTCATGCTAGTTTACCGGCACTCGTTTTTGGATTATTGATAGGAGTGAGTATTTTTGTAGCAGCCATCCCAGCAGCAATAGTTATTGCTTTAATGATTGGGTATTTGATCAACAGATCAAAAATTGGTGAAGATACTGCAATTGGAATAATATTTTCTACCTTATTTGCTTTAGGTTTCATTTTATTATCAATATATAAGCAAATTTCTCTCAGTGTGGAAGATTTGTTATTGGGACAAATTCTAGGTGTATCCGATGTTGACGTTTTAACTACGTTGGTTCTGTCTGTAATTGTTTTAGTCACATCATTGACACTTTACAAACAGTTTTTGTTTATTTCTTTTGATCCTATAGGAGCTAAAGTTGCAGGGTTGAGTGTGAAACTATTCGATAATATTTTTTTAGTAGTTTTGTCTTTGGCGATTATTGGATCATTACAATCAGTTGGAATAATTTTGGTTTTAAGCATGCTAATTACACCTGCCGCTGCTGCTAAATTGATAATGAAAGGATTTCCTAGTACAATGACAGTAGGAAGTGTTTTTGGAGTTCTTGCTTCAGTGAGTGGATTATATTTATCTTATTATTTGGATTTCCCTTCTGGCCCCTCTATGGCTTTAGCAGCCACATCAATATTTATAATCGTCTGGGTTATAAGAAGAACTATTAGTTACGCAATTTAATTACTTGTAATAATTATTAATCAATGATCAGATTAATCTTATTGGTTATTGGATTCAATTAATCTAAATTTATAACATGTTGCAGGTATTTGTTGCGTAAAATTTTAAAACCTTTGTTATTTTTAATAGGTTTGTCGATGTTCGGACTGGGTATGCTTGGAGTTGTAGTCCCAGGGCTTCCAACCACTCCTTTTATGATTCTAGCAGCGGCATGTTTTGTAAGGTCTTCTGATAGATTTTATAAATTGGTAATTAATAATAAGATTTTTGGGAAGACAGTTTTAGATTATCGCTCAGGAAAAGGTATGCCTTTTAGGGTAAAGATTATTGCTTGGGCAATGATGTGGGCATTCGGTTTATATGCAGTATTTAGAGGTATACCTGAAAGTCTTTTATATGTTCGTATTTTAGTTTTTATTTTATTGATTATAGGTGCGATATTTATCTATAGAGTTCCTACAAAATTATGAATGAATAATATCTTCTTCATTATTCCACCATTTATATATCTTGTAGAAACGTCTTATAATTATCAAACATACTATTGCCAATATTAAAAAATATAACTGAAATCCAAAAACCTGGAATTCTTTTAAGTCTTTAAGTTCTACTCCTAATAGATAGGCTATAGCTAAAATAGTTATACCATGGATAGATCTGTATATAATAAAAAAACTAATAGTTTTAATTATTTGCTTTCTTCTTATATAAATTTTTGATTTAAGTGAATTTAGCGACATAAGTTTTTAAATTAAGCGAATTTTTCATTCATATATTTTGATAGTTCGGTAATCCATTCTGCTTTATAGTTTAATGAGGGTATTAATTTTATTTGATCTCCTCCTGCAGCTTTGAAATATTCATTATTTCTTATAGCTATTTCTTCCAGAGTTTCTAGGCAGTCAAAAATAAAAGCAGGGCAAATAACAGAAATGTTTTTAATTCCTTTTTTTGCTAGTTTTTCAATAATATCTGTAGTATTTGGTTGCAACCATGTATCTAGTCCAAATCTACTTTGAAAAGAAATATCATAAGGTTTGTTTGGGTTAAGTTTTTTAATTACTCTACTGACAGTTTCAAAACAATGGTGTCTATAGCATGTTTGGTTATATTTACTAATAGTTTCACAGCATTTATCTTTTACTAAACAGTGATTATTTGATAAGTCTAATTTTTTTATATGTCTTTCAGGTAAACCATGAAAACTAAATAACAAAAAATCACTTTCATGATAATCATTTGATTCCGATATTGATTTGGCGATGTTATCTATAAAAAAATTCTTATTGTAAAAATATTCGATTATTTCATATTTTAAATTTAAATCTAATTTATTAATAATTTCAATTGCTTTATTAATACATGATCCAGATGTAGCTTGAGCATATTGAGGAAACATTGGAAATAGGATTATTTTTTTTGCTCCAGCTTTTTTCAATTTAATTAATCCATATTCTATTGAGGGTTCTCCGTACCTCATGCCTAATTCAAATACAATGTTTGGATTTTTATTAGCTATTTCTTTTAAAAATTTATTAGAATTAACTAATAAAGGAGAGCCATTATTTGTCCATATACTTTGATATTGAGGTAAAACAGTTCTAGGTCTAAAAGGTAGAACAAATAAATTTACTATTGCCCATCTTATTATTGTATTTGTGTCTATAA
>CAYFFO010000014.1:0-5654 GCA_964342485.1 uncultured Dehalococcoidia bacterium
AGCCATTCCTACGTGTCGGACTATCTGGAGGATCCAGGTCCAGGCAGTTATACACGGCTCCAGGATTTATTAGGGTTAAAGATGAATTATGGAATTACTGCTATGGATCTAACAAAAATCATTCAGGACAGTTCGATACTGGGACTAGCGATAATACATCAGATAGGGTTAAAGAAGGTATTTTTATCAACAAATCTCGGTTGGACGGATTTATATCAGTAGATTTGCCCTACGGCGGAGGGTGGATTTTGACTCCCCCGATAAAATTTATAGGTACAGAACTAGAACTCAACATAGATACCAGTGCAGGTGGCCTGGCATCAGTTGAAATTCGGGATATTAATGGAAATATAATTGATGGTTTCTCTAATGATGAATGTGAACCAATCAACGGAAATTCCACATCTATGAAAGTTAGGTTTAAAAACAATAAAAACCTCTTAAATCTATCGGAAAAACCTATCCGTATTAAAGTAACTGCTTATGACACCAAACTATATTCTTTCCAGTTCAGTTAAAAAACTGTATCTAGGGGTTTAGGTCTGGAGGTTTCCACCTATTTGTGAATCAAGAATAAGACAATGTCCGTGACAAAACACAACAACACCATTTTGCACTTGAGAGATCTAGTCACCTCAAGAGAATATGAAGTCCGAATTAATAGCGAAGACAAATTCTCAACTTTGGGAAGCTTGTTATCAAGATATTTAAAAAAACCTCTACTCGATTCCTTACTCTTGGAAAATCGCATGACTTTAAATTCTTTTGAGAATCTTAGCTATATACAAGATCTTGTTTATAAATGTTTACCTGGCGGTATACTCGGAGACATCTATTCCGGAGTAGTTTTCAAACAAGGGGATCAAAAACTTGGGTTAAACGATGCCCCCAAAGTAGAAGAACTGACTCTAAATCAAAGACAAATCATATTAATTACAATAAATATTGACCGTACCAATGTTGGCTACGATAGAAACTGGCAATTATTTCACAAAAGACGCTGGGATAAAGATCCTGAAAAATATATAGAATTTGTCGAAAATTGCCTTGCGATTCAGGCGGATACACAATCTTTTACATCTAAACACATTCCTGACAATCCAATACAACAGATCAGCTTCGTTAAAGCCATCGCTCACCGGATATGGGACAGCGATTTCGAAAACTATTCTCGCTTCATAGATAAAAAGTTGATGTACAAAACCGGTGACGAAACCGTAGACAATATAATTAAGGGAAATGGTGGAATATGTTCTGAAAAAGTACAGGCTCTTAAATTCATTACTGACTCTTATGGGATAGAATCCGAATATCTGATATCCGGGCCTAACGTTTCTGCACCAGTACCAGAATCGAAGCTTAGAGACCTGTTATACACATTCGATTTCAGATTTTCCAAGAGATACATGAGGTACTGGCAACATGTTGCACTATTATACAAAATAGGAACCGAACAAATCCTCGTCGACGTGACTAACGGAAACATACCCTTCCTATTTGAGTACACTAAGTCATCAAACCAATTGCTCGGATATGAACCAAAGAAAAGTGTTCCTGTAAAAATGGCCATAGTAAATGAGGACTTTTATTACCATAGAGTTGCTCAAGATATTCCTCAAAATCTGTTTTTTGCAATGGAAGGGTGGATACAGGATATAGACCTAGTTCAGGTTTTTGACAATGAACTAGGTCTTTATATCTCAAACGATTTTATGATATCGCCAATCTTATATAGAAACATGAGTTCTTATGAACAATTGCGCACTGAATATTTGAAGGTCATTTCAAAATCCGGGTTAGAATTTTCAGTAACTAAAGAATGGACATTTGATAATAAACTTGGGGAACTATTTACTAATTCAAAACCGGATACTGCAAGCAAAATAATACAGTCTAAAGAACATCTGGAATTGAGATACAGTTCAGTACACGGTGAAGGTAATAAAGCAGGTATGGTCATAATTCAACTAGATGCTTAGAATAAAATCTTTATTTGGATAACACAGTATGGACTTTGAAAGCCCAGAAAACTTATTAGATCTCATAAATGATGTGATCTTATATGCAAATCAAACACCTTTTTACCGACCACTTGTAAAAAACATAATCCGTATTACTAATATTCAAGATTTTAAACGTATACCAATTACGAAGTTATCAGATCTACGGGATGCAAACTTAAAAGACACCATTTCTAATCCTGAGAAATTAGAATGGATTGTAGGACCTTACAGGGGGCGCTGCTCGCAATCAATAGCAATTTCAGAAGGCATAAAAGAAACAGCTATTCGTTATGATCTATTCCAAGACGCAATTAAAGATTCATTCAAAATTAGTCAGATAAAGAAAGCTGCAGTCGTGTCAAGTCCACTGCACAATCTTTATTCAGCCGAAATAAGTACTATACTTAACTCAATAGCCATCCCAACCCACATATTTGTGGATGATGGCAATTCAAAACCATTTGATATGGCTCAAAGTTTAAACACCGACATTCTTATACTATTAACTGATCATGGTATACCCGAAAACATTACCGACAGTAAGCAAATATTGATTACATTTAGAAAGTCCCATCGCATTTCTACACTACGCCAACTCGATCTTTATATGGTTGATGAATTAGGCTTTCTTGGCCACTCCACTGACCTTCTAACCTGGAAAATATATAATGACCAATACCTTTATGAACGATCAAATGAAGGAAATCTGGTGGTCACTTCCCTACGCAATAAAACCCAACCAATGTTAAGAATAGATACTGGGGATCCTGTACTGACTCTATCAAAATACAATATGGAACTAGGGAAATTATAATTAGAGAGTTCGGAGAATAGATATTGTTTTTCTACTCGCTTGGGAGATTACTTAGACATATAAGGCGGCGAAAACAGCTGGGCATAGCTCTGTTGATGTCCATAATGTTTATCAGTATTATCGGTAATTCTGCCATCTTTTATACTTTTGAACAGGATACATGGGCTGATCTAAGCATATGGGACAGTTTCTGGTACAGCCTAATATCTATTACGACAATCGGGTACGGTGATTTTTATCCAGAAACCCCAGTAGGAAGAATTTCAGCAACGTTTTTCATACTGGTAATAGGACTCGGAACTTTCACAACTACTCTTGGGATGATCATCGACTGGATTGCTGATTTTAGAAACAAGGAGCGAAAAGGAATGGGGAAAATTAGACTCAGGAATCATCTTGTAATTGTTAACTTCCCGGACGAACTACGCATCCAGCAGATTATCCGTGAGTACAGGAGTGACCCGGCACACAATAAAAGTGAAATCGTCATCATTGCCGACCAAATCGAAGAACTCCCCTTACTGGCAGAGGATATATCCTTTGTACGTGGATGGCCTCTAGAAAAAGATACTTTCATAAGAGCAAATATCGAAGATGCCAGTCAGGCAATAGTACTCAGTCCAAATCACCTTGATCAAAGAAGTGACAGTCTAGTTGCTTCAATTTGTTTTGTGATGCATAGCATTAATCCTGACTTAGATATAGTTGCTGAATGCCTGGACATGAAGCATTCAGTGCTGTTCAACTCATCTAAAAAACTTAAACTTGTCTACACATTAAAAATAGCAAACAATTTACTGGTACAGGAAGCACAAGATCCTGGCGTAACCAGATTAACCCATGCTATTACCAGTAATGACATAGACGGGACATTGGCCAGTACTGAAATAACGTCAATTAATCAAAATAACTCTTATACTTTCGTGGCCAAAAGATTACTAGATTACCAAATTAACCTTGTTGGGATAATTAGAGAAGGTGCAGTAGAAACTGGCTTTGAAAAACTTAATGTCAATATAGGTGATAGGCTGGTCTATATAGGTAAGACCAGATACACATGGGAATCAATACTGGAAATGTTGATAAGTGAACCTAATCGTTGATATTAAAACCAAGATTATCGGGCCTAAAAATCCCTTAATGGAAAAAACCCTTCTTAATCAGATACTTTATGCAAAATCAAACTTTCATGTATACAAAACAATTTTTAGTAAAATCGGTCTTTCACACGAAAGTATACTTTACAGCGATCCCTTTCATACACTGACAAAGATACCCCCACTGACAAATAAAGAGTTTCAGGAACTGATTACCGAAAGTATCACTGGGACAAATAAAATAATCGATTTGGAAATTTCCTCCGGAACAACCGGGAAACCAAAACGACGTTTCATTACCGATAAAGACGAATCTTCGGAAAATAATTTACTGACGGTACTTTTTAATATCGCTCAGCTCAGTGCAATTGATTCTGTAGCATGTGTTGATACTGGACCATTATCGCTGATGGTATCCTTTTTTGAACCCCTTAGCCGGATACCCGTGAAAGAATACTATGCAATCAGTGTGTCAAAAAATATAGAAGAAACGATAAAAGAACTAAATATTTTGGAACCTACAGTAATAATCTCTGTTCCTTCGATACTTGAAAGGCTGATTAAGTCAAATAACTCTCACCGTGAACCGTGGTCAACCAACCTACGAAAAGTAATTTATGTAGGAGAAATAATGCAGGAATCAACCCGTATTGAACTGACAAACCGCAGAAATATTGAAGTCTTTTCATATTACGGCACCGCGGAAACATCAGCCTTAGGGATAGAATGTAGCTCTCATGATGGAATACATATTGATACGGACTGGAATATAATAGAATCAATATACTCGGGTCGATATCAGGAAATTGAAACCGGAACAGCATTACTCACTAGTCTTAAACAGGAGGGTTTGCCCTTAATACGATATCCTCTGGCTGACTCACTCGAATATCTGTCAGGATCTTGTTCATGTAATAATACTTTCCCTAAAGTTAAAATTGTTGGGAGAATTAAAGAATCTGTATCACTACTTGGTGTCAAAACATCATATAAGGTCATATATGATGCTGTGATGAAACCATTAGACTCTCTTGAATATATGGAAATATCTGTAACCTATGATTCCAATGGTAATGAATCTATAACTTTAACTATTCCAGATCAACTGAAAACCAAATCCGACCAAATCAGGAAAATTATGAATACAGAAGTACCTGAGATATCGTACCTACTTTCCAGTGGTTTTCTTTCATTAAAGTTGGATTTTGTCCCAAAAGACCAATTCATTGAACGAAAAGATTCTTTTATCAAAGACATGAGAATATAGCTGCATGATATCAGCGCAAACAGTAAAATATTCCTATGTAAAACCATCGATTAAAACGGTGCCAACCGGTGACTTGATTGAAATAGAAAAATGCCATTCTTTCTTATCAGAATTATTTAAACCCGGACAAGTAGAAAATTTGGAATCTTTTCACGAATCTCTATCGTCAAGCCAACAACCACTGGTTATACCAAAAATGAAAACAGCCCGTATTAGAAATGAATTAGCTGGTGTATCAGTTGGTGCTTATCTTGGAGAAATTAATGCAGGTATCATACTTTACTCAGCAGTCAACCCTGTATTCAGAAGACAGGGTTTATATAGAAACTTACGAACAAGTTTGATCGATTCGATAAAATATGAAGCAATTTCTTTGATGAACAAGCAACTCAGTTGTGTGCTATCAGAAGTAGAAAATAAAAGTCTGATGCACCGGTTATACCAAAACAAATCTGACACACTCATAGCGCCTT
>CAYFFO010000014.1:5754-7493 GCA_964342485.1 uncultured Dehalococcoidia bacterium
CATCTTAACGATAAAGAGATTGCTACTATGATAAGCGATCTCAAAAAAGACTTTGTATCGAAACCTGATTATCAGAAATTCCAACTAGAAAAACAAAATTACGACGTCTCAAATCTTGAACTTAAACGTATCATTGATGACAATTTTACCGCCAAAAATAATGATCCTGGATCATATCGACACAACAATTCTGTAAAAAACTCAGAATTGGTTTTTATCATTACCTGTGTGATATATGAATCGATATATCGAAGACTAGGCATCTGGCAAATATTTGATGAGAAATTTGCCCACTCTAAATTAGATCCATATCGTACAAAATTACGTACTATTCTTGAACATTTGAACAATATCCCAGAATCGATGCACAAAATTCCTACCACTTATTCAAAAATCTCAAATTTATTATTTAGAGAAAAATCCAAATTAAGTCCTTATCAGGTACTGGATAGCGATATAGATATATTGTCCGGCATCCTAACGGTCAATCACAAATATCAACCTCTAGATAAAAATAACATTGGTTTACCTGCCAAATTCTATAAAGCAGTAGAAATGTCTCCTCTAAAAGATATCCTCAAGTTTTATCCGACCAGTGAACAAATCACTGCAGGTTTATATCTATATAATGGTAATGTTGTGCAAATGAATGCCGGTGAAGGTAAAACAATAGCAATAGCTTTCGCAGCTATACTCCATGCTGTTTTTAACCATTCTGTACACATTGTCACAGCAAACGATTACCTGGCGCTGAGAGATAGTTCCACACTTTCACCTATTTATGAATTTCTGAACTTGAAAGTAAGTCCGATACTCGCATCTATGAACAGGGACGAACGCAGTCATAATTATGGTAACGATATCGTCTACTCTACTGTAAAAGAACTCGGATTCGATTTTCTAAGAGACAATCTAAGCCATTCTTTTCAAAACATGATCCAGAAATCATTTGATGTAGCGATTATAGATGAGGCAGACCAGATACTAGTTGACGAGTCAATCACTCCATTAATAGTTTCGAGTGCAAAACCGGTCAGCCGGAGAGGCATATATAAATCAAATTCTGTAATCAAAGACCTCGTATCGCTGCAACAAAATGTGATCACTAACCTAGTTAAATTAACAAGTAGTACCATTGATAATCGCCATAAGAGAAACATAACCGCAGCTATTTATATCGGTGATCCGCAGAATATTACTCTTTCGACCTCCAAAAATGATATGAGGCGTATAAGAAACGACGCTAACGATGCTGTTGAATTCGAAGACCGTTCAAAATGCTTCCAAGACCTTTATTTCCACATAGATTTACAAACATCAACGGTCAAATTGACCGAGAGAGGTCAGGATCTAGTTGAATCAAGACTAGGAAACATATTTAGTACGATTGAATTGGAAAACGAAATTGAATTGGAATCTAACACTACCCTGCCCTTACCTGAAAAAAGACGCAGAATAAACACACTAAGACGCCAAATTATGCAAAGGCAGGCACTTGCAAATCAAATCCACCAGACGCTAAAAGCTTATTTGTTCCTTGAAAACAATAAGGATTATGTCACTACTGAAAACCACGTTGTGCTTGTAGACCACCTGACAGGAAGGCTAAGAGTTGATACCAACTATCAGTTCGGACTACATGCGGCCCTCGAAGCAAAAGAAGTGCTCCCTGTAAAAGGAGAAAGGGAAACAGCAGCTCAAATATCAATAAAGACATTGTTAAAGAAATACGAATTGCT
>CAYFFO010000014.1:7593-10853 GCA_964342485.1 uncultured Dehalococcoidia bacterium
TCTTCTGAAGAAGAAAAGATAATCCGGAATGCAGGACTATATGGATCAGTTACAGTCTCAACAAACATGGCTGGTAGAGGTACCGATATATTAATCGATCAAGATTTAAAATACCGTATATCTGAAAATTACATTGAAATAGCTCAGAATAACTCTAATAGAAATATCAAATTTAGTTGCGGTAATTTTGAAACTGCTCAATTCTTACACCAATTAATGTTAACGAGGAAATTAAATCACAAAATAACAGTAGTAGATAATGCACTAATTCTAGAATCAGATACAGTTACAGACGAAAGCACAATAAAAATTAACTGTAAACTCGGACTTCATGTTATTGCCACTGAATTAAATAAATCCAAACGAATTGATGAGCAACTAAAGGGAAGATCCGGACGCCAAGGAGAATTTGGTTCAACTCAATTCATATTATCCAGAGAAGATGAGGTTTTTTCTGAACCAACTATACAATCTATCCTAGATTCAAACTCCAATGAACCTGAAAAGAAAATATCCCATATCCAATCTATATTTGAAAAAGAATCTGAAATTCTAAAATCTTCATTGGAAGATTATTATTCAATAATCGATGCGCAAACAATAAAGTACTATGATTACCGAAAAAAATTGATGCTGTCAGATAAAATTTACTCCGAATGCCAGAATCAAGCCAAAAATATCGCTAGGCAAATGATACGAAAACACCTTACACTCATTGACACAAAAAAATACTTGGCATCATTTAACAGTATGTTGGAAGAAATTCAAGTTGATTATGGAATAGATGGTACTAATATGAGAGATTTAGGACTTGCTGAAATGGAGACAGCTCTAAAAGAACTATTGATTTTGCGCATTGACGAAATTAGAAATCAAATCTCTGATAATCAACGATTTGATAAAATTGCTAAAATGGTCTTATTAAATAATAGTGATGAACTTTGGAGGGAATACATATCCATTCTTCCCGAGACTATGACCAGTTTGGCAATCGCTTCTAGAAATCACGATGAATCTATTGCACAGTTTCAAAATATTTGTCTAGATACATATAATGATTTAATTGAAGAATCCGGGGTTACATTTTTATCGAAACTATTGAACACTATAGCATTAGAGTCAGATGAGTCGTACAATCTAGAAATAGACCCCGGTATGGCCTCGAAACTTGATGAAATTCTTTTATGAAATATATATTTAATATTTTGAGGTATATGGAGGAATTCATATGAACAAAAAGGTAAACAAAATTGGCACACGTATAGCCGCTGGAGCTTTGATTGCTGGTAGCCCGGTGTTGGCAGCATGTGTCTCAGGACCTTCATACGAAGACTGGGCAGCGACTGATGGAGCAGCCGGTCGAATAAATATGGACGACGTCCAAAAAGCCTTTAAAGAATCTGACAGTGCTTCAGAATTTGAAGCGAAAGTAAACGGAATATTTGAAGGTGACGGACTTGTACTTATTCGTGCAAAACAGGAAGAATCTGGCCTTACTCTTGAAGGCTGGGAAGACCTTAATGGTAATTATGAAATCGATGACGCATCAGACGATAAGCTTTTTGACATAGTTAAAAGAAATGAAGAACATCAAATGCGAGGTTATGGCGCAAATTCTTACTACAACAGCGGGTTTGGTGCTGGCAATTTCCTTTTCACGTATATGATGATCTCCGCTATGAGCCCAATGGGATACTATTACAATACACCGGTATCGTATGCAAGAGGTCCATTAAATTCGTCTAGATCTCGTTATCGTAATTCGTCAGGATACCGGAACCAGGTAACACGTAATAGTAGGTACTTCACCAAACAAAATACTGGATTCAACAAATCAAAGTACAATTCGGCCGGTAAAAACCTTGGTACTGCCAGAACATCTTATAAAGCTAAACAGAAATCTACTGGTGCGTTTAAGACTAGCGCCACAGGTGTTAGAAGTTCCTGGGGATCGTCTTCTGCAGGAAGACGAGGTTCCCACAGATCATCCAGTCGTGGACGAAGTAGTGGTTTTAGAGGATTTGGTGGCGGTCAAACTATAATAGGTTTTAACAGGTCTATTGATTTATAAACTCTAAAACAAGTACTGTTCCTAGCTTGTTCAAATACATATATACACCATGACCCGACATAAAAAACCGGATCTCACTCCAGTCAAAGACTCTAAACTTACCGGTCACAATCTTTACCTTAAGATCACTCTAGGAAACATGTCTGAAGAAGAAGGTTTTTTGTGTGATTTAACAAACTTTTCTACAGATAACACAATTGCGTCATTAATTGAATACATTTGTGACAGTGACTGGTCACCATCGAAAAATGACCTAGCACTTAATCCAGATCTTGAAGAAATGCATATTGAACTCATATCTATTTTTGGTGATTCAATTGAAGGTAAAAGCTCACTAAACTTCTTGAGCCAAGGAAATAAAATAAATACCTCTGAAAAAATCATGACACTGGCAAAAACTATCCCTAATTATAGTACCGAATTAGATAATAAACAGACTCTCCTGTTAGACATAGTATTAGAACAAAAATTTACACCACTGGACTATTCTGTAAAGCTTGGATACTGGAATTCTGTCCAAAAGTTTGTTCATGTTCTAGAAGAACAATCAATTTTATTCACCCTGGTAAATCAAGATATCTCTACTACAAAAATAAAAACCTTGGGCAAGACGGTACAAAGCACCATCAATAGATTAAACCAACAAGGCCTTATAAACGAACTCTACCAACTTACACAAAAAGGCCGGTCTGCCTGTAAAGCAATTATTGAAAGAAGTACAAAACTGGATAATGAGTACATAATTTTTGCAGATGTAAAGTTCGATCCTATGGCTAAAATCGTTGAATTTAATACTGGTGACGGGGAAGACATCAGGACACAGGTTTATCAAGAAGAAGGATTAGACCCGGTTTTAACGTTCTTTGAAATACATCTGATAGAAGATATATCCAAATGGTTCACGTCCTGGGCCAATAGTCAAAATTCTAAAAACTTCTTTAATCAACTCCTCAACACGTCCGTTATTTACAAGCCTTTGGAAAGCAAAACTCTCAAATTCATAATTGAAAAGGGACTCGCCAATTTGGATGAAAACAGAGCACACATTGAAGAAGTCAACCGAGCCATAACCACCATGAGGACTTCTAAAAACCCTCATATAACTTGATCAGATGTTAATCATTTTATAGTTAGTTCAAATAGCAAAATAAAGAACCATTGCTGAACTAATTAACACTCCGCTCTCAAT
>CAYFFO010000014.1:10953-47656 GCA_964342485.1 uncultured Dehalococcoidia bacterium
GGAAAACAGGATTAATACTATCATCCCTAATAAAAAGAAGACTACGGATCTGACAGCAGTATCTACAAGACTGGGTCCGTCTGTGCCTTCAATCCCTACTCCAGTGCCTGATGTGGCAGCCGCTATTACAAGGCCTACTGCAACGTATACTGCAAATTCTACCGCGCCAGTACCTATATTGTGATCTTCAATTATTTCCTTTTCAGTATCAAATTTATACAGTACTAATTTATCTACGACAATACGTGCACCATTCAATACCAAAATACCTACGATGGAATAGACAAATACCTCAACAATACCCATCCAGAAATCTCCATCCGGTAACCAGTTACCATCTTGTATAACTATATCTGGCTGGTAAATTACTCCCACAAACACAGTAATTACTCCAAGAAAATACCCTGTAATACTGAGCCCCAGAGAAACATTATCATTTTGCCCAAGCTGTTGATTTATGCGATACGGAGTCAGAAAGTCCTGCGCAAGTTTAGCAAGAAACAACACCACTATACCTAGTGCAACATATATCAAACCTTTTGGAAAAAACTCAAGAGTATCAATAACTGCTTCAAGCATAATCCCTCCTATTTCATTGGGGCCTAATAATTACTGTTTATATAAGGTTACACTTTCCGGAGAAATCACTTCACTGAATCTCACATGAAAAGGCATTCCTTCCCATTTATCTATAGTCAGCACACTAGATTCGTCTTCTGAAACAAAATCCCAGACATAACAACCTTCACCGTTTCCTTTTCCATCCTTGAAAAATATGGCTTCAACGCTTGTTCGATAGTAGTACCTTGAATCATCAACTTCCACGTAGTTATCTATAGATTGCTCTTCATCAAGTTGTATCAAATCATCGTCCGTCAGTCCTATATTTGACAGTCCAACAGGACGATCATCATGCGAGGCAGTCAGATACAAACTACCACCAGCCTCAGAGCAAGATAACCAGAGTTTATGATCATTCTCGCCACCGAGTAATTCCTGCCAATCACCTGCTTTTGATGTAAATTTATTCAATTCTTCTATTATGAAATAGGAATCATCATACTGCACTGCAAATCCATTAAGAGTAAAAACATCTCCCACCACTGCATCTTTAATCGTCACACCATCTGTATTAACTGAAGGAAGATCCTTTTTCTTTCCAAAAAGAGAGCGAAACATGACAGACTCCGATACCTAAAACAATCTACTCTTCAATCAATTCAGCTGTATCAAGATTGTAGTAATAGGTATTACCCTCTCCTACTCCTTCTAAAATTGAGACTTCATGAACGGTTATATCATGTGAATCTACGGTTAAAGATACACCTGTAGTCTCAACCATCAAGCCACTATGAGACTTGAATTTAATTCCTGCATCTACTGCTTCCATCTCTGCATAACCCATAGATTCTAATCTCCAATCAATTTAGTTACAACTACCAACAGTGATTAATTTTATTTACAAATGTCAATTCTACAACAGATAACTCTATATAAATACTCACTTTCAACCCATTATGGCTTAATATACCAAATTGTCTTATCCATAACAAAAACTATTATCCCCTGAATCAACGGTGTAATTGACCTACTTTTGTAATTAATAAGTTAAATTAATATAGAAATCCTATCATCCAGTGCTATCTTTACATTGAGAGGACTTCTTCGCCTATGTTACGCTAGTCATATGTCAAGAGGAAGAGTCATAGTAGCCATGAGTGGAGGAGTTGATTCCTCTGTAGCTGCGCTTTTACTTAAAAAGCAAGGCTATGAAGTGATTGGAATCACAATGAGACTCTGGACAGTGGAGAAAAACGACATCCCCTCCATTTCTAAAAGATGTTGTTCAGTGGAAGACATCAGTGACGCTAGACAAGTATGTCAGACAATCGGTGCCCCTCACTACGTTCAAAACTTTGAACAAGAGTTCCAAGAACACGTCGTTAAGTACTTTGTTCAAGAATATGACAGAGGCCGTACGCCTCATCCATGCCTTGCATGTAACGACAAAATCAAATTTGATTTCCTGTTGCGACGGGCTATGTTTCTTGATGCAGATTATATTGCAACTGGTCACTATTCACGCATCCAAAAAACCAGGGATGGATTTCATCTCCTTAAAGGAATAGACACAAAAAAAGATCAGTCATATGTACTATTCACTCTGAATCAAAAAGAATTATCGAGACTGTTACTTCCAGTTGGAGAATACCCTAAAGACGAAATCCGAAAAATGGCTTCAGATGCGGGCTTACCTGTAGCCGATAAACCTGACAGTCAGGAAATCTGTTTCATACCTGATGGAAACTACAGGAAGTTTCTAGAAGGACAAACTATTCCGAAAGCCGGAGATTTTGTGGACATCGAAGGAGTAGTAATTGGTCGCCATCCTGGAACACAGTTTTTCACTATCGGACAGCGCCGTAATCTCGGAATACAGGGCAAGAATGGATCTCCCCACTATGTGATTGATATTGACCCTGAGTCCAATCAGGTAACACTTGGACCTGAAAAAGCTCTGAACAGGAAAAGGCTCTGGGTCTCACGTCTTAATTTTGTTAGCGAGGACATCCCTACCCAACCGGTCTCATTCAATGCAAAAATACGGTACAAAGCCAGTGAAGCTAAGGCTACTTTATATGTTACCGGAGATGGCGGAGAAGTACACTTTCAAGAACCGCAGCGGGCTATCACTCCCGGACAGGCGATCGTATTTTATAAAGACGATCGTGTCATAGGTGGTGGTTATATTGAAGTAAAACCACCGTATGAAATAACACCTAATGCTTCAAGCTTAACAGGAACGACCGTTTAAAATTCTAGTTCTATGAAGCGAAATGCTACCTCTAAAACTGCACCAGATTATAGTGAAGAAAGTATCCTAATAGATAAGGGCTATTCCCTGATAGCAGGACTAGACGAAGTTGGACGAGGAACCTTAGCAGGACCTGTAGTAGCAGGAGTGGTAATCCTACCAGTCAATCCCCAATATCCGTGGGTTAAAGATATTCGTGATAGCAAAATGTTAACCCCAAAACGACGAGAACGTATTCTAAAGGATATGGAAAAAGATTGCTTAGCGATCCAAACAGGAAGTGCAAGTGCTGCTGAAATAGACCAGGATGGTATCGTAAAAGCCACTAGACTAGCTATGGAAAGAGCCTTAAAATCATTACCCTTAGAACCTCAATATTTACTACTCGACGCCTTTCCTCTTCCAGAGATAAATATCCCCCAAAAAGCTATTGTGAAAGGAGACGTACACTGCCTATCGATAGCTGCGGCTTCAATAGCGGCAAAGGTATTCAGAGACAAAATTATGGTAGAAAAAGACAAAACATACCCAGGCTATGGCTTTGCTAGTAATAAAGGCTATGGTACCAAAGAACATCTAGATCAATTATCGAAAGAAGGTCCATGTGACATCCACAGATACAGTTTTGCACCAATTAAACTAGATAGAAATTAGGCGATATGTGTATTTAATACATTGTCGGATCTTTAAACTACTAAATAAACATTATGTCCAAACCTAATGGGCTATAGATAATGCAGCGATTTGAGTAAATACCCATGAATATTTTTCTATTTTTAATGAGGTAATATCTAATGTCAGAAGAAAACAAAATTCGCCTTGAAGAAATAGGTGTCCAGGCAAACTCTAATTTGAAGACTATTCACGTTGCCCGGGAAGAAGCTTTAACTGTTTCACGTGAATTAATACGTAATGCTGCCAATTCAATTCGTGCAACTCATCGAGCTGACTATAAAGAAGCACATATCCTTATAACTAAGGTTCGGGATCTGGCTTCGCGTTTCGATCCAATAAGAGATGCCTATCCAAGTGTCTATTACGGGGGCTACGTTGAGGATGCTCTGAAAGAATATGCAGAAGCAAGTATAGCACTCGCCATTGCAGAGCAAACAGTAATACCCGGACCTGAAGATCTTGGTATCAACGCTGCTCCATATTTGAACGGACTCGCCGAAGTAATTGGAGAACTTAGAAGAGTCATCCTGGACGGATTAAGGAAGGATGAATTCACACGCTGTGAAGAATTACTGGAAACAATGGATGACATTTACACAATTCTTGTCACAATAGATTATCCAGATGCGGTGACAAGAGGCTTAAGAAGGAGTACTGACGTAGCCAGAAGTATACTCGAAAGGACACGAGGAGATCTTACTTTATCAATACGCCAACACAAACTGGAAAGTATGCTAAGTGAAGTTCAGTACAATAAAGAATAAATTGTCATATAAAACAATACTGATTGCCAGAAACAACTTTGGTCCTGTGCTGTTCCTAACCCATGTTCATACTAAAATACAATAGATCATTTGGTATTGGTTAATAACAAAATATCTTGACGCACCCAATTAGCTGTGCTAGTTTTGGCGACGTTGAAAGCGTCCAATTACTAACAAAATATACTCCCCTAATCTGGGATGGAAATCTTTTTGGAGAATAAAAATTGATCACCTTTTATATTGCTTTTGCAGCTTCAGCAGTTGGTATGGTTTTTGCTTTATTTCTTACACTGAAAATTATCCGTCAGGATAATGGAAATGAAACAATTCAGTTTATAGGAAAAGCCATAGAAGAAGGAGCGATGGCATTTCTGTCCAGGGAATACCGGCTACTTTCGATATTTGTTGTAGCAATGTTTATAGTACTTGCAGCCCTAATCGATTACGACGTTCTTAATCGTATCGAAACCCACGACGATAGAAGTATCCCCTCAACCGCAATTGCCTATTTATTTGGTGCAATAGGCTCAGGGCTCGCTGGATTCATCGGTATGAGCATAGCAATAAGAGCTAACTCAAGGACAGTGGTAAAGGCACAGGAGGGACTCAACTCAGCTTTACGTATAGCATTCAATAGCGGATCAGTTATGGGGATCTCTGTAGTAAGTATAGGGCTCCTTGGGATGACAGCAATATATTTGTTATTTAAAGATGTCAGCATAGTAGCCGGTTTCGGATTTGGAGCATCATCAATTGCTCTTTTCGCCAGAGTGGGTGGTGGTATTTACACAAAAGCCGCTGACGTAGGTGCTGACCTTGTTGGCAAAGTGGAAGCCGGTATTCCTGAAGATGACCCGCGAAATCCGGCAACAGTTGCAGATAACGTTGGTGACAATGTTGGAGATGTCGCAGGAATGGGAGCAGACCTATTTGAATCATATGTGGGTTCAATAATTGCAACCATAGCTCTTGGAGCAACTGGAGCAGTATTCTTGAAACTTGATGATATTAGTGATTTATCCGCAAATTACAATGCAGCAATGTTCTCACTTCCGATAATTGTTGCAGCAATAGGTATATTTTCATCGATCGTGGGCACTTTTCTGGTCAGGACAAAAGAAGGTGCCACAATGGGACAACTTCTTTGGACTCTGAGAATTGGCATCTTTGGAGCCGGTATTATCACACTTGGTGGCGCCGCTGTTGCAATCCAACTGTTTGAATTACCCTTCAATCTTTTCTGGGTAATACTAACAGGCTTGGTTGCTGGTCAAATAATCGGGACATCCTCTGAAGTATATACATCCTATGAATTCAAATTTACAAGGGATATAGCCGCACAGTCTGAAACCGGGCCTGCTACCGTAATTATTTCCGGTATTGGACTAGGTATGGTAAGCACTCTAATACCAGGTATAGTAATCGTAATTGCAATGTGGATAACCAACGAACTGGCTGGCACCTATGGTGTGGCTCTGGCGGCTGTGGGTATGCTTTCAACACTAGGCATAACCCTTGCCACTGACGCATATGGACCCGTTGCCGACAATGCAGGAGGCATTGCAGAACAGGCACATCTTGGCCCGGAAGTACGAGAACGTACCGATGCTTTGGACTCACTTGGTAATACTACAGCAGCAACCGGCAAAGGCTTTGCGATAGGCTCAGCAGTATTAACTGCGCTGGCTTTAATGGCAGCATATTCCCAGGTCACAAATATTGATTCATTTGATCTAAAAGATGTAAACGTTTTGATGGGTCTCTTACTTGGAAGCATAATGCCTTTCCTATTCGCAGCTTTAACAATGCAAGCTGTAGGAAGAGCAGCAACTGCAATGATCAATGAGGTTCGACGTCAATTCAGAGAAATTAAAGGACTTATGGAAGGAGAAGCTCCAGCTGACTATGCACGCGCTGTTGATATCAGCACTCGGGGAGCTATGAAGGAAATGGTACTGCCTGGCCTTATTGCAGTCGCAGCACCAATTCTTGTAGGAGCTATCTTGGGACCTGAAGCCTTAGCAGGTCTACTCATTGGATCAATTGCCACAGGATTCCTGCTTGCAATAATGATGGCTAACGCCGGAGGAGCATGGGACAACGCAAAGAAATGGGTAGAGGCCGGTCACCACGGTGGTAAAGGATCAGAGCAACACTCTGCTGCTGTTGTTGGGGATACAGTCGGAGATCCATTCAAAGACACTTCTGGGCCATCTTTAAACATATTAATAAAATTGATGTCAATAGTAGCACTGGTATTTGCTCCTCTTTTCCTTTGATACCTACTTATAAATCAGGCTCGTATAGACTCATAAAAACGCAGTGTAAAAAGTATTGGAGTAGTGGTATTCTAGTTATATCTACCTTCTATAATCAAAAACTGGGATCAACACAGCTTAACCAATGACCGACACAGAGCAATCGCTAGACCTGACCACCCTAACGTCTTTATGTAAGCGTAGAGGATTCCTTTTCCAGAGTAGTGAAATTTATGGTGGTCTCGCCAGCACATGGGATTATGGGCCACTTGGTGTTGAACTAAAAAGTAATATAAAACGGTCCTGGTGGAAGCATTTTGTGTGGGGTCGTAACGATATGATAGGCTTGGATTCCTCTATACTGATGCACTCGGATGTATGGAAGGCCAGTGGACACGCAGATAACTTCTCCGATCCACTTGTGGAATGTAAAAACTGCCATATGAGATGGCGTAATGACCAGTTGGAAACTGAAGTATGCCCCAGTTGTGGTGGTTCTCTCACCGATCCAAGGCAATTCAACCAAATGTTAACCACTCATCTCGGTCCGGTTCAGGATGACAACAGCCTAACTTACTTAAGACCTGAAACAGCTCAAGGAATATTTGTAAATCTAAACAATGTTCTAACATCTACACGCCGTAAATTACCATTTGGCATAGCTCAGATTGGGAAAGCATTTCGTAATGAGATTACCACAGGTAATTTCATTTTCCGTACGCGTGAGTTCGAAATGATGGAAATTGAATATTTCGTTATGCCAGGAGAAGACGATAATTGGCATAAAACTTGGGTATCAGAATGTATTAACTGGTACAAAGATATAGGTTTAAATGAGAATCTTTTGAGGATCAGGGAACACGACAAGGACGAATTATCTCACTATTCCAAGGCAACTTC
Source organism: uncultured Dehalococcoidia bacterium (assembly GCA_964342485.1). GTDB lineage: Bacteria > Chloroflexota > Dehalococcoidia > Lucifugimonadales > CAJWER01 > CAYFFO01. The sequence continues at coordinate 18,366 of CAYFFO010000014.1, forward strand.
TGACATAGAATACAGGTTCCCATGGGGCTGGGGTGAAATACAGGGTATAGCAAACCGTACAGATTACGACCTAAAAGCACATTCTAATGCAAGTGGTGAATCATTAACCTATTTTGACGATCTGAGCAATAAACACGTTACACCATATGTAATAGAGCCATCAGCAGGCATAGACCGTGCTGTAATGGCTTTACTTTCTGATGCATATACAGAGCAAGAGATAGAAACAGCCAATGGTAAGACAGACAAAAGGATCTTGTTGAAATTTGACTCCCAACTTGCACCGGTTAAAGTGGCTGTCTTACCTTTAAGCCGCAATGAGAAACTAGCTCCACTAGCTCACAATGTTCACAACTCACTCCGAAACTCTGGTGCTATAGACGGACTTATTCAATACGATGACTCTCAAAGTATTGGGCGAAGATATAGACGACAAGATGAAATAGGGACACCTCTTTGTATCACGGTAGACTTCGATTCTATAGAAGACAATGCAGTGACAATTCGTGATAGAGATACCATGGAACAATTACGTGTTCCAATAGCAGAGCTTTCTCAAGAAATTACAAATCGTATTTAAAGCTACATTCATTATTATTCCTGTAGAATACGTATTATGAAAATAGTTCATTTTGCAGACGTACACATTGGTGTAGAAAACTACAGTCAGATCGATCCTGAAACAGGCTTTACAACTCGACTGGTTGATTTCCTGACCACACTAGATGAAGTTGTGGATTATTCAATTGCCAACAAGGCTGATTTAGCACTGTTTTGTGGAGATGCATATAAAAGCCGAGATCCAAATCAAACACAGCAGCGAGAATTTGCAAAACGTATATCACGTTTATCATCTGCTGGTATACCGGTTTTCCTACTTGTAGGAAATCACGATATGCCATTCACAGCAAATAGAGCAAGCTCTCTGGAAATTTTCGATACTCTCGATGTACAAAATGTATACACTGGTGACAGGTTAGACACATATTTGATAAAAACCAAATCAGGACCAATCCAGATCTTAGCCCTACCATGGATAAGAAGAAGCGTATACCTAACCAGAGATGAGACGTCAGGTATGACGCCGGAACAAATAAACGAATCTATTCAATCCCGTTTAACTGAAATAATTCGTGTAAAGGTTGACGAGCTTAATCCAGAAATTCCAGCAATTTTTTCTGGGCACGTTTCGGTTAGTGAAGCTGTTACAAGCTCCGAACAATCAATGATGTTAGGGAGAGACCACATAATACTTCGCTCAAATATAGCTTTGCCGCAACTTGAATATGTAGCACTAGGACATATTCATCGTCACCAGGAGTGGGGAACCCAACCTAGAGTTGTGTACTCCGGAAGTCTTCAAAGAGTAGATTTCGGCGAAGAAAAAGACAAAAAGGGATTTTGCGTCATTGAATTAGACCCATCTTTACCACAAGGACAACGAGAGACTAATTTCGAATTTATTCAGGTAAATGCCCGTAAATTTACAACAATATCTGTTGATATAAAAGAAAACGACCCGGATCCCATGAATACTGTAGTTGAGAAAATCCAAAGCCAGGATATCAACGACGCCATTGTGAGAGTACTTATTAAAGTGCCTGCAAATCTTGAGGGTCACTTAATTGAAAATGATATAAGAGAATCTCTTGAAAACGCTCATTATATTGCAACCATATCCAGAGAAGCTCTAGAGTCAGCTAGATCCAGACTAGGGGAAGGGGTACATGCTCAAACACTGGAACCTAGTGAAGCACTAAAGCGTTATTTGGAAAATCGCGATATATCACCTGAACGTACTAAAATATTAATAGAACATGCCACTGAACTAATGGAAGAATCATCCGACTAATTTACTCAGCTATCATGGTTATCTAAAATGACAATATTGCAAACATGTGTTTAACACACAAAATATTTAAGTATTGATGAAATAGGCGTTTCTATTTGTTATGATCGAAATAAGGCTAGAATCTAAAGAGGTGTGCAGATGATTGACCTGATGTCTATTGCTAGAACGGAAAGTGATAGTGGTGACCTTTTTGGGACACTATCAAATTTATTTACTCCATCAGATATCAAACCTGAAGGGTATCCGGATGCTGTTGTCTGGGAAGGTGGACATCACAACGGAAAAGTTAACCCAGTAGCCCATTCGCTAACTGACGCGTACGCTTTACTAGGAACCATTGCTGCCACAGATATTCTAGGCCTTCCATTTTATGCTGTCCCAATGTGGGCGCAATATCGACAAGACACCAATCTGGAATCACTAGCATGGTTCGGAAATATGCCATGCACATCAATTAAGTGGTCCACCGCAGGTGACGCTTACGTGAATGATGAAAATGGAAATAAAGTAGTTGTGGTAGGCAAATCCGGCAATGCTCCTCTTAGAACCCAAGCAGGAGTTTATTGCAATGTTAGGCCTTATGGCACAATTACAGTTGTTCGTTGTATGCCATGTCTGCCATATTCACAGGACAAACAAAAATTTGAAGTTTATGAAGATGGGAAAATACATTCTGAAATGAATACACCAGGTATTCAAATGGCATATGCAAACAGGCTTTTTCTTAAAATGGTTCACGAGACAGGAAGCCTGGGACGAGTTGCTATGAAACCTACGCAGGCTATGGAAGACGGAATCAACGCAGGCTTACATTCCTGGCTGCTCAAAGATACTAAATTTCAGGTTGGTCGAAAATACGCAGTAGATCCATATGAAGAGCATAAAGAGCGAATCGATAGGATTATTGCACTCCTTCCTAGTGACTTCAAAGTCGGTATGGAAAACTGGGAAGGGCGAATCGAGCAACACATAGCTGACACTAATTATGGATTGTTAGTTTGGGACTTAATTGAAAAACAAGACACAATTGTGCTGGCTACTGATTTAGATGGTGACCGACTAACTGACCTTCTTGCAGATATATCTGACCCTTTGAGGTCCTTCGGGAAGATGCTGGGGGATCATATCGGGACAAAAATAGATATGAAACAAGTATGGTCCGACATGGGATATACAACCGGAAATGGCCGAGATATGACATCTATAATGCACCGGATGGATGGACCTCCAATTCATGAACAGACACTCGGTTCAGCAGATGCAATGCTACTTAGACTGTTAGATGGAGACGAATGGATGGGAGGCACAAAACAACCATATGATCCACGAATCCATTTCGTATTGATTCGAGATGCCTATATTGATGCCAATCCTGGCAATGATGAGCTATCTGTATGGATAAACAATGCAATAGAAACTTTTGACGATGTTTACAAAGGGAAACGTCCTGGTTTTATAGAAGGATATAAAGCTCTTAAGGAAGCGATTACTCCATGGGGCCGTTAATTTCTTTATCAAAAATAAATCTGCTAATTTATAAACTTGTTTAAAATTATACCTGTATCGTATTGAAATCAGGTTTCCGATAGTGAAAATATTATGCCTCTAAGACTCAAAGCATCTAGTATATATCTGTTAATCATTATATTTATTGGCTTTTCTGCCTGTACATTTTTAGAAACAGCTATTGAATCTACTTCAAAAAATGCGCCTGAAATAGAAATAGAAGTGTTTGGCAACATAAACTATGAAAAGGGTACCTTAATCAACTTATCTCAATTTGAAGGACAACCGGTACTGATTAACTTCTGGTATCCATCTTGTCCACCTTGTAGGCTAGAAATGCCACACTTGGAAAGTGTATGGAAAAAATATAGTCCCCAAGGATTGCAAGTAATAGGTATTCAATCTCTTGTTTTAGACACCATTGAAGAAGGACAGGAGTTTGTTGACGAGTTTGGGATAACGTTCGCTATTGGACCTGATAAAAATTCAGAGATGATAACTAGATATAATGCGGTTTCCTGGCCAACAACTGTATTCCTAAATGATGAACACGAAATAGTCCGCACATGGGTGGGAGCTATCTCAGAAGATAAACTAGATGAAATAATCTCCCCGCTGATACAACAAAACACAAACTCTTACCAATAATTTAGACACAAAATATACATGCCAATATCAGACATTTTAATTCTCGTAATAAGATGGCTCCATCTAACTTCAAGTTCTGCATGGATTGGGGGAGGCATTTTCTATATCTTAATCCTTCAACCTCTGATCAACAAAAATCCACAGACTTTTAAAAGTTTGAAATCGTCAACCGGAAGGGCATTCCAAAGCCTTTCAAACATTTGCATAATAATGATGATAGCTACAGGTGCCATTATGGGTTTCGACCGACTATCGGAAAGCGTAACCAATCTTTCTTACGCAATAACATTATTTATCAAAGTAATATTATCAATATGGATAATTATTCAAATGCAAATGTTGCGGCGAAAAAAAATGCTATCCCAAACTGATGAGATTATTGTGCCTTTGCCAACTTCCAGATTGCGAAAAATAGTTAACCAATTGACCGGATATAATGGGATTGTATTAACTGGTATCCTTATTTTTCTTATATCCGACGTATTAGGTCTTCTTTTTGAAAATGCTCTTCGTTGAGAATAAATTGAATAATGATTAGGTTAGTGGAAGATTAGAAAAATATAAACTGGAGTCATCATTTGAAACCTGAATTAATAGATATCCTAGCCTGTCCAATCTGTAAAAAAAGATTGGACCTTTCAATCGACAAAACAAATACCGATACTGATGAAATCATCGAAGGTACACTGTCATGCTCAGGATGTAACGAGAAATATCCAATTATTGACACAATACCTAATTTGTTACCCCCAGATTTGAGGGAATAGAAGTACGGTCTACTGCTCTATTTCCTGTAGTAATTCTATAACTGATTTCTTTAATACTGGGTGACGGAAAAACATACCGACATCAGCCATGGGTTTAAGTACAAATTCCCTTGAATACATCCGAGGATGAGGTATTTTTAACCCAGGTATTTCAAAAACCCAGTCGCTATAGGTAAGCAAGTCAATATCCAAGAACCGGGGTGCATTTAAAAATGAATGAGAACCCCCAATCATATCCTGTATCTGTGAAATTTTGGCCCATAAATCAAAAGGGGATAAATTGGTCCACAGTTTACAAACCGCATTTACAAATCCCGGCTGTGCTGAAAATCCAACAGGATCAGTTTCATATAGCGCTGACAATAAAAAATGGCTGGAAAGACATTTCAATTCATCTGCTGCACAAGTAATATTTCTATATCGGTCACCTAAATTAGAGCCCAATGCGATGTACACTTCTGCTTTCATCACATTTGCTCCCATCCCCTGATAATAGCATCACTCATTCTTGCTACCCTTATCATTTCTTTTACGTCATGAACTCTTACTATATCAGCACCTGATGCTATTGAAAGAGCCACAGTGGCAGCAGTTCCTTCTATTCTGTCTCCAACCGGTAAATTCAGTACCAAGCCAATTGTAGATTTACGTGAGGTTCCTATTAAGATTGGTTGGCCTAATGTGGTAAATTCTTCCAGCCTACGAAGAATCTGTAAATTCTGTTCTGGAGTCTTTCCAAAACCTATCCCAGGATCAAGTATAATGTTGTCTGGATTGACACCCTTATTAATAGCTTCGTACTTCAATTTTTCAAGCGATGATATTACATCTGGTACCAAATCCTCATACTCTGTGTTTTTCTGGTTATGCATGATTACGACTGGAACATCGGCATGGGCTACTACTGAAGACATCTGAAAATCGGCTTTAAATCCCCATACATCATTTATCATTGAAGCACCAGCTGAAAGCGCCTCCAGAGCTACCTGCGACTTATATGTATCAATACTGACAGGGAGTCCTATTTCCTTAGTTATCGCTTTTATAACAGGTATTACCCTAGTCAATTCTTGTTCAATTGATACAGGTTTGGAATCATGATAGAGGGAAGAAGGCCTAGTAGACTCTCCCCCAACATCAATTATATCTGCACCCAATAATTCAAAGTTTTTGGCTTGATCTACAGCTGAATGCAAATCAAGTTCTCCATCTCCAGAAAAAGAATCAGGTGTAATATTAATTATCCCCATGATATATGTTTTGGATCCCCAGTCAAAAACTCGGTCTTTTATAATTGTTTTATTCAAATTTCTTGTGTTATAGATGAAGATTACTAGTGAATTTTTGTATCAAATCTTACTCGAAAGATTTATTCTATATAAGTTAGAAAAATAATATACAAGAAAATATCGAATCCTAATCGATTTTTTTAAACTGTAAGATACTGATCATATTCTACCTTGATACAACTTGTAACTATCTGTTAAGTTTAATCGAATTATTTTAATCAATACAGGTTCAAATTACCCTTGTCAACACAATCAACAAATAATCGTAAAATTGAAGAACTCCGTGAAAAAGATGAAGAATCTAAAATAGGTGGTGGCCAACGTCGAATAGATGCCCAGCATGCAAAAGGGAAACTTACTGCTCGAGAACGTATTTCCTTGCTACTAGACGAAGGCACTTTTGAAGAAGTTGATAAGTTTATTACCCACCAATCTCACGAATTTGGTCTGGAAAAACAACGTTACTTAGGTGACTCCGTTGTAACAGGATCTGGCCAAATTATGGGAAGAACCGTTTGGGTATACTCACAGGACTTCACCGTAATCGGTGGATCTTTATCAAAAGTAGCGTCCCAAAAAATATGTAAAATTATGGACCAAGCCCTAAACACTGGTGCCCCAGTTATTGGCCTTATTGATTCAGGGGGAGCTCGAATTCAAGAAGGTGTAGATTCCCTGTCAGGGTACAGTGATATATTCCAGCGTAACGTAATTTCATCCGGTGTCATTCCTCAAATTTCAGCTGTCTTTGGACCTGGAGCAGGTGGGGCGAGTTACTCACCTGCCCTGACTGATTACGTAATGATGGTGAAAAACAATGGCCAGCTATACATAACTGGTCCTGATGTAATAAAAGCTGTAACAGGGGAAGAAATAAGCCACGAAGATTTGGGTGGAGCATTAAGTCACTCTGTCAAAAGCGGTGTTACACATCTAACACCTGATACGGAAGAAGAATGCATAGAAGCAATCCGAAGACTCATCCAGTTTTTGCCTCAAAACAACATGGAGATGCCTCCTGATAAACCATTTGATTCAAACTCTATAGACAAAGACGAAAACATGGACAGCTTAATACCGGATTCACCCAGCCAAGGTTATAACATTTTGGATATTATCACGAAAATAGTTGATAACGGCGATTTCATGGAGATACACGAATCATTTGCCAGAAATATAGTGGTTGGACATGCAAGGATAGGTGGTAAATCGGTCGGAATAGTAGCAAATCAACCGGATCACATGGCAGGGGTGCTTGATATAGACGCATCTGACAAAGGTTCTCGATTCGTAAGACTATGTGATTCTTTTAATATCCCCGTTGTTACCCTGATAGACGTCCCAGGATTTATGCCTGGTTCATCGCAGGAACATGGAGGAATAATCAGACACGGTGCGAAATTAATATATGCCTACGCAGAAGCAACGGTACCCAAAATAAGTATTTTAACCAGAAAAGCATACGGCGGAGCTTATATCGTAATGAGTAGTAAGAATTTAAAGGGTGACCTAAACTACGCTTGGCCTACAGGGGAAATTGCTGTGATGGGAGCAGACAGTGCTGTAAACATTATCCATAGAAATGAAATAAAGTCCGCTGAAGACCCTGAACAAATAAGAAAAGAACGTTTACAGGAATATTCGGAAAAATTTATGAACCCTTATGTAGCCGCAAGTAGAGGGCTTATTGATGACGTAATAGAACCATCTGAAACCAGACAAAAGATTATTCGTGGACTAGACCGTCTACAAAATAAAAGAACAGTACTTCCACCAAAAAAACACGGTAATATTCCCTTATGAACACGCTGCAAATAGATGATCAGACAACTTCAGCAATACTTGCAGCGATACACCAGTATCTTTTAGAAGAAGATCATACTCTCGCTCAAAATCCTACTTTAACTAACATTAAAACAAACTGGCAAAACGTTGTTTCTCTAAATTCAGGAACAAATTATCATCAACTTGATTTAATAAAAATATCGCCAGAATTATTACAAACAAACTAGAATTCTGGTCCCGAATTACCAAAAATATTTGTAATACCAATAATCGTTTTTGAACAGCCCACCAATATTAAGATCATAAAATTCTTATGCATATTTATTTGATTTGAACTATTTCTATACAAAACAATACAATACTTATAAATTCGGTATAATTCATACTTGAATAACTAAGATATAATATCGACACAAACGATATATAAATGTTTAACTTATTAGTGTTATTTATAAATTTACTAGGGCATTTTTTAATTACTCTTTTAGCCATCTGAGCACAACATATAGTTAGATACACATAATTGAAATGACAGTTATAAAAATTACAGATACAACATTCAGAGACGCTCACCAAAGCTTAATGGCTACTCGTCTTCGTACTGAGGACATGACACCTATAGCAAAATTAATGGATTCAATAGGATTCCATTCAATGGAAGTTTGGGGAGGAGCAACTTTTGATACTTCAACCAGATTTTTATTCGAAGACCCATGGGATCGTCTAAGGCAATTTAAAAAACTGATTCCGAATACCCCTCTCCAAATGTTGCTACGTGGACAATCGCTTGTTGGCTATAGAAACTACGCAGACGACTTCGTAGACGCCTTTATATCTCGTTCTGCAGAAACTGGTATAGACATATTCAGAGTATTCGATGCCTTAAACGATGAACGAAATTTGGCACGGTCAGCATCAGCCGTCAAGAATACAGGAAAGCATCTACAGATGACCATATGCTACTCAGTAACTGGACAGGGCAAACTTGGTGGTCCCATCTACAATCTCGAATACTATTTAGATAAGGCTAAAATATACAACGATCTTGGTGCAGATAGTATATGTATAAAAGACATGGCTGGGCTTCTTTCTCCATATGATTCTTATGAATTAATCAGTGCTCTCAAAAATGTCATGGATATACCAGTTCAACTTCACACACACTATACTAGCGGAATGGCGTCCATGAGTTGTCTTAAAGCTATAGAAGCAGGAGTGGACGTAATTGATACTTGCATGTCCCCTCTAGCTTTACGAACATCTCAACCTGCCATAGAACCCTTACTGGTCTCACTTTCTGATACCGAATATGATTTAGGCCTTGATCTAAATAAATTACTGGAAGTAAACGAATATTTAGAATCAATGCTGGTTAAATATAAGCCTGATTTAGAACCTACACGATCTGCAGTGATCGACGCACAAGTAATGAGCCATCAAATCCCAGGTGGTATGATCAGTAATTTGACTTCTCAACTCAAAGACATGGGTGAGCTTGCTCGTCTCCCAGAAGTACTTAAAGAAATCCCTGAAACTCGCCGAGATCTTGGATATCCACCTCTGGTTACACCAATAAGCCAAATGGTCGGGAGCCAGGCAGTAAGCAATGTATTAACAGGAAAATATGTAGTCGTTAGTGATGAATTAAAAGACTATGTATCAGGTTTGTACGGACTGCCTCCATCATCAATCGATCCAGAAATAATAAAATTGATTTTAAAGGATAATCAGGGAACCCGTGTTAAAACAACCGGAAGGCCTGCCGATACTCTTAAACCAGAATTAGATAACGCTAGAAATGCTATCAAAAACATCTCTAATGAAATAGACGATGTACTAACTTATGGACTTTACCCAGTAACAGGCATGAGATTTTTAAGAATCAAGCACGGCATTGATCCGGTACCCATAGATTCTAAAGTAAAAACAAAACAAAATGAAGTTGAAGAAACAGATAATGTAGATCACAAGATTTTAGAAATGGGAGATTCCCCTCCCTCAAAAAGCAATAAATTAAGAACTTTCAATGTCCATATAGGTAACCAGTATTTCAAAGTTGAAGTCGATCCTGCTGAGCTTAATACACCTAATAAAGATCCAGATGAGAGTATCGATTCAAATGATATAAGCGTAAAAGCACCAATGCCAGGAATAATTATAAATTACCTAGTTGAAATAGGACAAAGAGTCGAAATCGGGCAACCATTAGTAGTTCTCGAAGCAATGAAAATGGAAAACTCTATCCCTTCTCCAATATCAGGTGAAGTTATAAAGCTAACCAAATCTATAGGAGACAAGGTAAAAAAGTCTGATGAACTAGTTTTAATTTCTTCAAATTGATTTACTTTAAACCAAAACATCGGGCGTGCAAGAATAAATTAGATATTTATAAATCTTACATTACAAATATGTATCATATCTTTTATCCCTGATATCATCTACTAATCAAATTCAAAAAGACAACCAATACTTGAATATATCGTCACCACACTCAACAACCAAACAGAAAGCTCATGATGTCATAGTTGCAGAAACTACCCGACTCCTGAGTAGATTCGGATCAAGCAAACCAGAATTAATACATTCTTCTAAAGACGAAGTAAAATACATATTTAACACATTGGATTCAGAATTCAAGTGCTTGATAAAAATCGGTGATAAAGACTTGAATATCGATATACAAATACCAACCAAATTCAAAATCTTTGAATCCAAAATGAATACTGAAGTCAGAAAATGGTTAACTAAAACCTTTGGATCAAATTCGAAACTAAACTGATTTAATTAGGAAGGAATTCATGCAAAAAAAAGTTACTGTAGTAGGTGCCGGTAATGTAGGTGCTACAACTGCTCAGCGCGTATTTGATAAAGGATATGCTGATGTAGTACTTGTAGATATAGTAGAAGGATTACCTCAGGGCAAAGCACTAGATATGCTTGAAGCAGGCCCAATTACTCTGTCTGATGCCTCAATAATTGGCACAAATAGTTATGATAAAACTGCCGGATCCGACGTTGTAGTTATCACCTCTGGTATAGCCCGTAAGCCTGGTATGTCTAGAGATGATCTTCTATTAACAAACATGAGAATTGTAACTAGTGTCGTTCAGGAAGTAGTAAAATATTCTCCTGAATGTATTATATTGCCGGTAACCAATCCTTTAGATGCCATGGCGCAGCGTGCCCTTGAAGTAAGTGGATTTCCAAAGAACCGGATCGTAGGCCAAGCTGGGATTTTAGATACTGCCCGCTTCCGTGCATTCCTTGCTATGGAACTCGAAGTTTCTGTTGAATCTATATCGGCTTACGTCCTAGGAGGTCATGGTGATAGTATGGTTCCAGTAGTAGGTAGTACTACTGTCGGTGGTCGATCTATTACAGACCTTATTCCTTCAAAAAGACTAGAAGAAATAGTGCAACGTACTAGAGATGGTGGTGCTGAGATAGTCGGTTTACTAAAAACTGGAAGTGCATACTATGCTCCCTCAGCTGCAGTAACTCAAATGGTAGAATCGATACTCATGGATAAAAAACAAATTCTCCCCTGCACAGCATATCTTGAAGGAGAATATGGGATAAACAATCTGTTTATGGGAGTTCCAGTAAAACTTGGGGAAAATGGAGTCGAAGAAATTATTGAGTTTGACCTAAACAAGACTGAAAAAACGGCTCTTCATAATTCTGCTGATCAGGTGCGAGAACTTGTTAATATAATGTCTTCTTCATAAGATTACTATGATCTGAACATGTTAGAACCCTCTTTTAAGTTCTACTCTTGACTAAGGGTTGGAGCCCTGAAAGGAGGCGCTAGTTCTGATGAAGTTAACGGTATAACTTCCTTACGATAAACCTGTATCCGGTAAGACTCATTATCTGCAATATAAAGCATTTTATCTGAATCTATAGCAACTGACCTGGGTCTGCGCAATAATTTTTGAGGTTCCAAATTAGCCATATCTCTCATCCGATTCGGAGAAGCATTAGTAAGCATGTATTCCCTGGCAACTTTTGAAAGGCTTGCATCGCCTAAAAACTTCTGTACATACGATCCTTTGAAATCAAACATCTGTACTCGGTCATTCCTCCAATCAGCAATATATATGTCTCCATCAGAATCTACAGTAATGCCACAAGGGCGATTAAATTCTCCATCCCTGCTTCCAAAATTTCCAAATTCGAAAACAAACTCCCCTTCTCCTGTAAACTTCTGTACTCGGTCATTTCTCCAATCGGTGACATAGACAAAATCTTCTTCATCTACAGCTATTCCATATGGCAGGTTAAACTGTCCTGCGCCATCTCCAAATGAACCCCAGCTATCAATATACTTACCCTTTTTGGTAACTTTTTGAATTCTATGATTTTTGGAATCTGCGATATAAAGATTCTGTTCACTGTCAAAGGCGATACCAGCTGGTCCGTTAAGGTAACCTTGGTCTGAACCTTTAGTACCCCAGCTACTAATATATTCTCCATCAAGATTGTAAATAGTTATTCGATGAGTACCTTCATCTGACACAAATATATTTTCATCACTATCGGTAGTAAGGGAAACAGGCCATTTTAATTGTCCTTCACCAGAACCATATTCACCTATACTGCCTAAATCTTTATCATCTACTGAATATCTTTTTATAACTGCTACACCACTCTCTTGACGTGAAATTATATAAATACGATCTTCATTTCCAATAGTTATATCCATAGGGAAATTAGTAAGACGTCTCATACCTAATGTCTTTACATAAGGATATCCGCATCTAAGTAAACCATACGGTCTAGTCATATATTTACCCGTTAAGCGAATTGATATTCGTGACTTGAAACTATCAATTGAAGAATTTTAAGTATCATCAGTGAGGTAGTTTTTCTTGTATCTTCACTTGAAAAGTCTAAAGTTATGGTCGATTCTACATATTCGGTTAGCGTTTCTTTAGTTTCTTCTCCTACAGATAACTCTCCCATTAACTTAAGACAGAGACTTACCAAGTCTTCGCTCGATATTGGTCGTTCTATTTCAATTCGATCCATAATTCGCGTTATTCCTGGTTTAGATAAATCATTTAGTTCCGCAACCGCAAAATTTATCCGTTCATTGATAGTCCCGCCATCTATCCATTCCTTACCTGTATGCCAACCTTCCACAGATGGTGGGTCAAACAAAGTTTGTCCCATTAACTCAGTGACCGTTGCGTATTTCATCAAGTCGGGTTCAACATCTTTAAAAGTACCGACCGTTTTTAGCACACCTGTAACTAATTCCGTAGGACTTTTGATCTTTGAAAATTTTGAATCCTTAAAAAATTGCGATGTGAAAAGAGTATGCAATATTGAAGATATATCTCCATCAGATTCAAAGTAGGCCGTAACCAGAATCTTAATTGCTTCCGGGTCACAAGGAGGTTCGATAGGCCAAGCTGGAACTTGCGGTTCATCAGCGACAAAAAAATTATATAGATGGCGAGCTAGAAAAATAGCTGTAGCAGGCTGTTTTACAATGATTTCAATAATTTCTTCTCCATCAAAATTCCCACTCATACCAAGAAAGGTTTTAATTTCATCATCGTGATCGTGATGAAGTTTTTTGAAATGGGCAGGATAATATCCATATGGATACAATGGTATTGGTTGAGTGAAAGTCCAACCGGTAAATGCCTTTGCTGCCATTTTTACATCATTTTCAGTATAATTTCCGGCTCCCATTGAAAAAAGTTCTAGCAATTCTCTACCATAGTTTTCATTCGGCTCATTCAATCTGTTTTCGTTATTGTCTAACCAAAAAATCATCGCAGGATCTTTAGACAGTTCTGTCAAAATTTGTCTAAAACTAGACATCCCATTTTGACGGAACATCTCAATTTGATTAGTCGCCGATAAAATATGTTCGTTTTTGCTAATACCTGTTGCAAAAACTTGATGCCAAAACAGAACCATCTTTTCCTGTAATTGACGTCTGCTATTCAGCATTCTATAAAACCATTCTCCGGCTTTAATATTAAAATGTTCGCCAACATAATATCTTTCTAGAATGTCATCTTCGACATCCGTCACAGATTTAGGTTCAACCAGTTGATCGACAATTGATTCATAATCTAAATCCAAATAAATTTCGAGTTCATCAATGGATAAACCGAATCCAGCTCTGCGCATCAAATGAGCTATATCTGCAGCGCTTTTATTTCCAGTTATCATATCTTGATCATCCTGTTATCTTCAAAATCACTAAGGCCAAATTAAAGATCCGTCAGAATATATCTCTCCCAGAATTTTTGTAGTGAACGCTGTCTTATAATCAAATCGTTCTGGAAGAGCTTCAAACTTAATTAACATTTCATAGAGGTCGTACCATTGGTTATCTGACATCCAACCAAAACCATGTTTTAATGTCAATTCATTTTCAGAATCGTTCAATTCCGTGTTCAGCATGAATTGCTGATGTTCCCGATTCTGATCTGGAGCATATTTCATTACTATATCAAGGGTTTCTTCTCTATTATTTTTTATATATTCAACAGCTTTAATCGATGCTTTTAAAAACCTTTCTATCATCTGTGGATTACTATCCAGCATGTCTTGAGTCGCTATGTAAGTTAAACCAAGATTCGGCACACCATAATCACCAGACTCCCAAGTATTCACATCAAATCCTAAATTCCTGATAGTATCGGGCTCATTCGAATTAAAAACAGCAAGAACATCTACTTTACCCTGAATCAGAATTCTGGGATCAAATCCTACCTTGATCTCATCTATCTTGGAACGATCAACTTCATTTTGTTCAAGAATTGCAAGGTAGTCTGGCGGAACAGATATCTTATACCCAAATTTACGTCCTTCCCAGTCCTTGGGAGAGTTTATACCGGAAGCTTTTAGGGCTACATAGGCCTGTTGACTCTGTTGTCCAAATAAGGCAAATGCTACTACAGGCAATCCAGGAGAAGAGCGACGTTTCAAAACAGATGTCGCTGCAGCAGTTGTGAAATCTACATCGCCCGAAAGAAGAAGTTTCAAATGTTCGCCGGTACTGGCATGTTTTATATCTACATTCAAGCCCTGCTGGCTAAAATATCCCTTCTCCTTTGCCACATATGCCGCCACAAACGGTAGATTTGCCTGGGCACGAAACCCTGCCATAAACACAACCTGCTCAGGGTCATTTTTACAACCAAAATTTAGTATTAAGCATAAAATAACAGCCAGACCAATAATGATTCTAATTGATAAAAGATTAATCATATTCAATTTATACTCTTAAATTTGAGTCATGCCAGAAAAGTATTTTGCGTTCACAAAAAACCAACATTATATTTAATGATACACCAATAAACGCCAGCGAAAAAACACTTGAAAATAAAGTTGGCATGTCAATATTGTTGTGGGCTACGATTATTACACTACCCAAACCTCTATCGCCTGTAAACCACTCCCCCACTACCGCACCTATTATCGAAAGTGGCAAAGATATTCGCAATGCTGCAAATAAATACGGTAATGCTGAAGGTATCCTTAAGTGGATCATTATTTCCCATTCGGAGGCATTTAAGGTTTTAAGAAAATCCAATGAATCCATATTTACCGATTTAAGACCAACTAATGTATTAACCATTACCGGGAAAAAGGTTATTAACGCAACTATTAAAATTTTTGGCCCGGAACCGAACCCAAACCAGATTACAAACAACGGTGCTACTGCGATTATTGGTGTAACCTTAATCAACAAAGCTATTGGAAACAAAGTTCTTTCCAAAATTTTCCAGTATCTCATCAGTATAGCCAGTGATATAGCTATAGCCGATCCAACTACTAATCCACAAATTGCCTCGACTAGTGTAACCAACCCGTGCCTAACAAAAAACCATAAATCCCCAAATAACCTGGAAAAGATTTCACTAGGAGGAGGCAGCAAGTAGCTTGGTAGATCAGCAATATTAATCCATACTTCCCATAAAATACCAAGCGTAACAATCACTATTAGAGGCAATAATATTTGACTGATATCAGCTAGTTTCAGATCAATAATATTTATTAACCGATTTCGCGACTTTGCATATTTGTTGTCTTCCAATTATCCTTACCCGTCGATTAATGTATACATTTAGTCAAAAATAACAATCTTCTCAATTCAGTACAGTATGATTGGAATTCAGCAGTATTCTCAAGTTCAGTTTTCCTAGGCCTAGGTAGATCAATAGAAATATCACCAACAATTTCACCAGGGATTCCAGATAATACTACCACCCTGTCAGATGTCATCACAGCCTCCAAAATACTATGAGTCACCATAACAACTGTACGAACAGTATTTTGACATATATCCATTAAGTATTGCCTGACATCTGCTCGAGTAATCTCATCCAAGGAACCAAGTGGCTCATCCATCAATAAAATTTTTGGGCGTGTAATCAACCCTCTTGCTAAAGATACCCTTTGAAGCATTCCTCCCGAAAGTTGATGTGGGTAATAAAAGCTATATTTCAAAAGCCCCACAGCTTTCAAAATATCTACGGGATCAACACTATCAGTCAAATATCGATTGACCTTTAGTGGTAAAGAAATATTGTCAATCACATTAAGCCAAGGAAATAGAGTGGAGTCTTGAAATACATATCCTATTGTTTTTTTTTGCCTAGCATCAAAAACTGTACTCCCATCTATAGAGACTGTCCCTGATGAGGGAATAATTAAGCCCGCAATACATTTAAGCAGAGTAGTCTTACCACAACCACTTCGACCTATCACCGAAACAAACTGTCCTTCGATGATTTCTATTCCAATACCATTTAGTGCTGCAGTCCGGCTACCACTTTCCATATAGGAATGGGTCAGCCCTTGAATTGAAACAAATGAAGTATCCATAAGTCAGTTTTTTTTCACAAAATATGGTGAGAGTTTCTGAAAATTGTTATCCGAGACCTGAGCAATTGTCCAATTATCTAGATATCTAAAACAATATTGTATCCCCAGTAGAACAATTTGCAACGTATTTACAAGTACATATGACAATCAATATCACTGTGAAGGAAACAGTACACGAACAAAAATTGAAACCAGAAATAATAATCTAATTAATAAGATTGATAGCGGGCTCTTAATTCGGATAAAGGTAAGCGGTAGTCCAGATAAGTATTTGCAATTCTAATACTTTGACTAAATGTGACAAATTTTGCGTAAGGGTTAGTGATATCATCGATGTGAAGATTTTCATCCGTTATTTTAGAAATCTTTAATCTGGATTCAAGTACAACCTGTCCTGGAACTTTCTTTAAAGCAATAAACACCAAAGTACCAGCTATAATTACATCATCTAAATAACCAATAATTGGAATAAAGTCTGGAATCAATCCTAGTGGCCAAATCACGTATCCAATGGCTGTTCCCAACATAATTTTTGAAAACCTGGGAGTTCGGAAATCGCCCATTATAGTTCTATAAAACTTAAGTTCTCTGTAAAAATATGCTATCAAAGCATAAAAGAATGCAATTAAACTTTTTACCTTAGTTTTTATCCCCTGATAAATACCAAATTTAATTATGGTTTTTATCGGTCGCTTTAATTCCACATCCCTAAAGTAAATCGACATCAATACACTCCCCTAGAGCTATTAAATTCATGTCTCGATACAAAAAGTATCTTCAAATCACTAATAAAAACAACGTGGTTCGTTTTCGGGTTAAATTTTAAGACACCGAGCTATGCTATCCTCGACAAATAGATTGATAAAGGGTTTTATATACCACTTTTTTACTTTTTTTATACAAAATTCAGTAATTAAACGAAAATAGACTTTAATTCTTATATTTATGCTTACGAGTTGACGATTTTTTTATCCACATGAGAAGATAGCTCAAAATTATAAAGGTTTATAACATTAGAGGTCTCATTATGATTAGCACAAGTATCGACCCAATTCTTCTCGAATCAATGAAATGGCGTTGTATTGGGCCACCTCGTGGAGGGCGCGTCGTTGCAGCTGCAGGAGATCCAAACGATCCTATGGTTTTCTATTTTGGAGCGGTTGGGGGAGGGGTATGGAAAACAACTGACGGAGGCACATACTGGGAACCTATTACCGACAACTATTTTACTACATCTGCTGTTGGGGCCATAGCTGTATCAGATTCAGACCCTAACGTGATTTACGCTGGAACGGGTGAAGCCTGCATTAGAGGTAATGTGACACACGGTGATGGAGTGTATAAATCGACTGATGCTGGTAAGAGTTGGAAAAATATGGGACTTAATGACAGTCGACACATATCCAGAATACGTATACACCCGAAAAACCCAGACATTGTATATGTAGCTGCATTAGGACACGCATTTGGGCCAAATAAAGAACGTGGGATCTTTAAATCTACAGATGGAGGATCCACGTGGAATCAAGTACTTTACAAAAGTGATGAAGCCGGAGCTGCCGATCTTTCAATGGATATAACAAATCCCAGGATTTTATATGCTGCTATTTGGCAAGCCAAGAGGGAACCTTTCAATTTCACAAGTGGAGGTCCAGACAGTGGTATTCACAAATCTACCGATGGCGGAGACACTTGGGAAGATATATCTAGTAAACCAGGCCTGCCAGATGGAATTAAAGGCCGAATCGGAATCGCAGTATCTCCAGCAAAGCCAGGGCGCGTCTGGGCAATAATAGAAGCTGATAAAAGAGGCCTGTACCGATCAGAGGACGGAGGTGACACATGGGAACTTATCAATGAAGATGCCAATCTGATGCAACGACCCTGGTATTACAGTCATGTGTATGCCGACCCTCAAAATCCGAATGTTTGTTACATATTAAATCTAAATATGTGGAAATCTACTGACGGAGGCAATAGTTTCAATCGAATAACAACTCCTCACGGCGACAATCATGAACTTTGGATAGATCCTAAAAATCCTCAACGAATGATAGAGGGAAACGATGGAGGAGCTTGTGTTTCATTTAATGGAGGTGAAACCTGGTCAACAATTTATAACCAGTTAACAGCACAGTTCTATCATCTAACAACTGATAACCAGTTCCCCTATAGAGTTTATGCAACTCAACAAGACAATAGTGCTATAAGCGTTCCTAGCAGAACAAACACAGGAGCAATTCCTTGGTCAGAATGCTATGCAGTTGGAAGTTCAGAGAGCGGCTATATAGCTGTCGATCCCAAAGACCCAAATGTGATATTTTCAGGTGCAATTGGTAGTTCCCCTGGAGGTGGTGATTCCTTACTTCGATATGATCACAACATAGGACAAACCAGGATAGTGTCCGTGTGGCCTGAATACCAGTGGGGCACGGGTATAAAAGACCACAAATATCGATTTCAATGGACCTATCCGATAGTTTTTTCGCCTCATGACCCAGACACACTTTACGTGACTGCCCAGTATGTTTTTCGATCTTTCAATGGTGGAGAAAGTTGGGAAATTATTAGCCCTGATCTAACAAGGGGTGATAAGTCTAAAATGGAACCATCTGGGGGGCCAATCACTCTCGATACCACTATGGTAGAACATTACGGAACTATATTTGCATTCTCTGAATCTCCACATGAAAAAGGTACTTTCTGGACTGGATCAGATGATGGATTAATTCATCTATCTAAAGATGGAGGAGAGAGCTGGAATAACGTAACACCATCCGACTTACCGGAATGGACAAGAATTGATATCATCGAGATCTCTCCTCACAATCCCGCTAAAGCCTATATAGCTGCAACCCGATATAAGTGGGATGACTATCAACCTATGTTGTACAAAACCGATGATTATGGTGCAACTTGGACCAAGATCAATGACGGTATTGAAGATAAAGATATTACGCGTGTAATAAGAGCCGATCCAGAACGGGAAGGATTATTATACGTAGGGACCGAAACCAAAGTATACGTTTCTTTCAATGACGGAAAATCGTGGCAATCTTTAAGATCTAATATGCCTATCACTCCAATCTCTGATCTAGTGGTCAAAGATAATGAACTGGTAGTGGCCACTAATGGACGGTCTTTTTGGATATTAGATGACCTAGCGGCTCTAAGACAAATAAATTTTGAATCAACAGACAAAGAAGCTTTTCTTCTATCTCCTGGACTTACTTTTAGACAACCTCATCCGGTAGGAGCAGGTCGCCCTGGAGGTAGCGGTAAAAACTACATGTTAGGCCTAGGATATGCAGGTACATTTTACGAAAAAATGGGACCAGATGGTGATTTTACAAGAGTAATGCTTGACTGTGGTGAAAATCCCCCAAGCGGAGTAGTGGTTCACTACTATCTAAATAACTCGTCTGAAGATGAAATTAGTTTAACTTTTTATGACGAGAAAGATGTGAAAATCAGATCATTTTCTTCTAAAGAACTAGAAAATACTATTCCCGTAACTAAATCTGGAGATGTCAAACATGGAGACCCAGTAGTCAGTAAAAAGCCAGGGATGAATAGATTCATTTGGGATATGCGATATCCTGGAGCAACAAAACCAAAAATCGAAAATTCAGATACCTTACCTGATTCTGGATATGAAGGGCCAGTCGTTCCTCCTGGTACTTACAAGGTTCATTTGGAAACAGGATCCACATCCATAATTAAAGATTTTGAGATCAGAAAGGATCCAAGAATTTTAGCAACACAAGATGATTTTCAAGAACAGTTTGATCTGCTCATAAAAATACGTGATAAAATTTCAGATACCTATGTCGCTTTTAATCAAATATCAAGTGTTAAAACTCAGATTGACTCATGGGTATCTAGAGCGACATCTGAAGGCACTAAAGACAAGATAACCAGTGTGGCAAATGAGATTAAGGATAAACTTGAGTCTGTAGAAACAGAGATAGTGCAGTCAAAAACTCTGGACGGCTCAGATCGAATAAGTGCTGTCTCTAGACTCGATGGGAAAATTAAAGAATTGTCAGCCGTACCAGCAAGTGCAGAATACCGTCCAACAAAACAATCAATTGAAGTTTTTCAAGATTTATCAATCCGTATAGACAATCAACTATCGATCCTTGAAGAAATAATTAATAATGATGTCCCTAAATTTGTGGACATGATTCATGAGCTTGAAATTCCAGAAATAGATACTGCAGCTAATAATTGAGAATGATTACCTGCAAAATAGATAACTCTGTCGGTAATTTTTAGAAGTCTAAGACGAGTATTTACATGGTAAAAACTCGTGAATTCGCTTTTATTGCTAGCGCGGACTTTATAGTACGTACCGCATACCAAATGGGTAAATCTCCTCTACTTCCTGTTTATGCGGCAAGCCTAGGAGCAACCGATATTTTTCTCGGTTTAATAGTGTCTGTTTCAACACTAACAGGCATGTTATTGAAACCCATTATCGGGTTACTTTCTGACAATTCTAATCGTAAAATTTGGCTACTGATTGGCACAACATTTTTTTCTCTTATACCTTTTCTATACTATTTTGTAGAAACCCCTGATCAATTATTTTTAATAAGAATAATTCATGGTACTGCAACCGCTATTTATGGACCTGTTTCTCTAGCTTTTGTTTCAGAACTATCCAAATACCAGCAAGCTGAAAGACTAGGTTGGTTTTCTATTGCACGCAACTTAGGGTACGTAATAGGACCTATAGCAGCAGGCTGGCTACTCATGACAACAGATCCTGTTGGTGTCTTCACGATTATTGGACTCTTAAGTTCTTTGGCTTTTATACCAACTTTACTGATAAAAGAAAAAATAAAAATCCAACGTAATGATTTATTACCAAATACCGGAAATTTATTAAAGACTATAAACAAAATAGGTACTACTATAATTCAGGAAAGTACTTCAGCTATCCAATCTGGGATAAGGTCTGCGGCAGTGTGGCTCGCAGGCGGGTTAGAATCTACGATGTTGATTGCTATATACGCTGTGAAAGCTTTTGTACCATTACTAGCTATATCTTCAGGTGCGAATCTAATAACCGCAGGTGCATTCCTTTCGATCCAGGAAGCAATGCACATTATTGCTAACCCACTAGGAGGGAAATTAAGCGATAGATTTGGCTTCGTTAACCTAGCATCTATTGGAATGCTTACCCTTGGTATAGGCCTGTGTTTATTAGCTGCTCCTGTAAATGGATATCTCATACTGGTACCAGCAATGATTTTGGGACTATCACAGGCACTAGTATTCCCTTCCACAATGGCCCTCGTCTCAAAAACAGCTAAGAAAGGATATCTAGCTACCAATATGGGTATGGTAGGATCTGCTAGAAATGCTGGGAAAATATCAGGTCCAATTATAGGAGGGTTGCTAATCCATCATTTGGACTATGATTATACTTTTTTTGTTCTCGGATTCGCTTTTATAGCAGGTTCAGGGCTTGCATGGGTATTACTGAATAGGAGAGAAAAGCCTTAATAACATTCACTGTAGTTTTAAGATATCCAAAATAACTATCGAGTAAAAATAGCGCCTCTGACATAATCTGCATCATCCGACAATAGAAATCCAATAATTCGAGCAACATAATCCGGTGATCCAAGATCGTTATTACTCTTACTTGATCTAGCACTAGAACCCAATCGATGCACCTGTTGTTCGATTATTCCTAATTTCAGAGGGGTACGTATTTCACCTGGACAAACCACATTTACACGAATACCCTCATCCACCAGTTTGGCCTCGAGAGTCATAGCTAGACCATTAACCCCTCCTTTACTTGCTCCGTAAGATATCGTACTACTACCCCCTGTAACTCCAGCACCCGAGGCTATCATTACTATCACTCCGCCACCAGTTTTCTTTAAAATAGGCACAGCATATTTAGAAGAAAAAAAACACCCCTTCAGATTAATATCTATCGTTGCATCCCATACTTGTTCTGAAACATCTTCAATTGGAACTAGCGAGTCCCGAGCAATTGCTGCCGCTGTGACAATGCCATCTATACCTGCCATCTTGACTTCAGCTGTTTCCATGAGTATTTGTACATCTTCCTCAATTGATACATCAGTTCTAAGAAACCAGGCCTTACCTCCCATTTCAATGATTTTTGAAACACATTTATTACCATCAATCTCATTATTATCTGCTATGAAAACCATTGCTCCCTTATCAGCACAATATAGGGCGGTAGCATGGCCAATACCTGTAGCCCCACCAGTAATTACTAACTTTTTATTCTTGAGTGTCATTAATAAATTCTCCAGGATTCCAAGTTACCCCAGCTTCTATACCTAAACTATATAGCGCTTTACCAGCCTCTAAAATTTTGCTATCGGGAAGATGTTCGATCATGAGGTACCCGTCAGAACAATATTTTTGGAAATTAATCAGGAAAGATTTATGATCAAGCAATCCATATCCAATAGCTTCTTCTTCAATATGTAATACCAACTTATTCTCTACAATAAAATCTTTTGCATGGCCGCTTATTGTATAAGTGCCTAACACATCAAATAGATGTTCCAACAAAGATGAAGTGTCATAAGCTTGGCTTAAACTACCAACAAAATTAACAGGATCCATATTAAAACCCAGAGCATTAGACCCAACCTTTTCAATAAATTCCTTAATTTTCTCCGGCGTATTAAGAATTGACAAAACATGTCCTTCAACAGCAAGCTTTATTCCCTGTGCCTCAGCCTCTATGCAAATCTCTTTAACACTATCTATCAGAACCTGGAAAGTTTCAGGCTTATAATTATCTGGATGCGGATACCATGATCCGTTTGGATTTATGCTACCAGGTCTCAAATACAAAGTGTCAGCATTTAGCCACCTAGAAACTTTACACATATATTGCATTACCCTAATACCTTCTTGGCGTAGGTTGCGATCACTGGATATTAGATCTGGATTATTTGCATTAACCTGACATGGTTTCACTCCACCAGATTCTAAAATCGTTCTCAATTTCTCTGTTTCAGATTTTGTAGTAATTAAAGGCTGCTGATATCTACAAGCGACCCCTGCAAAACCAAAATCTCTTATCTTATTGACTGTTTCATCAGTAACATCATTCAGATTTGATGGCATTAATCCCTGTATAGCCAAATACATAAATCTATTCTCCACCAAAAGGGATACTCAATCCCTCTACAATTGTCGAATTAGGCAATTTGGTAAGTTCTTCTGGGGAAATTTTCAATTTTGAGGATCGATCACCAGACCCCAAAATAACAAAATCCAATTCAAACAATTTTTCGTCTAAATAAATTTCAATAAATTCAGGTAATGCAAATGGTGTTACACCACCAATCATCATTCCAGTAAGTTCAACTGTTTTCTCCGAACTGGCAAACGAAAGTCTCGAAACTCCCATGATTTTACGTACTGTCTTATTAACGCTAATTCTGTCAGAGCCTCTAACAATACATACTGCATACTTCACAGGTTCTTTTTTAGACGCGACTAATATAGTATTACCGCAATTAACCAGCTGGAATCCATACTGTTTACAAAATTCTTCTGTATCGGCAAATTTATCCTCGCAATCAAGAATCTCACATGATATACCTAGTTTATCAATTGATTCACTTACTATTTGTGACAATTTGTTATCCATTTTAATTTTACCGCTTCAATACAAGCCTATTTTCTATTTCAAAGTTTTCATCTGTATATAAAATAGAACTTTATCCGACCCTAACTTGCTAGCTCTCTTTACCCAGTACCTCATCAATAGGTTGTGGGCTACCGGACATGTCCCCACCAACCCATCTGTAAGTACGTGGATAAAGTTCCAATGACCTGTCTTCCAAAGGCAACTTTAACGGTACACTACCCCACTTGGCAGAATATTTTGCTGCTATAGCTACTTCCAAAGCCTGTCTTAAGTCATGGCCGGATATTGATAGAGATCCTCCGTTTTTGACAACGTCTAGGAAGGACCTTATCGATGATGTCAAATAAAAAAATTCGCTCCAGGGGTAAGGTGCATAGTCGTGAGAAATACGAATCCTCTCATTATGACTATTGAATCCTTTATACAATTCAGGCGGTCCCCAATCCCATCGTACAAGCGAATCATCAGACCATACATCAATACCCTTGAAAGGAGTCTCAGCGCTAAACACGGGACAATCTATTCCATTCGACATTTTAAAAAATCCGTTAATAGACAGCCCATCATCATTATTAGATTTCAAAATGTCAGCTGGTGAACCCCAGGCTATTACCTCTGTAACTTCAGCATCGGTCAGAAGCCGTAATACAGAAATATGCTGGCAGCCTCCACCTGAAATCTCTCCTGACCACCGGTGTACACTTGCTCCAATTAAAGAATTAAAATCACCTCTCTTTATCATACCGGAAGCTTCTTGTACCTCACTCATAGCGCGTTGTAAATTTCCGCCAGCATAAACTATGCCTCTTGACTCACATGCTTTGACCATTTCGTCTGCATCAGATAACTTGCCTGCAATTGGTTTATCAGTAGATATACCTTTTACTCCGGCTTCTGCACAAGCTATTACAGCGTGCTTGAAAAATTTGGTCGGTGTAACTATAGCCACAATATCTGGAACATCATCAGCTAGTAATGAATCCACATCATTATAAAGTGCTTTAACTCCAAAGCGCTGTCCAACTGCTTTTCGTCTCTCATCATTATGTTCAGCTATAGCAACAATTTCCGTATCAGGATAAGTTGAGTATGCTTCAGCATACTTTTGACCTAGCCTTCCACAACCTACTATGGCTACCCTAAAAGTCATTGTACTTTCCCTCCATTACGCTAAAATATTATCCTCTAGATGGTTCTTTCATCTCTTTTTTTGCTTTATTAACTAGATCAATTAAATGGGAATCATTTGAAAGACGTTGTTCTAAGTGTCTCATTCTTGCAGAAGTTGCAGTATTAATCATGACTTCTCCATATGCCCTTTCAGGCCAGAAACGAGCCATTCTTCCAATATCTTCTTTGAGATCATCTATATCTTTATCATCATGCCTTTTTTGATAATTAATGGTAAACATACGCCTTTTGTCACCTCCTCCAAAAGATGCATGCTTTAAAGAATGGTTAAATACCACCAGATCTCCTGGTTTTGAGTTCAAATGAACAGATGGAATATCCTTACCAGTTACCCCCCATATCTCTTCATAATTAGCTTTCTTTGAACTTGGGACAGCCTTATTAAGAACATCTCCAAAACTATCGCCAACGTGATGACTCCCAGGAATTACTCTTAAGCATCCGGATTCACTCCCAACTGGGTCAAGGTACATAGCCATTTTGATTGAAGTATATTTACTTAATCCATACCCATCAGAATGCCAGCCAGTATCACCAACATAAAAATTACCGTCACTGCTAGTATAGTTGTAATCATCTCCCAAAATAGAAGATGCTATTCCATCAAGACGTGGATGATCTATTAAAGAACTGAGATATTCGTCAATATCTATAAAAGGAAGTAGAGCTGAACGTTGTTTACCATCGTGTGCTTGTCCAAAATGTCCTCCTCCATGAGCATCCCATATTTTTTCAAAACGTCTGGTTATTTCTTCGATTTCATTTGATAAACATCCTGGTAAACACAGATATCCAAAAGTCTCGAAATATGCCAGTTCAGCTTGAGTCAACTTCATAATTCAACTCCATGCATGATTAGTCAATCCTTCTAATGTCTTTTCTCAAAATCATCCTTCGCTTATTGCCAACATTTCTGCAGGATTATCAGTGAAGATAAGATCAATTTGTTTACCTGTAAATCCTGATTCCAACATTCTAGGAACAATGTTTTTTATTAAATGAGAAAACCCGTATCCTCCAAATCGTACAAGTTTGTCCTTTGAACATACATCCTGCCCAACTAGAATTTGATTTACGAAGCCTTCTTCAATTAAATGTTTAATCCATTGTATCCTTTGAGCATCGCTGGGGAAATCGGTGTTGCCAAGAGAAAAATTCGATGTTTCCCATCCAAATTGGTCGTAAGCCAAGAAACATCCGGATCTGGCCAATTCCATTAATCTCTTATACTCAAAATAAGTTCTTCCTAAATGTCCGATCACTACCCTCTCAATTTGAGCGCCGTTTTTATCTAAAATATTCAGGATTTCAAAAGGAGCATCTTCACTTCTACCTGGATGCACTATTATAGAAGCGCCAGTTTGTGCCTGAGCAATTGCCGCTGCTTCTAAGACCTTCTTTTCGTTATCCCATAATGGCCAGGAGCAACCAATTTCTCCTATAACCCCCGCACGTACACCACTATCACCAATTTCAATATCTTTAATAATTTCTTCTGTTATATCACCCACTGACTTAGTGTCTAATTCAGGGGGATGTGAAGGACCTACATAGTAACCTGTACCAATAATGATATTTAGACCCGTTTTCCTGGCAATACGAGCAACAGCCGCAGGATCCTTGCCTATACCAGTGGTAGTCGTGTCAACAATCGTATTCCCACCCACCGATTTAAAATAACCTAGTTCTTCAACTGCAATTTCCTCATCCAAAAGCATCAAATTATCCCGATTTCTGAAAGGATCATATCTAACCCAGTTAAGATTCTCTAAGGCTACTGGTTCAAAAGCTTTCAAACGGTCCACTGCGTTCTTAGGCTCCTGAAACACCACTGAAAAATCAATCAATAGGTGTTCATGTGTAGATGTAATACCCAAACTACTCTTTGATATAGGTCCAGTAACTGTCTGCACATTGCTATACATATTCACCTCATTAAAAACATAGCAAGTTTAGTAGTGTAAACATCGATCGTCAACAAAATCATGAATCCATTATCTATATTGACATCGATGACAACAATCATAAAATATCTAGTGATTAGATAAATTAAAATGTAATCAAAGCAAGGAAGGATCTAAATAATTGTCAAGAAAAATTACTGGAAGTCACTTGATAGGTAAATCTCTGCAACTTGAAGGAATTTCTAATGTTTTTGGGATAGCCGGAGATCATGTTCTACCTGTAATGGATGTTATGTACGATATGGGGTTTCAATTCATTGACACCAGGCATGAACAAGCATCGGTGCAAATGGCAGACGCCTGGGCTCGTATAACAGGTAAACCAGGAGTCGCAATGTACACAACACCAGGCTTTGCAAATGCTATCCCTGGCCTAACAAGTGC
The DNA here is from genome assembly GCA_964342485.1 of uncultured Dehalococcoidia bacterium. GTDB lineage: Bacteria > Chloroflexota > Dehalococcoidia > Lucifugimonadales > CAJWER01 > CAYFFO01. The sequence continues at coordinate 46,271 of CAYFFO010000014.1, forward strand.
TCTAAATTCTGAAGCTCCACTTTTATCCATTAGTGGCTCAGCACCTCTTCATGAACTTGGCAGAGGTGCTATGCAAGAAATAGAACAAATAGACATGGCAAGCCCCGTAACAAAAAATGCATGGATAGTAACAGATCCTCATCGTATCCCTCAAATGATCTCGCAAGCTCTTCGCATAGCTTTCTCTCAAAGGAGAGGGCCAGTACACCTGACTATTCCTATAGATGTTCAACAGGCCACGGTCCTGGAAAATGATATTACTTACTATCAACCACATCAATATCGACCGCAAACCATTACCCAGGCCCCAAAAGAAAAAATTGAAGAGACAATTGAGATCCTCAGGAAATCAAATCGACCATTAATTATAGCGGGATCAGCTGCCGCATATACGGGTATTGGACAAGAAATGGAGAAATTCATTGAAACCTCTCAGATACCTTTTATGACTGAGTCGAACGCCAGAGGCATGGTGTCTGATAATCATCCAAATTGTGTCGGATTTTACGATAATGGCCTAAACCATGTCGCACGTAAAGCTCGAGATGCAGACACAGTTGTATTACTAGGAATGAAGCAAGATATTATAATTGGATATGCGTTACCTCCAACTATCTCTGCCAATACAAAAGTAATCCAGATTGATCCATCGTCTATTGAAATAGGCAGGAATCGAGGAGTAGATGTAGGTATAGTCGGAGACATATCCAAAATTGTCGAACAGCTTACAGAGGAAGCTTCTAAATTTTCTTGGGACGGTAAAGCATGGACAGAAGAGCTCAAAAATATTAGAAAATTACAACTAGAAGAGCTAGAAGCGCTCGCAATCAATGAAAATCCTCCACACGCAATGTTTGTGCACAAAACGTTGAAAACGATGTTACGTCCCGATGATTTTCTTAGCTTTGAAGGTGGAGATTTCTGCCATTTTGGCAGGGCCTATATACCTGCAGAATCTCCTAGAAGTTGGAACTATTTCTCTCCAATTGGCATGTTGGGTTCAGGCCTAACAACAGCTATGGCAGCAAAGCTAGCCTACCCTGATAGACGATCAATTTCTCTGACCGGAGATGGTAGTTTTGGATTCAACGGCATGGAATTTGACACGGCGGTTAGACACGGAATAAATGTGGTTTCCATCATGGGTAATGACGCAGCCTGGGGAATTGACAGACAAATTCAGCTTAAAGTCTACGGAAAGGCAGTAGCAACTGATCTATTACCCACGAGATACGATAAGGTTGTAGAAGGTCTCGGAGGTCACGGAGAATACGTCAGCGATCCAGACCAACTTGAAGGTGCTATAAAGCGTTCATTCAATGCAAAAAAACCTTCCCTGGTGAACATAGATATCCAGAGAGCTATAAGTCCTAGAGCAGAAGCCGC
>CAYFFO010000015.1:0-20561 GCA_964342485.1 uncultured Dehalococcoidia bacterium
ACGGGCGTGGCTAACGTAAAAAGCACCGTCAAACGGAGCCAGTGCCTCGGCAAGAGCAGCAATTTCATCAGTATCACCATACATCGAAGGGGCTAAAGTTAGACCGGTAGACAAACTAAATGCTCCCTGCTCAATTGATTCAGATACTAGGTGTTGCATTTTCTTTAATTCTTCAGGTGTAGGCCTGCGATCCTCCAACAAGCCGACTGCAGCCCTGATAGCATGGTGTCCTACCTGTGGTGCGACATTAATACCAATTTTGTTTGACTCTAATGTCTCGGCCCATCCGTCAAGACTTGTCCACATCCATGGATATCTAGAGGACATATATGAATTTTCAGCACCTTCAGGTCCTGAGACACCGTTAGGGTAAGGAGAAAATCCACAGTTGCCAACCACTTCTGTAGTAATACCCTGGTAAGCCTTACTCTCACCCAGGGGATCATCTAGTAGGGTCACATCAGAATGAGAATGCATGTCAATAAATCCAGGGGAGACTACAAGGCCTGTGCCATCAATAACCGTTCCTGCTTCGGCTTCTTCAAGTGATCCTATTGCAGAAATCTTTCCGTCGGTTATTCCAAGGTCCGATTTGTAACGAAGTCCGCCTGTACCGTCAATAATCGTTCCGTTTTTAATCAGTATGTCGAATCCCATAAATCCCTCCCGAAAAATATGTACATGATATTTGAAGATAACAGGCAACAAGATTACCATAACTATGGACCGACTCAACTCCAAGTAAGAAGCAGGGTATCACTCACTTCTAAGAAAATTAATTCTGGATAAACATATTTGAATACAGACAACCAAGATCGTACGGTAGATTCTAAAATAGAACTCCCCTCTCTAAATGCTTTTCGTGCCATAACCTTTGCTATAAAAAACAGTTTCGATTTTAAGGGAAGAGCCCGAAGATCAGAATACTGGTGGTTTATTTTATTTGGGTTAGTCGCAATCAGTTCAATCATCTGGACTTCTAATAAATGGACATTACCGACTTTCATTACCCTCTCTATAACCATCCTTATCCTGTTACCTATAATTTCTGTTTCTTCCAGGCGTCTCCACGACATCGGTAAATCTGGATGGCTTCAGGCAATTTTCTGGTTCATGTGGATTTTAGTTTTAGTACTTGTAATTATAATGATCGCCTCATTTGGCGTCGGTATGATGGTTGGTTTAAATTTCTTTACCAATATTTTCAACGACATAGAAGGAAGGCCAACTTTAAACACAAACTTTAATCAAAATGTTCAGTACGCAGTGTTGATCGGAAGTTTTATAGCAAGTGTAATCACCTTTATGGGAGCTTTCACTATAATTTTGGCTTTATGTAAGTGGCTTAGCAGGAAAGGTGATTCTGGAGACAACAAATATGGGCCAGATCCGCGTCTATAAGTTAAGTAATTATATTTGATTCGCTTTCCTTACCCATAAGTGGCATACTTTCCGTAAATTAACGAGTCCATTTGAAAGCAAGGTAATTAATATGACAAACCAGCTAATCGACCCAAAAAGCCACAAACAGCTTTTTATAGATGATCACGCGATTGAACGAACATTTGCGATAAAGAAAAACATGCATAAGCCATCACGTAAAGGAGCAGTGCTGAAAGCAGACCAGGGTATTGGACAGGTCAGGGTCGCATCCTGGTCACCTCCACTATGGAATGGTGAACAAGACCTTTGGGAATGGTGGTACAACGGGCATTACGGAGAAAGCGACGCATATCGAAACCATTATGCAACATCAAAAGACGGCATAAACTGGGATCGCCCTGCACTGGGAAGGTATGAATGGCAGGGCTCCAATCAAAATAATATAGCACTTGACCCAAGTAAGATGGGTCTGTATCACATACTGCGCGATGAAAAAGATCCTGACCCAGACCGTAGATATAAGGGCTTATTTAACGCCAGGGATAGGTATATCGGTGTATCACCTGATGGATTTGAGTGGAATATGCTGGATGTAAAACCGATACCAAGTGCTGATACTTCAAAGTTATTTTACGATCCATACAACGAACAATTTGTTGCAACCGTTAAACAGTCTACTAGCAGGGGACGATCAATATGGGTAACAACAAGTAAAGATTTTGTTACTTTCACTGAACCAAAACTTGTAATGTATTCAGATGATGAAGACTGGGAAAACTGTAGACAAAGGATACGTGAAATTGTAGAAAATCCTGCTTATTTCACTCCACCTGTAGTGGATGATGAAGATTACATGGCAGAAGTCTACCTGATGCCCGTAATGCCATATGAAGGGATGTACATCGGATTCCCAAACCTGGTTAATTTCTTTGGAGCGATCCCTGCACCTCGAACAAATTACACACGTATTAACCAGCCAGAACTAGCAATATCACGAGACCTTTATACATGGGAAAGAGCTTGTAATCGAGAGGTTTTCCTTGGAATTGCTCCATGGGACGGTATGACTTATGACACAAGCCAGATATCAATCTGTGGAGCTCCTATAGTAAGAGATGACGAGATATGGATTTACTATAACGGTTATCGTATGCCCGGGTATAAGGATCTGTTTGAGACATATAATCGTAATAAAGAACTTTTCAGATTAGACGTGGACCCATCTGTCTTCCAGGATATAGGTGCGATGAACCTTGCCACTCTACGTTTAGACGGTTTCGTATCCCTGGATGCCGAAGAAGTTGGCAGAGTGATAACTAAACCATTCATGCTGAATGGCGAAGACCTTTACGTTAATGTCGACGCAAAATGGGGAGACATCAGGGTAGAACTCGTCCATGTCGACCCTCCAGGGCCTTCAGTTCCTCCTGCTCATCCTGGAGAACCAGACACGCTCCGGGCTTTACCAGGCTATGGAAGAGTGGAAGCTGTACCAGTATCAGGAGATCATGTCAGGGTAAAACTCAAATGGGAGGGCAGTCCTAATCTGAACTCAGATAAGCCAGTCAGAGCGCGATTTATATTAAACCAAGCCCGACTCTATTCTTTCTGGCTGGAATAGCAAGATCGTCGGTATACTAAAATAAATGGAATACATCAATGAAATTACCATTCTTTAATAAAAAACAAGTTGAAAGTGCTAAAGACCCTGTATGTCATATGGATGTAAATACTGATAAACCGGCAGGTGGAACGTGGGAATTTAATGGAACCACATACTACTTCTGCGGGCCAGGTTGTAACAAAGCTTTTCAGAAAGAAGCCGAAGCATATCTTTCTGGAGAAAAAAGAATAGACATGTAGTTCTATCTATGCCTGCAGTAACAACAGAAAACATAGAGTCACTAGATCGAATTGAAAAACCCGATGATTCCATGTCTGCCAGGATCGTGGTAAAAACCGTCACTGCCCCGTCCGGTTTAGAAGGTGAAGGATTTCCTGTAAAACGTGCCCTGTCACTTCTCGGCCTGGAAAGTATAGATCCGTTCATTATGATGGACCAAATGGGCGAAGTAGAGTATGAGGTTGGAGAAGCAAAAGGTACACCTTGGCATCCTCACCGTGGGTTCGAGACAGTAACTTACCTTATCGACGGAACATTTAAACACCGCGATTCTAATGGTGGCGGTGGCATCATTGGGGACGGAGATACACAGTGGATGACTGCCGGGGCCGGAATTCTTCACATTGAAGCCCCCACAGAAGAAGCAGTTTTAAAAGGAGGCCTGTTTCATGGAATCCAGGTTTGGGTTAACCTGCCTGCATCGCAAAAACTGTCTCCTCCAAGATACCAGGACATCCCTGGTAAAAAACTAGGATTGCTAGCATCACATGATGGTAGCTCTCTAATAAGAGTAATTGCAGGAAAAATAGGAAACCAAACTGGACCCGGTATTACTCATACTCCTATCTCTCTGGTCCACGCGAGTATAAGCCCAGGAACATCTTTATCAATTGGATGGCAGCCCGATTTCAACGCAATCGGATACGTATTGGCTGGAAACGGCTATGCAGGGGAAGAAAATATTACTGTCAATACTGGGCAAGCTATTGAATTTGGACAAGGTGATTTTATTCATATGACTGCCAGCCAGGTTCAGGATAGTCGATCAGATGCTCTTGAATTAATTCTGCTTGGAGGTAAACCTATCAGGGAACCTGTTTCATGGTATGGACCTTTTGTGATGAACACCCAACAGGAGTTAATGCAAGCTTTTCAAGATTATCAGCGGGGAAACCTTGGAACTATTCCCGCCAAAAATATTCTCCCTTGAAAAACTCATTATTCAAGAAAACTTTAAACTCTGTCAGCATGGAACTGGTAAAAATCAACTGGGAATAGTTGAGGTGCAAACCCTTGAAACTGTTCAGGCCCAAACACCAGCTTGACTACTTCATGATCTGTAAGGATAAGTTCGTTGGTTCCGTGACTAACCCTCCAACTCATATCATTTTTTTCCAGGTTGATAACATCATCAAGTCCTAGAGTTTTAAATAATTTATAAGGATCCAATATTTTTATCATGCCTATATATCCAAGAGAATTTGGAATCCCACGTTCAAGCAGCATATTGGAAAGTCCGTGATTTAAATACGGCGTAGTTACACTAAGTTCAGTTGTGGGACGCTCTCTTCCAGAACGTGTTGAAGTTGAAATTGAAAGATCATCTATAATCCCAAAAATTCCACGAATTAATGAACAAACATCTTCATTTCTACCGCCATACTCTATTATCTGGGGATTTTGTGAGTGACCTAAAGCGCAATAAGCTACTATGCGATCACCTCGTCTCGCTATAAACACTCGTCCAAGTCGCCTTTCAATCAATAGCTCAAATAACCTGCTGGTTCGAGATGCCCTTAATGGTTGTTGCTGATTTAATTCCATCAATTCTGCCAGATATGGTTTCCAATCCTCCTCGATATCGAGTCCTGTACGATCCGGAAGATAAGATATGTTTCCCCTGTCTAGTGTGAATGTTCTCTGTCCACCAGCAAGTTCCCAACCAGATTTTCTGTAATAATCTGGGATCATCGTGCTCAAAAGAGCAATTTCATTTCCTATACTTTCCATTTTTCTATGAGCATCATCTAAGACAAGACCTCCTAGACCGGAACGGCGGAATTCTGGATGTGTAACAAAACAGTTAATTCCTCCCACAGATATATTTCCTCTAGAAGTCTTTACATCTGAACTGTATATAGCAACCGAGGATACGGGCTTACCATTAATAGAAATCAACCTTATATTCTCTGCATTTTCGTGATTATAAACATGTGGATATAGGTATCCAATATTTGGCCATCCACTCTTATAATCTGGATGTGTTTCAATCACCCGCATTACGAGATTACAAAGGTCAATAACACCAGACAGATCGTATTGACCACATGCTCTTGGGCCGTCAAAATTTATTTCTTTATTCATTAAATTGCAACTCAATTCCCCGATGAAACATTTATTTAGATCTAATAAAAACAGTAAATAGATTGTACTCCAATTTATATTGCGTAAAACATTTATTCATACTGATAATCTATTGACTTCCCAAAAATGCGTGGGAATATCTTTACTAACTATTCTAAAGATAAAGATCTTGTTTATGAGGTAAATACAACATGTTGATTATAGATGGTGATTATCCAATGGCCGGTGGAGCTATTCGATCTCAGCGGGATTTAACAATACCAATTCAAGAAGCGCGAAACGCATCTCCTAATTTTCCTGCAACACCTGGACGTCCAGATTCCTGGATTATGTCTACCATCCCAGAAATGAGAAAGGCTAATGTTGCAGCAGCCGTTGTCAAAGTCCTTGCTTGTATTCTTCGTGAAAGTGATCCTCATGGCGACGTGCGAACAGACGAATTATCATATGCAACGGCACAGGGACAGCTAGCATACTATAAAATTCTAGAACAAAAAGGTTATGCTCGTATTTTAGACACTCAAGAAAGTTTCAGCCAGCACATGAAGACATGGTCTGAAACAAAACTTAAAGACGATCTGCCAGTAGGTTTTATTCTTGGAATGGAAGGTGCTGACCCTATACTTTGGCCCAAACAAGTTCACGAATGGTATCAACTAGGCCTAAGAGTAATAAGTCTTTCACATTATGGTGTAAGTAGATACTCTCATGGCACAGGTACAGGCACAGAAGGTGGTCTGGAGGGCGATGCAATTGGCCTGTTGAAGGAAATGGATTCCTTGGGAATCATTCTGGACGTATCTCATACTTCTGATGAATCGGTCAGACAAGAACTTGATAATTTTTCCGGCCCTGTAATATCCACCCATCAAAACTGCCGTGCTGTAACACCTGGAGAACGTCAAATACCTGATGAACTTCTTAAACAAATAATAGATAGAGGTGCAGTGATAGGACATTCTATGGATACTTGGATGATTTACAAGGAAGGAGTCGACTGGGCAAATATACCCCCCAGGCGTGATGTATTTGGAGTAGAAGAAGTAACACTGGAAGACTACTGTGATCATATAGATCATGTCAGTCAAATTGCCGGTAACACATTACATTCAGCTATTGGAGGCGATACTGATGGACAGGGAGGATCAGACGGAGCACCATATGAAATAGACACTGTCAGTGACTATCAAAAAGTCGCAGACATACTCGATAAAAGAGGCTATAGCCAAGAAGATATCGAGAACGTAATGTATAAAAACTGGCAACGTTTTTTTGAAAAATGGTTACCATAACTTTTCTACTTAATAAAGGCAGCCGATCATCTATACTATTCTGCCAATTATTTAGTTAGTTTGTTGATAAAAAAATCATCTAGTTTAAATCAGACAACCTGTTTAAACCCGTAAGGCTGGGACAAATCTCGTCTATTTTTACAACCTGGCCACTCAAAAATGACTGGTTTGCTGCAGCACCAACCAAAACAGAAGCAGCTCCCTGCTGATGTCCTGCGTCCCTGGAAAATGGATCCGGACCAATATTTCTCGCAAATATCTGTCTCTGAAGTAATATATCTCCTCCGCCATGCCCACCGGACAAAGCATCTATAGGAATCTGATAAGGCTTATCGAACAATGGATAAAGCACTAATTCGGGCTGCCATTGATCACTGTTTCCTTTATTTTTACCACTTCCTGCCACAATATTTGGGGAATGGTTCTCTTCGTATTCTATTCTTCCCTTTGTTCCATTAAATGCAATCCTGAAACCTTCACGAGGCAAGAAAGCATTCAATGAATATGTAAGTACAGTTCCTGTTTTGTACTTAACAAGTAAACTCATTGAATCTTCAATTGTTATTCCATCGCTAAAAACATTCATGTCCCTTATATAGCCGTCATATTTCTCATTATCAACATAAATCTGTCTAAGAAGTTCATTATTTTTTATATCTATTGCGAAAGGGTCTTCGGCAGTATTATTACCCATATACCTATCATAACTCACAGTTTCTCCTCTTAATTCAGCATTTTTTTTACCATAAAATGCCAGATTCCCTATTCCATACACACTTTCAGGTACAGAATTAATCCACCAGTTAACAAGATCAAAGTGATGGGTAGCTTTATGTACTATTAGACCTCCTGATTTATTTTTTTCACGATGCCAACGACGAAAATAATCAGCGCCATGGCTAGTATTAAGCCAATATTCCATGTCAACATGCAGTATTTCCCCAATTGTGCCTTTCTGAATAACTTCCCTCACTTTTGTAGCTCCAGGTGACCATCTGTAATTAAAGGCCACTCGTAAATTCTTACCAGTATTTTCAATAGTATCCATGATCGCATTGCACTTGGCTGCATCGATAGTCATAGGCTTTTCAGTAACAACGTCACAACCTAATTCCATAGCCCTGATAATGTATTTATGATGAAAAGCATCGACGGTAGTAACTATAACTACGTCAGGCCTTGTCTCTTCTATCAAACGATCGAAATCATCGGAGTGATATACCCTAAAATCCTGATATCCATATTCAGCAATTATTCTAGACTGATGGTATTCAAGACGTCCTTGATTAGGGTCAGCTATAGCTACTAATTCACTTTCTTTTTCATAGTCAGAAAGTATAGGATCTAAAAACATTCTGCAACGCGAACCAGCACCAACTAAGGCATACCTAATATTGACATTATTCATCCATTTATCCTTTATAAAAAACCGGTAATCCAAAAATAATCTGTTAAGTCAGTTACGTAGAATAGATAACCATTTTAGTGTTAAAAGCGTTATTATTAAATAGGGCTAGTATATAAATATTCTGAATCTAATATCACTGATCCTAACCAAGATAACATGGAAGACAATATATGTCGGGAACAATAACTTTTCTTACCATAAATATAATAGGCGGAATAGCAGTATTAGGTGGTTATGCTGTTTGTTTGTATTTCTTTCCGGACCAACGTGAGACGCTGTGGGGTGGTGTGCAAAATGGACTGCAATCTATTTTTACTGTATCGATGCTATTAGCTGCTACAGGATATTTAGCCTTTTCGTACGGCATAATGTTTAAATCCAGTCCTGAAGAATTCTCATCAAAATTATTCGCCTCAAGATATAGCATTTCTATACTGTGTCTGATTTTTCTAATTTCAGCTTCAATCTGGATGCCAGCAACAATTGCCTATTTGAAAACAAACAACTCGATCTGGTGGATACTAAGCGTTACATCCTTATGGATAACTGCAATTTCACTATTTATAGCTACAACTATACTAATCACTAACCCTCTTGCAATACCTTCCTCTTTTTATAGAGTACTAGCTATATCTGGCATCTCCTACATCACCTTTCATTGCCTCGTATTGGATGCCATAATTTGGGTGACACGATTTCATTTACCTTTAAGAAACTAACAAAATTTAACAGGATTAAACACGAATAATGTCTCAAACGGAACCATATATAAGAAAATTACGCTCATATGTCAACGAACAAATTCCGAAGCTACGGACTGTGAGCCCTCTAGATCTGGAAAGTATGGGAGAAACTTTTACTCCGGAGGACTTAATCGAATCAGCAAACCTAGACTCCCAGGAAATAATTGACTCATTCAGGCTTTCTTTAATCACAGAATCGCTTACAGAACAATATTCCCAGACATTCAAGATAGGTGCCAAAAAACACGGTGCTGACTGGCTAGAAAACTATATTAGTGGTTTCTGGGAACCTGACGAACTTGGCCACGCCGATCCTTTCAAAAATATACTCATTACGCTTGGAATAGACAAAAGGTCAATCGAAAATGAAATCCAGGAGGCAAAAGAAAGTACGAATTATCATAGTACTCACAAGTCTGGATTCCACCCTGTTGAACTGACAACTTACGGTATGATCCAAGAATGTATTACCGATTACTGGTATGAATTACAAAGGGATATGTTACCTGAAAACAGTAATACATCCCGAGTTATAAGCAAAGTTAAAGGAAGAGAAGCACTCCACACAGTGCAATTCCGTAACTTAACAGCGATACAAATCGAAGCTGAACCTGAAGTTATAGATAATGTGATTCACGCTACCCTTAATTTCCAAATGCCGGCTAATGAAATTGAACCCATAAAAGATATCGAATCAAAAACTCAAGAATGGATACCCCGAATGAATGGAGAAGTAATTCGATTACTTAAACGAATTGTATCCAATCTAAGCATAGCGCTGGATGATAAAGATAAGCTCGGAAAATTATTTACAAGATACGCCTCTCACAGTGAGCGTCGATTTATAAAATTTATCCCAAACAGTTTTCTCGCACAGGCAATAAGAAGGATACGACCAGGTTATGGAATAGTAGGCGAAATAGTCCTTGAACAACTAGGACTAATATCCAATGAGTCACAGGTTCCCAAAAACACAATTGAAGAGATTGAATTTCGTATTAAAACAGCAATAAAACGCTGGGTTAAGCACAGGCTTTATCTTGAAGGATTCCTCGACAAGCGATCAGCACTATTAAGTAACTCAACTGCCAATGAAAACCTTTAGCCAACACCTTGGCAAGATTTTATCTCCATTATTTGTTCAAAAATTAAATAAAACAGGTGTCTCTGTCAAATTACCTCTCGATAAAACGGACGTGCCCGGTGACAAAACCACCCTAAATATTACAGACTGGTCATTTTTCACCGATGTGTTGCTAGGATACGATTTGGGATTTGCTGAATCCTATTTAAAAGGTAAATGGAACACAATTGATTTAGCTACTCTGTTTACCCACTTCAATACAGCTAATGGAAAAACAACGGCCTCGAAAATTGGCAACCTTGCTCCTTTGAAACTATGGGGGAGACTGATCCAATCAATGCGATCATCCAACAACTTATATTGGGCTTCAAAAAATATCAAAGATCACTACGATTTTAGCAACGAATTTTTCAGTAGTTTTCTCGATTCAAGCATGACTTATTCTTCGGGTCTATTTGACAATGAATCAGATGATTTAAAAGATGCGCAATTGAGAAAACTCAACAGTATTTTAAATAGAGCAGCAGTAAAAACCATGGATCATATACTAGATATAGGGTGTGGATGGGGCAGTCTTATAACACAAGCTGCTTCAGAATTTGGTTGTAAAGCCACAGGTATAACACTGTCAGAGAACCAGTATTCTTACTCCAATGACTTAATTCAACAACAAGGGTTAAAAAACGATATATCAGTAAAGCTCCTGGATTATCGGAATCTCAGTGGACTTTACGATCATATTTTTGCAGTTGAGATGTTAGAAGCAGTAGGCCATAAAGGTCTACAAGAGTTTTTTACCAATTGTAAACGTTTATTAAAGCCCGGTGGGACCCTCCAACTGCAGGTTATCGTGGTACCAGACGATCGGTACTCGTCCTACAGAAAAAACTGTGACTTCATTCAAAAATATGTTTTTCCGGGAGGATTACTCCCATCAAAAGCAGCAATTAATGACGCAGCTAACCGAAACGGTTTACACATAAAAGAATCTCATTCAATTGGAGCCCACTACGTTGATACTCTTCAAAGATGGGCAAACAATTTCGAATCAAAGTTAGATAATTTAAGAAATATAGGTTTTTCCGAGAGAGATTTACGTCGTTTCAAATACTACTTTAGCTATTGCGAGGTAGCATTCGCATCTGGACATATCGACAATCTTCAGATATCCCTAGAAAAAAGGCCAACTTAATGTGGTATGAGGGAATCATAGACCGGAAATCACTACCTGATTCTATATTGCGATTTATGATTCGATATGGACTGTACAAATATAGTAATAGAGTTAGAAAATTAAGTGATACCGACGTCAAAACTAATCGTGATAATTTTGTTCACAAAAGCCTGTCAGGTCCAATCGCTTTAGAAACAGAAACAGCTAATCTCCAACATTACGAGTTACCAACGGAATTTTTTAGGCTTGTACTAGGTAAACACATGAAATATTCTGGTTCAATCTGGGATAAAGACGAAAACAGTATTGACGGATCTGAAGAATTAACCCTCCAAACTTACATACAAAGATCAAAGGTTGAAGATGGTCATAAGATACTGGATTTAGGTACTGGATGGGGATCTTTATCCCTATATCTTGGAGAAAATTACAAAAAATCGGAAATTACAGCAGTAACCAATTCAGATACTCAGAAGGATTTCATTGAGGCAGAATGTAACTATAGAAATATAAATAATCTCAAGGTATTAAAAACAGACGTCAACAATCTTGCTTTCGACTACAAATTTGACACCATATTTTCAATAGAAATGCTAGAACATACGAGAAACGTAAAAAAATTAATGGACCGTGTTTCAAACTGGATGACTGATAATGCAAACTTCTTCATCCAGGTATTTTCTCACAAAATCTATCCCCAATATTTTGACAACGTTGGTAACTCCTGGATGGCAAGATATTTTTTTTCAGGTGGAATGATGCCATACCCAGAATTTTATAAAGATATCGATAGTAAATTAATCCCGGTTCAATCCTGGTTTGAATCTGGTAAACATTATCATAAAACACTTGAATCATGGTTAAAACGACTTGACTCAAATTTGGATGAAATTAATCTATATTTAGAAACTCAGAGTCTAAACGAGCCAGGTATCGTATTGATAAACAGGTTTCGTTTTTTCCTGATAATTTGTTCAGAATTATTTAAATATAACCAAGGCAAAGATTGGATAGTCGTTAACCACCTTTTAAACAAAAAATAGGGATCATCAGATTGGATATCGCAATCATAGGTGCCGGAATTTCAGGAATAGGTGCTGCTCAAGCCCTGGATTCAGAACATAAAATTACCATTTTTGAATCCAAAGATTCCATAGGAGGACATTCCAATACTATTCAAGTTAATGAACTTAATATCGATACCGGATTCATCGTATATAACAATAGAAACTATCCTGGATTTTCTTCTTTCCTAAAAGAACTTTGTGTTAAATCATCTCGAACATCGATGTCTTTTTCATATTCGGATAATGATCTCAATATAGAATATGCAGGGAGCAAAAAAGGTCTTCTGCCTCGTTTAACATCTATCTTTGACAGCAAACATATAGGCATGATGTGGTCTATATATAAATACTCTGTAAAATTGGAAAAATTTAAATACCGTCCGTTTGAAAAGAACTTGTCGATCATTGAACTATTGAAAAGCATTGGATGTCCTTTGGAAACTATAGAAAGATATTTTCTGCCAATTGCTTCTGCTATCTGGTCATGTGACACTAAAAATGTCAGAAACATACCTGCTAAAACATATATACAATTTTTCTCGAACCATGGATTACTCAATCTTACAAAGCGTCCACAGTGGTATTCAATAGATAACGGTAGCCAGTCGTATTTAAAAGCTTTTCAAGATAAATTCACAGGGAACATTGAGACAAAAACAAAAATCATTTCATGCGCTGAAATGCCCCACAAGATAGTATTGAAAAGTGAGGACTACAAAACATATGATTTTGACCTTGCAATACTGGCAACCCCTGCTAATAAAAGCGATTTAATCTACCAGGGTAATAATCGGAATTTGAACAAAATCCTGTCTTCATATAAATATAGCTCTAACAATGTAGTTCTTCATAGTGACACTGATTTCATGCCAGCTAATGAACGAATTTGGGCTTCATGGAATTTTGTGTCTCAGTCCGGCACCAAACCAAAGAAGGATTCGTACGTTACTTATTATATGAATCAGCTACAAAATCTTGTTACAGACATCCCTTACTTCGTGACTTTAAATCCCCCGAAATCTCCTAAATCTGAAAAAGTTATTTTTCAGACGCAATATAGTCACCCTATGTTAATCCATGATGAAAAATCTAATGAACAGAATTTTGCCGAGCTTAATAGTCAAAACCAAATCTATTTCTGTGGTTCATATCTCGGTTATGGTTTTCATGAAGATGGATTTTCAAGTGGAGTAAAGGTTGCTCAATTAATTAACTCCAGAAAAATAAATACTTTATGAAGTCCTCAATTGTAAAAGGCACACTATCTCACACCCGGTTCGAACCAGTTGTTCATTCTTTCAAATACAAACATACTATGTTGCTGGTAAATTTAGATGACTTTAAAACGAAACTAAAAATTCCTAAGCTTCTTAAATATAATCATTGGGGATTACTATCGATTAACGATTCTAAATATATAGATAATTCATCAAAACCAATCAATTCAAAAATCTATGAGCTTTTTAGTGATAGTCGTCAAGATACTGAATTTACTCAATGTATGTTACTAACCACACCTGCTGTTTTCGGTTATTCATTTAATCCGGTTTCTTTCTATTTTCTGATAAACAATTTTGATCAGATTATTGGATGCGCTTCTGAAGTCCATAATACCTTTGGAGAATCACATCTTTATTTACTAAATCCGGTAAAAACAGACATTTCAAATAAAGCTGTATTCACCCATGAAAAACAACTTTATGTATCTCCATTTATTGAACGGTCTGGACAGTATAGTTTCGAACTAGATATTTCAAATAATTCAATATCTATAAAAATAAAGCTGACTCAAAACGACAAACAAGTTTTTACCAGTCAGTTTTCAGGAATCACTTCTCCCTTTACGAGTGTTAACCTGTGTAAATCATTTTTCAGGATTTTTGCAACAGTAACAATGACTGAGATCCGTATACTGGCACAGGCCTATACACTTTTTGCCAGGAAAAATCTGGCATTTATTAGAAAACCCAAACCCAATCCACTAACGATTAAGGCACCTTCATCCGGATTCATAAAAAAGATTGCTCGCTTGATAAACTTCTTCTACGGTAAAAAAGGATGAGAAAATCCGAAAAATAGTAATTTTGTCTATTTAATAAAGATAAGTTAATCTTACACGTACTATGGCAGATCAAATTAGAATCGGTTCAACCAGGCAATTATTTATTGATGATTATCTAATTGAAAGTATGTCCGATGTTGAATTACAGTTCCACAGGCCTACGCGCCATATAGATAATCCAGTTATCCAACCCGATAAAACATGGGAACAAGCCGGTGGAGGTGTTTATTTATTTGGAGGAACTGTACTTTTTGACGAAGAAGAAGACATCTTCAAAATGTGGTACAGGACTTCCTCATCACTTGAAACAGGAGAAGAAGGAAAGGGTAATAAAGAACCCGATGGTGTCTATAAAGCATGTTATGCAATTTCAAATGATGGAGTTCAATGGGAAAAACCGAACCTTGGGCTCAGAGATTTTGAAGGTTCTACCAACAATAATATGTTACCTCCAGCCATTGGAAATGCTCGCCAGGTAAGACGGCCAAACCTTATAAAAGATTATACCGATCCAAATCCAAAACGTCGTTATAAGATGGTTTATATGGATAACATAAACAACCGTTGGGCACTGGCGAAAGGATATTCTGAAGACGGAATTAGATGGGAAATGAATGTAGGTAAACCAACTTTTTTCGAAAAACCAATTGCACCTAATGGAATACTTTTCGGCTGGGATAGTAAAAGGAAAGAATACGTACACTATCACAGAAAATCCATGCCAAGCCCTGCAGATATTGACGGGCGCAGTGTAAGAAATAAAGTCGCCGTTATGAGGACTTCCAGTCCGGACTTTGAAGAGTGGGGTCAAAGTACCGAAGTATTAAAACGTAATCCATCAGACCCCCCTAGATGGAGTCCAAGTCATGGAGTTGACCTGGCTGGAATACTATATACGGATGACTTGTATATCGGTTTTGTAGATTCAGTAACAAGTTATTATGTTGAAGACGTCCCTGAAGAACTGTGGGAATCCGTATACTCTTCAAGTTTCGCAGAATACAGAACAGAAATGGTATTCAGCAGAGACGGGCTTTCATGGGAACGGATGTCACCCTTGTGGGAATTTATGCGACCTGGATTATGGGGAACATGGGATAGAGACCACATTGGTCTGTCCAAACCGATTATCAAAGATAATGAAATTTATTTTTACTATTCCGGAAGCAACCTGCCAATGGGTTCAAACGGACCACATCATCCTCTATTTAAACTCAATGGTACTACCCAAGATGGTCAATGGATGGGACACGCAATAGGACTGGCAAAAATGCGACTTGATGGGTTCGTTTCAGTGGACTCTTACTCATCTAGCGGAATTTTAACCACAAAACCATTCTTTTTTAGTGGCAATTGTATAAAAATGAACGTCAGGGCACCTAGATATCCCTTCTCAGGTAAAATTAACGAGTCAAAGCCATATGGAGAAATAAAAGTCGAAATACTCGACAAACATGGTTACGTAATTGATGGATATTCTGTAAAAGACTCAGATCCATTTACCGGCGATGAAGTATCCCATATCGCAACATGGCAAGGCAATCCTTCAATTAATAATATTGGTGATAGACCTATAAAGTTGAAATTTTACCTTAAGAACGCATCGGTTTTTTCATTTCAATTTGCAGATATTAATAAAAATCAAGAGCTAACTAATATCTACTGTCCAGGTTGTCGTGAAAAAGACTAACTATCTGTTTATTTAAAGCTTAACGAATAGATATCTGCCGATTTTTCCATAACAAACCGTATCCGGATTGGTCTGTTCCTTATTTCAGCCAGATTTTTTACATCTTTCCATCTCACGGTCCTTTCTATATGATCTCCGAAAATATGCATGCTATTCTCCAATTCGAACCCAGGGATTGGAGAACCATGAATTTCCTGCAGCTCAACTGTTATCGAACCTATTGCTGAGGTGGAATAATTTATGGCTAGATTATCTCCTGTACATATAATCGGTTTTGTAATTAATTGTCCCCCTTGGTAAGGAGCATTTACAGAAACAAATCCATCCAATCTCAAAGATGCCCTGCGCATTCTGCAAGACGGTAGTCGATTATGTTCCTTGTAATAGATTGACATCTCTTCGGGCCCAGTCTGAAGTACCCCTGCCGCTACAGTCAATGATCTGTCCGTCCAGTTATTCTGGTCCAAACCTGCTGAAATAAATGGTTCCATGAATCTCCTGTCCCAGTAAAAACCATCACGACTGGTCATGAAAACTGTATCGGATACCCCGTCAATCTCAGTTCCCATGGTGTTTTTACGACCTGCAACGAACCGTCTTGGAAACATTAAATAAATATGAGGGGCACGAAAATAAGGAGTTGCTGCATTGGTATAAAGATGTTCAAGTGGAGCTCCACCAAGATCTATAAACTCTGGCTCAGACCAGTTATGAAAATCTTTTGACAGGGAACGTCTTATTGAGCGCACTCCACCATGATGATCAGAGAATATATCTTGCGTTCCAGGGACCCAACCTCGCATGTACGCGACATACTGCTTTTGATTCTCATCCCAAAAAGCTATATTGGTCGAATCAAACATGGGCCATTTGTCTTGTGGTGCTGTTAAAAGCGGATCAGTATCAGTTATGGTCCAGTCAATTCCGTCTGGTGAAGTAAGCCCTCTGATAGTAGCTCTTCCGTTAATCTTAGGCCCATGAGCTATTGCCTTGTGTTTCTCTTTAGGGTTTGCACTCGGATTAGTATCAATAAATACACACATATTCTTGGTCGTAGGGTCATCAAAAAGTATGTTATTAGACAGGGAACCGTTAAATTCTACCTTTCTTAAATCAGGCCTTGTCCAGGAAACCCCATCACTACTTTCTACATATGCCGGAAACTGATTTGAATCTTGTCCGGCTCTATACCAGTTACGATAAATATCTCCATCTTTACTTACGCTCATAAAACCGCTACAAATGTCTTCCCACGGTTTGTCAAACTTGAAAACTACCTCCTGGTCAACAGGATTATGCATTTTTAAGTTAATACCGTCCATCCTGTCTATAATCCAGTCGTCTACAAATGGTTCAACCCTATTTCCAATATTTAATATACGATCTTTCATTAATCCCTCACTTGATAAGTAAATTCATCTAGTCCCAAAACTCCGGTTCCATCTACTCCCTTACGGCCTCCATTTTTAGCATACCGTAGTCCTATAAATCCAACCCTCGATAACACTTCATTAAGACTACGTGAATTCGAATACCTTATCCAGTTGGATTCATCATTATCTAAATGCACATCGTTTAATGCCCACTCTTTATCACCCAGATTCAGAGGAGCTATCAAATCCCAGCCGCAGTAACTTTTACCTACTTGATAATCAGCCACAAAAACGCGAAGTGAATAACCGGAAGAAACTTCTATAGGTTCAATCTCCTTTAAATAAAAACTTAACTTTGTATCCCTGAGATCAAATGTGGTAGAGGTTTCCCACCAGTAAGGAGTTGATTCAACGTAGAACTGATCAGCATTTTGAGCTCTGAGTTCTAAATATCCACGAGATTTATTAGATCCCAGACCATTTTGTACAATCCTAAATGAGTTAAGAGGAGACTGAGAGGCCCACTCACCTTTCCAAAGTGTTCCGGTTCCATCATCTTGGTTCTCTGTCAATTCAGACACTCTAACAGCCGGGTCAGGTATTCTGGAATCAAAGTCGTATCTTATAACCATCGTTTAATCCCTTTCTTAGTCTTGTATTAAAGTCATTGAAATCGGGTTATGATATCAAGTATCTTTATTCAGCGTATTATTCCTATCTTGAAATTAAGGAGCTTACTAAATGAGCCTTAAGGGACTACTTCCTTCAAAACAATACACTGAAAGCTTTTGGACTCCTTTTACAATGGATATCCCAGGGGAGCCAGTGCTTTGTAATTTTGGAAGTGATTCTCAGATTAGAGAAGACGCTCCTTTGTGCATAATACCTACTCAAGACACCGATTCAGTTAAAGACCCTGCTAATACGTTAGAGAAACCAAATGTCATGACTCACTGGATAGATCTATTAACCGGTGCCGGTGCAAAAATCCTTTTGATGCACGGCAGATACTTCGATAATTTAACTGAGCTTTCAGACAACTTGAAATCTGGTATAGACCAGTTTGAATTGTGGCAAAAAAGGGTAGATGGCGTGATCGACTACGTAATTGATCACAAACTGAGCCAAAAAGGAAAAACCGTCTTCATGGGAAGCTCTCGTCATGGTTTTGGTGTACTTGCAGGGACCTCAAGGAATTTAAAAATTGACGCTGCAGTAGTTATTGGGCCGGTTATATGGTGGCCGTCTCTCAAAGAGTGCGCAGGAATGGACAATAACCCCTTAATACTTAAAAATGACATTTTCAAACTTGTTGAAAATATACCGCCACGCCCCTTACAGGTACAACTAGGATATGCTGATGTTCGAATAGGTCAACATAATAATGACCGTCTGTCTCAAATACTGTCATCAATCTACAGATCTAAGAATATCGAACAAAACTTCCAAAACACTTCTATGGAAATACCTGGCCATTCTGGAGGACCACCTATGCATATAAATGAAACAGTAATAACTTTCCTTAGAAAAACAGGTTTCTTACAAGAAAACAATGCTTGAATCCAATAATCAATTAATCCTCATGACTATAAATATTATCCCAGTAGACTCAAACAGGCTGTAATACCATGGACTCTCGACAATATATACCAGAAGCGTGGTCTCAATTTGCTATAAGCTCTGACAACAGGCAGATAATATGTAACTTGAATTACGCTGCTGAAATCGGTCCACACGCACCACTTTGTCTGATCCCAACCCAAGCTTTAAATGTCGTAAAGGACCCTGTCGGATTAAAAGAAAAACCCAACGTAATGTCTCAGTGGCTTGATCGCCTTACGGCAAGTGGTTGCAGTATCCTTTTGATGCATGGATTGGTCTACGATAAACTATGGACTCTTGCAGCCAGAGCAGTTGAAGACATTGATGGGTTTTCAGAAATGGAAAGACGGATTGCAGCAGTAGTTTCACACGTACTGGAAAAACAGATGGCACAGCCAGGTAAAATCGTCGCGATGGGAAGTTCAAGACATGGCTTTGCAATCCTTCATGCCATGGCAAATAATCCTGACATTTCAGCAGCTGTAGCTCACCAGCCAGTTATATACTGGCCTAAAATGAAAGAGTTCCATGGAATGGAAGGCAACTCATTGGTACAAAAACACAATATATTTCAATGGGTTGACCAGTTCTCTCCAAGACCATGTTTTGTGCAAACAGGATATGCCGACCAGAGGATAGGACAAGAAGTAATTGATAATCTGGTTAATCAGTTAAAATCAACCTATTCTAGGGGCAAGGTGGAAAATAAATTCACCCACAACCTGATGAATATTCCAGGTCACGACGGAACCCGCGTTCCGGATTCAGCTTTGGACGCTGTAGTCCCTTGGCTTACGGTTCAAGGTCTTATATAAACCTGAATTGATTTTATCTCAATTTCGTAATAGCTAAATTTACTCTTTCAATAAAATCTGTCTATAATTACCCAGTATTAACAAGGATAGAAAATTATGAATAAATTAGTTGCGATAATATTAATATCTATAATTGCATTGGGTAGTGCCTGCACATGGATATCTGAATCAAATGAGACTGTGAACACTGGAATTAAAGTCCATGGAAACTGGGAACTTCATGTATCTCCCCCAGATGGTGAACCTGTTACATATAAATTTAGCAACGATTTAGCCCAATATGGATCTGATCTTTTATTAAAAGCAATAACAGGAATCTATCAACCGGGTAATAGCACACATATTACACCCTGGTTGATTAAATTCGGCTTTACTAATAGTGGATGGTATTGTGATGAAGGTGTTCCATTTGATAAAGAACGAATACTTGCAACTATGACACTCGAACCACAAAGTTCACCGATGTATAACATCTTAAAGTTAACCGCTACTTGCACTGTAACCTCACCTTCTAACCCATTCCCAGCTACTCATACCTTTGACACGATCGGTACCATGTGGGCTTTTACTGACACTACTAGCATAATCAATAATTCTAACTATGAAGGTGAACGTAATTTCACAACCACTCAAATAACTCCTCTAACTGTACAGCCGGGATACGTAATGTCAGTTACTGTATTAATCTCGTTTGAATAACTTTAAATCATTTTATTTCAAACTATGTAATTTTATGCATTAAATCTTTATGATTTTTCAATAACAAAACACATGGGTAACCGCAAAACTAATCTTACTTGGATTGATCCTAAGCTCAACATTGGTGTTGTTGGTTGCGGAAATATAAACCCTGTCTACATGGAAAACATCAGTGAAAATT
>CAYFFO010000015.1:20661-47314 GCA_964342485.1 uncultured Dehalococcoidia bacterium
GTTGTTGGTTGCGGAAATATAAACCCTGTCTACATGGAAAACATCAGTGAAAATTTTTCTGATGTCATAAATATAACAGCATGTAGTGACTTATCGATGGAACGCGCCCAGGCAACGGCTGACAAATTCAATATCCCTAAAGTATTGGACTTTCAGCAGTTGCTAAAGGACTCAGAAATAGAACTTATTTTAAATTTAACAAATCCTACATCCCATGCATCTGTAAATTTGGAAATACTGGATGCCGGTAAGCATGTTTATAGCGAAAAACCACTTGCGATAGAGATGGAACATGGTCAGCAAATAATAGATAAATCGATTGCCAATAACTTAATGGTCGGATGTGCCCCAGATACAGTTCTAAGTGAAGCAATACAAACCTGTAGACGGATTATTGATGACGGTATGATCGGCAAACCTGTTTCTGCAACTGCATTTTTTGGAAGCCACGGAGTGGAACGTTGGCACCCTAACCCAGAATTCTATTATAAGCATGGTGGGGGACCCATGTTTGACATAGGCCCATATTACCTGACAACCTTAATTAACTTGATCGGACCGGTTAAAAGAGTAACAGGATCTCATATAAAGACGTTCCCTCAACGTGGCACTAAAGACAAAAAAATAGACGTTGAAGTATCAACTCACGTCGTTGGGATTCTCGATTTTGTATCCGGAGCTATTGGAAACATCACCACCAGCTTTGATATCTGGGGACCAACACACGATATACGAGAACATGCAAAGAAATCTATAGAAATATTTGGCACCGAGGGAACATTAACTGTTCCAGACCCAGTTCATCTTGGAGGAAAAATCAATCTCCTCAGCATGGGTAAAAACAAGGAAATGGAATGGCACGAAGTACCTCTCCAATCTGACCAAAGCAGTGAGGTTAGAGGTATTGGTTTAATTGAAATGGCCTGGGCAATCAGAAATCAAATGCCTTGCAGAGCAAACGGTAATATTGCAAATCACGTACTCGAAATAATGCATGCAGTACATACATCTTCTGATAACGGGAAACACGTCGAACTCAAAACAACCTGTGAAAAGCCAACCAGTATCACTAAAGCATTTTTTGAAATCTAAAAGCTTATATTATTAACCTTATCTAAAACGATAAGAGTAAACATCTGCGTCCTTTATTTCAAACCTCAAACGTACGGTAGTTCCAGCTAAAGATTTAAGATTTTGATCACCGCTCCAAGATACAACACCGTCAATTTCATCACCGAATTTCTCCGGACAATCATCCATTGAAAACCCGGGCAACGCTTTGCCTTTTTCATCCTGTATTTCAACCTTCAATGAACCTACAGCTGAGGTAGAGTAATTTATCTCAAGTTCGCTACCATCAAAACAAATCGGCTTGGTTATCAGTTCACCAGAATCATATCCTGCAGTTACAGACACAAATCCATCCGTCCTGAGAGAATATCTTACTATCCTTTGTGTAGGCAAATGACTGTTTTCCATGCCATACAAAGCCATTTCCTCAGGGCTTACAGATAAAATACCTCGTTCAATATAAATACCTCTGTCATGCCAGTTATTCTGATCCAAACCAGGTCGAATAAAAGCCTCTTTAAAAGTACGGTCAAAATTAAGTCCATCTCTACTAGACATAAATACAACATCACTGACCCCGGTATCGTAAGTCCATTCGGGATCAGGAACACGATCGTGTACAAATCTTGAAGGAAACATCAAATAAGTATTGGGAGCTCGTTCATATTTGACACAAGCATTTGAATAAAATTCCTCTGTGGGAACCTCACCCGTCTCTATAGGAACCAGTTCAGTCCAATTAATAAAATCTTTCGACGTAGTTCTTCTTATCCACCTCAGACCACCGTGAAAGGTACCCGTTCCAGCAATTCCCCTCGTGTAAGCTACATATTCCCCATAATGATCATCCCAGAAAGCCAGATTAGGCGAATCAAAAGGCCAATCGGTCATAACAGGATCCTTTTTCAACAAATGCCATGATTTCCCATCAGGGGAACCTGCAGCTAAAATTGACCTACGGGGCACACCAAATTCTTCGTCATTGCCAGACGTACGAATAATTGCTTTATACTGCTCGTCGCTAGCTGCATCAGGATTAGTATCCTTGAAAGGAAGCATACATGCGCCTGGTCCCATCCAAATAATGTTATTGTGAGTTGACCCGTTTGCTTCAAACAACCCAAGATCGGGCTTTTCCCAAATCTTTCCGTCTAAACTTTCAGCATATAAAGTATCGTGTCCGCTTCTACCATGTACCAAATCTGAGTCATGGTCTGAACGATACCATGCCTTGAACTTATCACCATCCTGTATAAAGCTCCCTACAGCAGGCTCTAAATCCCATGGTTTGTCACCCTCAATCGCCACATCAGATCTAAGAGGACTGTGTAAAGTGCGAGATGCCCCCTTAAGTTCGCTTATTAGAAAATCATCAACGAAAAGCTGTCTGTCAGTTTGTATATTATGTACCTTTTCAGATGTCATAAAACCCTCTCTATTTTTGTTAATTAAACTTGAAAGCGTATAAGTCAGCATCCTTGAGCTGAAATCTTAATCTTATTTCGCTACCTGCTAAAGCCCCCACATCAGAACCACCGTTCCAGCTTATAACACCGCCAACTTCATCTCCGAATTTCTCAGGACAGTCATCCAAGCCAAAACCACTTATCTTACTACCATCACCGCATTGAACCTCAACTCTGACCGATCCAACAGCAGAAGTAGAATAATTTAACTCAAGTTCATTACCATCAAACTTAAATGGTTTTGTTGTAAATTCTCCCCCTGAATACTTTGCATTCATTGACACAAAACCGTCCGTTCTCAAAGTGTACCTACGAATACGCTGGGAGGAAAGGTGTGAGTTTTCCATTCCATACATCGACATCTCAGTATCAGAAGTGTGCAAAATACCTACTTCAAAGAAAATCCCTCGGTCATGCCAGTTATTAAAGTCGAGTCCTGGCCGTATAAATCCTTCCATAAAACTTCTGTCAAACTTCATTCCGTCTCTGCTTGACATAAATACAATATCACTTACTCCTGTATCGTAATTCCATTCGGGATCCGGAACACGATCGTGTACGAATCTTGAAGGGAACATTAGATAGGTTCCAGGAGCCCTGTCATACTGGATACATGAATTGGTATAGAAATGTTCGAACGGAACATCTCCGCAATCTATATTTTCCAGCTTACTCCAGTCTAAATAATTCTTAGATGTGGCTCTTCTAATCCATCTAACTCCATCAAAAAAATCACTTGTGCCTTTACCAGCCACACCTCTGGCATATATTACGTATTCGCCTAAATTGGAATCCCAAAATACAATGTTATGGGTATCAAAAGGATAATCAGTAAGAATCGGTTCATCTCTTATCAAATTCCAGCTTGTACCATCTGGTGAAGCCAGCGCTAAAAGAACACGCTTATTACGTATTACTCCTTTATAGAGCTGAGCAGGATCTACATTTGGGCTGTTGTCCTTAAATAAAGAGAAATTTATTCCGGGTTCTTTCCAAATCAAGTTATTGTCCTTGGAGCCATCCCATTCAATCAAACCGAGCGACGGTTTTGTCCAGTTAATACCATCATCACTCTCCACATAAGCGGTCATGGCATCATAATCAGAATACTTGGCTTTATTAGCAGGATTTTCATGATCAACGCGATAAGGATCGGTCCGATACCATCCTCTATACTTACCCCCATCTGGGAAAACCGTAAAGTAACATGGACCTGCTTCTTCCCATGGTTTCTCAGGATAGAGAACGACCTCTTTACTTTCAGGTGAATGTAAAATTCTTTCCACTGACGATGAATTTTCAATCCAATATCCATCTAGAAACAGCTGACGATTAGTGCCTATATCGAGTAATTTATCCGGCATCAAGTCTCTCCTCAAATCAATAGTCGCGTTTAGAGTCTTATAGTTGACATGTCCGAATATAACAATTCGTAGAAGCATAATCAACATTCGTCACAAGAATTTGTTAATCATTGAATATT
The DNA here is from genome assembly GCA_964342485.1 of uncultured Dehalococcoidia bacterium. Lineage (GTDB taxonomy): Bacteria > Chloroflexota > Dehalococcoidia > Lucifugimonadales > CAJWER01 > CAYFFO01. Next base: position 24,682 of record CAYFFO010000015.1, read on the forward strand.
GGATGATGTATTATTATGTGAAATCAACAAATATGGAATCCAATTTGAATGTCTCTCGTAGACTCACATACTCATCTAGACTCCTTTTCAGATTCTGATATTTCAGATATCTTGACACGATCCAAAGAAGCTGGAGTTACTGCCTTAATTACAGCTGGAACCACCTATGAGTCTTCGGTAAGAGCGGTAGAAATCACATCAAAATTCGAAGAAATTTTCTCGGGTATCGGGATTCATCCTATGGATTTAACCGGTCCAGTCGATGAACAACTCTGCCACCGTCTTATCAATCTGGCTTCATCTAGCAACAAGGTTGTAGTAATGAGTGAAATAGGGCTGGATTTTATGGAAGGTACACCAGACAGGGCTATTCAATACCAAGCTTTCCGAATGCAAATCAGGGTTGCCCGTTCACTAAAACTCCCAATAGTTTTTCATACGAGAGAGGCGACTGAAGAAACATTACGTGTTTTACGCGAAGAACAAGCCTATGAAGTTGGTGGCATAATGCACTATTTTCAAGGTGACCTAAAAACAGCACAAGACGTAATTGACCAGGGTTTTCTGATATCGTTAGCTAGACCTTTGTTGCGCTTACCAGAATTACAGTCTGTAGCTTCGTCGATACCCTTAAAATATATTGTCCTTGAAACTGATTCAGCGCCTCAGCCATTTAAAGCTAAGCGTGAAAACTGGACTGAGCCTAGGCATATCAAAACCGTCGCTTCCAAACTAGCAGAACTTCAAAATTTGGAATTCAAAGAGGTTGAAAAGATAACTACACGGAACCTTACTAATATGCTTGGTAAATCTTGTACTTTGGTTCAATACATTAATTCAGTTTGATAAAGGCGATAAAAGTATATAAGGCATAATCACGACGAACAGAACCCAGCCTAACAAAAGAGATAGAAGAGCAGAAAACCAATCAGTACTCTGTATTTCCTTTATTGCACATATAGCTGCTAACAATGTCCAAAGCGCCCCAATTATAAAAGCAGATAAACCAACCAGCATGACAGGAATAATTGCTAGAAAACCCGGACCATAACAAATACCAAGAGCTCTTAGTACCTGATGAAACGTTGATTCCAATTTAAATAATTTTTTACATATAAAGAACCCTATAGCTGACCATAGTATCCAACCTAGCAAAGTAGTAACTAAAACAAGCCAAATATCAATTAGTCGTCCAGATAGCCCTGATAATTCTGGTACTGCTATTCCTTCGTCCAATATACTTGCCAGTCCCAAACTAAATGACAGACCGGCCAGGATCACAATACCCAAAGATTTCAAAATCGATTCAGGCTCCATTGCAGCCTGTCTATAAACATCTGATCGAAGCAAAGCTGCCCTGATCGCTCTGTACAACATATTTCCCATAAGTAAAATAATACAAGTTAAACGTAGATTCAGTCCAGAGCTCACCTAATATTTCAAAAAACTATTCACCCATTGTTATCTTTCCTCAATCCCCGAAAAAAATTACAGGAACTTATTTTCCTTAAATAAAATATGAGTTATCCTTTGAAAAATACCCGTAATTATGTTTGACAATCTAGAAAGTGTCAGTTAATTGAATTTTCTAACAACAATTAAATCGATAAGACCGTATGTAGTTTCTGGAAACAGCATGCAACCTACTCTTTCAGATTCAGACCAAATATTGGTCAATACGCATATATATGATTTTTCTTCGCCTACAACAGGAGATATCGTTGTGTTTGACCCCGTTCAATCTAAAAGAAAGCAAGCAATTAAACGTGTGATCGGTTTGCCAGGAGAAAAAATTACTCTAAGAGACGGGATTCTTTATGTCAACGGCGATATAAGAAAAGAGCCTTACCTAAAAGGCCTACCACATTACCTAGGGCTGGACGAATTTTCGTGCCAGCTTGAAATAAATCAATATTTTTTGCTTGGTGATAACAGGTCACACAGTACAGACAGTCGAGCTTTTGGCCCTATTATGGAAAACCAAATTGCCGGGAAAGCTTTATTACGTTATTGGCCCGTTAAGCGAGCGGTATATAGAATTAAATAAATAGAACGCTTTATTTTAACTCCGTACTCAATGTCTTAGGCATTCAATACAATAATTGAATTATTTCAAGACTTGTCAATTATGTCACTCAGCTTTTCTACATTTTCCTTCCACCAATTCAATAATATCGCAAGGTCTGTACCTAAAGCGAAATGCCGTATACCTTGATCGAGAAATGGTTTAGCTTCCTCTGGATGGCTAATTTCTGCCCTAGGCTGAATACCCATTTTCAATGCTGTCTTATGAACATAATCCCGCGTTGCCAATACATCAGGATCTCTGGCTTGACCTGGTTTTCCAATACTCATTGAGTAATCTCCTCCACCCCAAACCACCATGTCTATACCTGGCACACTAAGAATCTCTTCCAAATTATCAACAGCCTCTTTTTTTTCAATCATCAATGCCACAACACAGTCCTCCAGTGCCTGGACATATTGTGGTGAACCAGATTCCAAAATATATCCTGCAAACCTTCTATCACCTGAACCGTGATGTCCGCCTGTCTGAGGAGTCTCAGCACGCACAGCTCCTACACACTCTCTCGCCTCTTCTGCATTGTGAACATCGGCAAACAAAACATTTTGTATACCAGAACCTATCGCCCTAGTCGCTGCAAATGTCCTAGGCTCTTGATCTAGCTTGATCATTGCAGTTAGATGATCGAATAGTTCTACTGCTCGACCCATATTTTCCAGACCTTCAAGATCATATGGGACATATTCAGCAACAAATTCGACATAGTCAATAATTCCCGTGTGTCCAATAATTTCAACCATTCCAGGCCAAAAAACCATAGTATGTGTACCAATACTCGGTTTGCCTTCGTTAAGCAATTGACGTAAGCGATTAGGTCTCATCAAATTCTCCTATTTAAAATTCAATTTGATACGCATTGTTACTTATTTATAACTGTAGTCAAATCGTCTATACCCCTTTGAATAACGCTTCTTGGTCCCAATCAACCCAATCCATTATCCCACTCGCCTCAGTCTGTTTATTTATATATTCAGTAAATGCCGGGGAAACATCTGCCTGTCCAGGGAAAGGCGGACCAGCATCAAGTCCTAAACTCCTTAATATGACCAACGCGTTAGGACCATCTGCTACCATGTTGCCTCCAGGCGACAATACAGCTCTCTCAGAATACACTGGATCAAAGCGAACCTTTTTGTGTAGGGCATCAAGTTGCTTGTAATCTTTTGCTTCCATCAAAGCAGTTTGATGTAGTGAAAATCGCGGTGCCGCATTTCCCAAAACATCAATGTATCCTTTCATACCGAACTGAGATCCTAGAGAAAAGAAAAACCGATTTTGAATCAAGTTAAACCGTTGACTGAACAATTGTGCGTAACCTAGATAATCTTCTGTTGTAGGAGCACTCCATTTAACACCATCAACGTTTTCAAGATCAGCCAGACGATTAAAAAGATCTCTGCTAAATGAATATCCATTTGGCATGACCCAAAAACTGTTATATAACACTATACCTATGTCAACACGATCGTTAACATACTTATAATGTAAAAATATATCTTCATCTGATGGAGGTGAATAATGGGGCGGCGAAAGTAGGACAAAAGTAACGCCTGCATCAGCAGCAACCTGGCACTTCCTGAGCGCTTCACGTGCGCTGAGTTCAGCTACCATAACCATTACTGGCGCCTCCCCTCTTGCTTCTTCCACTCCTAACTTACACAATGTCGCAAACTCATCATCTTCCAAGTTGTAGGTTTCTCCAACTCCACCAGCAATCAATATCACAGCCTTGCCTTCCTTCATTCCCTGATCGATAGACCAGCGGAGATGTATTCGTTGCCGTTCGAGCAAAAAATTGTGATTTTGATCACTAAAAACCGGTAACGACAGTATCGATCCAACCAAACGGTCCCTTCTATTTTTCGCCATGAAAATTCTCCTTACAGTATTACCAGAATATATTGTTAGTCCAGTATGGACTGGTCCCAGTCGACCCATTCCATGATGTGGCTGGATTCAATAACTTTCTTAGTATGCTCTACGTATTCTGCAGAAGGCTGGGCCTGCGCAGGGAAATTTAACCCTGTTTCCAATCCCATAAGTCTCCAGCGCAGACGTCCATACACTCCGTCTGCTACAGATGAAAATGTGGGTGAATCTGATCTATTTAATGTGTTCTCAGCATCAAAATGCACCCTGTAAAGCAGATCATCTAGCTCATCATATTTTTTTTGATTAATAAGCTCTAATTTCTTCAGCGAAAGACGAGGGGCTACATTTCCATAGAAATCTACAAATCCATTCATACCATGTCTCGTACCCAGTGAATTAGTCATTGCATTATCCATAAATGCAAACTCGTCTTTAAATAGCCTTAACATACCCACATAATGTGCCATATTCGACGAACTCCATTTAAATCCAACCACATTTTCCAGCTCGGTCATCCGTTCCATTAAGTTTCTGGTTATCTCGAATCCCGGCGGAGGTGTAGCCCAGAAATTGTTGTAATTCATTATCCCTATATCTACATTGTCGTTAATAAACTTGGTGAAAACAAAAACATCATCTTCTGATGGGCATGAATAGTGTGGTAATCCAAGTTCAAGAAAATCTATCCCAGCGTCTGCAGCATACTTGGCTCTCCTGGCAACCTTACGTACATTAAGATCAAATATTCCTACCATTGTGGGAATCTTGCCTCCGACTTCATCCATCAATACATCTATCAATGTATAGAGTTCGCTGTCGTTAAGGTAATATCCCTCTCCATAACCTCCCGCAACCATAATTACTCCAGCATCCCCTACGATCCCCTGATCAACCAACCATCTGATATGCTTTCTTTGTTTAGTTACATCCAGATTTAAATTATTGTCAGTAAATGTAGGAAGTGAAACGAGAGCTCCAGCAAGTTTTTCTTTTCTACTTTCAGTCATAGCAATCCCCAGACTATTTATTTTATTGATTGCCAGTATAATCGGAGTTTTCAAAAATGGCGAGTGGTATCTCTATTCCAAGAAGCTATCTAAAGATGGGATAATTTTCATGATTTTTCTTCAACATAAAGTTATACGCCGTGCTAAAATCATATCTGTATCAAATATTGAACGCTGGAGGTTGGCAACTATTGAGCTGGCTATGGAATATTGCTGATTTAGAAAACAGAATCCTCTTTGCCCGAGAAAACGGTCCTGTGGATTCTCTTACTTTGATCGCACGATTTATAATATTGCGGGTGACAAACGCACTAAGTTTTTTTTTAAATCCAATAGACAAAGCCATGCAACTGTTGGGACATGGTTTAATTGCAGTAGTTTTGGGTATGTTGCTATTAATCGTTATCCACGGCTTCTGGTTTATTTTTTGGCTGTTGCTGATGGGCTCTAGTTGGTTATGGTTAAAACTCCCATGGACCAGACCATTGATTTTCATACCAGGCATATTTTTGGCTATTATCAGCCACATCGTCTTAATTCTGGTCCCAGACCCTCACAAAAATCCGAAATATAATTCGATAGCTTGCGAGTGGCCTATAAGTTTACGAATATGGAAACCTCTGGAAGAATATTTTGAAACTAATCCATTGGCAAAACTAGAAAATTGATAAACGCTTTTACTCAAAATAAAAAATACTGTGAATTTAATAGAGAAATATGTACGAATGAAAATTCTTCATTATCTAGATCTATTTTAGTATCAGGACTCACTATATACACCGCATAAGACCGATGATTTTTAGTTGATATTCTATGGAAGTGCTTGGCAGAACCCTTATATCCCCATTCAATAACTTCTGGAAAACTTTCAGTCAAGACATTTCGATAAATAAAGAGTTTATCGAACAAGGGCATTCCCTTATATTTCAGGATCAGGGTGTGGATCAAACCACCCCTTACACTCCAAGATGGATAGAATTACCTGATCCGGATTTGGCCTACCATGTAGCCCATGAACTATCTCATCTAGTTCTAAACTCAAAAAAATATCCAAGGTTATTGATAAAAAAACAATTCAAAGATGATAACGATCAAAACAGAATTAAAGACGATCTACAGGAACTTGTAGATCACATTGCCATAAATTTTTTATTAAAACCATTTGAATTTAGAAACGATTTTATAACTCAGAATACTGCAAGCGGAGCTATTAGAGGCCTTTCTACTAGTCCTGTCCCAAAAAAGAACGACCCTTGGCTTATAACATGGGCGATAAGATACTGCGAGCTTAAAGTAGAGTTAAACCCAAATCAATGGTCTAAGATAGAAATGCTTTATCAAGAACGTGTACCAAAGATATGCAGAATAGGAGAAGATTTATTTTCAGAAATACCTTCCGAGGGTATTGATACACAAACTAAAGCATTAGAGTTTATGAAAGAAAGTCGACAGATACTTGGGTTAGATAGCAAATCATTTCCAATATTGGATAGTTTTAGCGAGAATCTCTTTTAGCTACTACGTAAACCATCGTTCAGGCAACAGGCTATTAAAACCTATACTTGATGACCAAGTGATCCTACCCACTCATACGCGGCAGTGGCAGCCAAAGCTCCCTGTGCTGCTGCAGTAATAGTCTGTTTAAGATCTCCTGAAGCGTCTGTTATATCGCCAGCAGCTAAAACACCTTCAATATTAGTTCTACCTGTTTTATCAACAATTATCTCATCGATATCATTTAACTCCACATTAAGCTGCCTGGCTAAATCTACCCTGGGATCAGCTCCTATCTCAACAAATATTCCATCAACTTCCAATTCTGACTTGCCATCATATTCACGATCCAATACTATGCTCTCAAGCCCATTTTCACCTTTAAGCTCAATTACATTGGTGCTGAATATTTTCTCAATATTAGACGACTCATTCAAATGTCTTAAATTAACTGGTTCAGGTCTTGTAAATGACTCTTTTCTGTATATCAAATAAACTTGATCAGCATATTTACTAAGCAAAGTAGCCCCTTTTATTGCAGAGTCACCTCCACCAACAACAGCAACCTTGTTGCCTCTGTGCATCGGCGCATCACAAACAGAACAATACGATACTCCCATGCCAGTCCATTCCTCCTCATGTTCCAGTCCCAGAGTTCGTCTTTCCCTACCAACTGCTATTATGACTGAAGAACCAAAATATTCGTCACCAGACAACGTAGTTACCATGAATCCATCACTCGATTTGTTAATCCCTACCACCTTATCGTCTAAAACTGGCACCTCATATTTGTCCACAGCCTCTCTAAACTTCATCATGAGATCAAATCCATCTATTTCGGGATAGCCCGGATAATTTTCAATAAGACCACCAATTGCCGTCTCTCCCCCAAAAGTTTCTCCAATAATTACGGGTCTTATCTGATACCTTGCTGCATACATACCAGCAGCGAAAGCTGCTGCACCCTGTCCAGCTATAACTACATCATATTTTTGGGAATTGTTTATATCCAATTTACTCCTCTATCAAAGATGACGTGAAAATACATCTCAAAACTTTTACTAGTGAAAGATCCTACCAGAATCTATAGCTAATGTTTGTCCGGTTATACTGTCAGTCTTACAAAATGATACAACTTGCATTGCCACATCATCTTTGTCAGCGGCGCGTTTAAGTACAGCTTTATCTACGGCTTGTTGTTGATACTCCGGCTCAAGATTATCAGACATCTTGGTACCCTCAAGAAACCCAGGTGCTATACAATTAACCTGTATCTCAGGGCCTAAACCTACAGCCATACATTTTGTGAGATGGATTAATGCAGATTTCGCAACAGCATATGGTATCGACGATCCTGTTGGTTCCAGTCCAGCTACTGAAGAAATATTTATTATTCGTCCAATCCCTCTTTCCCTCATAGTTGGTACAACTGCCTTGATACAAAACATTGGACCAGTCAAATTAACATCAAATATTTTTGTCCATTCTTCATGGGTCATAGAATCAAGATCGCTAAACGGAATCCATTTATTATAGCCTGCATCATTTACAAGAATATCTATTTTGCCAAATTTTCTAAGGGTTTCTTCGATAGCAGATGAAACACTATCCTGATCTGTAACGTCGCAAGTAATCGCAATAGCATCTACACCTTTATTCAATAGTTCCTCTACATTGGCTTCGGCTTGTTTACGCCCAGTGTTATAAAGGACTGCAACATTAGCACCCTCGTCGGCTAAAGCGTTGCAAATACGACCACCAAGTCCTCCACTCCCTCCAGTAATCACTGCTACGGTGCCTTTCAAATCCATTTAACACCTCCAATTAACACTGTAATTTGGGGATTATATCACCGGGAATAATACGTTAAACCGATACATCACTACAAATATCTACCATATTTATGATAAACACAACTTATATCCAAATAATCGATCACTAATTAAAAACCTGACAATAGTGAATATGATGTAAGTTAACCACCAGCAACTGCAGGTACTACACTTATTTCATCACTATCTGAAACAGGTGTATTCAACCCATCGGTAAACCTTATATCTTCACCGTTAACATACAAATTAACAAAATTTCTTAATTCTCCCGTATCGTCACAAAGTCGTTCCTTCATACCGGGGTATTGTTCGTCTAAATAACTTACTACTTGTCCGACAGTTGCTCCCTCACCGGAAACCTTATCCTGTCCATCTGTAAGTTTTCTTAAAGGCGCAGGTATCCTTACCGTTACACTCATTTTTTCACCCTCCCAAAAGCTCTAAACAGTACTTTAATAATATCCTAATCTAAAATGAAATCTTTTCTAATTTGATATTTTATTCTGTGAACTGGAAATCCAAATCAAAATACCCAGTTTGCTCTGGCAATATTATCTTCAAATGATGAGTAAGTTGGCTTTATTGGCATTGGATCTACAAGGTGTTCAACCACTTCCTGTGTCTTAAAACCGTTTCCTGTTATAAAAGCAATTGTAACTTCGTCTTTCTTAATTACACCTGCTTCAGCCAATCTTTTAAGACCTGAAATCACCACACCGCCAGCAGTTTCCGTAAATATCCCTTCGGTCTCTGATAATAGCTGTATCCCTAATGCTACTTCATCTTCCGGAGTCGCTATTGCATTACCGGATGTTTCTTTTAAAGTCTGCAAAGAATATGGTCCTGCAGCAGGATCTCCTATAGCTAATGACTTGGCAATCGTATCAGGCTTGACCGGATCTACAGTCGTCTTGCCTGCATGAAATGCGGAAACTATCGGACTGCACCCTTCGGGCTGAGCCAAATGCATTTTAGTTGATGGTGTATCTATCAGGCCTACATCAGCAAATTCAGTTAGTCCCTTCCATATTTTCGTATGCAATTCACCAGATGCTCCTGGAACCACACAATGATCTGGGGCTTTCCATCCAAGTTGTTCTGCCACTTCATATCCCAAGGTTTTACTACCTTCAGCATAAAAAGGTCGCATATTTATGTTTACAAAAGCCCATCTGAGATTATCAGCCAATTCACTACAAAGACGATTAACCTGGTCATATGTACCATCTACAGCCACCAGCTTAGGACCGTAAACAGCTGCTCCAGTGATTTTGCCATTTTCAAGAGTGTCAGGGAAAAACACTATTGTTTTCATACCCGCCTTGGCTCCATGACCAGCAACAGATCCCATAAGATTACCAGTTGACACACAAGCCAAAACTTCAAACTCGAATTCTAAAGCCTTTGTAGCCGTTACAGATACCGGACGATCTTTGAAAGAAAAAGTAGGGTTCACACTATCATTTTTGATATAGAGGTTATTTAAACCAAGCTTGCCACCTAAATTCTTGGCATGAGTCAATGGGGTGAATCCCGTACCCATATCTACGGCCATATCACCGTCAACCGGCAGAAAATCATGATACCGCCATATAGACATTGGCCCATCACTTATAGATTCTTTCGTAACCGTACGTGCTATCGAATCGTAATCATATTTAACTTCCAATGGACCAAAACAAAATTCACAAGCATTTGATGGTTGGACCGGATAGGTCCTTCCACATTCTCTACATTCAAGTGATTTTACATGTGACACTTAATAGACCTCCAAATAGTTACAGTCCTTCTAGCAAAAATATAACTCTAAGACAATATAGAAAGACTGCCAAAATCATTGTAGTGACAAAAATATCTCACCAATATATTAATATTTTACTACCCTCTGTTCCTATTTGCATGATTTAAATATAAATTTGTATCCAATTGATAAGAGATAACTGACCGTTTTCACAATAAAATAAAGTAAGATTAAGATTTTATACTATAAATTGGCGAATTTGATCTATTTCCATGTTGACCTAAGCTATGTTAAAACATATCATAGCCAATATCACTAACTATATATCAGTATTTACGGTGTTTTAGAGAGAGGTCAACATGGCTTACACAAATGGAAAAGATTCTGACAATAAAAAGTCACTAGTAGTATTACAGTTAGGCGGAGGAAACGACTACCTTAATACGATCGTGCCATATGAAAATGGCCTTTATTATGACAATCGCCCATCTATTGCCCATGACCCTGAAAAATTACTAAAAATTGATGACGAACTTGGATTTAGACCCGATTTGGAACCATTAAAACGTCTATGGGATGAAGGGAAAATGGCAATAATTCATGGGGTAGGATACCCGGAACCCAACAGATCTCATTTTAGATCCATGGATATATGGCATACAGCACTTCCAGAAGAAATTGGAACAGAAGGCTGGTTAGGAAGGGTCATCAAAGAGATGGATCCAAAAGGTGAAAATGTCCTGACTGGAGTTAATTTCGGAAGAGGTTTACCTCGTTCGATGGGAGTAAAAGGTGTCCCTGTAGCATCAGTTGGAAATCTAGAAACTTATGGTCTTTACCCTCATATAGAAGACGAAGACATGCGACTTTATGCCCTCGATGCTTTCTCAAAAATGTATGGTGGCAAAGGCAAAGATGCTGTTATGGATTTCTTGGGAGAAACAGGTACCAATGCTTTGAAGGGGGCAGATATTATTCGGACAGCCCCTGGCAAATACTCCTCTACTATCGAATATGCTGATAACCCAATAGCAACTGACTTACGGAATGCGGCCCAGGTAATGTTTGCGGATCTTGGAACTCGTATATTCCACACCGGATACGGAAGTTTTGATACCCATTCTGGTGAAATCTTCAAACATGATCTTTTATGGCAAGATACTGCTCCGGCAGTTGGAGATTTCTGGGACGATGTAACGGAACACGGACTCGCAGATGATACTGTAATATTTATGTTTTCAGAATTTGGCAGAAGGATTAAAGATAATGGATCTGGCACAGACCATGGCTCGGGCGGAGTTGCCTTCCTGATTGGAAACTCGGTCAGAGGAGGGCATTATGGAGAATACCCATCCCTCAAAGAGAAGGATCAACTTGAAGGTGATCTTCATTATAACAACGATTTTAGAATGACATATAGTTCGATATTGGAACAATGGCTGGACATAGAGGCAGCTCCAATCGTTAACGGTCATTTTGAACAGTTCCCTCTTTTCAAAAACTGAAACCAGGTTCTTCATATAGAAACAGCTGTAAATACGATAGGTGATTAATATGACTACTGTTACCGCAATCAACACTGACATAGAATTGATGGCTCATTTGTTAAGACGCGCCGGATTCAGTGCAACCCGGGACGAACTAAATAGGTATATGGAACAAGGTTATGGATCCACTGTGGAAGAACTTTTAAACCCAAAGAATCGTGGACTTATACCAGAAGACATAATTCGGAGACTACATATGTCTCTAGATGAAGGACCAGAAGGTGCGGCCGCCAAATGGCTGTATCAAATGATTAATACCAACTGCCCACTGGAAGAAAAGCTACCATTATTTTGGCACGGGCTATTTGCTGTCGCTTATTCAAAAACAAATAATTCCAGATCGATTTTAAATCAATTCGAAATGTTCAAGAGATATGGTCTAGGAAGCTTCAAAGACCTGTTGGTAGAACTCTCACGTGACCCAGCAATGATATTTTGGCTTGACAACAATGATAATCATGATGGTGCAGTAAATGAAAACTATGGTAGGGAGCTTCTTGAGTTATTCGCCATGGGTGTAGGCAACTACAATGAACAGGATGTTAAAGAATGTGCTAGAGCTTTCACAGGATGGACTCTTGGTAATGTGGAATATATGAGGGTAAAAGCTAACAAGGATTCTTTCTCACCATACGGCAGAATTGCCTGGCACTATAACTATGATGAAGAAGACCATGATAAGGGCGTAAAAACATTCCTTGGCGAAACAGGCAACTTTAACGGAGAAGACATTGTATCTATTATAGCAAGGCAACCAGCTACAGCTCGTTTTCTTTGCACTAGGTTATTCCAATTTTTTGTAGCAGACGAAATAGATTATGGTGGTCAGGTAGTTATAGACGAAATGACTAAAACTTACTTTTCCAACAACTATGAAATTAGATCTATTTTAAGAACTCTTTTCAATTCAGATTACTTTAAATCAGACAAAGCTCGATTTGCGAGAGTCAAAAACCCGGTTGAGCTAGTAGTAGGCGCTATCAGACAAGCAGGTGACTTTAGATCCCCTACTCTTTCTATAGAATCGGTCGCAAGTATATGTTATTTCATGGGACAGGGTATCATGAGACCTCCAAGCGTCGAAGGCTGGCATGAAGGTGAGGAATGGATAGAAAGTGGAGCATTGATTGAAAGGGTTAATTTTGTAGCAGAGGAATTAAGCAATATTAAACTCCAAGGTATACAACGTATGATTGAACACATAATTGATTCAGATACCTACAAGATATCTCCTGAAGAACTGGTTAATCGATGTCTCGACGTGCTAGGACCAATAAGCGTATCTGAAGATACTTATTCCATCTTAACTTCTTACGTCAGCAAGCTGGGAGATATAGATTTGAGTAATCGAGATACAGATCCCGGCATATCCAAACGAATAGCTAATTTACTTGGCGTTATTGGATCTTCCCGTGAATTTCAAATGGCATAGGTGATTATTAATGGCTACTGACACAAAAAAGTCCAGCTTCGAATACATCAAAACTATAGGAATGATTAGTGCAGGTGGTAGATTTGTGGCAGGTAGAGGTTTTACTGGGCCTTACGCCTTGACAATTGGCGGTGACGAACGAATTTATGTTTTAAACCGAGGAACAATACGTGTCTGCATCTGTGATTTTGATGAACAGTTTCTTGGTACATTCGGTGACGGTCCGGGTATGGATCCAGGACAATTTTTCTTGCCAACAGACATAAATTTTGATAATCAAAACCGTATATACGTTACAGACGAACATCAGCATAGAATCTCGATGTTCGACTCAGAAGGAGAATTTATGGGTGTGTGGGGAGAACTAGGTAAAGGTAAAGGGCAATTCAACGGACCTTCTGGGATTGCTTTTGACTCGGCAGACAATGCTTATATAGTTGACCAACATAACCATCGAATACAAAAACTTACCAGGGAAGGTGAATATATAAGTGAATGGGGAGGATTTGGTGACAATTCCGGCAATTTCAATATGCCCTGGGGAATTGACACCGATACTGATGACAATATTTACATTGCCGATTGGAGAAATGACAGGATCCAAAAATTCTCTCCTAATGGTGAATTCATTTTTATGTTTGGACAAAGTGGATTACAGGAAGGTCAACTAAACAGACCTTCAGACGTAGCAGTTGATTCCAAAGGTTATATTTATGTAGCAGATTGGGGTAATGAGCGAGTTCAAATGTTCGATCAAAACGGAGGATTTATTGACCTCTCACGTGGACAAGGTTCAGGGACAAAATGGACAAAAGATTTCTTCGAATCAAATACAGACGAAAGAGATACCAGGGCAATAGCCAATATGTATCCTGATCTACCAGATCACCTTAATGACCCATACAGGGCATCGTCACAAACTGAACCATTCTTCTGGGAACCAGTAAACATTCATGTGGATAAAAATGACCGAGTCTACGTGACAGAATCACGAAGACACCGATTCCAAATCTTTGAAGGCGTCTAAGTGCCTGAATATTTTCTATTAGCCTTAAAACCAAATCAAATTTTTGCATGAATTTCACGTCAACTAATTAGGGATTTATTCTTCCACCTGTTTTTAGTGTCTAAAATTGAATAAAACGCTAAAAACACAATCACTTCGGGAAATATTAATTGCTAAACTATAAAGATGATCTATCAATTCGCCACTAAATTGGAGGATATTATCGAATGATTCCAGAAGGCCGTATAAAAGTTGGAATAATCGGTTGTGGGGACATTGCCCAAATTCAACATCTGCCAGCCCTGAAAGAACTTGCAGAGGAATTCGAGGTGACATATGTGTGTGATGTATCTCCTTCACTTGCAAAGTATGTAGCCAATTGGTTTGACATCCCCAAGTACACTACAGATTACCGTGAACTTTTAGAATCCGACCTTGATGCAGTAATACTGTGTCACCGCGACCCAAAAACAGAAATAGCTGTAAATTCACTGAACGCCGGGAAAAATACTTTTATTGAAAAACCTATGTGCTATTCATTGCAAGAAGCAGACCGGATAATCCAAGCTGCTGAGGATTCCAGAAAAATTGGACAAGTCGGGTATATGAAATTGCATGAACCTGCTTTTGAACTTGCAGAAAAAGAAATCTCTCTAATGGATGACATCAGGTTTATCCAGGTAAATCACTTACATACTTCCAACGACGTTCATGTTGGACAATTTAGAACCAAGAAATTTGAAGATATACCTCAAGAAACTCAAGATCAGGGAACTCTCTTAAGAAATAATGCTATTTTAGAAGCTATTGGTAACGCACCTGAGAAAGTACGCTCAGCATTTTTGACTGTTAGTGGGAGCATGATTCATGACATATATGGACTGAGAGTGTTGTTTGGCAACCCGGAGCAAGTCGTTTCTACAGAAATCTGGGATCAGGCAATTAGTACAGTATTGCAATACCCAGGAGGATACAGGTGTGTCGCAACATGGGTTGATTTACCAGATGCCTGGGATTTTCAAGAAACCCTTGAGGTTTACGGGTCAAGTAAACGAGTAATTATTTCTTACACCACAGGTTTTCAAAAAGCTGTTTCTCCTATCAAAATAGTTGAAATAGAGAATAGTGGAATGACAGTCCGAAAAGAACCAGCATTATCCTGGGAAAATCCGTTCCGGAGAGAACTTCGTCATTTCCATAACTGCATAATCAACGAAGAAACTCCAAAGGCAAATGTACAGTCTGCCAGGAACGATATTTCTCTGACAATCGATATTATTAAATCATCGGTAGAAGACAGGTCAATTAAAATTCTTAATCCATGACTACAGAAAGGAAACTTATTTATGGAAGATATAGCTGCAATAAGGGCCCAGATTCCTTGCCTTGACCATTTTAGTTATCTAAATATGAGCTATGGACCCAAGCCAAACCCGGTCATAGAAGAAGTGATACGACTAATCCGTCTAACTGGAACTCAAGGAATCTCAAACCCTGAAGTCCAAGATGAACTCTGGGGAATGTATGAAAAGGCCAGAGAAGGAGTAGCTAAACTTCTTGGTGCCAACACAACTGAAATTTCATTAACCAGACATGTAAGCGAAGGTATGAATATAGTTGCAACTGGGTTCGACTGGTCTCCTGGTGACGAGGTAATTATAAGTAATGAAGAGCATCCTGCCGGTTCATTGCCATGGATGAATCTTGCACTAAGGCGCGGTATAAAAGTACGACTATTAAAAATGTCCTATGATTTAGATGATCTGATCTCACAACTTGACAGCCTTATTAATCAACGGACAAAAATAGTTTCACTAAGTCATGTTTCGACAAAGAGCGGTTTTTTAATGCCAGCTAAGGAAATTACTGATTTTGTACATCAAAAAGGTATACCTATAGTCTTTGACGGTGCACATGCAACTGGATTGGTTCCGGTAAATGTAAAAAATATAGGATGTGATTTTTATACAAGTTGCGGTCATAAATGGATTTTAGCGCCTCAAGGAACAGGTTTTTTATATGTTAACGAAAGCTGTCTAGATGATTTACAAATAACCTGGCTAGGAGCCGCAACTGCTACTAAATGGGACCTAGACAATTTAAGATTTGAAACCAAAACCAATGCCGATAAATTCGAATATGGAACTCGTGATTTAACTGTATACGGAGGGTTAGCAATTGCACTAGATCAGGTAGAATCGCATGGTATAGAAAACATATCCTCTCGTTCAACGCAGCTTGCTACACGGATGAAAAAAAAGATTATGGACATGCAATCTTTTGAATTAATGACTCCTGATAGTGAAACTTTAAGTACAGGTATTGTTTCATTAATTGACCGTAGGGACAAAATACAAAACCCAACAGAAAGATTGTTTGAAAACCATAAAATAATGATTGCAGGTTTAGATGAATGGACAAGAATATCATTGCCATATTTTACCCTTGAAGAAGAGGTAGATAGACTAGCTGAAGTAATAGAGGAGGTTTGAAAATTAAAGATTGACCAACTAGTAATCGGTATTTAACTGACAAGCGTAATCCTATAGATTAACTGCCCAATCAATCTCCATAAACATGTAGCCAAACATTGCTCAATAATATCGAATTACTATGCCGTGTGTCCCTATCATCTATCCAAAATACCAGTCGGTTATCCCCGGTCACAATAACTTCATTGGGAACCTCATAAAATAATTTACCGTTCAAATTATCTGCTTCTGTATAGCTTGAAGGCTTTAACGTTGACGATAACAATCTTCCATTTATCTGTAACGTAATTGAGTCACCATCCTTTAGACCTTCCAGTTTCAATATCAATAAGCATTCGACAGATGTTCTATTTAGTTTATCTCCAATTCTCATCCTTACCATCTTTGTAGAGTTAAAAGAATGTGTACCCAAATCCAAAGGCAACTGGGTGGTATCACTCGCGATCGAATAAGGAGTTACCTGTTCCAAATTTTCAACACAGAATAACTTGGCCTTTTTATCCATAACAGATGGCAATGACAATTCACGAAGCAATTCATACACTTCATTTACAGGTCTACCATAACTAAGCTTAGGGGCGTCCCTATATTGATAGTTCCATAAATATATTCCATCAGCCCCAGACCAGTAAATATTGGTAGCAGCTCCCCTTACAGCCGCATCTTGCTTGGTATCTTTGACACCAAAGTTTATGCATGGGTATACAGGAACTTCATATTGATGCCCTAGTGAAACAAGCTCTTCAAACGGATTTGTATACGGCATATACCCACCGCCAACTAATAGCCGGTCGACTAGACCTTCTTTTAACCATGTCTCAATATCTATTCCTACTCTGAAACAAGCTTCGATGGTTCCTGGTACTCTAACTCCAAGTAACTTGGATATAAATTTATCATTGTTCCTATCAATGAGATTACTCACATTCCGAATGAAGTTGGTCATTATTGGAATCCCACTTAATACTTGTCCTGGCTTAAAAAACCAAGGCATTCTAAAAAAGTTAAGATCTATCCCGTCAATATTGTAATTATCAATCGTGTGGCGTATCCACCATAGGCGGTCCTCTCTAACCTTTTCTATTGCATAATTTAGTCCAGACCATATTAGAGATTCTGGCGCCTTCTTAAAATCGGATTCCTGATTTTCACTTCCAAGCAACCAATCTAAATTTTGGACTTTTAGAGGATAATTCAGCTTCCCATGTGGCTTTCCAATAGCGTCATGTGTATCATTCATCCTTATCGAACTGAAAATCTCGATATCGTTTTCCTTAGCCGCTTCGACCATCACCGTAGTAGGATCATGGATAATATTATTAAGAGGTCGATTTAACTGTTGCGTTTCCCAGTAAGTAGTCTCTTCTTTACCAACAGCAATACCCCACATAGAGCACCATGCAATACTTTTAACCCCAACATCGATTAGAGGGTTAAAACGTTGTTGTAAAAATGGTTCAACACCTTCTTTTGCATCTTTAGAAAACGCTAGATCTCCATCATCATCGGCAATGAGTTTCCCTCTATTATCCAAGGCGTTTAATCGAGCATGTTTTCTTTTAACTTTCATGCAATATTCTCCAAAGATAATTTAAGGTACAAAAAGTTGGGATTCTGACTAAAGCTCAGATGTTAAAGTGAAGGAAATCAAAAGTCAGTTATGAATAATCATAAAATCTTCATTAGATTAGCCATCTCTATGGCTGTTAAACCCGCACTGTATCCTATATTTCCTTTATCGTTTTCATCTTTTTGATTGTTACTATAAATCTTATTTGTAGTTATAGGCTTTTCGATATACTTTTCATCTAATCCACCTGACCGGTTTATTGCCTGTTCTATTGTGTCAACAGTAAGAACACCAAATATCACAGGGATTCCTGACATAATTGATGCATCCGAAATCCCACGTGCAACTTCTCTAGAAACTATTTCATAGTGGTCAGTTTCTCCTCTTATTACTGCCCCCAGGCAAATTATTACACTAAAATTCCCAGATTTAGCCATTTCAGTTGCAACTAAAGAAATTTCAAACGAACCAGGCACATGTACTTGTGAAATGTTATCGGCTAAAACACCGTTATTCTGCAGTGCTGCTATCGAACCTTTAAGCAACCTAGAAGTAATGTCAGAATTAAAATCAGCAATTACAATAGCTACTTCCAAATCAACACCAGTATGACTACCAATCAAGTTTTTCATGATCAACCCTGATCAGATTCTTTTGTTTCATCAAGAAGGTGACCTAAACGCTCCCGTTTAGTGTCCAAATAGCGAGTATTTTCTTGATTTTTTCTAGCAATTATTGGTATACGCTCGGTGATTTCTAAAGAACCATAACCTCCTAATCCTGCTAATTTCCTTGGATTATTAGTTAAGATTTTCATTTTACCAACACCAACATCTTCAAGGATTTGAACACCTATCCCGTAATGTCGTATATCAGCTGCAAAACCGAGGCTTACATTTGCATCCACAGTATCTAATCCATCATCTTGCAAATGATACGCTTTTAATTTGTTATGAATACCAAGACCACGACCTTCCTGTCTCATATATAGGAAAACCCCTTTTCCATCACTAGCAATAGCTGACTGAGCTAAATCAACCTGCTCTCCGCAATCACATCTGATACTCCCAAAAACATCACTAGTCAAACATTCACTATGAACTCTCACTAAAACAGGTTCGTCTCGACTAAATTCTCCCATAACAAATGCTATATGCTCATCCTTATCAACTAAACTTTTATAAGAGATTGCTTCCCATACCCCATGACTTGTTGGGATTCTAGCTTCTGCTACTCTTTCTATAAGTTTTTCATGTGTACGTCGATAAGCAATGATAGATGCTATGGATATAATTCCTATCTTGTATTCTGTCGATAATTCTTCAAGTTGATTCATTTGCGCTTTTGAGCCATCTTCGGCAAGGACTTCACATAAAACACCAGCCGGATAGCAGCCTGCCATACGTGCAAGATCAACAGAGGCTTCAGTATGTCCTGCTCTGACCAAAACTCCACCATCTGCATAACGAAGCGGGAATATATGCCCAGGCCTTCCTAGATCTTTGGGTTCTGTACTGTCATCAACCAATGACTTTATGGTAGCTGCCCTGTCCTGCGCAGATATACCAGTTGTTGTGCCTTCAAGCAGGTCAACAGAAATAGTAAAAGCGGTGGCTTCTCTTGATGTATTCTCTTGAACCATCATTGGAAGTTCAAGTTCTCTTAACCTATCAGTGGTCATAGGGACACATACTAAACCACGCCCCTTGGTCACCATAAAGTTTACCGCCTCTGAAGTGACTGCTTCTGCAGCCATTACTAGATCACCTTCATTTTCCCTATCTTCATCGTCAACCACGATGACAATGCGCCCTGCTTTGATATCTTTTATAGCCTGTTCAATGGTTATATGTGGCATTGCTAATCCTAGTTATCTAAACTTTTCTGTTTTAAACCTGTCAATTTCTCAATATATTTTCCGAGTATATCTACCTCGATATTAACTTCATCGCCTACCTTGTAGGAGTTTATAATTGTGTGTTCATATGTATGAGGAACTATGGTCACGGAAAATCTTATACCCTCACAGTTTACAACTGTGAGACTAACACCGTCCACAGCTATAAATCCTTTTTCAACCACATATCTATTAAGTTGTAGAGATGAGGTGATCGAAATAAAAAGCGCATCGTCCTGAGTATCTATGGATTCTACTGTCCCTGTCGAGTCAACATGACCTTGAACAATATGACCGTTCAATCGGCCATCAACTAAAATAGCTCTTTCAAGGTTTACAATACTTCCACTTTTTAGTCTTCCAAGATTACTGCGTTTCAGTGTTTCTGGTACTACATTTACTGATATCCCATTATCTTTTAATTCAGTGACTGTTAAGCACGTCCCGTTCAATGATAAGCTGTCTCCTATTTTGAGACCTTCTCTGACAATTTCACCTTGAAACATCAGGCTATCTTGACTTACTTCAGTAATTAAACCAATTTCTTCTATTATTCCTGTAAACATTATTAGTTGATATCCCTAGTTAATACTTTAACAATATCCTATAACAGCTATATCTCTGCCGTATTTTTCCCAACGGATCCTATTTAATTGTAAAGAGTCCTGAAGTCTTTCAAAACCAAGACCTGAAACAGGTGTGAGAGCATCAGTACCACCAATTATTACAGGTGATACAAAAGCTATGACCTTATCTATCAATCCATTGTCAAACATAGACCCCAAAAGGGTTGATCCGCCTTCAACCAAAAGACTGGTTATTTTTTTGTTTTTTGCTAAATAACTCATAAGCCGATCCAAATCTACCTGTCCATTTTCGTTTGGCAAAACAATTTTTTCCACCTCAGAATTAGCGATATTATCGCCTTCAGAATTCTCTTCTTGTGAAGTTGCTAAAACAACTTCACCCGGTGGGGCCATTATCCTTGACCCAATCGGCAATCGACATTTGCTATCAACCACAATTCTTAATGGCTGAGAAGGCAAAGGAACACCGGATTTATCCCTGGCTGTCAGATACGGATCATCCATTAAAACAGTGTTTATACCAACCATAATCGCATCTGAAGATTTTCTTAACCTGTGTACATGACGACGCGCCTTATCCCCTGAAATCCACTGTGAATCACCTGACCTGGTAGCTATTTTACCGTCAAGACTCATAGCAAACTTAGCAGTCACGAAAGGCAGACCCGTTTTTACAAATTTAACATACGCTTCCAAAAGTTTACGAACTCGACCTTCACTCTCTCCCAAAATAGTTCGTAACCCTGCATTATCAAACTGTTTCATCCCACCTCCAACGACATTAGGGTTTGGATCCAACATTGCTGCGTGAACTTCAATTATACCGGCGTCTATTATTGCTTGAGAGCACGGTGGTGTACGCCCTTGATGATTACATGGCTCTAATGTTGAATACAAAGCAGCTCCGCGTGAAGATGATCCTGCTTGTTTAAGTGCTACTATCTCAGCATGACTATCACCTGCCGGTTGGGTGAAGCCTTCGCCGACAACCTCACCATTTTTGACTATAACCGCCCCGACCGGAGGGTTTGGATTAGTATTACCCGCCGCCAGTCTAGCAAGCTCAATTGCATGTGACATATATCCCATTTCAATTATCTATTGTTGTACCCGAAAATCTTTATGGATTTTACTAGCAGTGGGTAATTCTTGACCCTGATACTTACTACCTAGCTCGGAAGATCCGTATAAATTCTCTGCTGCTGTTGTTAGTCTTACATAAGAAATTTGTCCAATCTTCATTCCACTGTATAAAGTAACAGGCAAATTAGAGACATTACTTAGTTCCAAAGTTAAATTCCCTTTCCACCCTGGGTCTATATAACCGGCTGTTGAATGAATCAATAACCCTAGACGGCCAAGAGAGCTTTTACCTTCGAGCCGAGCAACCAAGTCATCCGGTAACTCAATATTCTCAAGTGTGCTTCCTAGTACAAATTCTCCAGGATGAAGCATAAAGGGGTTTGGATCATCAATTTCCACCATATCGGTAAGTCCATCTTGACTTTCCTTCACATCTATATAAGGCCTACGTGAATTCCGAAAAACGAGTATTTTGGAATCAAGATGCACGTCTACACTAGCAGGTTGAATACAGCCCTCTCCAAGTGGAGAAATGACGATTCTACCTTTTTTAATCTCTTCCTTAATAGTTCGGTCACTAAGTACCATTTTCCCTCCATTTATTGATCAATTTGACACCCTTATTGATAGCTAAGTGAAATATATTTATATATTACACCGTTATCTTAAATGAGGATACATAGCTATTTTCCTATGTTCTCTTGGTGATTGTATATTGATAGATTATAATAGCTACCAAAACATGAACTTCACAAGAAAATCGTCACGATCCTGCCTATCCCTAAGAATAGTACTTGGCCATATAACGTCCCACAAAAAATGGGTTTACATGGGCTTGGTATTCGCATTTTTGTCCTTAATGACAACGATGCCATCGACCACCAAACTAGTTCATGCTGACCACGGCGACGAAGATTCTCATGACTCAAGGTTCTCTGCACATGGTGATGCTTCTCATGACTCAAGGTTCTCAGCACATGGTGATGC
>CAYFFO010000016.1:0-42278 GCA_964342485.1 uncultured Dehalococcoidia bacterium
CTGATAAGTTATCAGTCGTTTCAGATCTATTTAAACAACAAATACGGATAGATGAAATTCCGAATGTTAGCCGGTACGATCCTGAGTTACTAGATGTTTTCCATGAATATCATACATGGGGCTCATTTTTCGAAGGTAATAGACAATCAGAGACTATAAAACCCGATATGGGTATGTCTTATAATTTGGCCGAAGCTTTTGGTCATATACCGAGAGGGGAACAGACGGACTTTTTATATCAAGAACAGTCTATTGAAATAGTGCCAGTTAACGATAAATCAACTGATCTTGAAAATAGTAGTTCACTTTATGAAATAATTGATAACTTGGATGTTGCCGATGATTGGAAATATACGAGTATTAACCCTAGAAATAAATTCCCCAGTCGATTAGGTATTTTAGAAAATAATGATCCAGTCCTTAGGATGGTAATTCCGGCAGTCGATATAGATTCTCTAGTCACTCAATTAAGCCTGGTGGACACAAAAGATGGCAAAGCTTGGCAAAATCCAAAAAATGTAGTTGGTCATATACAATCGTCTTCTTCAATAGAGATACCATCCAAAGGTTGGTATTTTGGACATTTAGAGAGCCCTATTCTTGGTAATGGAAACGTCTTTAATAAACTACCAATATTCGCTGATTTAATTAGAGAGAAAGGTGATGAATCTTTTCATATCTTTTTGGAAACTAATAATCACAAGTTTATATATAATGCATATAGAACAGAAATGCTTCATAAAGATGATTTAGAAGTTTTTGACTTAGGGCAAAACGAGATTATTTTAGTTACCTGTTATCCTCATTTCATATATGATCATAGGCTATTAGTCAGAGCTTATTTAGTAGGTATTTTTGAATATTAAGCAAGTGGACCCATTTTGTAAATCATGTTTTATCTATTCACACGTTAAAAATGTTGAGGTCAATTTGGTATTTGGACAGGATTTTAGGGGATAGAAATATTTAATTTTTTTGTCTTATGAAGGCGAGTTATTATTTGTGATGCCCAAAACTTTAAAAATAGCCATATTTTCCATTTTGTTGATTGTGTTTATATCTTTTATTTCTCTAATGGCTATTGGTTTATCGGGGAAAAGACCTGTGACCGGTCAAAGTGGATTTACACTGATAGGAAATACTGCTCCAGATTTTAATTTGATTCTTTTTGATCGGAATGAATTTACTTTGAGTGATTATTATGGGTCACCAATAGTATTAAATTTTTGGGCATCTTGGTGTGCGCCTTGTAGGGATGAAGCTATATCTCTTGAGAAATCTTGGAACAAATACGCAGGTTTAGGGGTAAAGTTTGTTGGGGTTGATTTACAAGATAATGAACCTGATGCTCTTTCTTACATCAAGGAATTTGGCATATCTTATCCGAACGGTCGTGATAAGGATGGTAAGATTACAATCGATTATGGAATCGTAGGGATGCCAGTGACATTTTTTGTTGACAGAAACGGGCTAGTGGTAGATAGATGGGTGGGTGCAATTTCTGAAAAGACTTTAATGGAATCTATAGAATTAATATTGAGATAGATTCATAATTTTGATGATTTTAATTCCGTTATTGGTATTTTTGTAGAATACGGTTCTGGGTGGTACCCTTCAATAAACAACCTATCCTAGACAAAATATTATTTTATTAATAGGAGAATATAATTGGCTGTAATTCATATTCTTGGTGCTGGAACCCCCACTCCAACTTCAGATCGTTTTGGGTCGTCTTATGTTGTGGAATTGAGCAGTGAGAAGATAATGATAGATTGTGGGCCTGCTACTACGCATAAAATGGTTAAGGCGGGTCTGTGGCCTACTGAAATAGATTATCTGTTTTTTACCCATCACCATTTTGACCATGATGTAGATTTTCCATGTTTTTTACTAACTCGATGGGATCAAAGTATTGGCATCGAAAAAACATTACGTATCTTTGGTCCAACTCTTACAGAGAAAATTACCGATGGTCTTCTTAATGAAAATGGTGGATTATTTGCACATGATTGGAAAACTAGAGTTAATAATCCGGATAGCCAACAGGCTCATGTCAATAGAGGGGGTACCTTACCAAGGAAACCACCAAACTTCATCGTTAAGGATATCGGGCCTGGAGTGGTTTATGAGGGTACGAATTGGAAAATAACTGCATCAGAGGCTGAGCATGTTCAGCCTTATCTGGATTCACTAGCTTACAGGATTGATAGTTCTGAAGGATCAATGGTTTTTACAGGTGATACTCAGCCTTGTCAATCAGTTATAGACTTGTCTATGAATGCAGATATTATGGTTTGCATGTGTTGGGATGACCAAGAATCAATGAATATTAATGGAGAATCCTATAGACAGTGTGGCACAGTGGGAGCTGCAGAGATGGCCCAAAAAGCCAGAGTAAAAAAATTGGTTTTAGTGCATATTGGTCCGAATCTTTCATTGCATGGTAAACGAGAAAAAGGTATTGGAGATATCAAATCAATTTTTGATGGAGATGTGGTTTTCTCTGATGAACTCATGTCGGTGGATGTTTGATGTATAGGAGATATAAATGACAAGAGCGAAAATACATATTCTTGGGGCAGGTACACCTACACCAACAACAGAACGATTCGGGTCTTCATTTGTTGCAGAAGTAGCTGGGGTTAAAATCATGATTGATTGTGGTCCTGCAGCAACTCATAAATTGGTTAAGGCTGGACTTTGGCCCACAGAAATAGATTATGTGTTTTTTACCCATCATCATTTTGATCATGATGTGGATTTCCCTTGTTTTCTCCTATGTAGATGGGATCAAAGCATAGGTCAGGAATCGAAACTGCAGGTATTCGGACCTACTTTAACAGAGGAATTTACAAATGGTATTATCGGCCCTGAAGGAGTTTTTGCTCATGACTGGCGGGCTAGAATTAATCACCCTACCAGTCAGCAGGTTTATGTAAATCGCGGCGGTAATTTGCCGAGAAAACCTCCGGAAGTTTCAGTTAAAGATGTAGGGCCTGGCAAGGTGTATTCTGGTGTGAACTGGGAAATGACTGCATCACATGCACAACATGCTCAACCGTGGTTAGATTCACTTGCATATCGTATTGACAGTAATGAGGGAAGTATGGTCTTTACTGGGGATACTGAACCTTGTGAAGATGTGATAAAGCTTGCGAAAGATGCTGATGTCATGTTTTGCATGTGTTGGGATGATGAAGAAACAATGATAGAAAACAAGGAATCTCATGGAGTTTGTGGCACTCTAGGTGCGGCTAATATGGCTCAAGAAGCAGGAGTCAAGAAACTTGTTTTAACCCATTTAGGTCCTAATATAGCTAGACATCCGATTATGGAAAAGGGTATCGGAGATGTGAAAAAATATTATGACGGGGAATTGATATTTTCTGATGAACTGCTATCTGTTGATGTTTAGAACAAAGCTTTCAATCCAGCATTTTTTAACATGTATTTGATGGTGATAAATGTCTCTCAATCAACTTCCTAGATTACTGGCAGAAATGCCGGAATTTAAGAGGATTATTTCTGATATAAATAAAAATGGTGATACGAACCTAAAGATACAATTAATGTCCGAAGCCATTCCCTTTATACTTGCAGGACTTTCTCTTTTTGATAATAAAACGATTATGGTGCTGGTTTCAAAACCAGAAGATGCTCGTGTTTTATATGACCAGCTTTTGATTTGGATTGATAAAAAAACTCAATTAATATTATTTCCTGAAACTGAAAATATGCCATTTGAAAGGATTGTTCCAGACGTTAGTGTCGGTCAAGATAGGCTTAGAGGATTGCGTGCAATAGCAGATATTGGAAACACTCCCACAATTGTTATAGCGTCTAATACGGCTATTTCTCAAAAAACAATTAATCGTAATCTTTTCGAACATAATTTTCATCGATTAACTGTGGGCGAGGAAATTATTCTGGAGGAAGTAATAGAATCTTGGATTAGATTGGGTTATGTCATGGAAACTATGACTGAAACAATGGGAAGTTTCAGTAGAAGGGGTGGGATATTGGATGTATTTCCGGTCGATTCGGCTTACCCATACAGGATTGAACTAATGGGTAACGAAATCGATTCTATCCGACGATTCGATCCAGAAAACCAACTTTCATTGGATAAGGTCGATTCAGTCCAGATTTTCCCAGCTAAAGAAACACTTCCTTCAATGGCAGAGGATCGCAAGTTTAGAAACCTGATGCAAAATATTGATATGTCGAATTGTACTGATCAAGTAAAACAACGATTCGATGAAGAAATCAATTTATTACACAGAGGCTCTTATATTGATAATAGCGATTTTTATTCTGGGTTATTTCAAGATGGTTCTGTTTTTGATTATCTACCAGATAAAACCATAGTAATTAAAGTTAATAGCAATGAATTAGATAGAGTGCAAAGTGACAGGGATGAACGTATTTGTAAAATACGTAGAATTAAAGAAGACCGTGGAGAACTTCCTCTTCATTTCCCATCCTCTTATTTTACTGGTAAAGATATTGAAAATTTCGTCTCGAAAATTACACACAACATAGAAATAAATCCATGGGGTGTAGCAGATTTGGGTTTTCAAGATTTTTATCAAATCGAGATTATGAAAACCCAATCGTTTTTTGGTGACTTGAACTCTTTTATGGATAGAATTAAAGACCTTTCTTCCAAGGATCACAGAGTGGTGATTGTTTCTTCGTCCTCAAAGCGACTTTCCGAAATAATCGAAGGTTCAGGATTGGAACTTCAAGGTGATATTAATCTAGATAGTAAACAAATGCTTAAAGGAAATACTGTCACTATTTTGAAGGATACAGGAGGTTTAGCAGACGGGATTTCACTTAGTACTAAATATTTGAAATTTAGTGTATTTAGCGATTCGGAGATATTTGGTATAAGGAAGAAGCGTCGGACTTCTAAGCAACGTTCCACACAAAGAGCTAAGTTACTCCAAGAATTAAAACCAGGAGATTATGTTGTACATGTAGAACATGGAGTAGGTAAATTCATTGGTACAGGGAACGCACAGACCGATAAAAGTGGTCAAGAATACTTGATTTTAACTTATGCTAAAGACGATCAGCTATTTGTTCCTATGTATCATATTGATAGAGTCACAAGATATGTGGCCCCTTTAGACCGGCCGCCATCTCTTAACAGGCTTGGTACAGAAGAATGGAATAGGACAAAGAAAAGAGTTGAAAGAGCTACT
Source organism: uncultured Dehalococcoidia bacterium (assembly GCA_964342485.1). Classification (GTDB taxonomy): domain Bacteria; phylum Chloroflexota; class Dehalococcoidia; order Lucifugimonadales; family CAJWER01; genus CAYFFO01. The sequence goes on from CAYFFO010000016.1 coordinate 5,211, forward strand.
AATGAGATGGCGGGTGAATTGTTGTCTCTTTATGCTTCTAGAGAATTGCTAGGGGGGTATGTATATCCAGATGATACTCCATGGCAAATTGAACTCGAAGACTCTTTTCCTTATGAAGAAACGGATGAACAAAACCAAGCGATAGCTCATGTTAAGGCTGACATGGAAACAAATAAGCCTATGGATCGACTTATTTGTGGGGATGTAGGTTATGGTAAAACAGAAGTGGCTTTAAGAGCTGCATTTAAGGCGGTTAATGCTGGGAAACAGGTCGCGATTCTTGTCCCAACAACAGTTTTAGCCCAACAGCATTTTGTTACATTTACAGACAGACTGAAAGCCTTCCCTGTATCTGTAGAGGTTTTAAGTAGATTCCGAACTGGAGCAGATCAAAAAACGTTGGTTAAATCATTGGCTTCAGGTGCAGTCGATATTTGTATAGGAACACATAGATTGCTGCAAAAGGATGTATTTTTCAAAGATCTTGGATTAGTAGTTATTGATGAAGAGCAAAGATTTGGAGTTGCCCATAAGGAACGGCTTAAGGAAATGAGAACTGAAGTAGATGTTTTGACTCTTACTGCCACACCTATACCGAGAACACTACATCTATCTTTAGTGGGGATAAGAGATATGAGTATGATCACAACACCTCCAGAGAATAGATTACCCATAAAAACTTATGTATCTGAGTTCGGAGATGATTTGATAATTGAAGCAATAAGGAGAGAATTAGATCGACAAGGTCAAGTCTTTTTTGTTCATAATCGGGTCCATAACATCAGTTACATTGCTGATTATATTCAAAAACTTGTACCGGAAGCACGGATAGGAGTTGCTCACGGGCAGATGCAAGAAAAGGAACTTGAAAAAGCAATGCTGGAATTTGCCGAAGGTTTAAAGGATGTTTTAGTTTGTACTACTATAATAGAATCAGGTCTTGATATACCTAACGCTAACTCAATGATTGTAAATCGAGCTGATACTTTTGGCCTGTCTCAACTGTACCAGTTGAGAGGTAGAGTTGGCCGTGGTGCCCGGAGAGCGTACTCTTATCTTTTGATTCCATCTGATCGTAACATCCGTGAAATTTCGGAGAAACGATTAAAGACTATGTTAGAGGCAAATGAATTGGGAGCCGGTTTCCAAATAGCTATGAAAGATTTGGAAATTAGAGGAGCAGGTAACGTACTAGGATCAAAACAAAGTGGGCATATAGCTTCAGTTGGTTTTGATTTATATACCAAATTACTGGAAGAATCGGTCGAAACTCTTAGGGAACAGTCAATAAGGACTGAATCTCTTAACAATATTGACAACTTTGACGAAGAAGGCTTAGTTAAAACAAACAATAAAGATGTTCAATACGGTACTAGTATTGAAATTGATATTCCAGCTAACATCCCAACGAATTATGTGGGTGATTTATCTTCCCGGTTGGATCTTTACAGACGCATTTCTGTCGCCGATACACCAAGTTGCTTAACTGATTTACTCAATGAAATGCAGGATAGGTTTGGTATTATCCCTTTACAAGTTGTAAATTTGATTACCTTATCGCAATTGAGGATTACAGCTTCTAGTATTGGAGTTGAAAAAATTTATCGTGAACGAAACAAAGTAATTATTAAGTTCCATCATGACATCGGTTCTAGTAGAAATATTTTGATGAAGATTCTTGGTTCTAAGGTTAGAATTGGAAATAACCAAATATATTTCAATGTTGAAATTAATCAAGACAGGTTGGATAAATATCTTATTACTATGATCGATAAAATTTCTGATTTTATGCTTGGGTTACCTGTAGAATTTAAATCTAACTCTTAAGCGCCGAATTTATATTTTTCGAATTAATATAATACTGTTTTTATTGGATTGATTTATTATTCAGTAACTTCTATCCTATTTTTATCTAGTATGGGTGATATTTTTAAATGAGAGATAAACTGTTTGCTTTAGACGAGAATAATACTCCAATTGGTGTGGCTATTATTGGTTGTGGCAGATTTGGTTCTATGATGGTCTCTCAAATTATGAGGGCTCCTGGGATGAGTCTATCTGTTATATGTGATATTGATATCGAAAAAGCTAAGGCATCTTTAGTTTTAAGTAGTGGAGGCTCAGCCGATTTTATAACTACTACTACATTATCTAAAGCCAATCACGAAATTGAAAATGGCAGAATTGTTGTTACAGAAGATGTTGATGTAGCAATACAGTCAAATGTTGATGTTATTGTTGAAGCAACTGGAAATCCTGATGTGGGTTCACGAAACATTTTCAATTCAATAATGCACGGTAGGCATGTAGTTAATGTTACTGTCGAAGCAGATGCTCTTGTAGGACCTTTCCTGAAAAAATTAGCTGATAAAGTTGGCGTTGTCTACTCACTGGTTTATGGTGATCAGCCGGGAAATATTGAAGAACTTTATGACTGGGCTCTCAGTAATGGGTTTGAAGTTATTGCGGCTGGGAAAGGGACTCGTTATATTCCTGAATTTCGCAAGGGTAACTATGAACAAGCTCTGTCGAGATATGGGATTGATAATGACGAAAGTTCGGCATCTGACCTTAACCCTCAGATGTATAATTCTTTCCAAGATGGAACAAAATCTGCTATTGAAATGTGTGCCGTTTCAAATATGACTGGATTGATACCAGATATTCCTGGAATGCACCAACCTTCTGCAGGAATTGATGAAATGATCCAAATTTTGAGGCCGGTTGAAGATGGTGGAATCTTGAAACAAAGAGGAGTGGTGGAGGTAGTGAGTTGTATTAGATCTGATGGTTCGGACGTTCCAAATCCCATGAGATGGGGTGTCTATGTAGTTATCACAACCGATAGTGATTATTTATTGAGTTGTTTAAGCGACTATGGAGTAATTATGGATGATATGGGCAAATATGGTCTCATGTATAGGCCTTATCACTTAGTAGGTATGGAGGCACCAATTTCAATAGGTAAAGCTGTTATTTATGGAGAGTCCACTGGAGCTCCAATTATGTCTATTGGAGAAGTTGTTGCTAAAGCTAAAAGAAATTTGCAAGTGGGAGATTTACTAGATGGAGAGGGTGGTAATAGCGTCTTTGGTGAGTTAGTAGAAAAAAAACATTCTGTTAATAATTGTTTTCTTCCTATTGGTTTAACAGATAAAGCTCGAGTTATAAGATCGGTTGATGAAGATTCAAGTTTGACTTACGATGATGTTACGCTTCCAGAAACTTTCGTAGGTAATCTTCTAAGATTGCATACTGACACATCGATCTAAGCTGAATAAATTTCATGTAGAAATTGTTTTAGATAAATTTTCTGGAAACTACACAGTTCCGTCTATGATTGCGTCAATTAAAACGGGACCGCCATAATTAATAGCATCATTAATCGCTGGTTTAATTTTCGATGGATCGGAGATTTTTTGACCGTGAACTCCCATACCTTCAGCCAAATCAACAAAATTAGGCCTTATAGGAAAATCCATTCCTATAAATTGGCTTTCCGATTTTTCTTCGTTCATTACGTGGTTTTTATATAAATTCATGTTTAATTTAAGTATGCGGTAAGTCGAATTGTTACAAATCACATAAACGATTGGGAGATTTTCGTTGGCAGCAGTCCACAATCCTTGAATTGTCATCATTGCACTTCCGTCTCCAATAATGGCTACTACGGGTTTATTTGGATTAGCTAACTTAATCCCTAACGCGCCCCCAATGCCCCACCCGAGAGCTCCACCTCTCCCACCATAAACACTATCAGGGTTTTCAAAGTTGAAGGCATTTAGCAGTGCTGTTCCAGATGTGACAGCATCATTTACTATAATCGTTTCAGTAGGTACAGAAGCAGCTATATCTGTCATTAATCTTTCGGCTGATATTGGGCTGGATCCCCATCGGTTTTTCACCAATTGTTTCCAAGAGTTTGTTAGCGAATTTTTAGTGACAGCAATTTCAGTGTTACGTCCTCTAACTTCTTCTCGATATGTTCCGGATATTGTATTTTCAATTGCTGGGATGAGTTTTATTAAAGTACTTTTTGGATCTGAAGTTATTCCAATATCTGTAGGCAGATAGGTCCCAACCCCTGAAATATCCACATCGATATGTACAAGTTTTGTTTGCTCAGGGAAGAATCGCAAATCAGGTTTAGAGAACATGTAGTAACCCGAATTCAGCTTCCCAAAAGCAATAATAACATCGGAGTCAGTAAACAGTTGGTTTGTTTCTGGAAATCCTAACCGGATGCCTCCGAGGTATTGAGGATGAGTTGATGGGAAGTTCATTTCTGAATAGATAGAAGAATAAACGCGCGCCCCTATCATTTCAGCAAATTCAGTCAATTCACTGGTGGCACGGGATTGGGACACACGATCACCAACAATAATTATCGGTTTTTTCGCTTTTGTAATGAGATCTACCATTTTTTCAATTGACTCTTGGTCGGGCATGTTTAGAGAACTATTTTGAGGGGAAGGATATATGTCCATTTCACCAGTGTGGTCAAGTGAATTTGCTGAAAATGCTACAAAAGTTGGTCCTGTAGGAGGCGTTTTTGCTTCCATAAAAGCTCTTCGAATCAAAGAGGGTATTTGTTCAGGATGAGTCGCTTCTTCAGAAAATTTCGTAAAAGGATCTGTCATATCAGTTAATTTAGTCCTGCCCCTTGCTGACTCCCTTATATCTAGGTTTCCTGCAGTCAGAACCATAGGGGTACCACCCTCTTTCGCGTTATGTAGCAGGCTGAGGCCATTTGCCAGTCCAGTTTCTATATGGAGGTTCACAAATGACGGTTTAAGGGTTGCACGAGCATAAGCATCTGCCATGCCCATTGCCACACCTTCTTGCATGACAAGCTTGTATTTAATTTGAGGATACGATTCCATTTCGTCCATAATCGCTGTTTCACTGGTGCCAGGATTTCCGAAGATATATTCAGTGCCTTCAGCGATCAGTGCTTCCATCAGAGCTTTTTTACCAGTCATTTTAGGCATATTATTGTCCTCATGATAAATTCAAATGTTGTGTAGATAAGTAGTACTTTATATCAAAACTTTTGATTTCACCCTAATACAAAAAATGTATTATTTGGTAGCTAGAGCATCGTCTAGATTATCTTGCCATTGGTTTTCGTTGCGTCGACGTTTATGCCCAATCAGCGCATGTGTAAGTACCAGGATGGATACTGCTGCTATGCCAAGGGCCATTGATGTGTCCCCGCCGTATGTAATTATCAAGGCAATTAGGGTTGGGTAACAGATAACGATTCCCATCAGTGACGTATACGGTAATCTTTGCCCGCCTAAGGATACTAGTATCCCTAAAGTTATTGATATTGATCCAAGAACTGGAAACATCGCTATTGTTGCACCACCAAGGGTTGCCAATCCATCTCCGCCCTTAAACCCTGTGAATAAAGATCGCCAGTGTCCAAATACTGCTGCCGCGGCGGGTATAACGAACCAAGGTTCTTCCAGCCCTAGGTATTTTGATATTAGAACTGCCATAGCACCTTTTACAAGGTCACCAAGGAGTACAAATCCAGCGGGGATTCTGCCAACGGTATGCATTACGTTAGATGCCCCAGGAAGTCCATTTCCTGTCTCAAATATGTTTATACCTGATCTTTTGCTTATCAGGGCTGCAAGAGGTATTGATCCTAATAAGTAACCGAAGATTGTAGACAGTAGTATAGAAGCTAAAAACATTGGCATCCCATGTAATCTATCATACTTCAGTATACCCTAATACGTGGTAAATATTTGTATTCGAGTAATTATATCTAGCTTCTCCAGTTAAATCCACAGTAGATTATCAGAAAATATGGTTGTTTACACCTCATATTCTTGCCATTCACCACTACAACCATAACCTTTTCTTACATGCAAAATAGATTTTTCTGGTTCGGCGATATATCCTGATATAGAATGAAGATTTGAACCCCCATGGCGGCAAATGGAAGTTTCCTTTTCTTGGTGATCAGCTAATATTGTTTTAAGTGTATCCACGGAGATAGTTCCTGAATATTGATTAACTAGAAATTTCATACGTTCTAGACGATTACTTGAGTCGGGAAGAGTATTTTCTTCGTACCTTAAAAAATCTTTACTAAGATAGTGGTTTGTATGTAATTTTATGTCTTTTGAATCGAATCTGGGTTCAGAAATTTTTTCAGGCATAACTTCCAAGTCAGCTAATTTGCCTTTTCGGTCACAAATAATTATATTGGCTGCGGAACATGTTCTGTTTTCAGTTAGCAATTTTACACATTCCTCGGTTGAAGTTTTTTCCAGCATAATCCGTTTTAATGGGTAATGAGGAAGGCCTCTTTGCCATCTGAATCCGTAAAGAGCATTTGCAAAATGTGCAACACCATATTCATTAAGCCCTGAATACCCTAGTTGACCTGCAAAAGTAAACATTAAAGCTCTCGGTCTTCCGTCCGTAGGTTTTACGTGAAGTAGTATCGCGACATCGGAGTATCCTGATTCTAGATCTTGGTTTTGGCCTGCTAGTGGGAATCCTGATGCTGTTGCTGAACCGGTAACGGCGAACGCTGTACAGCCCCCTTCGCTTATTTTCGATGCTTCCGCACGAGCTTGGCAGAGTACCGCTTCTTCAAAACTAATTGATGCGCCTTTGGCCAGCCCTTTGATTTCTTCAAATAACAATGGGCTAAGGTTTTTTATTAATGGAGCGAAGATCATGGCATTATGGCATAATAGGTCTCGTTTTTTCCCAGTCAGATCTTCTATCCAATCAAGATATTTATGGATTAAGATTTTTGCCTGAGATCCATGCTGGTATCCCATTTCAAATGAATTGCCTTTGACTGAAATTAAAGGGAAATGAGTGTCATGATTAAAATTCATCAGGCAATTATAACAACTGTATCAATACTACTCCCATCTTAATTTGAGTTTTAAATACTTAATGTAAAGATATCGCTTAGCTTGTGTTGATCAGAGTTAATTATAGTCAGGAATTACAACGGGCTTTCTGGTAACAGGATGGGAAATAACGTTGACTTTTGTTTTATATGTCAAAAATATGTTTTGTTCAGTGATTACTTTTTCGGGTGACCCCTCAGCAACAATTTTTCCGTCTGAAATCATGATAATACGGTTGCAATATTGTGCTGCTAGAGATAGGTCATGCATAGTCAATAAAGCAGCCAGATTTTTTGTATGGACTGAATTTGAAATAGTATTCAGAATTACCTTTTGATTCGCTATATCCAAATTTGATGCTGGTTCATCTAATAGTATTACTGGAGATTCCTGGGCTAATGCCATAGAGATCACAGCTCTCTGTCGTTCTCCATCAGATAAAGTGTCTAAAATTCGGTGGGCTAAATTGTGTATATTGGTCATTTTCATAGCAGAATTAATTATCGTGCTGTCACTGGAACTGCTCCACTCAAAAAGTTTTAGGTGAGGATTACGCCCCATAGATATCAGGTCAAATACAGTGATTCCAGAAGGTAGATTTGGATTTTGAGGAACGACTGATACCATTCGGGCTAATCTTTTTGATTTCAACGATCGTATGTCATGCCCATCGATTAAAATCCTTCCAGAATCTGGTGAATATACACCGCTAATTAGTCGAATAAGCGTTGTTTTCCCAGACCCATTGGGCCCCACCACACCAATAATGTCGTTTGACTCTAATTCCATATTGATTCCATCAATAATTTTATGGTTCTTATAACTGAAACATATATTTTCAATTGAGATCATTATGTAGGGTGTCTGTTATACGACTGGAGATAAATTTAACATGGTTTGATCGGCATATTACATATTTATTTTTTTACGTGTAAGAAGATATAAAAAGAAAGGAGCACCGCAAAATGCGGTTACAACTCCGACTGGTAATTCAGTGGGGGTTACTATTGTTCTTGCAATAAGGTCAGCTATTACAAGGAGACCTGATCCTAAAAGCATTGATAAAGGGATCAGTTGTCTATAATCCATTCCCCATATTAATCGGGCTACATGTGGTGCGATAAGACCTACAAAACCAATCAACCCACTAAATGAAACGGCTGCTGCAGTTGTTAACGAAGCAGATATTATTAATATTATTTTTGTACGATCTACATTAATTCCAACTTGTCTAGCGTGCTCTTCTTCAAGTTGCATCACATTTAGTACTCTAGAGTGGATTAAAATAAGGGTAGTGCATGGAATAAAGTACAAAAGAACTAGAAATGTATGTACCCATTGAGCTTTTGAAAAGCCCCCAAGAAGCCAGTTTAAAATGGGTCTTATTTCTGGGTCACTTTGTATCATTAATAGAGCGGTAATAGCGCTTGCAAGAGATGAAATAGCTACTCCAGATAGGATCAATGTTTGAAGGGGTAAGGCATCTGACCGGTGAGCGATAGCGTAAGCGACACTGACTGATATAAGTGCTCCAGTGAACGCCGCAAATGGTAAAAGATTAGGATTTGTCAAACCGGTTACTAGAATTACAGTTGCTCCTAAACCAGCTCCAGAAGATACACCAATCAGGTATGGATCGGCTAAGGGATTACGGAATAACCCTTGATATGCAGCACCGGATAATGACAGAGATGCCCCAACAAGGGCTGATAGCGCAATTCGTGGTAGCCTTATATCCCAAATAATTGTATTCCAAGTCGAAGGTGAATGTTGATCGAGTACGATAAAAGGCGCTCTTGAAAAAATTATCTCCAAAACGTTCATAATTGGTAAGTACACTGGCCCTATACTAGAAGCTATAATAAAGATGATTGTTAGGATTAAAAGCCCGATTGATATTTTTCTCCAGAAATTTACTGGGGTTAAAGGATCTATTTGGTTTTTCTTAAGTTGATTGCCTGAAGATTTTTCCACTTGATTTTTCTTAAGAGTCAGTCTTCGTGTCTTGAATTGTTATTTGAAAAATTTTGGATATACCCATTTTGCTAATATTTCTATACCTTCAACGTAGCGTGGACCGGCTACACTTAGCCTGTCTTCTTCTGGGACAAAGACCTTTTTGTTTAAGATAGCTGCAATATTGGAAAATGCTGGATTTGAACTAATCTCGTCGCCGTATGAGGCTATTATTATATCGGGGTTTCTATCTACAATAATTTCTGGACTCAATTGCGAATAGCCTGAGATATCGTGTGCAATATTAGAAAGTTTAAGTAAATCGAATACACTGCCAATCATAGTATCGGATCCTGGAGTCCATAAAGATCCTTCGTCTTGAAACACCGATACACCCTCGTCAACTTTTAACATAACTTCCTCAATAGATTTAATTCTATTTTCAAAATCTTGGGCTATCTGATTGGAGGCTTGTTGGTTGCCTACTATGTTGCCCCATAATCGGATACTCTCGGGTATCTCCCTGAAATCGTTATGCAATGTTTCCAAATAGAATACTTTCAATCCCAATTTTTCCAGGTCTTCTACAGCTCCTTCAGAAAATAAGAAAACTAGATCTGGATTCAAATCAAGGATAGATTCTTTATTTAAATTATATGCATCGCCTACCTTTGTGATATTACTTGCTTCTGGGGGAAATGAAACGAAGTTGTGAACACCCACTATACGGTCTCCTTCACCGATTGCAAACAATATTTCTACGACAGCAGAATCCAAAGCAACTATTCTTTTGGGCGCTTGATCAAATGTTAGTATTTTGCCGTTGCTATCTACAACTGTGTAAGGGAAATGGTCGGAGTCTTGTGATGAAGATGATCTCGATTGGTTATCTGTATTACAGGCAACCGTTATAACGAAAATAAAGCATGCGAATGCAAGGACCCAAGATATTTGTTTTGTTTGCACTATCATATTTGCCAACCTTTCTTATTATAAAATATAAGATGCTGGCCAAGAGGTTTCTAAAGACATAACAGCGTGATCTAGAGGTAGCTTAAATATGTTAACGGAGTCGGTGGTAATAGGGTCTTTGATCTTAAAAAAATCAGCCCTACTCCACATTCGGGCGCAGAGCTGATGTCCTGATGCCCGTACCCTTCCTCGAAGGCCGTTGACATAAATGAGTACAGTCGATCGGACTCGTTATTTCGGTGAAATATTTATACCCGAATAAACCTACCGCTGCGGGACAGTGCCGGATTTTGACCGGCTTCCTCTGTTAGCCTAGCATTTTTTCTGAGCCAAGCATCTCAAATATAATTATTAAATTGTTTATGTATGCGATCTTACACAATTTCGGTTAATTTGTCTTTATTTAATTCTAAGAATAGTTTATAACAAACGTAAGACTTTCGTTTGACGAGTTTCCTAGAAAATGTAAAATGTAAGTTTAAGAATTGGTATGGAAAAAATATAGTTATAGAACTATAATACACATTATATTATTGTAAAAAAATGAAGATATACCGTTATACATCTGACTATGGTTTCAATTGTGCACATTTTAGTGAGGGCACAGTTATTAATAACAGCCACATAATTCGAAGAATGTCCGAGCTTATTGATATTTCTACGTAAGAATTTAAATCCACCTAGTTAATTGGAGGGAGATTTATGGCAACCAAAGAGAAAATGAAACAAGAAGAAAAATATACTTCTAGTGATATACAGGTTCTTGAAGGGCTTGAGGCTGTTAGATTACGCCCCGGAATGTATATAGGGACTACAGGGCAAGCTGGTCTTCATCATTTGATATATGAGTTGGTGGACAATGGTGTTGACGAATACATGGCTGGGGAAGCAACTGCAATTTACGTTCATATAAAAGCAGATGGGTCAGTTATGGTAGAGGATGATGGACGTGGCATTCCTGTAGACAAACATAAGTCAACAGGCCTTTCTGGGGTTGAAACAGTTATGACTACATTGCATGCAGGAGGCAAATTTGGAGGAAAAGCATACAGTGTATCTGGAGGGTTACATGGTGTAGGTGCTTCAATTGTAAATGCACTTTCAAACAATTTGGGAGTGAAAGTTTACAGGAATGGTAAATGTTATTCACAGGAATTTGCTAAAGGACAGGCAACAACCTCTTTGAATTCTGAACCATTGACGCCTGACCAAATAGATCGCCATGGAACGATTGTAGAATTTTTTCCTGATGACACAATATTTGAATCGGTTGCGTATGACTACGAAATTTTGACAAAACGTTTTAAGGAAATGGCCTATGTGAATAAGGGATTGGCAATTCGGTTTCGTTGTGATTGGTTTCCAGACGAAGCTGCTGAAGAAACCACATCCGAGAATTCGGAAAGAGATGTAACTTTCAAGTTCGATGGCGGTATAAAAGAATTTGTAACCAATTTAAATGCAAATAGGACCGTGCTGCATGATGAGCCGTTATATATGGAAAAGCAGGTAGATGGAACAATGGTGGAAGTTGCTATACAGTATCATGACGCTTTTACTGAATCCAGTTATGCTTTTGCCAATTGTATTAATACTGAAGATGGTGGCACTCATTTGACTGGATTCAAGTCAGCCATCACGAGAGTTGTTAACGATTATGCAAAAAAACAAGGCTTATTAAAGGAAGGTAATCTAGCCGGGGAAGATACCCGAGAAGGATTGACTTCTATCATAAGTGTTAAGTTACCAGACCCTCAATTTGAAGGACAAACGAAAACTAAACTTGGTAATCCGGAAGTTCGGAATCAGGTAGAAACTGTTGTAGCAGAGAACGTACAAATATTTTTGGAAGATCATCCTCAGGATTCAAAAAGGATCATTGAGAAATGCTTAACATCCCAAAGAGCAAGAGAAGCGGCTCGTAAAGCCAGGGATCTGATTATTCGAAAGAATGCGATGGATGGAGGTTCATTACCTGGGAAACTTGCTGATTGCTCAGATAAAAATCCCGAAAATTGCGAGCTGTATCTTGTAGAGGGAGATTCTGCGGGAGGCACTGCAAAAATGGGGCGTGATAGAGCTTTTCAGGCGATTTTACCATTAAGAGGCAAGATTCTTAATGTTGAAAAAGCCCGCGAAGACAAGATGCTGTCCAATGAAGCAATACAATCAATCACAATAGCGATAGGTGGTGGTCTTGGGGAAGATTTTAACTTAGAAAAACTCCGTTATCATCGCATCATTATAATGACAGATGCTGATGTTGACGGTTCTCATATAAGGACCCTGCTGCTCACTTTCTTTTATAGGAATATGCAGCCTTTGATCGCTTCAGGACATCTTTATATGGCTATGCCTCCTTTATATAATGTCACTCAAGGTAAAAAACAGCAGTGGGCTTATTCTGAAGATGAATTAGATAAAACTCTGAGCGGTCTTACTGGGAAATCGAGTCCTCATATACAGAGATATAAAGGACTCGGCGAGATGAATGCTGAGCAACTTTGGGAAACCACTATGAACCCTGAAGATAGAACATTGCTTCAGGTTAATCAAGGTGATGGTGCGGCAGCTGATGAAATGTTTTCATTACTTATGGGAGATGTTGTGGAGCCAAGGAGAAATTTTATTCAGACTCATGCTCTTGATGTTAAAAACTTAGATGTTTAATGGATGTTATTTTAATATACATCAAAAGCTTGTCTGGTAATTTGATCTTTTCTAGTCCCACAGTCCAGTACTAAAATATCGTTCACCCATGTCGTTGATTACGGTGACAATTTTTCCTTTAGATAAATCTTTAGCAATTATTTGAGCTGCATGGATATAAGCCCCGGAAGATTGGCCAGCAAAAATACCAGATGATGCCAACTTTTTGGACATTCTATATCCGTCTTCTACATCTATATGTATCATTTGGTCGACTATCTTTTGATTGAAGGTATTGGGCTTTATGTGTCCCTGTCCTAGTGGTTTGAGTCCTTCAACTCCGGGCCATTCATCGAAGTTGATACCTATTATCTGAATGTTTGGATCATGCTCTTTAAGTTTTAGACCCACTCCACTAATTGTCCCTCCTGTCCCGACACCTGCAACGAAATGAGTGATATTATTTACTTGTTTCAAAATTTCTTCAGCTGTTGTTTCATAATGTGCTAGCGGGTTATTGATGTTTGAATATTGGTCAGAATAGAAATATTTATCGGGAGCTGACTCGTAAATACGTTTTACTTCACGTATAGTTTCATCATATCCAAGCATTGGATTGGTAAAGGTCAATTTCGCACCGTGGGCTAGAAGTCGTTTTTTCCGTTCTTCGCTAGCATTTTCAGGCATTACGAGTTCCACTTTGTAACCAAGAGTTGCTCCAATCATTGCATAAGCTATGCCGGCATTACCCGATGTTGCATCAAGGATCACTTGGTGTTTTTTGAGCCTTCCTTTAATCACTGCGTCAGTTAGCATTCTAAGGACAGGCCTGTCTTTAATTGACCCTCCTGGATTTAGCTGTTCAAATTTAGCATAAATTTTAGATCCACCTTTAAAGGTTCCTAAATTCAGCTTAACGGTTGGAGTATTACCTATAGCAGCTAGGGTAGGATAATTTGATATGAATTCTTTATGTTCTAAGGGGAAAGTCATATTTATCTTATAATCAAAAAGTTACAGAATAGTATAGCTAAGTAAACCATATTTACTTACTGATTAAATTAGTTAACTACATCTAGTATATATATGAGACAGACTACTAGTCCAGAGAAGCTAATGTATATGATATAGAATTCTTTGGTTAAGTTATGATACGAATCCCGGATTCTTTTTTGAAATTAAAAATAAGAATCGATAGTATCCTAATGGTGATGATTGCAGAATTAGTAAAATTCGAATAGATGAAAATTTAATAACTTTGATACTATAAATTCCTCTTTGTATGAATCAAAGTTTTCTTAGATGTTAAATTTTAAGGTTAAAGGAGAAATATTGATGCAAATAGGTTCTGGCAATCATATCTACACCTGGCATGAAGATTGGGTAAAGACGCCGATAACTATCAGTGCTAGAAAAGGCTGGTCACATCATGGGATCGTAGTTTCTTCAGATTCTGAGATATATATGGGTCACCCAGATGATCCTGTTGTTCAAGTCTTTGATATGCAGGGTAAATTTTTGCGGTCTTGGGATAGTAATTGTACTGATACCCACGGGATGACTTTAGTTAAAGAAGGAGATGTAGAATATATTTGGATAGCTGATAATGGTGCAAAGCGCAGGCCATCAACAGGCTATGAGTATAGTTCAGATCAGAAACAGATTATAGGACAAGTTATAAAGACTTCCTTGGATGGCGACGTCGTTATGAAACTTGTGACACCTCCAGTAAATTCTTACCTAAATGGAGACTACAAGCCTACTTGGGTAGCTGTTAATGAGAACGGTAATGGTGATATTTGGGTCGCAGATGGGTATGGATCTAGTGAAGTACACTGCTTCAATAAAAAGGGGGAATATTTATTAACCATTAACGGTGAAGAGGGTAAACAAGGACACTTCGATTGCCCTCATGCAATTTTCATTGACAATAGAAAAGTTGATCCTGAATTGTATGTAGCGGACAGAAGTAATTCTTGTGTTCAGGTATATGATATGGAAGGGAATTGGAAGCGGGTTTTCGGCAGTGAGTTCTTGACAAGTCCTAGTGGATTTGTGGTGGATGGAGATTATTTAGTTATTGCTGAATTGAAAGCAAGGTTGACTATCTGTGATATAGATGACAACTATGTTGTCGATCTCGGAGATAATGGGGATGTTACAAATATTCAGGGATGGCCTAATTATCATGATATAAAAGGTGATAGCATAAGACCTGAGCTTGAAGAAGGAAAATTTAATAGCCCACATGGTATGGCTATTGACCGGGAAGGCAATTTATTTATTTCAGAATGGTTGATTGGTGGGAGATCAATCAAATTGAAGAAAAATTAGCTGAATTTAGGGACTATACTACTGTTGACATGATTTCTGAGCTACACATATACTGAGCCATGTAAGATATCAATATTAAGAAAGCAGTGATCAGGATTAGTAGGTCTTTAGCTTGGCTAATAGAGAGCCGGAGTAGCTGTGAACCGGTGCTAGAAGTGGAGATTGAATGGACCTGTGAGCTTCCATCTGAAAGTTTCGAACTTTAGGACTGGACGGATTGGCTACCGTTATAAAGGCTCCGGAACGTTGTTCCGATAGAGATACTGTTTTTTCAGTGAAATAGGGTGGTACCACGGAAAACCCCGTCCCTTGTTTAAGGACGGGGTTTTCATTTTTATAGATACCCATTAACCATTGTCAAGTGTAAAAAACTAAAGGAAAGTCTTAAAAAAGATATGAGGACTAAGAAAGAAATCAGGAAACGAGTTTTTAGTGGAATACAACCATCTGGTGATCTTCATTTGGGGAATTACTTAGGGGCGATAAAAGGATGGGTTGAGAGACAAAATGATAAAGAAAACTTTTTTTGTATTGTAGACCTACATGCTATAACGGTACCTCAAGAACCTGAGCTTTTACGTAATCGAACTCGGACAGTAGCAGCAATGTTAATAGCATCCGGACTCTCTCCTGAACAGTGCACTCTTTTTATACAGAGCCATGTTACTGCGCATGCTGAAGGATGTTGGTTACTTAATTGTATTACTCCTATAGGGTGGCTGGAACGGATGACTCAATATAAAGACAAAGCTTCAGGTAAAGAGAGTGTTTCTACCGGGCTGCTTGGGTATCCGGTTTTAATGGCAGCAGATATTATCCTCTATGATGCTGATGAGGTTCCTGTAGGTGATGATCAGAAACAACATGTTGAATTGGCTAGAGATATTTCAACACGTTTCAATCATCTTTATGGCGAAACGTTTACTGTGCCAGAACCGGTTATTCCCGAAGTAGGTGCTCGTGTTATGGGTCTGAATGACCCTATGGTAAAGATGTCAAAAACATATTCTCATATTAGAGGTCATTCTGTAGCAATTCTTGATGATCCATCAGAAATTGAACGCTCTTTCAAAAGAGCTGTGACGGATTCAAGTAATGAGATTCGGTTTTCCGATGATTCGTCTAAGTCTGGGGTAAATAACCTCCTAGAAATTTACAGGGTTGTTACTGGTAAAACAAAAGAAGAAGTAGAAATGGATTTTAGGGACGCCAGGGGGTATGGAGATTTAAAAATCAGGGTCGCAGAAGTAGTTATTGAAGAGTTACGCCCAATTCAAGAAAAATATCAGGATTTGATCGATGACGTATCTGAATTGGACTCTATATTAGCTAGAGGAGCTGAACAGGCAGAGTCTGTGAGTGGAGCCAAACTTAATAAAATAAAGGACCTCTTTGGCCTGGTTTTGCCATCACCTTTAGGTGCACGATGATTGCTATTGAACCAAGATCAGATCATGATAAGAAGTTTCTAAAATCGGAATAGTTTGCAGGAATAATTAATGTATCAACCATCATTAGAAGAGGCAAGACGTTTATCAAATAATGGCAACTTGATTAATGTTTATAAAGAAATCAGTGCTAAATCTGAAACACCCGTTTCAGTATATTTGAAAATAGCTAAGCCACCGTACTCATTTCTTTTAGAAAGCGCTGAAGAGGATGATGGTATGGGTAGGTATAGTTTCATTGGGACTCAGCCATATAAAGTTATAAGGACTGGTCCATCTGAAAAACTTGGTTCAACAGATCCTTTAATACATGTTCAAAAAGAACTTTCAGATAAGATACCTTCTGGTTTTCCTGATGACCAACGTTTCAATGGTGGTGCAGTAGGGTTTTTATCATACGAAACAGTATCATATTTCGAAGATTTGCCTAGTCCGCCTTCCGATCCATTATTGTTACCTGAGTCTGTTTTTATGATGACCGATACTTTTGTAATTTTTGATCATTTGTTAAATAAAATACGTGTTGTTAGCCAAGCATACATAGAGGATGAAGTAACTATCGCATACCAAAAAGCAGTGTTAAAAATTGATGAAATAGTAAAGCGCATAGAAACTTCTGTGATACCAAATAATACCATTGAGAAGAACTATAGTGGACATGATGTCAAATTCAACATGTCAAAAGACGAATATGAAAGAATGGTAAAAGTAGTCAAAGATTATATATATAAGGGTGATGTAATACAGACAGTAGTTTCTCAGCGTTTCCAACGCCCTATATCGGTTGATCCATTTCAGATCTATCAATCGCTACGGATGATAAATCCATCACCATATATGTACTATATGGATTTAAATGGTTTCCAAATAGTGGGTGCCTCACCTGAGTTGCTTGTTCAAGTAGAAAATGGTCGAGTAGCAACCCATCCAATTGCGGGCACACGACCAAGGGGTGCGGATACTGCAGAGGACATAGCTTTAGAGAATGATCTTTTGGATGATGAAAAAGAGCGTGCAGAACACATCATGCTTGTAGATTTAGGCAGGAATGATATTGGCAAAGTTAGTAAGGCAGGTACTGTTGAGGTTACACAGTTCATGGACGTGGAAAGGTATTCTCATGTCATGCATCTTGTTTCACATGTAACTGGAAGTTTACGTGAAGATTATAATAGTTTTGATGTTTTAAGGGCTTGTTTCCCTGCAGGAACCGTTTCAGGAGCTCCTAAAATACGAGCAATGGAGATAATTGCAGAATTAGAGCCTGACAAGAGGGGTCCTTATGCTGGAGCAGTAGGCTATTTTGATTTTGCAGGTAATCTAGATACTGCAATAACTATCCGTACACTTGTTATAAAAGACGGTGTTGCATATACCCAGGCAGGGGGCGGTATTGTACACGATAGTAACCCGGGAACCGAGTTCGAAGAGACTGTTCATAAAGCTTCAGCTGTACTTCGAGCAATTGAAAATGCGGAAAAGTCATGATGGTATTTATTGGGAAAAAAAATTAGTGGGAGTTCTGGATGATACTCTTAATTGATAATTACGATAGTTTTACTTATAACCTGTATCAATATATGTCAGAACTGGGGGCAGAAATATTTGTTGCTAGAAATGACGATATAACTGTCGAAGAAATAAAGAAACTATCACCAGAAAAGATTGTTATCTCTCCTGGGCCATGTACCCCTGAAAAAGCAGGTATTTCAAATGAAGTCATAGGATTTTTTGGTTCAACAACTCGAATTTTGGGTGTTTGTCTTGGTCATCAGTGTGTAGGTTTTTCTTATGGAGGGAAAGTGGGTTCTGCCGGAGAAATAATGCATGGTAAAACTTCGATGGTACATCATGATGGGCTAGGTTTGTTTCAGGGTATACCGAATCCTTTTGAAGCCATAAGATACCATTCTTTGGCTGTTTATAGGGATGACCTACCAGAAGAACTTGAAGTTACTGCATGGACGGAAAATGGTATCATCATGGGTGTTCGACACAAGACAGATCCTGTAGAAGGTATCCAATTTCACCCCGAGTCAATAATGACCAAGGCAGGGAAAGATATACTAGCTAATTTTCTAGCCATGTGATCCTCTATCAAGACATTCGATCAATGATATTAATAATTAATACATTTTTTGTTTATGCTCTGTAAACATTTTATTAGGCTAATTTGAGGTGATCATCATCTGTGATTAGCTTTTATATTTGTAAAAATAATCAACTAGGGAGTACAAGATGATTAAAGATGCGATTGCTAAGTTGGTTGAAGGTAGGCCGCTTACAGACCAAGAAGCTAGTTTTAGTATGCGAGAAATTATGGATGGTGATGCAAGTCCAGCCCAAATAGCTGCTTTTGTCACCGCTTTAAGGCTAAAAGGGGAAACATTAGAAGAAGTGCTGAGTATGTCTCAGGTGATGAGGGAGAAATCTTTGCACGTTGATGTTGAAGGCCCGGTGATTGACACATGTGGTACAGGTGGTGATGCTTCAGGTACTTTTAATATTTCTACAACCGTTGGGTTGGTAGTTGCGGGATCGGGTACCAAGGTAGCCAAACACGGCAATAGAGCAGCTTCAGGGTCTACTGGGAGCGCAGACGTACTTGAAGAACTTGGTGTTAGCATCCAATTAAGTCCTGAGGATGTCAAGAAATGTATAGAAGAAAC
Organism: uncultured Dehalococcoidia bacterium; assembly: GCA_964342485.1. Taxonomy (GTDB): domain Bacteria; phylum Chloroflexota; class Dehalococcoidia; order Lucifugimonadales; family CAJWER01; genus CAYFFO01. The sequence goes on from CAYFFO010000016.1 coordinate 24,126, forward strand.
TGGTTTTGGATTTATGTTTGCACAGATATTTCATCCAGCAATGAAATTTGCAGCTGCACCTAGAAAAGAGATTGGCATTAGAACTATTTTTAATACGCTAGGTCCGTTAATGAATCCTGCTAGAGCGAACGCTCAAGTTTTTGGAATGGCTGACGCTGGCTTAGCTAACCTAGTTACTCAATTTTTGACTAAACAATCTGTGCATCATGCCTTGTTAGTTCATGGCGAGGATGGGCTAGATGAAATTAGTCTTGCAGGAAAAACAGATGTTTGGGAACTAAAAGATGGTACTGTATCGACATACACTGTTATGCCAGACGACTTTGGTCTTGATGTTATTGATAACCTAGAATTGAAAGTAAAAAGCATTAAAGAAAGTGCTTCAGTGATCAAGTCTATTTTAGACGGGGATTTAGGGCCTCGTAGGGATGTGGTCTTAGCTAATGCAAGTGCAGCTCTGGTCGCTGCAGATAGGGCAAAAACTTTTAGAGATGGGGTTTTAATAGCCAGAGACGCTATAGATTCAGGTCAGTCTAAGAGGGTACTTGATCACTTGATTGAACTTAGTCAAAAACTAAATTGAGTATAAACAAACCAAAATGTGTTGTGTTCGATTTTGACTACACACTAGCGGATTCTTCTATACCTGTAATCGAATGCGTGAATTATGGGTTAAAAGTACTTGGATTACCTGAGGCACGTGATGAGTTGATCCGCTCAACGATAGGTATGGATTTAATTACCACACTTTGTACACTGGCTGGAAAAGAGCATATAGATAAAGGGAAACAATTTATTAAGTTGTTCACGAGTAGGGCGGATCAGGTTATGGTTGATGGAACTGATATGTTCAAGTTTGTTCCAGATGTTTTGAAAACAATAGTAGATAGAAATATAAGTGTTGCGATAGTTTCATCAAAATTTCGTTTTAGGATTGAGTCTATACTAGTACGGGAAGGGATATTGGATTATTTTGATTTTATAATCGGAGGCGAGGATGTTGAAAATCTAAAGCCAGACCCTGAGGGTCTTATTAAAGTGTTGTCAAATCTAGGCGTCTTTTCTGCTGAAGCTATTTATGTCGGGGATAGTTTGATTGACGCTAAGACGGCTAAAGAAGCTAATGTACCGTTTGTAGCAGTACTTTCTGGCGTCACCTCGTCTGACAGCTTTATTTCTGAAGGCTGTGAAATTATAGTTAAAGATATAACAGCGTTACCAACGATGTTGTTTTCTTAGGAGTTGTAACAATATGAATACTGATACTCCGGATATACTGAAAAAGATTGTTGAGACTGAACAGAATGATCTGATAACAAGGAAATCTGAATTGCCCATAGATGAGCTTGAGGATAGGATATTGTCAGGGGAGCGACCATATCCGTTGAATTTTGCAGGAACTCTTATGGGAGATGATATAAGAGTAATTGCAGAGATTAAACGTGCAACTCCATCTAAAGGAGTTTTAAGAGATCAGATCAATCCTCTGGATTTGGCCAATACGTATGCACAAAATGGAGCTGCAGCTGTTTCGATTTTGACAAACAAACCGTTTTTCAAAGGCAGCCTTGAAGATATAGAGCTTGTGAGAGGAACCCTTGATCAATTCAAAATTCCCATTTTACGTAAGGATTTCATTTTTGATCCTTATCAAATTTGTGAAGCCAGGGCATTTGGGGCAGATGCGATCTTATTGATTGTTAGTATGCTACCATCTGCCCAGATAAAAGATTTAATGGATGTGGCAATGCATTACTGGATGCAGTGTTTGGTAGAAGTTCATAATGAAAAAGAACTTGATATAGCAATAAATGCAGGGGCAGATATTATTGGGATCAACAATCGGAATTTGCGTACATTCGATACAGATTTATCTGTAACAGAATATTTGTGCTCCCAAATTCCAGATGGAATAATTGTGGTCAGTGAAAGTGGAATACAAACCCCTGATGATGTAAAACGAGTTAAAGATGCAGGAGCTCATGCGATTCTAGTTGGAGAGGCTCTAATTAAGTCTGATAATCCAGGCGATAAATTAAGGGAATTGGGTTGACTAAATTCAAAATATGCGGATTAAGAGATGCTAGTATGGGCCTAGTTGCTGCCAAGGCAGGAGCGGATTATTTGGGGATGGTATTTGTCCCAGGTGTTCGAAGAGAGGTTAGTGTAGAAACATCTAAGGATATAGTTGAAACCCTTGTGAATAATCTGGGAGATGAAAAACCCATGACGGTAGGTTTATTTGCAGGCCAGCCACTTAATGAAATCAATGATATTGTAAGTTATATTGGTCTGGATTTTGCACAGCTTTGTGGAAATGAGCCAATTGAATATTGTAACAGTGTTTCAATTCCTGTAATAAAACAGGTAAAGATTCCAGAAAACTGTGTGCTAGATCCTCTTTTGAAAGAAATTGAAATTATTGTTTCGTCTGGTCATAAAGTCTTAATGGACAAATATGAACCTGGTGTAGCGGGCGGGACAGGTAAGACATTCGATTGGAATATAGCTAAACTTGTCTCAGAACAATTTGAGATAATTCTTGCAGGTGGTTTAACTCCAACTAATGTTGCTGAAGCAATCAGAAAAGTTAATCCTTGGTGTGTGGATGTTTCTAGTGGAGTTGAATCAAATGGACTGAAAGATTCATCTAAGATTATAGAATTTGCTACTTCAGTGAAAAAATCTGATTAACTTCCCATATAAATTGGTTTTTGACAAATTAGTCATTATTTTTATTGTATTACTAATAATCGAATATAATTCATTCGGGCGAGATATTGTGGTTAATTCCTCAACTATTTGAACTGATTTATATTTTATTAAAACTAAGCGTGCTAAATAATCGTTGTTGACACGGTAGTGTAATTGTTCATACACTGCCCATGGTTTCATTATATTCAATGATGGAGTTTACTTATGGCTAAAATGGAAAGACTTGAGAAGTTAGAAGGTGTGGGTAATGTAAAAATGGTGGAGGCAGAAATTCCTTCACCAGGTAATGATGAAGTCTTAATCAAGGTAAGGCGCAGCCTGATTAGTCGAGGTTCTGAGTTGTTTCGTAGATATGTCATGCCTGGTGCGATTCCACCACACATGATGGGATATTCTGATGCTGGTGATGTAATAGAAATAGGAGATTTGGTAGAAGGGGTGGTAATCGGTGAACGTTCAAATGTTGGGGGACCTCATGCACAATATGTAGTTGGCCTACATGGAAATATACCTGATGGGTTGGATTATGAGGCAGCTACTTTCATAGGTCTGGCAACCAGTTCAGTTATGTGGGCACGCACTACACCAATTAAACCAGGAGATGTTGTAGTGGTATTGGGACAGGGTATAGTTGGGAATTTATATATGCAGGCTGTAAGAGAGAGACTGCCTTCTAAAGTTATTACTGTTGATGCTAATAAATTACGTTGCGACATATCGCAACAATGTGGTGCAGATATGGTGGTAGATGTTTCAAAAACTGATTCCGTTGAATTTGTTATGGATATAACTGAAGGCAAAGGGGCAGATGTGGTTGTTGAATGTGTAGGAGGGAATGCTGGCTTGAAGTCTTTTGAACAGGCTCAACGAATGATGAAGAATGATGGAGTTTTACACTTGATAGCAAAATATCAAGGGGCAAAGGAAGCAGGAGATGGCCTGCTTCCTCTCGATTCCAACATATTCATGAATAAGTTACTGGTGGCAGGAATACGTGTTGATGGTGAAAGATCAGATCATCGTACAGATGCGGCTCAATTACTTGCCCAAGGGAAGATAAATATCGCTCCTATGGTAACTCACCGTTTACCATGGCAGAAGACGGCTGAGGCATATCATATGCTTTACAACAAACCCGATGAGGCTCTTGCGGTAATTTTAGATTGGGATTCATAAATACTGATCAGTTTGGTTTAAACTGAGGATGTCTTGGTTTTCTTTCACGATGTAAATAAATATTATTATCTTTTAAGGGTAGTTCTACCCGTGCTCCACCATTAATATGTGACTGGATACTGGCGAAAATTAGCTCAGTGCTAGCGAAGGCAGACCTCACTCCTCCCTTAGGTTCGTTCCCTGTGTCCAGAGAGTTTACCAGGTCCTCAACGAGACGTAGATTAGGGCTATAGTTTTGATATCTTGGGAAACGCCCTGATACGATTGTTGGTGATTTTTGATAGCCTGATGGCCCTTCCTGTCGTAATTTAAATTTAAATCCGGGCCAGACAGTCAGTGTCCCTCTTTCACAGGAAGCTTCCCATTCCATTTCATGTGGAGATAGAACAGCGTAAGCTGTTACATCGTTCTCAAACTGTATAACACCGTGGCAAACAGGGTCTTCCGTGAGTCTATTGCCCTCTATTTTCCAGTCACCTTCCACGAGTGTCATTTGCACCCATTTTGCAGGTATGTCCCCGTTTAAATAAAGAAGATTATCGTAATAGTGACTTGCTGTATTAAACAGGCCTCCACCGCTAAATACCACTCGTTTTAGGTTCCCAATGTTCCCACTTTCGATTACTTGACGCATCTTGACAAATCCTGGGTGCCATCTTCTCTGGGTCCCTAGATTGAGAAAAACTCTATTTTGTTCACAAACTTCAACTATTTTTTTTGCTTCTTCCATAGAGGCGCAAAGTGCTTTTTCAGCATAAATTGCTTTTACCCCGTGGGAAGCTGCATAAATTATGATTTCAGCTCTGTGTTCAGGCTGGGTTGCAACAGAAATTATGTCTGGTTGTTCATTATCGATCAGGGTTTTGTAGTCTGTATACTGATTTTGTTTTGGGATATTGAACTGAATGCCAACTTCCTCCATTACTTCTGGTCGAATATCTGAACACGCGACTAAATCGGTCCTGGTACATTGTGTGAACACCGCTGTGTGAGCATATGGAGGGACATGGCCAGGAGCACCAATAACTTCGTTATCTATAAATGCTCCCATTCTGCTACAACCAATTACCGCTGATTTATAAATTTGCATTCCTTTACCCTCTGTTTAATCCGATTAATTTAGGTCAGATGTTTATATACCAGTTTTATAAAACAATTAAGATAAAATACTTAATCTTGTCTTTCAAATCTAGGTTGTTTTGATGGTATGCCTCTTTCCAATCGGATAGTACTGTTCTGTAATGGTAGGTTTACACGTTTACCACCATTGATATGAGATTCTATAATTCCAAAAATAAGTTCTGTTGATGCTCGTGCTATACGTGGCCCACACCTTGTAGGTTCTCCTGTGTCAAGAGAGTTAGCCAAATCTTCGATCAATGAAAGTGTGGAACTCTTCCATTCATATTCAGGGAATGAACCTTCTACTAGTTGCGTACGGTCTCTATGGTCACGATCACCTGGGCGACGTATTTTCCAGTTCGATCCGTTTCCTAGAGCTGTAATGACGCCGTTTTCACATACAGCTTCCCATTCTGAGCGCCTTCCTGTGTTTAATGCGTATCCTGTAACGCCATTTTCAAATTGTATTATTCCTTCACCTACCGGGTCTATCGTAATCCTATTGTTTTCTATGTTGTCGTCAGAGTCTCTTAAAAGGCCCTGAACCCATGAAGCCGGATGGTCGCTGTTAAGTCTCATAATTAGATCTAAGGAATGGCTTGCACCGTTAAATAGTGAACTTGTTTCATAGATTGTCAGAGATTTTAGTGGTCCGAGTTCTCCGCTGTCTATGATATCTTTCATGATGTCGAAGCCCCTGTCCCATCTTCTATTGGTACCCAGGTTGAATAACACATCATATTTTTCGCAGGTTTCTACCATTGAATCTGCTTCAGCCATAGATGCTGCCATTGCTTTTTCTGCATAAATTGCCTTTGCACCATGGCTAGCTACGTAATTAACAATCTCAGATCTGGGTTCTGGTTGAGTGGCTACGCTAACAATATCTGGTTTTTCTATTTCCATCATTTCTTTATAGTCTGTATATTGACTTTTTTCAGGTATTCCAAACCTTTTTCCAACTTGAGCCATTACATCTGTCCTTAAATCTGAACATGCGACTAGTGTGGTTCGGGTAGATGCTTCGTAACCTGCTGCGTGTGAATATGGGTAGTAAGAAGATGGTACTTCGTTGTCAATAAATGCACCCATTCTGCTACAACCGATCAAAGCTGCTTTATATGTTTTCATTTAATGCTCCTAACTTTATTTGTTTAAAAATGTGAGATAACAGGATTAATTGCCGGCTTCGTATTTAGGTTGTCTTGGAGCTCTTTCTCTCTTGAGGTAATAGTTGTTGTTTTTTAAAGGCAATTTCACCTTTGCACCACCGAGTAACGATGATTCGATAAAAGCGAAGATTATCTCAGTACTTTTTAGAGCTACTTGTACTCCCCCTTTTACTGCTGAGCCCGTATCAAGCGAATCTACCAGATCGTCCACTATACGTAATGCAGAGCTGCGTGAATCATCGAATTTTGGAAAATTGCTTTGTATAAGCGCTCCTTTTCGTCCAGTATTATCGTCTGGTCCGTTCTTCCTAAGGAACCATTCTTCACCGTCAGACAAAGCTGCAACTGTCCCATTGTCGAGTATGGCTTCATGCTCACTACCTCTATTTGTTTGTAGGCAGTAAGCAGTAACATCGTTCTCGAATTTGATCACTCCTTCAGCAGAAGGATCTTCTGTTAAGTGGTTACCTTCGATCATGCCGTCACTGTTTGTAAGGTTACCTTGAACCCAAAGGGCTTTATGGTCGCTGTTAAGATGGATTAGTAAATCTATCCAATGACTTGATGTATTAAATAAACTGCCAAATGAGTAAGATATGAGTGTCTTTAGTTTCCCCAAATCCCCACTATCAATCACAGACTTCATTGCATCATATTTTTTGCTCCATCGGCGGTTGGTACCTAAGTTGAAAAATACTTTATTGGCCTCGCATGCTTCGACCATTGAATTGGCTTCAGAAATAGATGATGCCATAGGTTTTTCAGCATAAATTGCTTTGACCCCATTGTTGGCAAGCCAAATTGTGATTTCAGCTCTAGGTTCTGGCTGTGTTGCTACACTAACGATATCTAGATTTTCCTTTTCCACCATCTCTTTATAGTCGGTGTATTGCCTATTTTTTGGTATATTGTAACGTTCTCCGAATTTTTCCATCACATCTTCACGAAAATCTGAACATGCTACAAGGTCGACTCTATCATGGGCATCATATGCGGCGGCATGAGACGCAGGCAGTCTCGATTTAGAAAGTCTGCCACTTTCGATTATTTCATTATCAATAAATCCACCAATTCGGCTACATCCTATAACCGCGGCTCGATAAGTTTCCAATTTTTTTCTCCTAACAATGTTTACAATGTTTGATCGGCACTTTATCACAAGCTTGATGAAGAGGCTATATTCGTTTGCCTTGACATAAAGAGCTTTTATATCCTAGTCTGTCGTGAAGATAATCATATTTAGGTCAGGAGTTTTCAATGGGCTATGAATTTGATCATGTACATTTAAAGGCGGTAGATCCCAAGGCAACAGCCGATTGGTATGTTCGAGCTTTCGATTTTAAAATTGTTAGCGATGCAGTCAGAACTTGGGGAGACCGATTTATACGTTGTGAAACCACGGATGGAACAATAGTTAATATCTCCGGGTCGAGGACCGACGAGAAGATGGGTGAACCGGATGCTAGTGCTCACTGGGGATTGGAACATATGGGTATCGCGGTTGAAGATATGGTTTCCGAAATAGAGAGATTGACTGGATTAGGCGCTCAATTGTTGGAAGGTCCAGTTCATGTACCAAATGGACCTACCATAGCTTTTATTAAGGCTCCTGGTGGGGTCAGGGTAGAATTATTACAGCATCCGAGTTAAGAAACGTACTTGATCCAATATAATAATGAACTCCATTTTTCGAAGAATGGTTCGCGCTCTCAGTTTCGACGAGCGCTTGTATCTGGAAATAGCTGGAGATAACACTGCTCTTATTCAATCAGGGACTATAGTCTTACTGGGAGCTGTGGCACATGTGGTTGGCCTTGAAGCTGCCGATCCAAGGTGCTTCATAGTCTTCATTACCCAAAGACTGGTTTGGTGGTTTTTGATTACTCTATTGGTTTTTTTCGTTGGGCATAAAATTTTACCTCCGTTATCTTCCGATTACGGCGCAAATTCTCCTGGGCCGGACCCAATTAAAATTGGAAGGGTACTGGGATTTACGATGACTCCACGCATTTTCCTGATAGCTGCTTCTTTACCGATGATTGGTGTGGTTATTAGAATTATAGTAGTTCCATTTTGGTGGATTGGATTGATGATCATTGCGGTACGAGGTTTATTCGGATATGACGAAGTAACAAGATCAGCTTTAGTTGTAGTGATTGGGTTTGTACCTCTTATGTTTATAGAGCCATTTATTTTTTCTGTAGGTTCGGCAGGGATTTGTTGAAAAATTAGGAGGGTTTTATGACCAGTAATTGTGTGTTCTGCGATATTTTGTCCGGGTCAATATCGAGCGACATACTGTACCGTGATGATTATTGTTTTGCAATTAGAGATATTAATCCAAAAGCTTCTGTACATATTTTGGTGATACCAAATAATCATTTTACTTTTCTCTACGATTTAAATCCGACAGAGCATCCAATGATTGGAGCTATGTTTCAATGTGCAAAGAAATTAGCAGAGGCTCAAGGATTGGAAGACACTGGTTATAGATTGGTTGTTAATCAGGGTAGTGACTCGGGTCAAATGGTTGATCATTTACATTTGCATTTGTTGGGCGGTGAAAATCTTGGTGCAATGAATACTTCGAATTAAAAAAGAGTTTAATGCTGACTCTATGGATACTTTACTAAATTGATTTGACTTAAAGTTAATGATATCTACTAGAGTTCTACCACCATTAGTTCATTCCCCCAAATCACTGGATTATTATATATGCGGGTAATATCAGAGAGCGCTTTTTCTTTTTGGGAAGGTATATCTAGGTTGTCAGCTTGATGTACCAAAACCAATTTTTTAGCATTTGATTCATGAGCCATTTCGGCAGAAGTAATGCTGCCGCACATATATTCCGCCTCTGGAGTGCCTTCTATTTCTTCTTGAACGTATACGCATAGACATACGAGGGTATCGACGTCCATAGCAAGATCTGTAACTGATTTACAAGGTCTTGTATCACCAGTAATTACAATACTGCCTTCATCGCTATCAAGCCGGTAAGCCAGTGAATCGAGCCAGGGTTCCACATGTTCGGCCGGTGCTGCCGTAATTTCCCAGTTTTTTCCATAACAGACCTTTCCAGGTCCTATGTCTTTTACTTTAAATTTGGGAGCAGGTCTTGGTAACTTTCCACCTCGGCTAGTGTGCGCGTTAAGACTGAGAGGGTGATTAATCCGTGCTATCCAGTCATGTGCGAAGGCTCCTTCATGTTCGTCCATAAGACGGTGGGTTAGTTGTTCAGTTAAATTTGGTCCAAAAACTTGGAGTTCATTCTCATCTCCAGTGTGGAGATTCCATCGACTTAATAGAAAACAAGGATAGTCAACGTCATGGTCGAAGTGATGGTGAGTAAAAAGCAGGTAATCAATTTCAACTGGAGTTAGTCCCGCTTTGGAAAGTTTGTGAGTCGTGGATGGTCCACAGTCAAACATTATGTGATCATCTCCTACTTTTATGACGTAGGAAGAACCAAATCTTTCAGGTGATGGAGTAGGGGTCCCAGATCCAAGAATATAAAGTTTCAATTTACTGTCCCTTTTTGTGCATACAACTTTTTAGAGTTACCTATTTAGTCTAGTGTTTATAACGGTGTATTTAGACATGATTATTGCTGATTTAAAGTGAAAGCCTTTTCCGCCAAGTTCCTAACGTCTTTTGGGGGTGGTGTTTTTATCTCATCTTCACATTCAATGGATGTTCCTGCTAATAGGATAGATCTGTTTACCCACCGCCATCCCTTTTTCATACGAGGAAGCCTGATAATCGACTTGCAGAAATATATCATATCTATGTGCTGGTGGTATCCTTGTACAGGATCATCTATATCTTCAAGCATTATTGTGAATGGAGGCATGATAGATTTTGGATATTCCAAATCTAATTTATTGCCTGTAGGTATAATTTCAACGTCAAGACCTGACTCTTCTTTAATTTCTCTTAATACGGCTTGAACTGGATTTTCATTTGGTTCAATATGTCCGCCTGGAGGTAGCCATGCTTTAACTTTAGGGTGCCAGTGTAATGCCAAATGGTTTTCAGATATAACAAACCCTGTAGCTGTAAAATGCCTGGTTGTTAACATTTATGCGTACTCAATCTGTTGAGATTCTCTCATTATTTTCTAGAAACTCTATTGGAATCAATTTTCTTTTTTAAGAAAATTGTTCCTGCTCCCAAGATTAATATGACCGGACTGAATATTAATACCCATATTGCGGATGCAAGTATTAATTTACCCAATTCAGATAAGGTTCGAAAAGCGGTTTTGATTTGTTGGTTTACGTTTAGGCTATCAACTATCCATTTATCAGGCTCTAATACACTTACATTTATAGTTGTAAACCCTCTTGCAAGCCCGTTTTCAGTTTGGCCGATAATAGTCAATTTAGCGACAAATGGAAAGGATCTATGATTATAGTAGATATGACGCGTCATAGTTGTAGATATTCCGTGATCTAGCGAACCATTTAATGGGTCTGATCCATCTCCAAAATCCCAGATAAATTGGACGTTAGTGAAGTTTGGAGGACGGGTAAAAGAGCCGCTGAATTCCAATGTCTGCCCTGCTTCGATAGACAAACTGTCATTTGAAAATACTTCAATTTCCGGTATTCTCGCAACATGTATTTTTGTGATATCAGTCCCTTCGAACCGTCCATCTTCTCCAAAACCCTGTATGTTGAATTTCACGATGTAAGGGGAGTTCAGTTCGCTAGAATAAACATGGTTTATAGTAGCTGTAACACTGGTATCTTCACTTTCTGTTGGGGCTATGATATTACTTTTAACAATCGGAGATCCATCTCCAAAATCCCAGGTAAAACTGAAATCTTCGACACTTTTTGGGGCTTTAAAAGCGGCTCTGAATTGAACAGGCTCATTAATTCTCACTTTTTGATCAGGCCCAGCATCTGCAAACATCGTAGAGGGACTTTTAATGATCGTAATGTTAACTAACGAGTAGGCAGCGGATTGTTCACGGTGTTTGACCTTTCCCATTACCTTTTCTGAATCTTCTTTCACAACCATTAGCGTTTTTTGTATTTGTAAAGTTTGTTCAATGGTTTCAGCCTTATTCAATAAATTTAGTAGTGCGGATTCAGTTGCTTTTAAATTGGTCAATCTGCCCTGCAGATCAATGTAATTATCTGTAATGTCTTCACGTGAGGATATTTCTGATTGGATTTTAAGTACCAAGTCATTTATTTTGTGGATAGATTTATCAAGCTGATTTGTTGGAACTCGGAAAGATATGAAACCATTCTGTTTTGAGTCTAGATGCCAACCTACAACCCAGCCACCTAGGCTTGAAGCTACTTCTTTTATTTGTTCTATAGAAGTTCTTACGTCACTTACCTCAGCTTTGATGTCTATTGTTCTTGTGATAACTTGTCGTTCTGAAGCGAGGCTAGCTATTGAATTGGAATCCGGTAGGAAGTTTGAATTCACTGACACCGGAGTTTTTTCATCTAAATTCTTGGTTTCTAGACCTAGTGCGCGATCGGTTGAGGTAGTCCTATTTTCATTTTTTGTGGAGGATTTCTTAGAGTTACTTTGACCTTTTTCGATGCTTTCAGAATCTCCAACAGGTTTTGTTGCGATATCTTGGTTACTTGTAGACGGAGGCTGGAGTTCAAGGCTATCTTGGCTGCTGCTAGAAATATTACCGCAACTAATCGTGCTAATGAATATTATAAAAGGTATTGGGATTGCAAATAATCTTGTTGTTGCAATCATGCTGGCGGCACCAGTTCTTTCTTATGTAAATCGACTTCAAGCCTAGGTGTTTTTGCTATATCGAGTGCCCCCAACGGAATTCGAATCCGTGTTTCCGGCTTGAAAGGCCGACGTCCTAGTCCTCTAGACGATAGGGGCGCAATTTTGACCAATACAAATCTTTTGTGAATTGACAGGAGATTATTAAAAGGCCTCTTTTATTCTATTATTATCCGTCAATTGGCGCAATAATCTACAAGTTTTAGTGTCTATATTCAGGTATCTAATTTCTCAGAGTAAACGTTGGATCTCCAGGGAATCCTACGTTTATATTTATGAGTTTCCAGTTAGGATGATCATATAAGTATCTAAATGTAAAGGGGATGGATCCATTTTCGGTATCAAATATTCCATTAGTAACCAACAAAGTTCCGGATGGGCTGCGTTCTAGGCTTGGCTCATCGATGAATGTAGGGGCTACCACATGTGTTGAAGAAAGATCTATATTATTTTGTATAAACTTCTTAAATGTTGCCTGGAATTTCCATAAAGACATTGATGACCTGAATGTCCACATATTATTGTAAAACTCAACAAAACTTTTTTCACGTACCGCTTTGTCAAAGTCTAACATCGTGTTTTTTGCGAGTAATTGAAGTTCTTTCTTTCCGGGTACCTGTTTAAACCAAGTTCCGGGTCCTACTCCATAGCGGCCGGGACCAGTCAGAGAAAAGATTTTCCAGCTTCCTTGCTCTTTAACCACTGTTAAATTAAATGGCATGCTTTTGTTCGATATTCCAGATAAAGTACCCGTATAAATATTCTTATCGCTACTATCTAGAGTGCGATTGTGCCATTCGGTTAGCTTGTAACTTGTTATATAGGAACCGGTAATCATGTCGATGAATTTATCTAATGATTGTGCCTGTTTAAAATCATCCGATCCTAATTCATAAGCATCATTTAAATTATCTGAACTGATGGTTTTTAGAAACGTATCTGCAGTTTGGGCTGAATCGCTAGTTGTAAGGTATACCAGAGCAAAATTGGCACCAGTACATGTTAATACAAATATGATTGATCCAATCAAGGAAAAAAGTAGGGTTTTTTGTAGCCTCTTTTTCCTTTCTTTTACAATATGGATTGCGCCTGAATCAGGAAAAGTTTTCATTAGCCATCTTTTTTTATGGGTAGAGCGATAATTGTTTTAGACCTTCATTTTCAGGTAGTCCAAACATAATATTCATGTTTTGAACAGCTTGACCTGCTGCACCTTTGACAAGGTTATCTATGCAGCTTATTACTATAAGCCTTTGACCAGAAACGTCGGTTGTCGGATATATTAAGCAGTCGTTGTTTCCTTGTGTATGTTTCGTTTCGGGAGGAGCATCAGATATGTTAGTGAAGGGTGCGTTTCTATAAAACTCCTGATAAATTTCTTTTAAATATTCTCTTGTTTTATTTGTTTTTGTGAATGAATCCATTTTCAATTTTCCATAGCAGGTAGCTAATATGCCGCGTGTCATTGGGACGAGATGAGGCACGAAAGTGATTTGAGGTGATATGTTTGTGTTCAGTAAACTAAGCTCTTGGGTAATTTCTGGTAGATGTCTGTGACCATTTACTGAATAAGCTTTCAGGTTCTCATTGATTTCAGAATAGAGATTTTGAATAGATGCTTTCCGACCTGCCCCTGATACTCCGGATTTAGCGTCTACTATAATTTCCGGTTCTATCAATCCTTCTTTAATTACAGGAGCCATAGCTAGGATTGCTGCAGTAGGGTAACATCCTGGGTTTGCTATAAGACTTGCATTTGATATCTTTTCAGGTCTGATTTCAGGTAGCCCGTATACGGCTTTACTCAGCAATTCTGGATAAGAGTGATCAAAGTCATACCAATTTTTATAATCGGATGTTTGCTCCAATCTAAAATCCGCGCTTATATCAATCACTTTTATACCTTGATTAATCAAGGGTGCTATTTTCTCAGCACTTGCTACATGTGGAAGAGCTGAGAATACTACATCTAGGTTGCCAGTAATTTCTTCAGTTATCTCAAGATCAAATGGAAGAAGATGTGGAAAAATTTCCCGTAGCGGTTTTCCGGCTTGACTCCTACCTGTTACCGATTTGATGTCAATAGCAGGGTGATTATAAAGTATGCGTGCCAGTTCTATTCCTGCGTATCCTGTTACGTTGATTATTCCGGCTTTGATCAATGCAGTCTCCCGCAAGATGAAATTCATGTAATTTCTAGTATTAAGGGAAGATTATAACCTTACATGGCCTAGGTATACTACTTAGTTACATGTAAATTTAGTGATAATTAGCTTAAATCAATTGGCAAATTCTACTTTTGAAGGACATTGATGAGATAGATTACAGAGGTGACACAGTGGTTTTCTGGCCTTGCAGATTTTTCTGCCATGATTAATTAGCAATAAATGAAATTGAAAAACATCATTGGCGATAACTTTGTTTTCCAAGATATCATGTGCATCGTCTGCAGTCGTCGGCGAGTCAATAAGCCCAAGCCTCTTAGCTACCCTATATATATGAGTGTCAACTGGCATAGCTGGCATGCCAAGTGAAAAACAAAGTATTATAGCTGCAGTTTTTGGACCTATACCATCCAATCGTTTGAGCCATGATTTGGCTTCTTGCAGTGGCATTTCTTTCAAAAACGAAAGATCATAAGATCCCAATTCATCGTATATCTGGTTTAAAACAGCTTTTATTCGAGGAGCTTTAGTTTTGGACAAGCCTCCTGTTCTGATAGATTCTTCTATCTCAGATACCTCAGCAATCGCAACCTGTTCAATGTTGCCAAATTTGTCCATCAGGTTCAAAAATGCACGCTCTGAATTTATGTCTGAAGTGTGTTGAGATAAGATCGTATAAACTAACTCCAAAGCCGGATCATAACGTGGTTCCCATTCAAATACTCCATATTCAGTCGTAAGTATATTAATTAACTCGTCGATTTTAATGTTAGATTGCATAAGGATAAGGTATAGGTTTCATGAACAATTATTTTTTAAACATGATCAGACTATCATAAGTTTTATATGGGGTAGAATAAAATTCACGTACGATCAATGAAAGGGTAATAATAATTAACATGATCCCATGTAATTTTTTGTGAATTGATGGTTATATATGGGATTGTTCATGATGTTATATACATCACAAATCTATGGAATTTCAAAAGTTTATAAATAAACTCAACAAAGATGGTTCGGTTTGGAAACCGGCTGATATAGTTGCTCTCTCAGGTTTAACCAAACATGAGATCAAAGAATTTAAGCTTGTATGGCCAAAACTAACAACTATTAAAAAATACGATCTTGTAGAACAGCTAATCGATCTGGAGAAAGACAGTGCATCAGTAGACTTTTCTAGTGTTTTAATATCCTGTATATACGATGACGATATTGGAATTCGTAAGGCTTCATTGATCGGACTCAGTCAATGTGAAGATCGAAGTTTAATTAAACCATTGATCGAAATAATTCAAAATGATGCTTCTTATGAAGTAAGAATTGCAGCTATTATTGCCATTAGTGGCTTTGTAACTATGTATCAAACAGGTAAATTAGGTTCTGGGGATTTTGAAAAAATTCGAAAATGTTTGTTTACTATTTTGTCACAGAAAGAAGATCATATTGAAGTCCGATGTCGCGCTATTGAGGTTGTCGGTGGCATACTTGATTCGTCTACCGAAAGAATAATTAAAGATGCGTATGATAGTGGCGTATTAGAGTTAAAAAAGAGTTCAATTAGAGCCATGGCTCTGACATCCGATATCAAGTGGGTGCAATTAATTATTGATGATATGGAAGATCAATCTGCTGAAATTCGATATGAATCTGTTACTACAGCTGGCATGGTTGGAGATGAGACAATAGTGCCATATTTGATTGATTTACTCCAGGATGATGATTCGGATGTACAGTTAGCAGCAATATCTTCTTTGGGTATGATTGGAGGCATGATTGCCAAGATGGCTTTAAATAAATGCTTGGAAGTTGATGATTTTCGAGAAGCAGCTGAATTGGCATTAGGAAATATTGCCTTTGATGATGATCCAATGGGTATTAATATGATGCAGTCCGATAGCAATTTTTAGTCACTGTTTAAAATTCAACTATGATGATCATTACTGGTTAGCAAAGGTAAAAGTATGGAATGGTTAAGATTTGCCGAAGGAATAATAAAGGGTGAAAACTGGGCTCCGACTCCCTTGTTGCCTGCTGCTACTCTGAGCCACAAATTAGGAGTAGATCTTTGGTTTAAACGTGAAGACTGTACGCCTATTGGATCATTTAAATTTAGAGGTGCTCTTGTTTGCATGGATAAACTTGGGGATCGTCTTTCGGATAAAGGAGTATATGTTGCTTCTGCCGGAAATTATGGTATTGCTATTGCTGAAGCCGGGAGAAGATTTGGAATACCTGTTAACGTAGTAGTACCTGAGAACGCCACTCCGTCCAAGAAAGATCGTATTCGTTTATGTGGGGCGAATCTAATTGTACATGGCGATGACTTTGATGATTCGAAGCAATTTGCGAGAGATCTATCAACTAAGCATGGTGGATCTTTTTGGGAAGACGGAGTGGTTAAAGAGATGTCTCATGGTGCAGGTACAATTGCTTCTGAAATACTGGAACAAGATCCAAATTGGGATGTTGTACTAGTTCCCCTGGGAAACGGTTCTTTGATTAAAGGGATCGCGTCTGTCATTAAAAAGACAAATCCAGATACAAAGATAATTGGACTGGTTCCATCAGGTTCGCCGGCTATGTATGAGGCGTTCAAGGACATGTTTGTTTATGGATCTGCTGAAAGCCTAACATATGCTGATGGCTTAGGTGTAAGAATACCGATATCAGATATAACAGAAGAGATAAAGACCTTAGTAGATGATGTTTGGTTGGTAGAAGAAGAAAATTTACTACCGGCGGTAAATACTTTGATCAGGTTAGAACAGATAATAACGGAACCTTCTGCTGCAATTTGTATTGCAGCACTTGTAGAAAATATAGAGGGATTAAGCGGTAAAAAAGTAGCAGCTATAATAACTGGCTCTTTGCTTAACATGGGAATGTTACAAAGCATTTTGGAAATGGATACATTAGTATAAGACTTCTTATTTTATTGAATCGAAGATTCAAATAATGACTAAAAAAATAAATTCAGATAAATTAAGTTCACAGGTTCAAATATTTTTAATAAGGGATATTTTATTAACCTGTTTTGTAGGGAAAAAGATTCCATAGATAGCTGATATTAAATTTCAGGAGGTGTTGTTTGTGTTAGTTGGCATAATTGCGAATCCTTCTGCTGGTAAAGATATTAGACGGATCGTTGCTCAAGGAAGATTTGTTCCCAATCACGAGAAAGTAAATATATTAAAACGGGTTTTATCTGGATTAGGCGCATCACCAGCTAAACAGGTAGTTATGATGCCTGATAGTGGCAAACTTTCATATGCAGCTGCGCAAAATACATCAGAAGATCTCAAAATAGATTTTCTTGAAATGCGATTATCAGATGATGAAAATGATTCTACCCTAGCTGGAGAAGCTATGGCCAAATTGGGAGTTTCTTGCATTATCACATTGGGGGGTGACGGTACTAACAGGGCAGTGGCTAAAGGCTCAGGCCAGTTACCTTTAATTCCGATTTCAACCGGCACCAACAACGTATTTCCATATATGATCGAAGGCACAGTGGCTGGTTTAGTTGCAGGAATTATATCATCGGGTAAAGTTGAAGTTGATTCGATAACTACACCTAGTAAGCTTGTAGAAATAATGATTGATGGGGTTGTACGAGACATCGCCCTTATAGATGTAGCGGTTAGTAAGGAAAGGTTTATAGGAGCCCGAGCAGTCTGGGATATCGATACACTACATGAAATATTTTTGACCCGAGCTGAATCAGACTCTATAGGACTATCAGCGATTGGTTCTAGAATCATGAAAGTAGAATCTAACGATGATTATGGTCTTCATATAGAATTGGGAGGTAAGGCCACAAGGATTATTGCTCCCGTAGCTCCGGGATTAATATCTGAAGTTGATGTCCATTTTTGGTCACGTATTCCAATGAATAAGCCACGAGAAATTACGCTTAGACCCTGTACAATCGCATTAGATGGAGAGAGAAGTCTTACTGTGAATAAAGAAAATACAGTGGAGGTACTTATTACAGATAAAGGTCCACGCGTGGCCTCAATAAAAAAAAC
>CAYFFO010000016.1:42378-46519 GCA_964342485.1 uncultured Dehalococcoidia bacterium
AAGGGCCATCTAAGGACTTTTAATGAACTTGACGAAATTGATGATATCCATCTATGCGCTGTTGAGGGAGGAGAATTAGAAGAAATAACAGCTTTATCTTCAAAAGTAGTTTCTGGCACACGTGATTTAGATGAATTCCTATCTCACGATGAAATTGACTTTGTATTGGTGTGTGCTCGGAATGACATAAGTTCCGATATATTGCAAAAGTGTGTCGATGCGGGTAAACATTTCATGTTCGAAAAACCAGGGGCAATGAATGCTAATGATCTACGTAAAGTAGCGGAAGCTGCAGAAATTAAGCAGCTTACTACGGGAGTTATGTTCCAGAATAGGTGGCGTCCCGAAGTACGGGAGGTAAAACAGGCTAGGATAAATGGGGACTTTGGTAGTATCATGACTACTGAAACTCGCTTAGCTACTTCCCAGGTTCGTTTCCGAAATCCAGATGGATGGATGTTCAAAAAAGATACAGCTGGCACAGGAATATTAGCTTGGTTGGCTTGTCACCATATTGATATGGTTTCATATCTACTAGATGATAGGATCGTAGAGGTAGCAGCTATGCTTGGTACTCAAAATCCTGAACAAATAGAAGTTGAAGATACAGCTTTATTGGTAGTGCGATTCAGTGGTGGTGCTATGGGTACTATCCATTCAGGTTACCATTTGGCTGGGCCTATGCCTGAGGAGATGGGCGGTTCAAACGATGCGTTAGTGGCCATCCGAGGTACTCGAGGATATGCACGTATAGATTCTTCGCATGGTGATTCTTTCGGGATGTTCAGTGATATGCCGGGTAAGGAACCGGCAGGTTATCAGTCTAAGTCATATAATTTGCCTGGATCGTCTGCATACGGAGGGTTAGCGGGAGCTGATTTTGTAAGATGCCATCTCAATGCTTCTCGAGGAGATGGGTCTTCTCCCACATCTATCCAAGATGCAGTCCATGTTCTAGAAGTTATAGACGCGGCTGTTGAATCTTCTAGAACCGGCAGGACCGTGAAAATTTCCTAGTATTAATTTCGTGGCAATGGCAGACTTACTCTAGTATTTCCTTGATCTTGAGATATCAGGGCAGCTAGCATTATTTCTAATGTGTCACGCGCTCTTTCAGGCGGTGAACTGCTTACGGCATTTCCAAGTATCATCTCTGCTAATTCTTTTACGGCAGGAATCAATGCATCACCAAAAAAGTCTGGATATCCCGGATAATTAAACGAAGGATCTTCTTTAAGTTCACCTTCCGGTTTATCAGCGAGCCAACGTTTTGATGTTTTATCATCTAAGAGTATGCGTCCACTGGGACCAATAAGGTCAATTTCATGGAATGCCGGTGTTAATTTTGCTGAATTTAGAATAGCTCTGACCCCATTCTCATATTCGATAATAACCGTGGACCCTGGGTCTAGGGCTGGGTCTTTACCTCCTTCACCTTTATAAACTGTCCCATAATCTTCAAAACCCTGTTCATGTGCGGCAATAACCCATTTAGGTCTTGAATCTGCAAAGTAGCTAATAAGGTCTACGGTGTGTGTGCCGTTCCGAAAGAGCATTGAACGATGACCGCCCATATGTGCGACTATTCTTGTAAGGCCTCCAAGGTCTCCATTACGGATCGATTCTCTTCCTGCGCGATAATTTGGTACAAAACTTCGAGTGTGATCAACAGACATTTTGGTACCATTTTTTTGAATTGTCTCTACAATACGATCCCCATCTTCTAAATTTATGGTGAGCGGTTTTTCACAGAATATTCCTTTGACACCAGCGTTGGAAGCATCACATACTGGGTCAGCGTGAACGTGGTCTGGTACCGATACACTGACTACGTCGAGATCTTCTGCATCAATCATGTCGCGATAGTCTCCGTATGTACGGACTGAACCTTTTTCAATACGTGCTCTTTCCCACATTTCATCTATTACTTCTGACTTTAAGTCGCAGACTGATACCAATTCATATTCTTCTGAATTTGCATATGCATATGCATGACTGGCTCCCTGTCGACCACCGATCACACCTGCTTTAAGTTTGTTTCCTGAATTAATATTTCCCAAAATATGACTCCATTATTGTATTAAGGCGGGAATACTATAACCTTTACTGGTAGCTTAGACAAGTGGGCCTGCACTCAATTTATGATAGCTATGGATTAATAAAATAACATACATACATTAGCCTGCCATCTGGTTTGACGAATTCGGCCGATAGGAGACATAATTGATTAGAATTGTATGGAGACGAGTTGAAATTAACGTTTTGTTCAGAAAGGATTATTCATGTCAAAATTCAACATAGGATTTGTTTCTAATAGTGAGGTCTTTAGTTTTCCTAATCCTGTGAATGAAATAGCTGCTCGCTTGGTAGCCGGGATGGTGTTTATTCTTTCAGTCGCAGTTGTGTTTACCGGCAACGTATGGCTGTTAATTTTTCTTACATACGGATTTGTGGCAAGGGTACTTTCCGGGCCTACTTTAAGTCCTATGGGATTGATAGCAACGAGGATATTAGCCCCTGCTATAGGGACTGTGAAGTTGGTTCCAGGGCCACCGAAAAGGTTTGCTCAGGCAGTGGGGGTAGTTTTTTCTGCAGCGGCTTTATTAGCTTATTTCCTATTAGATTCAATTATGGTTACAAAAATATTGATTGGTGTGTTGGTGTTGTGTTCTGGGTTAGAATCTTTCATCGGATTTTGTGTAGGATGTTTTGTGTTTAATTATTTAATTCGGTTTGGACTGATACCTCAATCTATATGTGAACAATGTGTTATTGCGCAACCAGACAGCAACTGAGTCTTATGGTTTTGTAAAGTCATAAAATACTGTTTTGCTTTTGATATGTTTTTAACTATTTAAGAACATTGATTACGGCATTTAAACTCTGCCAGGGAATTCTTCTCCGCGTATATGCATAAATCGGTAGTTATTATTTGAATTACTTGAATCTTGATAAAACTTTTCCTTTTGGGTTTTGAACCAGTCTTCTTCTGCTCCCATGAAAATCGTTTCTGAAGTAATGTAATGAAGTGCAAGACCTCGACGGCGATTCTCAGTAGTGTTAGCCCCGGTACGGTGCATCATAAGACCGTGATGGAACATGCAATGACCAGCAGGAATTTCTACTGAAACTGGTTCTGGTATTTCGTCAATTCCAAGGAAATCATCCTTGTATTCTTTTGATATAGGGCCCCACTTATGGCTTCCTGGTATTACGGTCATACATCCATTTTCGACCGTAGCGTTGTCCAAAGCTACCCAGGCACTAACAGCCTGTTGCGGGATAAAAAACGGCCACGATACTGAGTCTTGGTGCCAGCTAGTTACGGTACCGTTGAATCTTGGTTTCATCATGAGCTGGTCGCCATAGAGTTTTATGTTTGGTCCCAATAATTGTTCAATTACATCAACAATCTTTGAGTTTTTCGCTACTGCTTCAAATTCCTTATCGTAAGAGGTTAAGTGGGTCATTTTACGAATGGTGTCAAGGCGAGGTACGTCTGGGTTGTTATTTTCTCTGAAGGCCTGTTCAAGTTGTATAAATTCTGATGGGAGGCTGTTATTTCGCCCTTCTGCTATTTCCTCACAGCGTGTTTTGAGTTTCTCTACATCTTCATCAGATAGTACCCTCCCAAATTTCAGATATCCGTTATCAGAAAAGAATTTGAGTTGTTTACTGTCCATATCTACCCTCTCTTTAATATTTAGTAATCATTAATTTAATTTCAGAGTTCGATTTCATCCTAATGTCAATATGAAGATAATAATCGAACTCACTAGTAGAGGTTTTACAGTTCCCTGTGCCTCGAACTAGAGTTATTTGTGACCTTACCATAGATAGCAGAACTAGGACAATAATGTAATTAATCAGAAGGAAAATTGTTTTAAATAGTGTTAATTATTATCTTGACCTTTTGAGCAATATTATGGCTATTATTAAGGGAAATACTAGTACAGGAGTAAATATGGGATCAAAAATGCTTACCGGATCATTGATGTTTTTTGGACCGATACTAGGGATTATTATGGTATTTGTGGAACCTGGTGGTATGGATGAGGCTAACTTTGCAGTCGCGGCTCAAAATGCGATTGACAATTCCTTACGTATGTCTATTGCTAGCATGGGATTCATTGTGGCAATG
>CAYFFO010000017.1:0-24707 GCA_964342485.1 uncultured Dehalococcoidia bacterium
TTGAACCGAGAACCTACTGATTAAGAGTCAGTTGCTCTGCCAATTGAGCTAGCGGGCCATGTTTTTCGTTTTCACAATTTTCAAGTTGAGAATTCTGATTCAGAACTGCAATTTGAGTACTTTCTTTACAGTTTTATTGTAGGCATCGCTAGATATTATGGTCAAGGCAATAGATGCACCTATGTATCGTATTATACGAAATTGATTTTCTAAATAAAAAATAGACAAGATATTCTTTGACTCTGATGCGGTGTTTTTGTTAGCCTAAAAAGGGTTCGCACATGGTAGTAATTACAACTACCTATTTAGTGTGCGAATCAAATTTGATAGTTAATCGGGAATCTCCACTGTTCAGAATTATTTCCATAGTCACTCTTCTATTAGCTGTAATTCAGATAGCCTTAGGAGGCATCGTAAGAGTTACGGATTCTGGTCTTGGTTGTCCTGATTGGCCTCTTTGTTATGGCCAAATAATTCCTCCTTTTGAATTGACCACTCTGATTGAGTACTCGCATAGGCTGTCAGCAAGTTTATTGATGATGTTTATGACTTGGGCTACTGTTTTATCGTTCAAGGAATATGGTAGAAGACACAGTGTTACGCTATTTATGATATTAGCTCTGTTACTAGTTTTAGCGGCAGCAACTTTAGGGGGTATAACGGTCTTAACTGAACTTCTTTGGTGGGCTGTATTAATCCATCTAGCAATAGCGGAAACTGTTGTGGCCTGTTTAGGTCTAGCCATAATGATTTCATTACGACAAAAAGAAGTTGATAAACTCGTTATTAAGAAACCAGGATGGTTCTATATAGTCCTTCCTATAACTACCGCAACAGTCTTTGTTTTGATTCTGTCAGGTTCATATATGGTCGGTTTAGGCTACGGTTCTTCTTGCGGAGATTGGCCGCTTTGTAACGGGGATTTATTTCCAACAACTAGGGCATTTTTCATCCATATGGCGCATCGTTATTTAGTGGTAATAGCAGCTATATTTATAGGGTTGGTCTGTATGAAATTGCTTAGTCGAAAAGAGCCAATAATGGTTAGGGGGTTAGCATTTGGCTTGGTTACAGTTTTTGCAGTACAGGTTGTAATAGGAGCTGTTACTGTTTGGACTGGTTTTGAACCGCTGTTAAAATCTATTCATCTTCCTGTTGCAACTATCGTATGGTTGTTACTTGTATTACTGATTCCTAATTTTAGCTATAGTGGGAATAGTTTATTAGATAAGCTGAAGCAATGAAAATATGAGAAAATACATAAAATGACATTGAATTCCACTCAAAATATAGTGATTATTCGTGATTATATTGCTTTAACTAAACCACGTATAATTTCACTTTTGCTCCTTACGGCGTTATGTGGAATGTTTCTGGCGGCCAGATCAGTTCCAGATCCTATTTTGATATTTGTGGTTTTAACTGGCGGGGCGTTAGCAGCAGGAGGTGCTCATTCACTTAACCACTATTTTGAAAGAGATCTTGATTTATTAATGAAACGAACAAGTGGTAGGCCAGTTGCTAGTGGTCGTGTTTCTCCGAAAGAGGCATTTGTTTTTGGTGTTGTCTTAAACATCATTGCGTTTATATTATTGGGTCTACTAGCGAATTTTTTAAGTGCTGTTCTGACTTTAAGCGGGACACTATTTTATATATTGGTGTATACAATAGCTCTTAAGAGAAGGACATCACAGAATATAGTAATTGGTGGTGCAGCTGGAGCGGTTCCTCCAATGGTTGGATGGACAGCCGTTACAGGTACTTTGGATTTACCTGCTATATATATGTTTACGATTATATTTTTTTGGACTCCACCACATTTTTGGGCACTTGCATTGATGATCAAGGATGATTACGCAAGTGCAGGTATTCCAATGCTACCAGTTGTTACTAGTGTTCACGATACTAAACGTTCGATCCTGCTTTATACCTTAATGCTGGTGAGTATAACGACAATGTTTTTTACAACCAACTCGGTAGGATGGATTTATCTTGTTGGTTCGCTAGTGCTTGGAACTCTGTTCATTTTCTATGCTTGGAGATTATTGCGACGTCCTATGATTGAAGGAGCACGTAGTACATATCTTTATTCACTGCTTTATCTTGCGCTTCTTTTCGCACTAATAGCGTCTGATGGCTTGCTTTTAGCTTAAAAAATTCAAGTTAATGATTAAAATCAAGCTTGACTATGATTCTAGTTGTTTGATAGATTCATAAACTGGTCCATGCAATTATTTTAAGGTGCAGGTGATGGTCAACCGATGTCTTTATTAAAAAGTCGCTCCACTTATGTCAAAGTGGTGCTTTTTGCTGTCCTTCTATTTACATTGGTATCCTGCTCTTCAGAGAATCCACAATCTATATTTGAGGCACATGGTCCTGTAGCAGAATCTCAATTAAATGTATTGTGGTGGATCACTTGGGGAGCAATCTTGGTCTTTATTGTTGTAGGGGCTCCGCTGATGTATATAACCCTGCGTTTTCGTAGAAAGCCTGGACAGGGTGATCCTGTACAAACACATGGGAATACTCCTCTTGAGATAGCTTGGACTATAATCCCTATTTTACTTTTAGCCGTACTAGCTGTCCCAAATACGATTGCTATTTTTGACAACTTGAACACACCTGATAAGGATGCGATGACGGTAGATGTTATAGGACATCAATGGTGGTTTGAGTTCAAGTACAAAGACCCAAATGGTAATGGATCTGTAATCACGGCAAATGAACTTCATATTCCAGTGGGCGAGGTTGTGAACATCAACCTGGATTCCAAGGATGTTATTCACAGTTTTTGGATACCAAAGCTTGCGGGCAAGGTAGATATTGTACCCGGTAATAAAAACAAAATGTGGATACAGGCTGATAAAGCAGGTGAATATAGAGGCCAATGTGCTGAATTTTGTGGGGAAGCACATGCACTGATGAGATTTAGAGTTGTCGCTGAATCACGGACTCAATTTGATGAATGGTTAGCAACGGAAGGCTCATCTGCAAAAGAACCAATTGAACCTTTAGCGATACAGGGAAAAGTTTTGTTTGAAGGCAACAAGGCTCAGTGTTGGTCCTGTCATACAATCACGGGGTCGGCAAAATCTCGTGGACAAGTTGGTCCAAACCTGACTCATTTTGCTAGTAGAGGACATCTTGCTGCTGGGGTTATCGAAAATAACCAGGCAAATTTGAAAAAATGGATCGAAGATCCTGAATCTGTTAAACCAGGAACAATAATGTTTCGTGACGCTAAAGTATACAGTGATCCTGCCCGCAAACTGTCGGACTCGGATTTGTCAGCTATAGTGGCGTACTTACAGACCCTAAAATGAGTAAATACAGAGATTATTACAATATGAAATCGATTCTATATTTAATTCACAGGCTTGAATACGTAGAAGGTTGGACAATATGACGACATTGACAATACCAGTACCACAAAGACCAGTACATCCAACCGGGATTTGGAGCTGGATCACAACTATAGATCATAAAAGGATCGGTATTCTCTATGGAATAACTGCTCTCATTATGTTCGTTTCGGGTGGTTTGGAAGCACTATATATAAGAGCACAACTAGCGTTACCAGAACAGGATTTAGTAAGTCCTGAAGTTTATAATCAGCTTTTCACGATGCATGCGACTACGATGATATTCCTTGCAATAATGCCGTTAGGTGCGGCATTCTTCAACTATCTAATACCATTACAAATAGGTGCCAGAGATGTTGCATTCCCAAGATTAAATGCATTTAGTTATTGGACATTTTTATCCGGTGCACTGGTACTTAAGCTTAGCTGGTTTTTGGGTGGGGCTCCTAATGCAGGGTGGTTTGGATATGCTCCCATTACCGGACAGGCATATAATCCAGGACACGGTATAGATTTTTGGGTTATGAGCCTACAGGTATTGGGCATAGCATCTCTTGCAGCGGCTCTAAACTTCATTGTTACCATAGTAAATATGAGGGCTCCAGGGATGAGTTTAATGAGGATGCCTCTTTTCACATGGATGACTTTGATAACTTCGATATTACTTGTTTTGGCATTCCCTGTAATAACCGTGGCCTTGATAGAGTTAATGATGGACAGGATGTTTGGAATGAATTTCTTCGTGCCTACCGCTGGAGCTAATCCACTATTATGGCAACATTTGTTTTGGGTTTTTGGACACCCGGAAGTTTATATTTTGATATTGCCGGCTATGGGAATTATATCTGAGGTGGTACCTACATTCTCTAAAAAACCGCTTTTTGGATATCCTGTAGTTGTTTTGTCCGGTATAGTGATCGGGTTTATGGGCTGGATGGTTTGGAGCCATCATATGTTCACTGTAGGATTAGGTCCAGTCGCAAATGCCGTTTTTGCTATAACTACAATGCTGATAGGTGTTCCAACTGGAGTCAAGATATTTAGTTGGATGGGAACAATGTGGGGAGGATCAATAGATTTCAAATCTCCTATGCTTTTCGCCCTAGGATTTATTTGGCTCTTTATAATAGGTGGATTGAGTGGTGTAATGCACTCGTTTGCAGCTTCCGATGCTCAACAACAAGACACTTACTTTATAGTGGCTCATATTCATTATGTTTTGTTTGGTGGCAGCATAATGGCCTTGCTCTGCGGGGCATATTACTGGTTTCCTAAGATGAGTGGTAGATTCATGAATGAAGGTTTGGGTAAGTTAAATTTTTGGTTAGTATTTATTTCGATGAATATAACATTTTTCCCAATGCACTTCACAGGACTAGATGGAATGCCGAGAAGGATTTACACCTATGATTCTGAGATGGGGTGGGACTTTTGGAATCTCATTTCTTCTATAGGTTCTTTTGCGTTGGGATTTTCTGTTCTAGTTTTTATTATAAATTTGATAGTTAGCTCTAAGAAAGGTGAAATAGCGTCTGGAGATCCTTGGGATGCCAGGACGTTAGAGTGGTCAATATCTTCTCCTCCACCAGAGTATAATTTTGCTAAAATACCTGTTGTTCATAGTATAGATCCATTTTGGGTCGAAAAAAGAGAAGGAACGAAGACAGTATCTGGTGGATCCGGTGAAGATGACGAACATGACATACACCTTCCACAGCCTTCCTACTGGCCATTTGTGGCTTCGATAGGATTATTTATTGGAGCATATGGACTTATATATTCTGAGGCCATTGCAGGCATTGTTGTAGCTACGATCGGTGGTTTTATTACCATGGTAGCTATTTATGCCTGGTCATTTGAGCCTGTCAACGATCCTGAAGAGGTGTAATTAGCTTGGCACATTCTATGGATTCACATGATGAACACGAGAATACTAGTACGGGATTAAATCACCGAAAGCTTTTGATGTGGGCTTTCCTTGGTTCAGACTGTATGTTTTTTGGATCTCTGATCGCAACTTACGTTATATATCAGGGTAAAAGTAAGGTGGGTCCTTTCCCTGAAGATGTTTTTAGCATACCGGTAACTTCTGTTAGTACATTTGTTTTGCTGATGAGTAGTATGAGCATGGTTTTGGCTTATGCTGCACTTAGGAGCGGTAATTTAAAGACTTTTAGAGTTTGGATCTTTTCTACTGCCATTTTGGGGATGACTTTTATAGGTTTCCAAGTTTTTGAATTCCGAGATTTCGTCAATTATGATGTCCATATTGATTGTGCACATATTTCAGATGATAAATTGACTGAATTTGAACGTACATTTGTCGATCGTTGTACAGACGGAGTTGAAGAATATAAAGGGCAACATGGATTAACTCCAAAGACAAACCTTTTTGGAACAACATTCTTTACATTAACTGGGTTTCATGGAGCTCATGTTACCTTAGGAGTTATATGGCTATTAACCTTGGCTTTTCATTCTTTCCGTGGTGGTGTTAGGCCAGAGACAAATCTAGATGTTGATTTAGCAGCATTATATTGGCACTTTGTAGATATTGTATGGATAGTTATATTTACCGTAGTGTATTTGTTCGGAGTTTTCCCAGGGATTTAACTAATGACTCAAGAAACCAGTAAAGAAAAAAATACAACTGAAGAACATGTCGGACATCCTAGTCCGATGACCTATTTTAAGGTTGCTATGATTCTTTCAGTTATAACTGCCATTGAAGTAGGAATCTTTTATGTTGAAGACCTTGGTAAGGGTATAATACCTATTTTGGTGATATTATCAGGTGCAAAATTCGCACTTGTTGCAATGTTTTATATGCATTTAAGATATGATTCTAAACTGTTCTCAACGTTTTTTTATACCGGATTAGTTTTAGCTTTTACTGTTAGTTTTGCTTTGTTGGGGCTTTTCAGGTATTTTGGCTAAAGCTTAATTCAAAGTTTGTAATGTGGAATTACTGGCATATACACCCGGAAGTATTAATAGGATTAACCTTATTACAAATAGGATATCTACTTTGTATTGGTCCTCTGAGAAAAAGATTTAGTTTTGCTCACGATGTTGATCCAACAAACATTTTTCTGTTTACTCTTGGGATAATTGTTCTTTTCATATCTTTGTTGTCTCCTCTTCATGTTTTAGGAGATAAATATTTATTTAGCGCTCATATGGTGCAACATGTTTTAATTACACTTGTCGCTCCACCTTTGCTGATTATGGGGATACCGGGATGGATGATAAAGGTATTAATCAACAGACAATGGATGTATGCATTTGCTAAAGTTCTATTACATCCAATAGTAGCCATAGTTATATTCAATCTTGCTTTTTCGATCTGGCATTTGCCTGTTTTGTATAATATTTCTGTTACCAATAGGCACTTTCATATTTTTGAACACATCTTATTTATTTCAACTGCATTGATTATGTGGTGGCCATTGTTGAGTAAAATGAAGGAATTGCCGAGATTGTCTTATCCTCTACAGATGGTTTATCTTTTTGTAATGTCCCTATCTCAAATCGTTGTTTTTGGGACTATTACTTTTTCTCCGGAGCCGTTATATGAATGGTATGTAAATGCTCCTCAGATTTGGTCCCATTCCCCGCTTAGGGACCAACAAATTGGTGCAGTGATAATGAAGGTGGGTGGCGGTATGTTATTTATCACACTCATGATTGTAGCCTTCTTTAGATGGTATAATTCGGAGAATAACAGGCATGATTCAGAGCACAAAGTTTTAATGAGGTGAACCAGAAATGAAGTCATTAGATTTGGCAGTTATATTATTTCCGTTGCTTTCAATTTTTACAGTTATTTTAGTTGCTGGTGCCCTAGGTATTGTATTTACCGTTATACATGAGACAACACATAATGAACTTGGAGTTATCATATTGGGTAGCGCCATAGTAGTTCTTGTACCTGCTGCTGCGGCATTAATACAACGTTCGATTGAAAAATAAAAATTGCATAATAATTTGGGTGTGTTCTTTACTTCCGTAAATGATTGTTAGTAGTAGGGTTGTATTTAAAATAACTATTGGCATATCCATTTTAGCTGTATTTTGTGTACTATTAGCTTGTACTAAGTCGCCAAATTTTGTTGGTACGGTAATGAATCCAGTACGGCCTGCTCCTGATTTTGATCTGTTAGACCAAAGTGGTAACCCCGTTTCTTTAAGTAACATAAAAAGTGACATTATAGTCTTAACCTTTCTTTATAGTTACTGCCCTGATGTTTGTCCATCGCTTACAAGCAAGCTTAAATATGTTGAACGACAATTAGATAATAATTCAGATAAACTTAGATTCTTAATTGTTAGTCTTGATCCAGAAAGAGACACTCCCAAACGCGCGCAAGAATACCTTGATCAGTGGAAACTTTCTAACCGATGGTCATTCTTACTTGGTTCTGAAGATGTGCTTTCTAAGGTATGGACTAGTTACTATGTGGATCCAACGAGAATTGATTGGGCCAGTAAGGAAATTACTAGAGGTGCTCCTGGGCTCTCAGATTCAGGGGTGGAATCTCTATATAATGATATAGCAGAAAGATATGAGATATCTCATGTAGCACCCATTTATCTAATTGATAGTAATAAGCAAATGCGTGTTTTTTTCACTAGTACTGTGGATAAGCAGTCATTAGTTCATGACATCCTGCAATTACTAGATTCTTCATAAACCAAAGTAGAGCTAGCAATCTAACTGTTTAAAGAACTCTATTAAAGTTGAAGCCACTTTTTGTGGAGCTTCCTCAGGCAAAAAATGACCACAGTCTATGACTTCCCCTTGAACTTCTTCAGCTTTTTCTTTCCAAACTTCAATCATATTGAGTTTGTTACCTGTTTGCCAGCCCGGGCGTTTTTTCATATTACCTGCCCAGAGTACCAGTACTGGACATTGTAATTTACGATCGGAATCTACTTGATCATGCTTTATATCAGTTTCAACTGATCTGTAATCCAGACAAGTACTTCTAATAGTATCCTGATTGTTGAAACAACGGAGATATTCTTTGTAAGCTTCTGGGGTTATCGCATTTTCTACAGCAGTCCATGTTTCAAAAAGGAAATCTAAGTAGGTTTTCGCACTGTTACCAATTAAAGTTTCAGGTAAAGGGTAAGGTTGCCGCATAAGGTGCCAATGGAACCATGCAAATGAAAGATCGGAGTTCATATTTTTGAATGCAGTTTCAGAAGGCACAACGTCCAGTGAAGTGAAAGAACGGACTTTGGAGGCATTATCTAAAGTCAATCTATGGCCAACTCTTGCTCCCCTGTCATGTCCAACAACGTGGTAAGATTCGAATCCCAGTTTTTCCATTATTTCAACCTGGTCTTTAGCCATACTACGTTTGGAATAGAGTTCAAGATTATCAATTTCAAATGGTTTGTCACTATCTCCGTAGCCACGTAAATCTGGAACCACAACGCTAAATTGTTCCGCGAGTATAGGTGCCACTTTGTGCCACATAACGTGAGTTTGCGGATATCCGTGTAATAAAAGAACTGGTTCTCCTGTGCCCTTTTGGACTAGGTTGATTTCTGTTTCAGAGGTTTTTATACGCAGTTTTTCAAATTGATCAAACATGGTGGCCCTTTCTATACAATTTTCCCTGTGATGTTGTCTAGATCGATTTCACGAGATGCAATCATTTGTAACGTCTCTGGGTAAAGTTTATGCTCAATGTCTAGTACCTTTTCAGATAATGTGTAAGGTGTGTCTTCATCATCTACTTCAATTTCGTGTTGCTTAATTATATGCCCTTGATCAAATTCATTATTGACCAGATGAATTGTTACTCCCGTAGTTTTGTTCTTAGATTCAATAACCGATTTGTGAACTTTAATTCCATAAAAACCTCTACCCCCGAATTTGGGTAATAGAGATGGATGGATGTTGATTATACGGTTATTGAAATGGGATATAGTTAAAGGACCCAGTTTTTTCATATACCCACCTAGGACTACTAGCGTAACGCTATGTTTTTTCAAAGTATTAACTAATGCTCTATCTAGTTCTGCTGGATCTGGGTGAGTTAGGCTGCTTAGATGGTAGGACGGTATATTCTCATGCCTGGCCCTTTCCAAAGCCTTTGAATTCGAGTTATTGCTAATAATCACACATGGTCTAGCATCTAACTCCTTAGTCTTACAAGCATCGATAATGGCTTGTATGTTGCTGCCACCGTGAGATGCTAATAAACCAAGTTTTAGATCTTTAATCATATGAGAGAGGCTATGATATCACCCATTCTTGACGTTGGGACAACTTGACCTCCGTCTTTCGAGATATCTTTTGTCCGATATCCCTCATTTAATGCCTTTGATATTGATTCTTCTATTGCAGAGGCTTCATCATGAAGGTTTAAAGAATACCTGAGCATCATTGCGGCACTCAAAATCATAGCAATTGGGTTAGCTATTTCCTGTCCTGCTATATCGGGAGCACTACCGTGGATCGGTTCGTAAAGTGAAGCGGTACGGCTATTGGAACTGTTAATATTAGGTAATGAAGACAGGCTGGCTGATGGTAACATTCCAAGTGATCCTGTCAGTACGGCTGCTTCATCAGAAATAATATCTCCAAATGTGTTTTCTCCAACAATTACGTCAAATCTTGCAGGGTTTAATATGATTTGCATCGATAGGTTGTCGGCATATATATGTTCTGTTTCAATCTCTGGATATTCAGCAGCTACTTCATTAGCTATCTCTCGCCAGAGCCTGGATGTCGCTAAAACATTTGCCTTGTCTGTTGAAGTCAATTTTTTCCGGCGCTTTTTAGCTAATTCAAATCCGACCCTGACAATACGATCTATTTCTTTTTCTGAATATTTTAGTGTGTCAACTGCCTTCCTTCCTTTGGTATTAGACCAACGCTTTTTTGGCTTCCCAAAATACAATCCACCCGTTAATTCTCTGACTACCATCAAATCTACATCTTTTAGCAGGTCTGGTTTTAGGGGGCTTGAATTTATAAGAGCAGGAAATATTTTTACTGGTCTAAGATTGGCGAACAATTTCATTTTTTTGCGAATTTCAAGGATACCGTCTTCTGGTCTTGTTTGGGCTTTTGGATTATCCCATTTTGGTCCTCCGACGGCACCAAATAGAACCGCGTCACTTTGTTTACAGAGTTCCAATGTGTCTTCTGGAAGGGGTGTTCCAAGAGCATCTATGGCGCTACCACCTATGTTCCCAAAGTTGAGTTCAAAGTCGTGTTGAAATTTGTCGGCAACTGCATCGAGCACCTTGATTGCTTCATTCATAACTTCCGGGCCAATTCCGTCCCCAGGCAAAATAGCTAGCTTTGTCTTCATTTGATCCTCATTTCAATATTTGGTTACATCGTATACCTTATTTATGTACTTTAGAATATTATCTAGTTTTATTCAGATAATGTTTATTAACCAGCCTAGTTTTTCCGTTTTCATTGCGATAAAGTAATAAGCATTATTTCGATATTTTGAATGTAGATACTATATGAGATATTTACTCACCTAATGATACTTGAATTGGGTTGCGAAAGAGATAATGAATTATTCACTTTTTAGTCTTGTCAGGAATGGTCTAAGTAAACATAAGCATTGGCCTAAAGCCTGGCGTAATGTAGAACCAAAAAAAGAATACGATGTAGTAATTGTAGGCGGGGGCGGACATGGGTTGGCTACAGCTTATTATCTTGCTAAGGAACACAGCATCACAAGGGTGGCTGTTTTAGAAAAAGGTTATATTGGTGGCGGAAATACAGGTAGAAATACTGAAGTGGTTCGCTCAAATTATCTATGGGATCAGGCGGCGCACCTTTACGAATTTTCTCTTAAATTATGGCAGGGTCTGACTAGAGATTTGAATTTTAATCTAATGTACTCCAAGAGAGGTGTTTTGAGTTTGGGTCATAGTCATCAGGAAATGAGGGATATAGCTCGCAGGGTTAATTCTAATCGATTGAATGGCATTGACAGTGAATTGCTAACTACAGAGCAAGTAAAAGATATGGTACCCATCTTAGATGTTTCTTCTAATTCAAGATATCCTGTGCTTGGTGCATCCTTGCAAAGGCGTGGCGGAACCGCTCGTCATGATGCAGTTGCCTGGGGATTTGCCCGAGCTGCAGATGCCCATGGTGTTGACATTATCCAAAATTGTGAGGTTACTGGGATACGTAGAGAAAATGGAAATATAACAGGACTCGACACTACTAAAGGATACATTTCTACAAAAAAGGTTGGGGTTGCCGTTGCAGGTAATTCAAGTGTTTTGGCTGGGCTTGCAGATTTGAGACTTCCAATTGAGAGTCATCCATTACAGGCTTGGGTTACAGAACCTATTAAACCAATATTGGACACAGTGGTTATGTCTAACGCCGTCCATGCTTATATCAGTCAGAGTGACAGGGGTGAACTATTAGCAGGTGCAGGTATAGATTCATTTGTAGGATATGGGCAGAGAGGCAGTTTTTCGATTTTAGAACATGCAATCGCGGCTATCAAAGAACTGTTCCCCGTTTTTAGTAGGTTGAGGATGATGCGTCAATGGGGAGGGATTGTAGATACCTCCCCAGACGCCTGTCCGATTATTGGACTCACTCCTATACGCGGTTTATTTATTAATTGTGGATGGGGTACTGGTGGATATAAAGCTACTCCTGGGTCAGGATGGGTGTTTGCTTACACCATTGCTAAAGAAATGCCACATAAATTGAACGAACCATTTTCTTTAGATCGCTTTACTACTGGTAGATTAATTGATGAACATGGAGCTGCTGGAGTAGCCCATTGAGACAGATTGATTTAATAAGTTCAGATTTTACAGTGTGCTATTTCAACAAAAGGCCTTGGATAGGTTGGAAGGAGTAGCCGATTTGCTAAGGATTAAATGCCCGTGGTGTGGTTATAGAGAAGAATCAGAATTTACCTATGGAGGTGAAGCCCATATAATTCGCCCTTCTGATCCATCGGTTTTAGATGATCAAGAGTGGGCAGATTACCTTTTTTATCGTAAAAATCCCAGAGGCTTGCATCGAGAGCAATGGTGCCATTCTTCAGGATGCAGGAGATGGTTCAATGTTAAAAGAGATACGCTTAATTATGAAATTCATGATGTATATAAAGTTAATGATCAAATTACTACTGAAGAATAATGCAAATAAATAGACTTACAGGAGAGGGGCGTATTGATACGGATAAACCTGTTAATTTCAGGTTTAATGACAAATCGTATACGGGTTTTGTCGGTGATACTCTGGCCTCTGCTTTACTTTCTAATGGTATAAGAATGATTGGTCGTAGTTTTAAGTATCACAGGCCTCGAGGGATTGTTGGATCAGGAATCGAAGATCCTAATAGTCTGGTACAAATCGATAGTGGAAACCGTACTCTACCAAATCACATGGCAACGCAGACTGAAATTTATGAAGGTTTAGACGCAAAGAGTGTTAATGTATGGCCCTCATTAGACTTTGACCTTTTATCAATAAATGATCTGATTTCACCTTTTCTTCCCCCAGGGTTTTATTACAAAACATTTATGTGGCCCCAGTGGATGTGGCCATTTTATGAACGACAACTTAGAAATGCTGGTGGTTTTGGTGTTGCACCAACTGGTCCAGATCCAGATAGATATGATAAGACAAATGTACACTGCGATGTTCTCATTGTAGGTGGAGGTCCTTCTGGCTTGGCAGCGGCATTGGAGTCAGGTAGAACTGGAGCCAGAGTAATTCTTGTAGATGAACAAAATGAACTAGGGGGTACGCTTTTAACGAATATTGATCAAATAGATGGTGATTCTTCATCTGATTGGATTAGGGCAGTTGAGCATGAATTGAATAGAATGCCCAATGTACAAATTCTGTCTCGGACAACCGCTTTTGGGTATTATGATCATAATTTCGTTACTGCCATTGAACGTGTAACAGACCATGAATCGGATAACTATCTTTATAGACCTAGGCAGAAGCTTTGGAGAATTAGAGCAGGATCAGTTGTTTTAGCAACGGGCGCATTGGAAAGACCTTTAATATTTCCAAACAATGATCGTCCGGGAATAATGCTTTCATCTGCAGTGCTAACTTACGTTAAGAGGTATCAGGTCTTACCGGGTCGATGCCCTGTTTTTTTCACCAATAACGATACAGCTTACAGATCTACTCTTGAGTTAGCAGAATGTGGTGTTAGCATTCAAGCTGTAGTTGATCTCAGGAGTGCACCAGAAGGTCATCTTATTGATGCGGTCCGAGATAAAGGTATTCCAGTATTGACCGGTTCTACTATCACGCATGTGAAAGGAACTAAGAGCGTTAGGTCTGTTGGGATAATGCGTCACAATGGGATTAAAAGTTTTGGAGGAACTAGATGGATAGACTGCGACCTTATAGCCATGTCAGGTGGTTGGAGCCCAGTAGTTAATCTTCATTCCCAAGCAGGAGGCAAGCCTAACTATGATCTTGATAGGGTGTGCTTTGTGCCTAATGAAGTCTTTCAGACACAAAAGTCCGTAGGTTCTTGTAATGGCACTTTTAACCTTCAGGATTGTTTGAATGAAGGATCTTATGCCGGTGCAAATATGGCATTGGAAATGGGATTTGGTAATGGGAAAGTGTCTGGTAAATTTGTGAGCAAGTACAAATATGACTCAGAACCAACAGTAAAATCTTTCTGGGCACTGTATGTTAATAATTCTATTTTGAATCTTGGTAAAAGCTTTGTTGATTTTCAAACTGACACAACCGCAAAGGATATTGTAATTGCAGCTAAAGAAGGGTATGAATCTATAGAGCATGTAAAACGCTACACTACTTTGGGCATGGGAACAGATCAGGGCAAACTGGGTAATTTTAATGGCATTGGGATTTTGGCGGAATTACTTAAGAGATCAATTTCAGATGTAGGTACTACTACATTTAGACAGCCATATTCCCCAGTTACTTACGGGGCCATCGCAGGTCGAGAAGTAGGGAATCTTTTTGATCCAATCAGGAAAAGCCCTATGCATGATTTGCATGTTGCCTCAGGCGCAGATTTTGAGGATGTAGGGCAATGGAAGCGTCCCTGGTACTATCCAAGGGCAGGGGAGTCCATGCAGGATGCAGTTAATCGAGAATGTCTTGCTGTTAGAGAAAATGTCGGCTTACTTGATGCTTCCACTCTTGGGAAAATAGATATCAAGGGGCCTGATTCTGCATCTTTTCTCAACAGGATATATACAAACGGGTGGACCAGATTAGATATAGGCAGATGTAGATATGGTTTTATGTTAGGCGAAGATGGAATGATTCTAGATGACGGTGTTACTGCACGAATAGCAGAAGATCATTTTCTTATGCATACCACAACGTCAGGGGCTCCTGCTGTAATGTCTTGGCTAGAGAGGTGGCTTCAGACTGAATGGCATGATTTACAAGTTTATCTTACATCTGTGACTGAACACTGGGCTACTTTGTCTCTAAATGGACCGTATTCACGTAGAGTTATGGACAAAGTATGTGATGGAATTGATTTGTCTATGGATAAATTCCCGTTCATGTCTGTAAAGACGGGGACCGTTGCAGGGGTACCGGCACGAATATTTCGTATAAGTTTTGCAGGAGAACTCTCATTTGAAATAAATGTAAATGCGAATTATGGTTTTCAAGTTTGGAAATCCGTGATGGAAGCTGGGGAAGAATTTGGCATTATGCCTTATGGCACTGAGGCAATGCATGTTTTGAGGGCCGAAAAAGGTTATGTAATTGTTGGACAAGACACCGACGGATCGAATACTCCTGTTGATATTGGTGCATCAAAGATGCTTTCAACAAGGAAAGATTTTTTGGGTAAACGTTCACTTTCACGTCCCGAAATGGTTCAAAAGGACCGAAAGCAGTTAATTGGACTACTTTCTAAAAATCGTGAAGATATGCTTGCTGAAGGAGGACAGATTATTCAGGATCTGTCCGATACATCCCCGATACCTATGCTAGGTCATGTTACTTCAAGTTATTTCAGTAATAAACTTGAATGCCCAATAGCCTTGGCTTTAATTCATGCTGGGAGAGCGCGATTGGGGGATGAAGTTCTGGTATATATGGCTGACCGTTCACCTATAAAGGCAATTATAGTGGATCCAGTATTTTTTGATCCAAATGGAGAGCGTCAAAATGTCGAATAAAGTACAAAAAATCCACTCTCCGTTGAAATACTTCGTT
This sequence comes from uncultured Dehalococcoidia bacterium, assembly GCA_964342485.1. Classification (GTDB taxonomy): domain Bacteria; phylum Chloroflexota; class Dehalococcoidia; order Lucifugimonadales; family CAJWER01; genus CAYFFO01. The sequence goes on from CAYFFO010000017.1 coordinate 15,568, forward strand.
CCCCCTCCTGGTTTTGTTAATGCAGACGTTGCAAAGGTAATCAAGATAAGAGAAGTGCCTAACTATAGTTATATAAATTTGAGAGGATCACCTAAAGACGAAAAGTTTGTTAGAGCTGTGGAAGATACACTAAATATAAAGCTTCCTTTAAATCCAAATACTACTGCATCGAATGAACAATTATTAATTTATTGGTTAGGACCAGACGAATGGCTCGTTTTTATAGAACATAATTCCCTAGAATTGACTATCAATACACTAACAATTGCATTAAAAGACACAATATGTTCAATAACTGACGTGAGTGGTGGCTATGTCGCTATAGAAATTAGTGGGGAAAAATCTCGGGAAGTTTTGGCAAAAGGCTGTACACTTGACTTACACCCATCGCAATTTGGGTTAAATCAGTGTGCACAGACCTTGATAGGTAAAGCCAGTGTTATTTTGGGATACGTCGATGGTGGCCCGACTTTCAATATCCTTGTCAGGCGAAGTTTTACTGAATATCTAATGCTTTGGTTGCACGATTCTTCTCTCGAATATAATCTATCGCTTAGTCTAAAATCGTAACCTTATTTAACTGGTGTTTCACACAAATCAATTGGAGTGCGGCCTACGCAGAGTTGTTAAACGAACCGGAAAGCGAATATGCTTGCGTCTCTAAAACGTATTCTTATTTTTACTCTACTATCCTCTATCTGATTTAGATTGATCCCATTACTCCATGAAACTGGTGCGCGTATTTTGTCTCCAAATATTTCCTTACAGTTTTCTAATGCAAAATTCTTGATTGGCTGTCCCGACTCATTTTGAAGTTCAACAAAAATACTGCCTCCAGCACCTGTGCTGTAGTTGAGTTCTAATTGTTGTCCTGAAAAAATAAGAGGAGGTGTTGTGAATTCACCCCAGCCTTTGTAAGGTCCGTCAACAGATATGAATCCATCTTTTCTAATAGTACATTTACGAAACCCATTTTCTTTGTCTTTATGTAAGTCTTGGAGAATCATAGAAATTGTTTCTGGTCCAGTGTCCACTATCCCATGTCCCATCATAGGGTTACGATCTACCCAGTTTCTTTCGTCCAGGCCTGGTGGCACAAATGGTTGTCGGAATGGGCGTTTCCAATTAATACCATCCCTGCTTAGGGCAAACACTACATCCGAAAGTCCTGTGAAAGGAGCATGTGGATGTTTTCGGTCCTGGTAAAATGTCATAGGAAACATTAAGAATGTTTTTGCAGCATTTTGATATTTGAATGCTGCATTGGTATAGAACTGTAGATTTCCTGGATCGTCTTTATCAGGAGAAAGGACGAGTTCTGGCATACTCCAGGTTAGGAAATCTACAGATTCACTGCGACGCACTGCCCTTACTCCACCTTTAAATGGCCCTGGAATGCTTTTATCAACGCCTCGTATATATACGACATATTTACCGCTTTCGTCGTCCCATACAAGCACGTTATGTGTGTCGAATGGACCGTCTTTAAGTATAGGGTTCGATTCAACTGGCTTCCAGTTCAGACCATCATCTGATACGTAAGCAACTAGATGAGTAGGTGTTTGGTGATCGACGTCGCTGCCATCAAGTGGGATAGTACGCGCTATCATCTTGTATTTTTCACTTTTTACAGCGTTAGGATCGATTATCACCGATGGGTTTTTAATCCTAACTCCATCTATGCCACTAGCTGGGAAAACAATGTTGTTATCTGTAGATCCTTGCCATTCACAGATACCCAGTTTAGGTTTGTTCCAACTAATACAATCCAGACTTTCAGCATAGCAAACCCAAGATATATCTTCGGAGTTTTTGTCTCTGGAACCTTCGTCAGCTCTATACCACATCTTATATAAATCACCGTCTTTGAGGATGCAGGGTGTGTCAAGGCTTCGACTTTCCCACGGTTGATCTCTAATAAGGATCTTTTCTTCAAGATATGGTTGGTGGAGACTGAGTTCGATGTTTTCTTGTTTCTCAAAGAACAGGTCGTCTATAAATAGCTGGTTGTGATTACCGATATTAATTGCCATTGGCTTAGGTATTCCCTTCATCAAATTGGTTATTGACCCAAATTAAACCCTCCGTCAATAATTATTGCTTGTCCAGTAACACTATCAAAAGAGGGTCCGCATATTGAATAAAGTACTTCTGCTATTTCTTTTCTAGTAGCAAGACGACCCAGTGGGGTCTTTTCGAGAACTTCGTTCCCTTTTTTTGGAGACATATCTTCATTATCTGCTATAAGGCCTGGTGCTATAGCATTAACTCTTATTTCAGGGGCTAACTCAGTAGCAAGTTGTTTTGTTAAATGAATTACTCCATTTTTTGCCAAACCGTATACTGTATGACGGTTATCAAAGGCAGATGTGGCTGCAATGTTAATTACGTTTCCAGATCCCCTTTGTTTCATTGCTTTACCTGCTATCTGTGATATAAGGTAAGTTGTCCTGACATTTGTATTCATAATATGATCAAAATCTTCTAATTTAAGTTCTAAATAAGGATCATCCACGTAAGGTCCAGCATTATTTACCAGGATGTCTATTTGCCCAAATAAATCCAGAGTTTTTAATACCAGTTTGTGAGCATCTTTAGGTTCAGCGACATCTGCTTGTATTATTTCAGCTCTAATTCCGCTATCTTTAATTTTATTACATAGATCAATGGCAGAATGCTCAGACTTGTTGTAGTTGATTGCGATTTCTATCCCATTGCTCGCGAGAACTTTAGCTATCTCTGCACCGAGAGTACGTGAACCTCCGGTGATAAGACAGACTCTTTTTGTCTGTTGGCTCAATTTGTATTCCTTAATGATTTTTTCGTATAAATGATATTGGTTAGTTTACTCTAAGTTGATGATTATATCTTAGCAACAAAAATTGACTATATTAGGTCTACTAGGTACAATTTTAGGGTTGTGTGTGTTTTTTAATAGCTTAAAACTGAACTAGGAGAAAGCATTGACAGAAGTAATGTTATGGGGCCCGCCTGTTGTTCCATCTGATCCTCTTGACCCTGCATTTCGAAGTGATATGGAAACGTGGATGCAAAAATGTGTAAATTCTGGGGTTAAAAGAATCATTGGTGGAGATAGAACCCTTGTACTTACCGAAGTAGCCAGAAGTAATAATATAGACGTTCATCCATATGTGAACTTTAATTCTTTCCCGCGTCATGGTTCTGCTAGACAGAGTTATGGTTGGTCACTAGATTTTTTGAGGCCTGATGTTGATGCAGCTGAAGCAAGAGAAATTCTGGATCGCTGTCGTCCTATTTACGATGACCCGAAGATAAACACATCAATTACCGATTTTGCCAGTAAACACCCAGAATTTAGAAGCCTTACTAGGGATAGGTCTTATACATTACAACCTGATCAGGACTTATATTTGAGCTTGGCTTTCCCAGAAGTCAGGCGTGAACAAACACAGAAATTTATAGATGATCTTGAAACAACTGACGGTAGTGGTATTCAGGTTGAGTTCGTTCTAGGTAACGAGGATGAAAATGGAGTCGTGACCTATGGATACGAAGATGCTGTTGTTGAAGAGTTCAAAAGTAAAACTGGAAAAGATCCTTTTTCTATTCCAAATGATGACCCTGATTGGATGCAGTTTAGGGCAGATTATACAACCAGGTATTTAATTGAATTGAGGGATGCTGTTAAAAAGACCAAGCCTGGAGCTGTTTTTTCTGCCACATTGATAGCTGGTGAAGCAGATGATTACATCAAATTGCTTCATGATTGGCCTGCATGGGTTGAGCAGAACGCAGTTGATGAGATCTTTTTCTGGTTTCGTACCAACTCGAATTTGAAAGATCTTGAGCGACAAATAAAACATGCAGCTGATGTTGTAAACGGTCGTTGCAAGGTTGTAGCAGAGCTGTCTTGTTACCATCCAAACAGCTTCCAGACACCGGAATTGATGTTAGAGGCTGGCAGAATAGCAAAAGATAATGGAGCTGATTCAGTTGGTATATATAGAACACATGGTGTTGAGCAACTAGATTTTTGGCATGTCTTAGAAAGTTTTAGCAAAATGTAATAGACGAATAAATTAAGATTAGATTATTTCAATCTAAATGATCCAAATTGATCTTAAGGTCGATATGTGGGCAAAGGATCCACATAGGATCCCGGGAAAAACCGGAACTGGGTTCATTTAGAGTTTTAAGCCAAAGAAGAAAAATAATTGGAGGAAAAATACAGTGTATAAATTTCTAAGAGTAACTTTACTCGCAGGAATAGCTGTTTTACTGATAGCAGGCTTAGCCTGTACTACAGTAGAAACGGTTGAAGTTCCTGTCGAGAAAGTAGTAGAAAAAATTGTTGAGAAAGAAGTTCCTGTCGAAAAAATCGTCGTTCAAGAGAAGGTCGTTGAGGTTGAAAAACAGGTACCGGTAACGGTAGAAAAGCCTATCATCCGATACGTGGAGACAGCCAAACAAGACGTATATCCTGACACAATGACGATAGCTGTTGGCGCTTTGCCAGTGACCTTGGTAGGTAATACCATACCGTCATTGCAGAGTAGGCTTTTCTCAAGGCTCATGTACGGACAGCTTGCTGCCCTTAATGATGCCACGGGACAGGTTGAGCCTGAGCATCTTGAGTCAATGACTCTTATTGACGACACAACAGTGGAAATTGTCCTTAAAAAGGGCATAGTTTTCCATAACGGTGAGACCTTAGATGCAAACGGTCTAAAGAAGTCTTTTGACCTTTTGACCAACGCAGATCCTAAGCAATTCACATGGAAGTTTACCGGATTTAAGGATTACACTGATACTGGAACTGTTGTTGATGACTATACAATGCGGTTTACTTTGATTGCACCAATCGACAGATGGGCAAACGCATTCACTTTCATGCCTCTCGCTCCGAAACATCTTGAAGCAGTCGGTTTAGACGGATATATTGATGATCCTGTCGGTACCGGCCCATACAAGTTTGTTAAGTGGGAACGTGATAATCACATCACTCTTACCCGCTGGGACGATAGTCCTGCTGCCAAGAAGCCAGTCATTAAGAATGTAGTTCTCCGACACGTGCCGGAAGCTGCAGTTAGAGTAGCCGGACTAAAGGCTCGAGAGTTTGACCTTATTGCTGCCACACCACCTGAAAATGTTCCTGGACTCATCAAAGATGGCTTCAACATTTTTGTTGGTGACAGCATGCAGAGTATGTACATTGGGTTTAACGTATACGGATCCAATGAGTATACTTCCAATAAGAAGGTCAGACAGGCTCTTCTCTATGCAGTAGACATGGATGCAATGCACAAGACCATCGCCGGTGGGTACGGTTCCAGGCTTGATTGCCAGATCGTTGCTCCAGGTGGATTTGGGTATAACGCAGACATCGAGGGTACCTATACTTACAACCCAGAAAAGGCTAAGAAGCTTCTTGCAGAAGCTGGATATCCTAATGGGTTTACGCTTGTAGGTTCTACAACTGCTGGTAGATATTTCCGTGACAGGCCACTCTTGGATGCAATCGCATCCCAGTGGACTTCCATTGGAATAGACGTAAACATGCAGCATCTTGAGTCATCAGAGTGGCTACAGCTACTCATAAATGGAACTCTTCCAGATGGGTTCATGAATATTGGTCTCAACTGGTACCTCAGTGACAACACCACAAGTATGTGGGGAGCAAAGTCAGACGAGGCTTTTGTTGAAATGAGGGCTGAAAAGAGTAAGATGGCTGATCCTGTAGCTCGTGAAGCAAAGGTTAAAGAGATTGCAAAGTATATTTGTGACGAAGCGCAAGCTCTTCACGCCTATACTATCCCTTCAGTCTTTGCATACAGTTCAAAGCTACCTGGCATTACGTCAACCAAGTCTTTTGAATTACAGATACCTACTGAATAAGTTGGTATAAGTTAGTTCTTATAGTCGGGCGAGCGGCAAATTAAGCCGCTCGCCCGACATCCAAAAAACATAGGAAGATTTAGAGAAGTAAATGAGTGCTTTTATTGTCCGAAGAATTCTTCAAGCTATATTGGTTGTTTTTGCAGTAACCACCCTCGTTTTTTTTCTTATAAGAGTTTCTGGTGACCCAGCGAGTCTGGGTGTTAGCCTAGATGAGAATAGGACATATGCAGAGATTCAGGAGGAATACCAGCAAATTCGTAAAGAGATGGGATTGGACCGCAATATAATGCTTCAATATATCCTGTTTTGGGGACGGACTTTACAGGGAGACTTCGGATACTCCTTCCGTTATGGTGTACCTGTCGTGAAACTGATAGGTGAACGTTTACCTAATAGTGCAAAGCTTGGTGCTGCAGCGGCTCTCATGGGTGTGTTTTTTGGATTACCATTGGGAATCTTTGCTGCCTTGAATCGCGGAACTGTTCTTGATAATTTAACGACCACGGTAGCGGTTTTTGGAGTAGTAGTACCTCAGTTCTGGCTTGGCATAATGCTTATTATTATTTTTGCTGTTGAACTTGGTATTTTACCGACATCAGGTACGGGTAGCTGGAAACATATAATTTTGCCGGCATTTACTTTATCTACTGGTTTAATCGCAACGGTAGCCAGGATGTCTCGTTCGGGTATGTTAGAAGCCTTGAGCCAGGACTATATTAGAACTGCCAGAGCCAAAGGGCTTTCTCAGAGGCTTGTAATATTTAGACATGCTTTGCGAAATGGAAGCATTTCGATAATAACAGTTGTTGTATCTTCGCTCCCCCATTTACTTGGTTCTGTTGTAGTTGTTGAAGTTGTGTTTGCATGGCCCGGAGTTGGGAACCTGATGGCTCAATCGGTTTCAAACAGAGATTACCCGGTAGTCTTTTTAGATGTGATACTTTTCGGAGCCGTTACGGTATTCATATTTTTTCTTATGGATTTGATATATGCATTTGTAGATCCGAGGATTAGACACCGATAGTGGCATGATGAAGGTATTGAATTTTTTTCAGTGAGTATTAAATGACTAATTCGATAAATATTTTGGAAGATATAGAGGTGCGAAGTTCGAAACCTAAAATTAGTATTTGGCGAAAGCTGTGGGTCAATAGAATAGGAGTCCTGGGCCTCATACTTTTGGTTTTCTTCACTACAGCTGCCCTTGCCGGACCCTTTCTGCCTCTCCAGGATCCTGTACGCGTCGATTTTTCCAATACATATGCTAAGCCTGTCTGGATAGATTTTGAAAATGGTTCTGGATTTTTGGGTAAAGATAATCTAGGTAGAGATATTTTCAGTAGAGTTATCATAGGATCTCGAATTTCATTGCTTGTGGGTTTTTCCGCAGTCGCAATTGGATTGGCGGCAGGTATTTGTTTAGGACTTGTAGCTGGTTACAAGGGCGGTCTAACTGACGATATAATAATGCGTATAGCTGATACCCAGACAGCAATTCCTTTTCTTGTTTTATTAATTGCTGTCATTGCTTTTCTTGGTGGAGGATTAATTAACATAATTGTATTTATTGGGATGGGTAGCTGGATTGGTTTTGCCAGGTTGATACGTGGTGAAGAATTGAGCATTAGAGAACGGGACTATGTTCAGGCAGCTCGTGCCTTGGGCGCAGGTGATATCAGAATAATGTTTAGACATATTTTGCCTAATGCTTTCCAGCCGGTGATAGTAGCTGCAAGCCTTAGTTTTGGTGGGGTTATCATCACCGAAGCTTCACTGAGCTTTCTAGGATTTGGTGTGTCATCAGCTGTTCCTACTTGGGGTAAGATGGTTTCTGATTCTAGGGATTACGTGACTGTAGCCTGGCACCTTAGTGTATTTCCAGCAGTGGCTATAATGCTTGTTGTACTTGGAGCCAATTTAACTGGAGACTGGCTTAGAGATGTTCTCGATCCGAGGTTAAAAGGTCGCCAAGGATAATTGTCATCTATGACAAACTAGATGTTTGTATCTGATCATCTTCGTTATTAGTTGCAAATATGCTATTTGGTAATACCCAGTCTAAGTGATTCGATTAAATGTGATATTTCTTCCGGAGTATTGAATCCTGCCACAGAGATTCGCATTCCCATATGATCGGGTATTAATGGAGCGTTTAACCATTGGCCTTTTACAAGTATGTCACGTTCTTTGTCTAACCAGCTAACAAGTCCTTGTAGTTTTTGCTCTCCGTAACCATCGAAAGATAGTGTGGTTACTCCAGCTGATTTACCAGGTTCTAAAGGTGTGAGAACGTTCACACCAGGTGTGTCTAACATTGCATCTCTAAGTGTTTTAGACAGGACTGACACATGATCCCTGATTACGTCTGGTCCAACACTTAACATGGTCCTTGCTGCTTCTCCAAGACCGATTACAATGGCATGATTGTAAGTACCAAGTTCTGTTCTAGCAGGTGCAGTTGGCTTTGCAGGTTCGGAACCCGGTTTGGACCAAGCACCTATGTCTGATTTGAAATATGGTCTGAATGTGTCTATTTGATCGGGAGATACCCATACGTATCCGCTCCCAGTTGGTCCAAGGAGCCATTTTGGTCCCGATCCAATTAAATAATCGCACCCTAATGACTGGACATCCACTGGGAATTGACCTATGGATTGAGCCGCGTCTACTAACACAGGGACTCCCTTTTTATGTGCAATCTCTGTAGCTTCTTTAACAGGCAATATTCTACCGTTAGGTGAAGCGACATGACTTATTAACAGCATCTTTGCTTTTTCTGATATAGCACCGTCTAAGGATTCAAGAAATGCTGCGTCACTTTCATCCCCTTCTACTACCTTTACTTTTACTCCTCTCTCCTCCTCAAGGCCACGAGATGCATCTGCTGTACTTACGTGTTCAAGAGAAGTCGTTACAAATTCATCACCCTGTTGCCAGTTCACACTTCTAAGGACCCGTTGCATTGAACGCGTAGTATTCATACCAAGGCCAAGTTCATCTGGCTTAACATTTAAGAGTTTAGCCAGATTGTCTCTTGCCGATTCTTCTTTTTCCATCATCACGGCTTTTGTAGCTGGCCTGGCCGGCCCATGAGTTGCTTCATATTCCATGGATTCTCGTACCGCTATCAAAACTGAGGAAAGCGTGGGACCGTAAGTTCCGGTTTGGAAGTACGCTACTTCGTTTGTCACGGGTAGCTGTTTTCTGAAATCGGCCAAAGACATTCTTTCCAATGTTCATCTCCTGTTGTTTATTATGTT
>CAYFFO010000017.1:24807-33458 GCA_964342485.1 uncultured Dehalococcoidia bacterium
TTGGAAGCTCATGAAGCGATGGGTGAAATATTAAAGAAGGTAGGTAATACGCCTACTGTATATCCGGATACACAGGGTTACCCTCCTTTGCGAGACTACATCGTGGAACGTCTTGCAGAAAAACGCTCTATGGACTTCAGTCCTAATGATGTTCTTCTAACAGAAGGGTCAGGGCAGGCAATCCATTTTGTTACTGAAGCACTAGTAGATCCAGGTGATGTGGTGATCGCGGATCATTTTGTTTATGGAGGAACATTGTGGTCTCTTAGAAGGTTTCAATCTGATATACGCGGTGTTTTAAGCGACGAAGATGGAATGATACCTGAGCTTTTAGAACAAACGATTGACAAGGCAATTGCTGAAGGTAAAAGACCCAAGATGATATATATGATTCCTACTTTTCAGAATCCACAGGCATGGACGATGCCAGTTGAAAGAAGGCGGGAGATAGTTGAAGTTGCCACTCGTAAAGGGGTTCCTATATTAGAAGATGATGGGATTGCTGAATTTAGATTTGAAGGTGAGCACATACCCTCGCTTGCGTCTTTGGATGAATCTGGAGTTGTGATTCATACTGGTACATTTAGCAAAATAATTGTTCCAGGTATGAGAATTGGATACTTGATAGCATCCCAGCAATTACTAGAAGCAGTAATGCCTATAAAAGGATCTAGAGGTGTCACTCAGTATGGGGCTTTAGCTGTTTATCAGTTTGCAACAACCAGGCTTGATGAACATCTGGTTGAGATAAATTCTATTCTTATGTCCCGTAGAGACGCTCTTTTAGAGGCTTTGGAAGACAATTTAGGTGATATGGCTAAATGGAGTTTTCCTGAAGGAGGCCTTTATACCTGGTTGACGATGCAAGAGGGTATTGATCTTGTTGATATAGCTCCTCGCGCAGCTAGCCAAGGTGTCACATATGATTTAGGAACAACCTTTGCAGTAGGGGATGATCCTGGTGGGAATAAGGCCAGGCTGTGTTTTAGTTATAACAATGAGGATGAAATTCGAGAAGGGATTACCCGTTTAGCTAATATAATAAAATCTAGTTGATTTAATACTTTAATGAACAATTAGAAAACCTATTCTTGTTTTACCAAGGTATGGAATCCATAGGCCTGCATTTGAATGCAGAGAGGTTGTAAATCATGGTCGATATTGCTTCAATCCGGCAGCTATTTTTGGATGACTATATCGTTGATTCTTTAGATGGAGTGATTCGTCGATATCATCGTCCAATTCGATCGATTGATAAGCCTGTATTGGGAGCTACAGCACCCTGGGAGATCAATAGTATCGGGCCCTTTTTATTCGGTGGAACAGTGATATATGACGAAGAAGACCACATTTTTAAGATGTGGTATCGTCTCGATGAACCACTTGAAAAAGCTCCCGAAGGTATGCGGGAAGTCGTGGCTGAGGATGGTAGTATAACTCGTCGTAATTGGATAGAACATGCTGGGCTATTTAAGGCTGCTTATGCTACGTCTACTGACGGTATTAATTGGGATCGTCCGATTCTTGGTGTTACTGAATACCAGGGCTCAAAAATAAACAATATTTTACCTTCAGGGACAGGTGGAAAATCAATCATTCGTAGACCAGCCATTATCAAAGATTATCTCGAGGCTGATCCTGCCAGGAAGTACAAGATGGCTTATGTGGATAATGTGAATGGTAAATGGTCATTGGAAAAAGCCTATTCTCCCAATGGTATTAATTGGGAAATGGGTGTGGGGGATCCAGCTTATTTTAAATCACCTGTAGTACCCCATGGGGCTCTATTTGGTTGGGATCCACGAAAAGAATTGTGGGTGCATTATTCTAAAAAAATTGGTAAGCGACGAATAGATGTCGATGGCAGTGAAATAAGCGGTCTGCAGGCTATTTGCCGGTCAACGAGTAAAGATTTTGAACATTGGGGCAACACCCGGGAAATTATTACTGCAAATCCTTTTGATCCTCAAATGTGGTCTGCTGGAAGCCACGCCATACTTTCTGCAATCAGTTATACGGATGATCTGTATATTGGTCTATCGGATACTGTTCCAGCACGTTCAGCTGAAGATGTGCAACCAAGTCTTATTGATACTGTAGGATCTATGCGACAAGAGCATTTCACCGAACTCTTTTATAGCAGAGATGGTATTAATTGGAACAGGACAGCTCCTTTTTTTGAGTTTCTCAAGCCAGGCGTGTGGGGAACCTGGGATAGTGAATTGGTACTTTGCTCTAAACCCATAGTAAAAGATAACCAGATCCTTTTTTACTATACCGGCAACAATTTACAATGCAATGCCCATATACCAGATCATCCTCAGCGGGATCTCATAGGTACTGTTTCTGGCGGTGTTCGCTCAGGGTACGGGATTGGTGTTGTATCAATGCGACTTGATGGGTTTGTTTCGATTGATGGTGATGATCCAGGAGGTGTTTTAACCACTAAGCCTCTGGTTTTTAATGGAGATCGCCTGGTTTTAAATGCTCGAGTGCCAGAAGGACCAGATTCTAATTTAAGCGATAGTGTTCCGGATTTTGGAGTTCTAAGGGTAGAGATTACAGATAAGCTTGGTAATACTTTACCTGGATACGGTGATTCAGATTCTGATCCGCTTTTGGGTGATTCTATAGAACATGTTGTTAGTTGGAATGGTAAGTCGGATATAGGAAGGCTTGAGGGAATACCTGTGAGATTACGATTTCATTTAAAGAATTCTGCCTTATATTCATTCCACACCCGGAGTCAAAAGGTTGTTGAAACTTCATTTAGTACTACTGAACCAGGAAGTAGAGGCAGACCTTCTTAGAGTAATTGTTGTTCGGAAAGCCATGGTATGATCCGGTAAATGGATTCCTCGGGTAGTCTCTCCCCTCCATGGCCTCTAATCGACATTAGCTCATGTGTGAATCTTCCATCCATCTGATTTCGGCTATATGATTGGGATATTTGTTCTAGAAGACGCATGATCCATTTTTGACCTGCTCGTTTATCATTGTAACCAGTCTGGACTAGAAGTGGCCGAGGAGGAAAGTTATCCACCCATCTCGATAACTCATTTTGTTTTACGATATGATTTTCTTCCATCCCAAGAAACTCTTCGAGGTTAGGCCACCAAACGATTGGCATTAAAGCGATTGCGCCTGCCAGATTAGGAATATTTGCTAAAGCATGCATGCTGGCATAGCCGTGACGTGAAGTTCCCATTACAATTATCTTGTCGTCTTCGGTGTATTTTCTCGATATGGATTCTTGCACAACAGCTTTGATTCTACTTGTTAGCCAGTTGAATCCGTCTTTTCCGCTACGAGCCCAGTTTGATAAGGTCCAGAGGTTATCTATGCCTTCCATTAAAATTACGCCTGCACCTTCATCAGTAAGAGCATTTATCCATTTAGTCATGACATTTTGTTTTACTTGGCTAGCTAGGTCGATTCTTACGCTATGGCTGTAGGTAGGGATTATTGCAATGATTTTGGTTTGGTGAACGTCGGTCCGTTTACCATAATTACAGTTGATAACGTCATTTTTATTGACGGTAAATGGTTCCCATTTGATATTTTTTAATTCGGATGCCATAACTAGTAATTTTCTGTAACGGAACGGATTTCTTTTTTGAAATGTAACGAATGGAGTCTTGATTTCTTCATACGTATTGCGAGACGAACGGGACGACCTGACCATTTTGACAGGCTTGATTCTCCAGACCAAGTTACTAAGTGATTGTGTTTATCTATTTCAAGATCGTCGCAATCTTTAAACTCTCGATTCTCGATAGGTTCTTTATCGGATGTTTGATTAGCATTAGCGTCGATAAGTTCAAATTTGATATATCCTTTTTGATTTATCGAAGCGTTGACATTTAGAGTTTCTCCCGTGAAGATGAATGGCTTGGTTACAAGTGCACCTTCATTTGCCGCTTCCAAGGACATTAATCCGTCTTCCGGCCAAGTTATAATGTAATAGTCACTTAGGTTGTTTGTCCCAATCTTTGGCTTTGTGATGGGATTTTCAGTCACGGCTACTATTAAGGAAAAATCCCCGTTTTTTGATCTAAATAGTCCTGTACATGGTGAAAAAATAGCACCATGTGGTAGAAAATCCGAATTATTTATAGGTAATTTGGGCTTGGAGTCCCAGGCAAATCCATCTCTGCTTGTTAACATTTGTATCGTGTTCGAGCCTGTTGTAATGAACATCAGATAACTATCACCGTCTGGCCATGGTGCGTAAGCTGTGCTTGAATTAAGATGGCCACATTCTTTCCAGGAAGCAGGTTTGAAAACAGGTTCTGGAGATGGCCAGCAGTCGAAGCTATATGATTCTGATCGTGTTATTGTTTCCAGACCATGTATATCTTGGTTTAAAAAGACCACGTACTTTCCCTGTCGCGTATCTAAGTCTGTGTGAATGTTATGAATCAAAAATTCCGATTTAAATGCATCAATGGTACTAGTAGTCCATTGATGTCCATTGTCTGAAATAGCCGTAAATACGCAATCACCATCTGAGGTGGGAGACACATAAGAAAGCTTAAATCTTCGTGCCGTTTCGGCAATAAAATCTCTGAATATAGATACAGTATTAACCGGTCTACCAGCTATATTTGAATCGAATACTAGGTTGTTTTGCCTAGACTCATTGAATTCAACAATTCCAAAATCAGGTTTGACCCAATGTTCTCCATCTTCTGATTCAATACAGGCAACTGCAATGGAATTGGATCTAATCCCTTGTGGCAAACATTCATAATAAAATCGGTAGTAACCTTCTTCTTCAATAACACTACCGTTGCTAGTAAAGCTTGTTTCCCATGGCATCTTTGAACCTAATATTGGTGTTGGATAGATGGTTGGTGCGTGTACAGAAATTTCTAAACCAGCAGGTAATGTTCCAGGTTTTGTGTTTTTCCCTAAGTTGGTATCAATTAAGGTTGTGTCGGTGAAAACGTGTTTATCGCTGCCTAGATTTAACATTGGGAGTCTAGCCATAGGCCTCTAATTTAACTGAATCGATATATCAAGATGGTCGGGGTGACTGGACTCGAACCAGCGACCCCCAGTACCCCATACTGGTGCGCTACCAAGCTGCGCCACACCCCGACTATCGTCAGCATAGCATGGGGTTGTGATGCCATCAAGATAATAATGGGATACATCAGCAGTGTAAAAAGAAAGCAGGATATTTCACTTTCTAACTTGATCAGAAACTGGTGATTGTTTCCTGTAAACTTTCTATAACTTCATATTCGTAACTGAAACTATCTATAAATCTTAATACACCTGTAATAATTTCAGCGGACTTAAATTGGCTGTTACTTGCACAGGTTAAACCTATTTCCGCAAGCTGCAATAAGTCTGGTTCTCCGACTTCTGATACAGATACGTTATATTTATTTTGTATGCGAGAGATGAGTGATTTCACAACCTTACGTTTGCCTTTCAATGAATGGTTTTCCGGTAGTATTATTTTGACTTTAGCTATACATGTGTGCATAGTTTCTCCATTTCGGTATTGAATTTCTTTCTTGTATTGAAATATCTCCTTGACATTGAAGGTTTAGGCCAATTAGCATCAATATGGAGAAGTTTTCTAATACTATATTTTATATGGATATATGATGGTACAAAACGAAAGAGATTGGCGATATGCTGTTGAACAGAGCTGGATTGTAAGATTTCCAAAACAGCACTTACATACCTTTGGAACTACCAATATTTCTTATTACGTTGTTACTGAACCCATATATAAAGACATAGATGACAGTAAACAGGAAGGGGTAATTCGATCTGGTAGGGTTATAGCTCAAAGACCTGAAATTGTAACGCCAACTTATGCTATGTCCTTACATGGATTTAGCCGTGATGCGTACGACTATTTTGATCAAGTAGCTAGAGAGTCAGGTCCCAATAGCCCTGGTATTTTATATCAGTATAAGAACGAGTCAGGGAAAATGGATATAGTTGGCGGTTTACCAAGCGAAATTGCTCACAAAATAGCGAGTGATCTTGATCAGAAGCAAGAAGATATGGCAGTTGTGATGGTTGGAGTCGATGAGGTTTGGGATGTTGCTTTATTGAAATTCATTTATGAATTTACGTCATCATCAATGGCTGGTAATGTTCGAGACATGTCAAGTAAAGGCCTTCTCGAGCCTCAATCGCACTTGGGAGGTGTTCCTGGTGCTGCTGTCAAGGCAGTTGAACGAATGTTTATTGAGGTAAAACAGGGGGCTAATCCTGAAATTTTGAAACGGGAATTGGATCGTTGGGGATTGTTCAATTACTATGAAGATAGATTCCTTGATCTTTTCAGTAAATAAACTATTGATGTTATTAATGATTACTTTGATATAAAATAGTCAGTATTGAAGTTTAAGTTACCTAATAAAGTGGTGTGGTATATGCAAAATCGCGACGATCCCGAAATAAATCTGGGACAGGTTTTGGAAAGAATACAGGGAGTTTTCGGCCGATTCCGCTTAGGCGGGGGCGGTTCAATGCCGTATTTCTTGTTGGGCGGAATCATTTTGGCATTGATAATATGGGCAGTCACCGGGTTTTACACAGTTCAGCCTGGTCAAGTAGCTGTTCTCAAAATGTTCGGAAAATACAATAGTGAACAAGGTCCTGGACTTAACTGGTTTTTTCCAGGTCCAATTGGATCTAAAACCATCGTTAATGTAGATGAGATACGGAGACTTGAATTGGGCTTTAGAGGTGAATCCTCTGTTCCTGTAGAGTCGCTAATGATCACAGGTGATGAAAATATAGTAGATGTTCGTTTGCTCGTTCAGTTTGACATAAAGGATCCTGTAAATTTCCTTTTCCAAGCAGTTGATCCGGCAGGAATTACTATGCGTGATGTTGCTGAGACGTCTTTGCGACAGGTTGTTGGTAGTAGGGCTATTGATGATGTCCTCACAGATAAGAAGGAAGATGTACAGGCAGAAACTAAAGATCTTATTCAAAATTTACTTGATAACTATAAAGCAGGTATCAATATTCGTGAAGTTAAGCTTCAGGGTGTGAATCCGCCTTCGCAGGTGCAGGATGCTTTCGATGACGTTGTAAGGGCTAAGGAAGACAAGGAAAAGATTATTAATCTTGCGGACGCATATGAGGAGTCTGTTTTACCAACTGCCCGTGGTGAAGCAGCGAAATTGATAGAAATAGCAGAGGCAGATAAAACTGAAAGAATTAACCTAGCTACAGGTCAAGCGGAGAGATTTAAGGCTATATTGTCTGAATATTTGAAGGCTCCGGATATAACTAGGCAGAGACTTTACCTAGATGCGATGGAAGATATTTTACCCAATGTTACAAAGTACATAGTTGATCCGGGGACTAATGTAGTAGTTGTTACAGATGGAGCAGGTACAAATGTGCTCCCTGTGACTACAAATACAGAGTAGGGAAATCATGAGAATTGTTTCTATATTAATAATTCTGGTCGTTGTGTTGGCAGTGTTCATTGTGCCACAGATACTGTTCGTCGTTGACGAAACACAAGTAACAGTGGTTACTAGATTTGGTGAGCCCGTTAGGTCTATAAAGGAACCAGGTTTGTATGTCAAAACACCTTTTGTTGAACGGGTGAATTATCTGGAAAAAAGGTTACTAATATTCGATGCACCTCCAGATTCGTTATTAACCAAAGACAAAAAACGCTTGGTTATTGATGTCTACGCCAGAGGGAGAATTATTAACCCTCTACGTTTTGTAGAAACGGTTAACAATGAATCCAGAGCAGCTACTCGGGCTATCGATATAATTGCTTCTGAATTGAGGCGAGAAATAGGTCTTGATAATCAGTCTGAGATTATTAAAGATAGTCGTGAACAGATCATGAATAAAGTTAAGGTAGCGGTTGGACCAAAGTTGCTGGATTTGGGTATTGAAATAGTTGATGTCAGGTTGAAAAGAGCCGATTTCCCAGGAGAAATTGCTAACAGTATATATGAAAGAATGAAAGCAGAAAGAAAGCGAAAAGCTGATGCCGAGCGGGCAGCCGGTACTAAAGCAGATCTGGAAAAGAGAGCATCTGTTGATAAACAGGCAATCGTAATTATGTCTGAGGCTACAAGAGATTCAGACATAATTCGCGGGTGTGGAGAAGCTGAGGCAATATCGATTTTTGCAGTAGCACTAGAACAGGATAAAGAATTTTATACATTCCAAAGGTCATTAGAGACATATAAGTCTCATCTTGCAGATAGCACTATGTTTGTAGGATCTTCCTCAGATTTAGGTAAGGTTTTTGATGATATACGAACTAGTGTAGTTACATCAGCGGGTAAATCAGATAACGCCGATGTTTCTATAAAAGCAACGTCTGCTTTAGATTCAAAATGTAAAGAAATAGAAATTGAAACCAGATCAAGAAAATACCTGTCTACTGAGTTGGGTATAGGTGAACGTTCGTTCACTTTAAACTCGACTGAATCAACAAATTGGTCTGATGCTAGCTTAGGATGTCCTGCAGATGGTCAAATGTATGCAAAAGTGATCACACCTGGATATAAGGTTACTTTTGATGTTGGCGGTATTATGCACAGTGTTCACACTAACTTTGACGGAACGGTAGTTACTTCTTGTAATAAGATATCTGATTAGTTACAGCTAAGTTATTAGATTAGCGTATTAATTGG
>CAYFFO010000017.1:33558-43882 GCA_964342485.1 uncultured Dehalococcoidia bacterium
TGAGTGTCTGGTAAATTATCAAATCTGTCTCTAGCTAGCTTTGCTTCTCCGCCGTGAGCTAAGATAGCTTCTGATATTAAAGTGGCTCTGCCATGATGGAGAAACGGCGGTTCACTTGCGAATCCCCAGAGTTTACGGGTTATCCACTCGTCTGTTGGTACGCCTGCCTCAATCACGACTTCGTTGTTGAGTAGAGGTCCCATTTTATGTCTTTTCAAATCTGTAAAAGCTGGTACGAGCACGCTTCCATCGGCTTCTCGTTTTAGATGTGGTCCAGCTCCTTCCTTTGTCAAGTCTATTTTTAATGGATTATTGACATCGGTAGGCTGAAGTTTGCCTCTTGGATTGAAAGGACTTGGTTCTGTGAAAACAGGGTTGTCTACACGTAGTTCGGGAATATGACAAGAAACGCAGCCTATATCTTGGAATAAGACTCGGCCTTTATTAACTGCCTTTTTCGCCTTATCGTTGTTTGGCAGTATAGTACCCGGAACCGGCAAGGTGGCTTGGAATGCTACCAATGCAGTCAAGTCTCCACGAGTTAGTTCGTCTGCATAACCGTCTTTGTCAAAATCAATTCCATCCCTGAATTGTTCAGAAGGTTGCATGCCAAAATGGGAGTTCATTGCCTTGACCCCAAATTCGCGGAGCGAAACGATCGTGCCTTTTTGTTGGAATGGTCTTATTACCAGGTCTTTGTCTATTCCTTCCAGTGCACTAAAGTCGATCGTTGCATCCGGTCTAGCTATTATTGTTCCAAAGCTAACCCCTTTTGTAACTAAATGCTTTGATATATTGGCGTTTTTAGACTTTGCTTCGTTGATTGCTTTTTCAGCCTGGGATTTTAGATCTGTAGTCATTTCTCTTGCAATTAATTCAATCCACCCGGATCCAAAAAGGCCAATAGAAGTTCTTTCGTTACCAATAGTTTTCAAGGTATGGTTTTCGTTGTTATCTCCTTGCTTACCGTCAAAATTTGCGAATGCTATACGATCAGCTAAAACAAATACATTCGTTGCGTTACTATCTCCACCACCCATACGTGGTATTCCATGACAATCTAGGCAGGAGTTCGCATCTGGTCCAGAAATCCGATTGAAGTTATCGGGGAATTCGTGTCTTGGACGTCTGTTGTTGATGCTTACATTGTTTCTGCGGTCTACATCAGCTGCTTCTGGTCGCCCCGCTCCGTCAAGAGTATTGAAAGATGCTTTAAATAAAAGTTCACCTTTTTTGATTAATTCTTCAAGACTTAAATTACCATTGTTAATGTCTTCCTGGTTAACGTGTATATTGATTGCAGGAGCATCACCAATAATATAATCTTCATCTTGATCTAGAGTGCTTGGTATAGCGCATGATATCGCTAGGACACCCAGAAAAATAATTATTAAGTTCGTATATATTTTCAGCTTCATTTCATGGTTGATTTTATTGGTCATAGATTGCGATGTTAAATATAATTTTGATTGAAAGCAAGGAAACAGATACGACTATTATTCAGATTCTGTTATAGTGATTCGCCTGTTCGCTTTAACATTATTCATGATTTGGACGTTGCCGCTAGGCCAATTAATAGTGATTTCTTCAATTATATTGCTATTACCTAGACCGAAGTGAGCGGGAATCATATGATGCCCCATGAAGCTTCCTCCGCTGGATATTATCCTTGTCTGTGTTTTGTCCCCGCTACGCAAAGTTATGCGTGTTCCTATACCGTCCCTGTTGCTTATACTGCTATTGGTTTTTATTACGATCCAATTGTTGGTGTTTTCACATTGATTTCTAAATAAAGCTGCTTTTCCACCAAGATTACCTACAAAAAGATCAAGGCATCCGTCATTTTCGATATCCAGATATCCAAGCCCTCTACCTACTCCTGAATCATCGGCACCACTTAGGATAGACACATTTTTGAAAGTTCCGTCACCTTGGTTATGTAATAGTATGTTGTGTTGTTCTCGTAGGTAGCGCGGAACATTTTCGACCCCAGGAAGCCTAAGATATCCACTGACAATGTAAAGATCTTCAAATCCGTCGTTGTTGTAATCGAAGAATGCTGATCCCCATGTAACCCTGTCTTCGGTACCAATCTTGGCCATTTCAACTTTTGCTGAATTTGCTACATCTGTGAAATTAGCGTCTTCTATATTGTTCTGTAGTAAAACGGTTGCACCTATATTGGTCATGAATATATCCATGTGTCCGTCTAGATTATAATCACCTACAGTTAAACTCATGCCGTAGATTGACTGACCGGCATTTGATTCTTTGGAAACATCAGTAAATTTCCAGTGAGTTTCGTTTGAGTGTCCGTCATTCCTCCATAAGACATTCGGTTGTACATTTGGTCCCCAGTCATTCACAACATAGAGGTCAAGATCTCCATCCTCATCGTAATCGATCCATCCAGGTTGGAAGCCAGCTCCCCAGAGATTACCTATGGCTTCCCCGTAAAGATTCTTTTTTCTTGGTCCAGTATCACCGAGGATTTCAGCCTTATTGGTAAAAGTACCGTCTCCATTAGAGTGATAGAGTGCTATCAAGCCTACAGCCATATAAAAATCACCATTGACTAAGGTGTCTGGATTTAGTTCTTTAAGATGTCTTACTACAATCAGATCTAGATACCCATCATCATCATAGTCACCCCATGCACAACCTGCGGATCTTAAACTTTTGTCTGCATCACCTAAATTAGCTATTGTAGTGAAATTAGAGAAGGTACCGTCATTATTGTTATTGAATAATTTACTTGTGCCATAATTAGTCAGGTAGAGGTCTTTATCCCCATCGTTATCGTAGTCGGCAGCGCAACCACCGTTGGAATGTCCATCTGGATCATCAATCCGTGCTTTAGCTGCTACATCAGTGAAAGTTCCATCACCGTTATTGTGAAATAGAGCGTTTGGACCGATAGAATCTGTTATATAGATGTCTTCAAAGTCATCATTATTGTAATCAAAAATAATTACTCCTGCTCCTATAGGCTGTACTTCAGATTCGTATTCGTGGTGAGTAAACTCGATTCCTGAAGATTCGGTCACTCGATTGAAAATGGTCTGCCTTTTAAGACTGGGGCTTGTTAATTGCTGTTTGCTGGAAGAGGTTGGTTGTTGTTCAATATTATCTGTTACAGGACTCGCAGCATTATCACAGGATACTATTGTGCTCAATGTTGTTACTGTGCCAACTAGGAGTAGTATCACTGTTCGACTTATATAAGAATGGTATTGCATGTATTATAAATTTATAATATTAAAAATATTTGACGTGTCGCTTCCTAGATAATCAAGTTATTGCTAAAAGTTCTAGGATTCAATGGTTGTTATTTTACCTGTATTATCGTTATTCTGCTATTTGAATAACCTAAAACATAGATAACATCGAGGTTATATTTGTCTCATATACGAGTACGCAAGGATTCAACTTTAGGGAGTTATTTACTTCCAGGACTTGACTATAGATCAAGTAAAGCAGTACGGGCACGTGATCAAGTGTTCCTTACTGGCGCTACCGGACTCACTATCGACGGCCAGCAACTGATAGGTGAAGGTGATCCTACCTCCCAGGCAGAAAATGCGATGGAAGTAGTGAAAGTTCTAATTGAAGAGGCTGGCGCAACACTTCAGGACATATGCAAGATTACAGTTTATGTAACGAAAGCTGAGTATTTTAGATTGGTATATCCGGTAATTGAGAGATATTTGGGCATGGTAAACCCGGTTTCTACAGGGTTAGTCATCACTGAATTAGCGAGGCCAGAAATAGATTTTGAGATAGATATTTTTGCAGTGATTCCAGAAAATGAGGAAGCGAAGAAGACAATTCTTACACCCAATTACACAAAAGATTCTGAAACAGGAAATGATTCCTTATGTTCTGCAGCGATAGTTCGATCAAATAGTCTGATATTTTTGAGTGGCCAAACAGGTTTTAATTTATCGGGAGTTTTTGTTGGAGAAAACAACCCCGCAGCTCAGGCTGATAATGCGATGAAATGTGTACGTTATCTATTGGAGGAAGTAGGTGGACAGATGGATGATATTTGTAAAGTTATTACCTATATACGTGATGTGTCGTTTAGGGAAGCGACATATAGAGTTTTGGCAGAACATATGAGAGGATTAAAGCCTGTATCTACCGGGCTTGTGGTTGAAGGATTCGATAACGAAAAAATTGATTTTTCGATAGATGTTTTAGCAGCTATTTAAAGGCATCTATTTATGAGTAAATTATTTACCCCTATTAAGTTCAGAGGCCAAACACTAAAAAATAGAATTTTCGTTGCTCCCATGTGTCAATATTCTGCTATGAACTCTGATGGTAAACCTACTGACTGGCATATGGTCCATCTTGGTAGCAGAGCTGTAGGTGGAGCTGGGTTGGTGATGTTTGAGGCAACGGCTGTTACGCCTGAGGGTAGAATTACGCCGGGATGTCTGGGCATTTGGTCTGATGAACATATAGAATATTTTTCCCGGATTGCAGATTTTATTAGTGCCCAAGGTTCGACACCTGCCATACAGCTTGCACATGCTGGAAGAAAGGCATCACATGAGGCACCTTGGTTAGGTGGAAAGGCATTGGATATACATCAAGGTGGTTGGAAAATAAAGGGTCCTAGTCCCATAGCCTACAGTTCCGAAAATCCTGTTCCGGAAGAATTGAGTCACAATGAAATACATGAGGTTATCAACTCTTTTGTAGAGGCTGCAATAAGGAGTTTGAAAGCAAAAATAAAAATTATAGAACTACACTTTGCACATGGATATCTTGTTTGTAGTTTTCTATCTCCCCTTTCTAATAAACGGACCGATAAATATGGTGGTTCTTTTAATAACAGGATTAGATTACCAATTGAGATTGTGGATGCTGTTCGAAATAGGATTCCTGAAAAAACTCCTCTATTTGCCAGGATATCGAGCACTGAATATGCGGACCATGGTTGGAATCTGGAAGATTCAATTTCTTTTTCAAAAGAACTGAAAAAACGAGGAGTTGATCTTATCGACTGTTCGTCTGGAGGGAATTTTGACCAACAGGAAATGGAATCATTTCCTGGTTACCAGGTTTCTTTTGCCAGTAAAATTCGTACTGATGCAGAGATAATGACAGGGGCGGTAGGTTTAATTACTGACCCGGACCAAGCTGAGGCTATTCTGAGGAATGGCCAGGCTGATGTTATTTTTCTAGCTCGCGAATTGCTTCGAAATCCATATTGGCCTATGTATGCAGAACAATTTCTTGAAGGGACATCCAATTCGTTTAAAGATCAATATTCATCTGCAGTTCCATTTAATGAATCATAACGGTACTTAAGCCCCGATATTAAATGTAATTTAATGGATATAGATAGAATTTTTTGATAGACTACCGAAAATTAAAAATTTGGTTAAGTTTATGGGATACAGCTAATGGCGAGAATAAATAAGGTTATTGAACTTATTGAGCAGGGTCAACCAGTTTTCTCGATTGGTGCTCCGGAATTGACATTTGAAGCAGGTGTGGAATTATCTCAAACCTGGGCCGATTTGATTATGGTGGAGTTTGAACACCATGCGTTTGATACGATAGGGTTATATAAATTCATGCAAGGACTTCATCATGGAGGTCCTACCCCAAGTGGACATGCAACTCCTGCAGTTATTTGTACGCTTCCTTCGAACTGTATAACCCCTGAAGAGGTGAAATATAATGCTTGGCAATCTAGGCATGTTCTAGCAGCAGGAATTCACGGTATTTTACATACCCATGCAAGAAGTGCAGAAGCTGTAAAATGGTTTGTTGCTACAACTCGATATCCTTTTCAAACAATAGGACTAGATCGTGGTATACCGGAAGGACTAAGAGGAGGGGGTGGTCAGTCACAGCCAGCTGAAATTTGGGGACTAGAACCTAATGAATATATGAAGGTTGCAGATCCATGGCCCCTTAATCCTAAAGGAGAAATATTTTTGGGATTAAAAATAGAAGATAAGTATTGCTTACCAGACGCTGATAACATAGCTGCAGTACCTGGCATTTCTTGGGCAGAATGGGGCCCAGGTGATATGGCTATGTCGTTTGGTGATCCTGATGGGCATGATCCTCCATACCCTCCACATATGGAGAATGCAATGAATGTTGTAAAATCAGCACTTGATAAGGCTGGATCGGCTTTCTATTGCTCATGGAAGGATGATTCGATGACTGAGGAAGAAATTTTATTACATTTAATAGATAATATTGGAGCTAAGATAGTTCCAGCTCAAAGCTCCGAAGTAGTCGATACTTTAAGAAAAAGATATTCAAGAGAAATGCCATGGTAGGATTTTTAGTTAGCTGTTGACGCTACTACAAGGCACAGATAGAATGTGGTCTGCTGGTATCGTAGTATTAAATCAATTGATTGATCAGCCTGTAAATTTCTGTTAATAGGCATACAGTGAATCGGTACGAAATTTTTTAGATCTTAAGGAGGACAAAGTGAGACTTGCACGTTATTTGGCTTCAGGAGCATCATCTCCAGCGGTAGGTATAATTGACGATAATGATAATGTCGCAGAAATCCATGGTTCTGGTGGTGATCTGGGAACTTTATTACTTTTAGATAAGGAATCGCTTGGGAAAGTTGCCGACACTTCTATAAAAAAACATAAACTATCGGATGTACGACTGCTGGCACCAATTGGTAGTCCTGGCAAGATTCTAGCTTTGGCTGGCAATTACCATCCACATAATTCTTTAAGAGACGTAGACGTAGACATAGAAGTGCCCCAGTTTTTCATAAAGCCCAGAACGGCGCTAATAGGCCCAGATCAAGAAATACCTAATACTAATGGGACTTCTACTTTAAATACCATTGAAGAGATTGAACTAGGTGTCATAATTGGTAAACCTGGGAAAGATATTTCCTTGTCCGATGCTTATGATCACGTTTTTGGATATACGGTAGTAAACGATTTTTCTGGGAGAGATTTGAATCTTCATCCGGATAGAGACCCAAGTCATTGGATTGAATGGTTAAATGGTAAATGGCTAGATGGATTCTGTCCTGCCGGTCCCTGGATAGTAGTAGCAGAAGATGTAGCTGATCCAACCAATTTGCAGGTAACTACAAAGATCAACGGAGATATTAGAGTAGATGGTAATACAAGCAGGATGCTTTTTGATATTCCACACCAGATTGCTTATATATCTCGGCTAACTACTTTAGAACCTGGCGACATGATTTGCACAGGAGTAGTACCTTTGCCAGATAATCAAGATGACGAGGTTTATATTAAGCCTGGTGATGTAATTGAAGGTACAGTTGAAGGCGTTGGAACTCTATCGAACACAATTGGCAATTAATACAATAAATATATAGGAGAAGATCAATGAAACTGGTTCTTTTTAATGATTTCGTCCCAGGAATTATTGTTGGGGACACTGTGGTTGATATAAGCGAAGCGGTTGCTGACGTTCCTCATATAGATGCACAAACATGGATGAATGGGATAATCGAAAATTTCGACAGTTTAAAGAGTGGAATCGAAACTTTGTCTCAAGGACAATCCGGTGTTCCATTAGGACAAGTACGTTTGAGAGCTCCTTTACCTGAGCCACGAAGATTGGTTTGTATGGCGGGTAATTATATGGAAAATGGTTCCAGGGCACTTGTAGGTGACCGGGACGCTTTTATTAAATCATCTTCTTCTGTTATTGGAGATGGAGATACGGTTGTTTTACCAGATTGCCCGGCGCCCCATTTTCACCACGAATCAGAACTTGGCATAGTAATTGGTAAAACTGCAGATCATGTAAGTGCCGATCAAGCAGCTGATAACATATTTGGATATGTACAGTTTATTGATGTTTCGGCAAGAGGCATTGAGCCTAACGGCAACAATAGTTTTTTCTGGGGTAAATCCTGGGATACTTTTGGTCCTATGGGACCGGCTATTGTGACTGCGGATGAAGTTGATCCACAAAATTTAGATATCAAATTATGGGTCAGTGGTGACTTACGCCAAGATCTTAGCACCACCGATATGGGACGGTCAGTGTATGAAGTAGTTGAGTTTGTCTCATGGATTACCACCTTGAAGGCAGGAGATGTTGTTTCCAGCGGGACGAACCATGTAGGACTTGGTCCAATCCAAGATGGTGATACCATTGAGATGGAGATTAGTGGGTTTGGCCCAAAACTGAAGGTGAATGTTAAAGATGATTGGAAGCGAACTTGGCCAAGAGAGCCCCTCTCTCGCATGACCGATTTCGAATCTACTATAAGGTCTAAAATTAGCTAATAAAGCTTTCTCCCAGATTCCAGCAATATATGTTTAGAATACGTAATTGCTGGAATCTGGGGCTTTGATCATATTGTGATGGGAAATGTTTGTGAGTATCGATTTTGATACTAGTTGCTTTTATCCAGGTCTAAAGTACTCATACTCTTGCTATTGACTATTTTCTTGTAATCTTTTAGCAGGGTTTCAATTTGGCTTGATAGGTGTTCAAATACTGCATATGAATTCTTGGTAGGCGCGGCATCAGCGCTTTCAACTACGCTTATAAGCGTAGCCAAAGCTTCAACAAGTTTTGGTAGTGGAGTTCCCATTTGGCCTCTTTCACTGGTGTTCCATGTGGAGATTAATCTGTCTTCCAATCCATTTAGATTTGAAACGATGTCTTTTAAGGAAATAATTAAAACAGGATCGGTTTTCAAATCTGATTGTTCTTCAATATATGAGAGTAATTTTGTCCTAGTACTGCGCAGTTGATTGACTGTCTCATTGGTTGCGGTAATAGAATCCCTAATCTTTAGCAGTAACTCGAGTTGATTTTCAAGATCTTGTTGTGATGCTTCAGATTTAGGATCTTGTTTTATTTCAAAATCTTGAATCAGTGTTTCGTTTGATATTTCCAGTTTGATTGAATAGTTTCCTGGTACAACTAATGGGCCATCAGGACTAGGTCCAGCTATTAATTTATTTGCTTTATCTTCAGGAGCGGGTTTTGGACCTTGGTAACGTAGATTCCATATGAAATGATTTATTCCAACTTCATTAGGAATTTTTGATTTTCCGTCTTTTTTTATTCCAGAGAATTTAGCGATAACTGATTGGTCAGATTTATAAATTGTTATAACAGGGTCAACTGGATGCTTTTCTTTAACGTAATATTTAAAGATTATTCCGTTGGGTGTTGTTTCACCCGAATCTAAAAATGTTCGATTGATTCTAGGATCAGTCTGTTGATTTTCTAAAAATGTTGCTGGGATTCCCAGTGCAACCCAGTAGTTTTTACCAGGGCCTATCCTTTCAGCTGCGATCTCTCCGAGTATTTTAGTTGTTCTGAATGTTGTTCTTGGCTTAAAAAGGAAACATGCCTTAGATGTAGTATCTTTACTCAATTGGTGTAGAGGGCTTAAATCATCAAGGATCCAAAACGATCTTCCATGTGTAGCTACTATAAGATCCTGGTCTTTGATTACTAAGTCATGGATAGGAGTTACGGGTAGATTAGACTGAAACGATTGCCATGAAGTTCCTGAATCCATTGAAACGTAAATCCCGTTTTCACAACCTGCGAATAGTAATCCAGGCCTGTCTGGGTCTTCACGAATTGCTCGTACAAATTCATCTTCTGGAATCCCTGTCGTGATCTTTTCCCAATTTTTGCCCTCGTCACGTGTCCTGTACAGGTAAGGTGAATAGTCATCCAGTTTATAGTTCCACGCTGCCAGATATGCTGTTGAAGGATCATGTCTCGACAACTCAATCATACTGATAGTTGCCCATTTGGGTAAACCATCAGGTGTGACTTCTGTCCATGACAAACCATTGTCACGGGAAACGTGGACAAGGCCATCGTCTGATCCGCTCCAGAGGATTCCTGGTTCATGGTAAGATTCTGCAAGCGAAAATATTGTGCAGTAGACTTCCGCACCTGAAACATCTCTACTAATTGGCCCACCACCAGGCTGTCCCTTTTCGGGATCATTTTGGGTTAGGTCTGGAGATATAGTTTCCCAAGTAGTTCCTTCATCGCTCGATTTAAAAACTCTGTTTGCAGCCACGTAGAGTATGTCAGGATTGTGAGGAGATATCACTATTGGAAAAGTCCACTGAAATCGATATTTCATGTCACGAGCGCCGAGCCCGTAAGACATCTCTGGCCAAACTGTGATGATACGCGATTCTTTGGTTTCGTGGTTATATCTAAGTAGAGCTCCTCCGCCTCCAGGAGCGCTACCAATTGCTCCTGAATAAACTATGTTGGGTTTATTGGGGTGAACTGCTATGTATCCACTTTCTGATGGTCCAACTGAATAACTTTCACTTAGTGGGATAGCTCC
>CAYFFO010000017.1:43982-45961 GCA_964342485.1 uncultured Dehalococcoidia bacterium
GGTAAAGTCCACATTGTGTCAGGTTCGGTTGGATGGGCAAAAATATGATGGTGATAAAATGGCCGTTGACGCACTATAGAGCTGTCGTTCATACGTTCCCAGTTGTCTCCATAATTATCTGATTTTAAAAGGGCGCCGTCTTTCGCTTCTACAATTGTCCATACTCTCCCAGGTTTTGCTGGAGACATACTTACTCCGATCCTACCTTTGATACCATCAGGCATACCGGGATTGTTAGTTAGATCGCTCCACGTATTTCCTCCATCCATAGATCTCCACAGTCCACTTTCCGGCCCTGCACTTAACAAGCTCCAGGGAGTACGGAGTACTTGGTAGATTGAAGCAAAAAGAATATTAGGATTGCCCGTATCCATCGAAAGGTCGATTGCACCGGCATTAGGGCTCTTGAACAATATATGTTCCCATGACCTTCCAGCGTCTTTAGTTCTGAAAATACCACGTTGATTGTTTGGCCCAAATGCATGTCCCAAAGCTGCCACATAAATTTGGTTCGGATCTTTAGGATGGATTCGTATGCGGGAGATATGACGGGTATCTGTGAGTCCAATATTTTCCCATGTGTTGCCATGATTAGTTGAACGATATACACCATCACCGTGTGAAACATCACTTCTTATACAAGCTTCACCAGTGCCAGCATATATTATTGAAGGGTCAGATTCTGAAACTGCAAGAGCGCCGATAGAAGAAGAACTAAGATAACCATCTGAAATATTTTCCCAGTACAATCCTCCATCTTCGGTTTTCCAGATTCCACCGGCGCAGGCTCCAAAATAAAAAGTCTGCTTATCTACAGGATCGCCTGCTACAGCTACAACACGCCCACCGCGATGAGGGCCTATAGACCTCCATCTCAATGTCTTTAACAGCTCAGAATTAAGATCCATATTCATCTACTCCCCAAATTCTTATTCTCGGATACTGGCGCTATTTCGTGATAGGTAATTTAACTACTTTGTTCTCAGAGGCAGACTGAAGCGCGGCCAGAGTGATTTCAAGAGTAGTACGGGCTTCTTCTGCTGAACACATTGGTTTAACATCGTTTATGATGCATTCAATAAAGTGGTCTACAGTGTCGTACAGGTTTTTACTAGGTCCAAATTTGATAGTTTTTGAACCAGATTTACCGTATGAAACCCATCTGGGTCGGTTTGCGTCTAAGTATGACATGCCATGGCTCCCCATAATTCTAATGTTCATGTCTCCGCCGTAACCGTTAATATGAGGTATTGATGTCCTTCCTATTGAGGTAGTCGCTATAATCCCTTGTTCCAGGTTCATTGTAATAAATCCGAGGTCTTCAACGTTGTTTTGTTTCGCATTTTCAAAGAAGAATGAGCCGGTAGCACAATAAACGCTCTTGGGTTTACTTGGTATCAAGTACATAAGGGCGTCAATTGGATACATTGCATGATTCATAAATTCCCCAATATCTGCGGCTTTGAGTCCTGCTCCTACAATCCATTCACTATGAATTGCCCAAGGCAAACCGATGTCTCCCTTCTTTAGAGATTGACGTGCATTTACTATAGGAGGGGCAAACCTGTAGTTATGACCAACCATAAGTTTGACCCGATGTCGATTTACGCTTTTTATTATTTTGTCTGCATCAGACAAGGTACTAGCCATGGGTTTATCAATGAATATATGCTTGCCCGCCGATGCAATTTTTTCTACTAGACTTGCTCTTCGTTCAAATGGACTAGTAAGAGTGATTGCGTCAATATCGGTTCTTGAAAGTACATCGTCTAGGCTTTCTATAAAAGGCACTCCTAGTTTGCTTGCCCCATCTTTGTTTCCCTGCTGAGTTTTTTCAGGTGTGCCTCTTCCGGTAGCTGGTGGAGGGTTGTCTTCAGTGACAGCTACTATACGGGCTCTAGGGTTTTCATAAAATCCTTCTGCGAAACTTTGATTCATTCCATTTAGGCTAACAACCGCGACGTTAATGATTTGGTTAT
>CAYFFO010000018.1:0-41167 GCA_964342485.1 uncultured Dehalococcoidia bacterium
ACGATGAACTGGATAGAATCAGTAGCCGAGGATATGCATACGGATACGTTGGTGGAGGATTATTACTAGCTATTCATTTAGGCGCAATTCAGTTTTTTAGTGACAGTAATCATCTTGATCTGGTAACTAGAATATGTATAACTTCCGTAGGAATTTGGTGGTTTGGATGGGCAATTTGGACATTTAAAACTGTCCCGGAACCTCAAATATCCAATCCAGTCTCAGGTCTAACCTTTTCAACATCCATCAAAATCGCATTCAACACATTATCAAAAACTTTTAATGAATTGACCAAATTTAAGATCCTTTTAATGTATCTTGTTGCTTATTTACTTTTTAATGACGGCATTCAAACTGTACTTACTGTGGCTGGTGCATTTGGACCAGATACGCTGGGAATTTCTCTTATTTCTAATATGGCAACAATATTGATAGTCCAATTTGTTGCTGCGATTGGAGCTATATTATTCAGTAAACTTGCTTCTTTAATAGGTGCAAAACAATCCTTGTCCATAACTCTACTTGGCTGGGTTATAGTAATTGCTCTAGCAGTTGGATTCGCTCCTCTTTCACCAGAATCTCATCATGACTACGACTATCAAATTGAATATTCTAAAACAGGACAATATGAAATCTCTACAAAACCTGAACTACCCGAGGATCAACATTTCTCTATTAAATGGAAAGATTCAGTGGGCGATTTGATCGATAAAGACTATCTATCAAGATCACAAGTACTGGAACTGCTCACAGCTATCAGGGAATTTGAAGGTTCTAAGTTCAGCATTTCAATTATCGGTGGCGACTTAGACGAAACAAAAGCGGTTGGGATCAACCATAGATCTGTTCTTCAAGGAGGTCAAATCGACTGGTGGCCACGTGCCCTTAGAAACTACATCTGGGAACCACTTAAGTTGGCGGTGGATACCCAGTGGCTAATCCTAGGTATAATGGTTGGAACTGTCTTAGGCGGTAGTCAGGCGCTCGCCAGAAGCCTGTTTGCCAATATGACTCCGGAAAGCCGAAGTGCAGAATTTTTTAGCTTCTTTGGATTTGTAGGTCGAGCATCGGCTGTGTTTGGACCAATGCTATATCTGGTTTTTACTGGTATATTCGATACCCGAGTAGCAATACTCATAATATTATGCTTAATTATCGCAGGGTATTTATTGCTTAGGACTATAGATGTTGAACAGGGTAGAGCAGTGGCACTCGAAGAAGATAGACTATTTAAAAATAGCTAGTACCTTGCATCCAATTCAAACAAGTTGATTCATAAAACGCGACTTTAATTAGTAACAAACATCTGTTAAATAGATACTCTTATCACGTTTTAGGGCGGTTATTGCGTAAAGCCCTACCTGGAAGAGCTCCAGTATTAATCTGGTTTTCAATAACAATTTTCCCGTTGACAATTACGTAATCTATCCCAACCGGATATTGTTTCGGTTTTTTGAAACTAGCATGTGTTTTTATTGTGGCAGGGTTAAACACTACAATATCTGCTTTAAATCCATCTTTGAGCAATCCTCTATCTGGGATCCCGAGTCTCTGGGCAGGAAATGAAGTCATTTTTCTAATTGCTTCAGGTAATCTGAGATGTTTTTCAGCCCTGACAAACTCTGCCAATACTATTGGAAAACATCCGTAAGATCTAGGATTAGGGTATTCACCAAACAAAATAGCGTCACTCGCTATCATCCCATAAGGATGAGAGACAAAAGCCGGTAAAGTTGCACTATTAGTACCAAGTCCTACCATCGATATGCCAAGATTTTCTTCTATCATTAAATCGAACATCGCATCCCAAGGATCCTGATTTCTATCCTCAGCAGTTGAGATCAATAAATTCCCATCATATTTTTTGTTATGGTCTAAGTTGAAATTGGTCAGCCAACTATTCTCAAGTACATCAAGCGGGATTTCCTTCTTCAAACGCTTTCTGTCATCAGCATCCTTTAATGCCTGCATTAAACGTTCTGGACCGCCATCTTTACTCCATTTGGGGAAATTGATAACAAGAGACGTCCCTGAATACGGATAAGTGTAGCAATCAAAGGTTACATCCATACCATCTTCCCGAGCGTTTTCAACGAGACCAAGATAATCTAAATGACTTCCGACACCCTGTACACCTTGGCGAAAATGGGTAAGGTGTACAGGACAATCGCTTCTGCGACCTATTTCTACAGCTTCTTCAAATGGAGCAAGTATCCCATTTACCTTCAAATCTGATCTCGTATGAGTATGGTAAAACCCTCCCATTCTTGCTGTAGTTTCACATAATGCAACTAGCTCATCCGTATCTGCATATGCTCCTGGTTCATAATCTAGACCTGTAGATAAACCCCAGGCTCCCTCTTCCATTGATTCCCTTACTATGGATTGCATTTCTATAATTTGCTTAGATGTAGCTGGAATATCATTCCAACCGACGCTCCAAATACGAACAGGATTATTCCCTAGAATATAAGCTACGTTAATCGCCACACTGTTGTCATATTTACCAAGATAATCTGCGACTGTAAGCCAATCAGCCGGCATTGGAGGATAACCATTTAGTCCGGAATCTAACCAAATATACCTGTGTAATTCTTCCTGATTTTTAAACGGAGCATGAGAAATCCCGTCTATACCAACCAACTCCGTTGTAACTCCCTGTCTAACCTTGGGATCATGATGAGGGTCCCCTAATATTGTCAGTCCGGCATGGGAGTGAAGATCTATGAAACCAGGGCATACTACCAATCCAGTAGCATCTATAACACGGCCTGCTTTTATATCAGGTAAATCTCCCCTGACAATATTTACTTGTTCACCTGAAATCAAGACCGTTCCATGATACCCAGGACTTCCGGTTCCATCGATTATCATTCCATTTTCGATTATTGTGTCTACCATAATTTAAGTCCTTAAAACCATTTGTATTAATAAACTTTTACTGCACTAAACGCTTTATAACTTTTTGGATAGAAGAAGCAACTATTTCTTCTTCTCCATCCTGTAAATTAACTGGGATAACAGCTATTCCGCCTTCTGGACCCGCTGTTCCCAGATATATTGGAGGGTCCGAGTTCTTTAGCATTGAAATAACTTCCGATTCATCTGGCCCTGTCCAATCCTTTTCAAAATATATCAGCACCCTGGGAAAATTTGATTTTGAATCTTCGAGACTTGGGTCTGCCTCGGACAATGAAACTCTGATGCTTGCAATAGTCTTTAGTTGATTCACAATATAGTCACATTTATTTCTCCAGTCATCAAGAACAGACACATAATCTCTATCTACAAATAACTGCAGAGCCGTAATTAGACCTGCAATATTTTCTTTGGACACTTTTGCAGGCCTACCTATGCCTTGACTATTGGGGGCAGCGTTCAAATAGGCTGCTTCAATAAGATCTTTCCTACCACAGAGCACCCCAGAAGATTGGGGTCCCATGATCCCTTTCCCTCCACTGAAACTGACCATATCTGCTCCAAGTTCAATATATTTCGTCAAATTTTCAACCGGAGGCAGCATTGCTGCAGCATCCACAATTACAGGAACTCCATGGGAATGAGCTATGTCAACAACAGTTTTCAATGACAAATCACCAGATTTTCTAGGACCAAAAATATATGCTACCGCCGCTGTTTTTTTGTTGATAGCCTCTTCCAGTTCCCAAGGATCTGTATTCCCGCTATCGCCTATCTCTACCAAATCGGCTCCAGCTCCACGAAAACATCTGTCATAAGACACACGGTGCATTCGATGGATGATTATTTGATTTTTCAATTTTCGAGTATCTGGCAACTTTGAAATTTTTGCAGAGTCGGTGCCAGTGATACATGCGGCCGCCTGAAGTTGCATCCCTGCCGCTGAACCAGCCGTAACCAGACCAGACTCTGCTCCAGTAATTCTTGCTATTTCTTCACCTGCCTTTTGATTTAATTCATGCATATCAACAAAATTTCTTGACGCCTCTAACATAGAATCCATAACAGGTTGAGGCATAAGACTGCCACCAACAACCGTTACCCAAGACCATCCATTTATAACTGTATTGACTCCCAAGTTTTGATAAAAACCTGTACTTCTATTCATATATATTCATTCACTCCTCATTCAATAGACTCCGAAAATTCGAGTTTAGAACCGACTCTCATTCATGTCAACGTTAATTTCAGAGTTTGATATCTCTGTTACACTATGCTCTCAAATTTGAATCCAAAATCATACTGAAAATGGATAAATAATGGATATAAAAGCTCTAACTTTCGACGTATTTGGAACAGTAGTTGACTGGCGGTCTAGCATTGCAAGAGAAGGTGAAGTTTTTGCAAAACTACATAATATCAAGGGAATAGACTGGGTTAAATTTGCGGAGTCTTGGCGTGCAGGATATACACCATCAATGAATAGAGTTAGAAATGGTGAAATCCCATGGGCTAATATAGATGAGCTTCATAAATCTATTCTGAATAAACTGATTTTAAAATACGGAATAGAAGGTATAAGTGACGAAGACAAGAATGATTTCAATCATGCCTGGCACCGGTTATCACCTTGGCCTGATGTTCTTGGCGGATTAAAAAGACTTCACAGCAAATTTGTCATAGCGACGCTCTCAAATGGCAACGTATCTCTTCTAACCAATATGGCAAAAAATGCAGGACTCCCTTGGGATTATATATTATCGGCAGAGCTATCAAAGCACTACAAACCTGACCCAGAAGTATATAAAAACGCCGTAAGTTTACTTGGATTACATCCATATCAAGTTATGATGGTTGCAGCCCATAATTTCGATCTTGAAGCTGCTAAGAAGATAGGGATGAAAACAGCATATGTGCATAGACCACTAGAATTTGGACCTGATAAAGATTTGGAACAAATCTCCATTGAAGATTTCGACTTTATAGCAAAAGATTTTGAAAACCTTGCTGAAATACTCGAATGCTAACAGGCAATGTGTTAAAAATAGAGTTAGTTCGTTAACAATCAAAAAATAATTGCCGTAATCAGGAGCACAAATTGAAATACTCTATTGGAGATCGTACATACAAACATGATTCAAGCTGGGGTAAACTCCCTGCAGGATATGAATTTACACAAGTTGCAGGCGTCGCTGTCGACGGCAAAGATAATGTGTACGTTTTCAACAGAAGCCAGCATCAATTAATGGTTTTCAGCAGGGAAGGGGAACTAGTAAAAATTTGGGAAAGACCCTTTTCTCAACCACATGGTGCTCATGTTGACAAAAACGGTAATGTGTATCTAGTAGATCGGGATACCCATGTGGTCGAAATATTTAATCCTAATGAAGAGTTACTTTTAACACTCGGGAATAAAGGAATCCCTTCTGACACAGGAAAAATATCTGAAACTATGCCAGTTGAAAAAGCGGCGGGACCGAATAATATGCCAACCGGAGTTACGACATCCGAAAATGGGGACATTTTCGTGTCTGATGGATATGGGAACTGTCGAGTTCACAAATATGACTCTCAAGGTACCCTCTTAAATTCCTGGGGAATACCCGGGACAGAAAAACCCGGAGAATATAATTTGCCACATGGAATAGGTGTTGATAATCTTGGTCGTGTACTAGTATGTGACCGGGAAAACCATAGAATCCAGGTAATAAGTCAAGATGGAAAACAAATAACAATCTGGACAGGTTTCAAACAGCCAACTTCGGTTGCATTCGATTCAGAAGGAAAAATATATGTCCCTGAACTCCAAGCCAGACTCTCAGTTATAGACGAAGAAGGATCAGTTTTGGCAAGGTGGGGCGGAGAAGAAAGTGACGTCCCAGGAGAATTCAAAGCACCACACTGTGCCGCAGTTGATTCACATGGAGACATCTATGTTGGTGAAGTACTTGAGGGTATGAGACTACAGAAATTCGTAAGAGAAAGTTAATTTATATCAAATACTTCTCAATCAAAATTTCTAAGGAATAAATAATGGCAAACATATTGGATCGATTATCAGATGGCAGACCTCTTCTAATGGATGGAGGAACTGGATCTGAGCTTCAACGTAGAGGGGTCAATGTATCAAAAAGTTCCATTGGTACCAATGTAGGTCCATGGTCTGCCCGCGCCCTAAAAGACGCTCCTGATTTAGTTCTAAAAGTACATGAAGATTATTTGAAAGCTGGGGCGGAAATAATTATCACCAATACTTTCTATAGCAGTCGCTCAAGGCTTGATATGGACGGTTTAGGCGATAAATGGGAGGAATATACCCGATTGGCAGGGGAATTGGCAGTGCGTGCAAGAGATAACATTAACCCAAAAGCTTTTGTTGCAGGGGGTATCGCTCCAACAAAACAAGGATCAGAGAAAATATACCAGGAGATGTCAGAACAATCACAAGTTCTTGCAGAATCGGGTGTGGATCTGATGCTACCTGAATATGTTGGACCAGTAGAAGATTGCATTACCTGTCTGAAAGCATGTAGTAAAGTAGGGCTTCCTGTCTTTCTCGGTATCAAACACGTATCCAAATTTTTGAAAGACCCAAAAGAACTCGTACACAAACTAGCAAATTACAAAGTTGATGCCATTTTAGGAATGTGTAGCAGTCCTGAAGATCTATCAGACACTCTTCCAAATCTGATAAAAGCCTATGATGGTATAGTTGGCGCTTATGCCAATATTGGTTATGGTGAGACTAGCCCAGATCCTAATAACCCCGATAAGCAAGTAAGAGTAATCGATTGGGGAGAAAACACACCTGATAACTACATCAAATTTGGGAAAACCTGGTTGGATATGGGAGCACAGGTTATAGGTGGTTGCTGTTCCACTGGCCCTGAACATATTGAAGCACTTAAACCAATTATTCAGTCTAAATAAGGCAAAATTCTAAAAACCTAGATTCCAATATTTTAGCAAAATTGTATCGAATATAAATCAGATTCCTTCATAGAAAATCGTAAACGGATTGGGATACCTGTGAATTTACTTAAATCAGACCCAAATTTCCACTGTACTGTTCTATTTATTTCATCTCCATAGATTTCACAATGGTTGGAAAGTTCAAAATTTGGATAAGGATTTCCTTCAATATCTTGTATCTCAACTCCTATATAACCTGCTACTGAAGTAGCATAGTTAATTACTAATTCTTGTCCCTTAAAAATAAGAGGCTTAGTTATAAATTCTCCTCCACTGAACGGAGCATAAGCTGAAGCAAATCCGTCCGTACGTAAGACTCCTCTCCTTAATCTCGCATCCGGAAACAGGTTGCGCTCTTTATAATATATGGATATCTCTCCGTCACTAGTTGGGACCACACCGAACCCGACAGTCATGCTACGATCTCCCCAATTATGCCTGTCTAAGCCACCGGGGAGAAATGGTTCCAGAAATCTACGGTCCCAACTAACTCCATTACGACTACTCATAAAAACCCCTTCGGATATGCCATCAGCTTTAAATCCTGATATAAACTTCCGTTCGGGCATAAACCTTCTAGGAAAACCCAAATAAATGTGAGGAGCCCTAAAGTATGGAGTTATTGCATTAGTATATAGATGTTCATACTGAAATTGTCCAAGATCTATCTGTACTGGATACGTCCAGTTTACAAAATCCTTAGAAGTGGCCCTTCTGATAGATCTATATGGTTTTGAAGGTTGTTCTGGGTTGGGCAACGAACTACGACCATAAAAAACATACTCTCCATTAATGGTGTCCCAAAAAGCCCCGTTCTGAGAATCAAATTGAATATTTTTTGTCCCATCATCCAGAGCGAGAATTATTGGATCTTTATCAGCTATATCCCAATGAATCCCATCATCTGAAATTAATCCCCTTATTCCATCTTGGTTACCTAAAGTTTTCCTTATCCGTGAAATCGCTTTAAATCGTTCTGACTTTGGTGCACTTGGGTTCTGATCTTCGAACACCATCATTTCCCGTGCGACTAAACCGTCGAGAATAATGTTGTTCTCTTTCGATCCGTCATACTCTACTAGACCAAGTGAAGGACGTGTCCAATTTATCCCGTCATCACTTTCTAAATATGAAACTCTTTGATTAGTATCCGCACCTGCTCGATACCAGTAACGAAACTTATCATCTGAAAACACTACTGAACCAACAGTACTCTGGGTAGTTTCTCCAGGCTGATCGAAATCAACCAGTGTTTCCATAGGAACAGGTTGATGTAGTCGAAGGGTTATATTGTGTGTTTCTTCAAAAAGCCAGTCATCGACAAATAACTCAAGCTTTGAACCTATATCGTGAGTGATTTTCAAAATCGATTACCCTGAAAAAGGAAATTGTGATGTGAATGCTGTAGTTTTAAATAATTCCTTATCTCTTGAAATAAGATGGCTGTCATTTACTAAAACCTATCCTTCACCAAGCCTTAAAATACGCTGCACTGAAATTCGATGTATTAACCATATGATCCCAAACGTAATTACAGCAAAAACGGCAAGCATAATAGCATAGGTTGTAAGTAAGGCTCCCCAGTTGACCTCTAAAATAAATGGAGGTATTACCTGGCCTCCCCAATCATCATGTCCCAAGAATGGCATTATCGTCGCACTGAGTCTTCCACCCATCCAGGTACCAAGTGCCATTCCTACGGCAATGATTATGGTCTGTTCAATCCAGACCATTGTTATCAATTGTCCAGAAGATAAACCTATAGTCCTGAGTAATGCAAACTGTAACTGTCGATTACGAAAAGATACATATGCGTGTACTAGAAAACCAATACAACTTAGTGCCAAAACTGCTCCAAAAGCGATAAATAATAACGATCTCCAACCAGCTTTTACTAAAGGATCAACTTTGGAGCCTGAAAGTAATTCCTGCCTTATTTGAACAGACGACTTAGTAAACCCTCTTATCTCATCAATTTTTCCAACCAGTCCAGATTCAAGAGATTCTTCTCCTTTTGTAGAAATCCAAATCTCGTTGGGATTTAGTGATCTATACCCAGCACCCAGATTTGCATAACTTCTAAGTGTTGTAAGATCAGCCACCAAAAATTTCTCATCGGGATCTGTTATTGTAGGAAACAAAGAAACGCTTCCCTGTAACCTCACAGGTACTCTAAAACCACCAACACTTACTTCAAACTGATCCCCGTTACTATGTCCAGAATCACTCATAAACGATTCACTAGCTAATACAGGGATATGCTCTCTTTTTCTACCATAAAAAATACCTCTGGGCACAAGGGCGCCTCCTCCTCCCCAGGAAAAAATAGCTGTGTCAGAGTATCCGTCAAATTCTGCTGTCGAATCTTTAAGAATATCTGCCACCGAATCAGCCCCTACTTTCAACACGCTCCATTCTGAAGTGCCGGTGAACGATTCTAAGACGACCTTTTCTCCACTTGCAGTTTGAACAGATATTTCATCCAGAATTACAGAACCGGATAAAAGCCTTCTCTCAGTATTAGATTCTTCAACACTCAAAGAAACCAGCGTTAATGGCAAGCTCGACGCGAGGTAAGTACGAGGCCCTGTCCACACCTGTCTTTGAACCGTGTAGCCTCGTCCCATACTTGTGGAAGTGTTTCTAATCCTAAGGTCAGTTTCAAGATTTAACCATTCGCTTGACTCCAATTGACCGAGTGTATAAGTTGCATAATGGCTACGAGCATTTCGTACTCTAGCTTTCACTCTAACCGAACGATGAGGCCTATCTCCTTTTAATCTTACACTCAATACGGTTGCATCCATTGGCATTTGCAACCCTTTGAGTTCGTTCTCTGGAACAATCGAAGTTAGAAGTTCATTTATTGGGGTATCTGAAAAATCATCTCTAAACCATGCCACTTCCGGAAATGATGTTGGTTCCATAGCTAAAACGGTAATACTCTGTCCCAGTCCTTTTGAAAGATCGCTACCTCGACTCCTAAATACAGAAGTCACATCAGTCACTCCCTCAACATTTCCATATGCCTCTGCTATCGTAGGTCTTGGAGTTGGTGACACAAATGGAGTAGGTGTTGGAGTAGGCGTCCGAGACCACCATCGGTGCCTTACAGGAGGTTTAATATATTCTCTGACGCCATCTAACCGTATATCACTCCCGGTAGAATAAAGAATACGCTCCTCAAAAGATCTATCTAAAGTTGCTCCAAAACTAGACGCAAATATGCCTAATCCTGCTGTCAAAATAAGCAAAAGAGAAAGCCGGGCATAATGACTTGGATTCCTAGCCATTTGCCAAATGCCGAGCACAAGCCCTGCAGGAAGCCAAGATGAAAATAGTCTACTAGCCATACGAATTGCAAGAGGGAACAATCTTAATAATACCATTGCAGAAGCTAGTAACATCATCCCTGGTAAAGCCAACAAAAGTTGATTAACAGCCATATCGCCAAAAAGGCGAACCGCAACTACAGAACCTTGCTGAGTAAGCTGTCTAAAAAGCAGTATACATACGAGTAGCAAAACAACATCAATATAATATTTCTGCAAGGCTGAACCAGATGTAGGTCGAGCCAATTGCTGTCTTTGCTTAGTCACAGTAATCCGTGATGCTTGGATAGCAGGGATAATGAGAGCAATAAAACTAAGGGCCCCACCAATAAAACTCATAGCATATGCAAGTGGTGAAATAGTGGTTACTAGTGGCCCTCCACCTGTGAGATCAGTAAAAGCCGGTGTATAACCAAACAAACTAATACTCGATGAGGCGAGAATAGGTCCAAGAGCTATAGCTATAGTTGCTATGGTAAGACCTTCCAAAATGAATACAGTAAGTATCTGTGGGCCAGTAGCTCCCCGGCTTCTGAGAAGTGCTACTTCTCCGCTTCGTTCTTCAACTGTCAAAGATGCAAGGGTAGTTACGTAATATAAGATCACTATCGCTATCAGTATCAATACCACAAACATCGGCAACTTACTAAAAAATAATCTCCTGTCATAATCCTTCAGGGTATTATCTAAAGTCGTTTCTTGCCGGTATGTACCAAGGGACGAAATCATCAAAGCATTCATGGTCTCAATATCAGATAGAGCTTCCATCGAATTATTAGCATTTATACGACTTGCATCTACAGACAGTAACCAGGCATATGTACTATCCATTCTTGGAAAAGCGGATCCTATGACATTAAAATAGACTTCATCTGCAACTAAGAACGGAACAGTTCTAAATGTAGGTCCTGTAGCTGAATTAAGTACTCCGTCTTCCAAATACCAGTATTCGCCACCAGGGATATCCCTTTCAAAAATACCTGAGATCACTACCGTTACGCTGGGAGTATCATCATCCCAGTGAGGTACAGCTGAAAGTCTATCTGCTACCCCTACATTAAAGAGTTCAGCTGCATCTGAAGGGATGATAGCTTCAATCTCAAGAGGTTGACCTGGATTATTGATTTTAGTTTCTTTAGGAAGGCGACCAGATACCAAGGTACTATGTTGCTCAAGTTCGGGCAGATATGCGAAATAGGATCTGGCATCATCTTCTCCTGCCATTTGCTCATTACCTACATCAGTCAAAAAGAATGTGAGAGATTTACCAGCTGTGTATTGTTCATCAACCATCCAATCAACGTTCTCGTCAATTACAGACTGTGTCAAAGTTGCTACACGCCTATATTCATCTTTAGTAGTTGGACCTTTTGATCCCTGGATCAAAATATCGATCTCTCGAACAGTTAATTTATCAAGTGCAACTCTAAGTGCCACCTCTCTTAAAGCATCAAAATATATAATAGTTCCCGCCATTATGCCGGAAGCTAAAAGCATACCAAGCACAACTGAAGAGAGAAGTTTCCAGCTTGACAAGCTTCTCTTAAAAACTAATTGCCATGCTTCAGAAAGTTTCTTTATAAAACTATCCACTATATAACTCCGCCAATATCCAAATTCTTCGCATAACTATACATAATCCATCTTTACAAAATACTAACATTAATAAGATTGTCCTGGATTTTTATTATAGTATCTATTCGCCTATTCTAGCCATCGACTGGAGATCTAGGTTACCTAAAGATCTTGAGACTAACAAAATCATTGTTAAGAATAAAATAATCATTATGCAAAATGTCGGAACTAAAAGTATCCAATCAGTAA
This sequence comes from uncultured Dehalococcoidia bacterium, assembly GCA_964342485.1. Classification (GTDB taxonomy): domain Bacteria; phylum Chloroflexota; class Dehalococcoidia; order Lucifugimonadales; family CAJWER01; genus CAYFFO01. Next base: position 12,048 of record CAYFFO010000018.1, read on the forward strand.
TTAGAATAAAAGGAGGTGCCACTGATGTTCCTTTATCAGTCACCGCTAAAGAGCCGACCATTAGTTTACTCATCTGGAATCCAGCCCAACTACCAAGGCCTAACCCAATGATGACTACAGCGAGATGTTCAAAGAAAAGGATTGCTTTTAGTTGGATTCTAGACAAACCCATAGTCTCTAAGAATCCTATCTCAAATATATTCCTGCTCCTGTACAACAAAAGATAAGCAGTGTAGGTAAAAGCGGAAGAGATAAACACAACAAACAGAGCTAACAACACCATAGTTTTCCACCCTGCTCCTACTAAAGGATCAGAGTTGATTGCTTCCAATTCTTTTCCCACATCGTAAATATTTGCAGAATATCTAATGAGGTTCTTTATTTGATCTAAAGGATCAGAGTCCGAAAGTTTGTCGACAAAAAATTCATTTGAATTAACAATATAAGCTGACCCAACCACATTTATATGACTTAAAATAGCTTCCATATCTAACAACATAAAACCATCTATATCTGCCTTCATTGTCGGAAAGTTATCAATAACACCAGCTATCTTGACAGGTACTTGCAGCCCAGACAAACGAGCCATCAGCATGTCTCCTGCTTTGACATTTACATTATCAGACAAAGTTGAATTTATGACCGCAGGAATAACGCCTGTTACAGGCAATCGATATATTCCCCTGATATTATTGACCGTTTCTTTACCAAAAGAAAACTTAAGTGATTTCTTACCGCCATGTTTATAATCTGAAATTTCTTCAACTGTATCACTTGACAGTTCGGAACTAGAAATTGGAAGCCAGACAAGAGGACCCTCGAAGTTCTCTATGTTGATTGGGAAATCATCCCCTTGAACCATTACGTGAACATCATCAATCCAAATTTCACCAGGAGTATTGTTATTTCCCTGCCCAGGCTCTGATAAATGAATTGATATAAGTTCTGCGGGCAATATTTGTTTTTGGGATATTTGTGTACTTAGGAGCTGCCATCCAGCTGCTCCCTTTACTTTCCCAAGAGATATCGAGTTCAAAGATCCTGATGGAGACTTTAATAACAACCAAAGAGAGAGATTGCGAAAGTCTCTTTCCGATCTAACCCATACTCCGATTCTATCTGAGTCTTTAGGAATCAAAATAGGTCCGAGACGCTCAGATATCACAATTTCATTCATTACATCTGGCAGACTTAGATCTGAAAAATCGGAACGGTACCAGCTTAAATTTCCAAATTTTGAAGGTTCTATACCTAGCAATTCAAAAGAAACTGGCCCAATACTTCCAGTAGATCTGAAAGCTCGTGTTACAGAAGTAACCCCCGGTATAGATTTTACAGCTTTCTCTAGTCCGTCTAAACCACCAGGTCTATTACTTCTCAAATTGGCTATACGTATATCTGAAGCTACCCTATATAAGACCTGTTCTTTCTGGCTCCTCTGCAACGTACCTCCTACAGTAGTGGCAAGTAAAGCTAAACCACTTGCTAAAACCAATAACATAATTACCCATGTGTAGTGAGAAGAACTGCGTGACATATGAGACATAGGGACTGCCATCCAAATTGGAGTCACTGTTCTAATCCACATAAAAAATGAAAATAATGGCTGGGCTAACACAACAAATCCAAAGCCAAGTAAGAATGTGAACTGCAATTCATTTGTTTCGGGACTTACTTGCCAATATAAGCCAACAAGAATAGCAATCTGTAACAAATATAGCGATAGTTTAAAATAAATCCTGTTAATCTTACTAACTATAAAATATGTGGCGCCAAAAGAAATGCATCCTAAGACTACCGTTCCTTGATCTATAGAAAACACTCCTGTCCTTTCGGTCCACAAAATAACAGTTATAAAAGCTAAAATCAGGAATCCAATAAAAATATCTATTATCTTGATAGATTCACCAGCAATAAATCGTATACCCAGCGGAAAAAATCTCATGAAGGTTAAAGCCACAACAACCAAGAATGCCACCGGAGCTATAAGTAGGGTCTCATTAACCTCTACATCTTTAAAAAGACCTCCAGATGCCAATTGCCCACGTGATCTGAGTTCCCAAAAAATAACCCCTCCAATTAACAAAATAGCTAAATCAATGTTATACCTATGTAAAAATGGTATTGTAGCTGACCTGGCAAATCCAACCCTTTCTCTAACAACTGATCCTTGAGCTCCAAAAATTAATGGCAGTAAATATAAGGTTATACAGAGTAATACTGCCAAAAATAAAATCATACTTATGTCTGAATCGAATTTGACAGGAAGCATCGAATAATTTGTAATATCACTGAAATACGGAAGCAGTCCGGCAAGTTTCACTAAAACTATAGATAAAACAGACCCCATTGCTGTAGCAATAGAAACAAGAATCAAGCATTCTAACAAGTAAATACGTGCTAATCTGGTAAATCCCACGCCGCGAGATCTTAAAACAGCTGAATCCTTGTCTCTACTACGCGCCAAATAAATCACAACGGTAACTAAATAGAAAATAATCGTCATAGCCATTAAAACCAGTAAAAGCATTAATGGTACCCTTGTGAAAAAGCTTCTACGTTCAATTTCTCTTATTGGAATTAACACAGATCTTGCAGAAATGGTTGATTCAGGTACTTTCTTTGAAATTTCTAGCTGCAAGCTTTCAAATTTTGTTCTGACTTCTGTCAAAGACCATCTCACCAACTTCTCTGGGTTGATGAAAAAAAACCATGCAGGTCGTACTACAGTGGATTGATATAAGTTGCCCACATTATTAACTATAGCCTCTCTCCTCACTAATAGACCGATCGGAGGTTCCATTTCATCATCGCTAGCAACCCTGATGCCCTCGGGAGGCGATTCTTCTAAAGGAGCTGGGTTCAAAAATATTGTTGCCACTCCCCAATAATCACTACCTGGGTCGTCCGGCTTTATAATCCCTGTGATAGTTACATAAAGCCTTTCCTTCATCATTAAATCAGTGGTAACTTCGACCTGTTGTCCAGCAGTTAGCTTGAATCTATCAGCAGTTCCAACACTTATAACTGCCTCAATCTCATTGACCCGAGTATTGTCTCCTATTGAACTGTTTGGCAGACGCCCTGAAACTAGAGTCACATTTTCATCAAGGCCCGATAGATGGTGAACAAAACCGCGTGCTACAATTTCTCCAGTTCCACCCTTTACAGGAATTGGTCGGTCAGGCCAACCTACCAATGAATTAGCTGCTCTAATATAGGTTTCATATCCAATATATGAATCTTCTATGTGGTCTTGAAATATAGTTACCACTGAATCTTCGGTAACAGACAGTGACTCTGCACTCAGTAACATCGGAGGGCCAAATACATTTATACTAAGCCCATCATCCGCAATCCGTTCGATGTCTTTTTTAAATGCTAATTGTTCTAAAGAGCGTAAATACATTGGGGCTATAAAAGAAATACTAATCACGCCAATCATGCCGATTAAAGCCGATAGTAGTAATTGCCAATCCTTTTTTATCCGTTTGGATACTAGTGATTTAAAAGAAATTGTGCTCAAGTTTTCAAGTAACCTGGTATCGATTTATTAGATTAGCTTATCCCTAAATTAATGCTTAAAGCAAATTAATCGATATCGCGAACGCCAGATGGACCAGCAGGTCTGTTCTCCACTAATTGACCTGTAACCAAATATATAGTCCTCTCAGCAATATTTGTAGCCCTATCTCCAATCCTTTCAAGGTCATGTGCAACCCAAATCAAGTAAGTAGCCCTCTTGACCGAGTTCGGGTCCTTGATCATAAACGCTATCAATTCTTTGTAAACACTGTCATAAAGATCATCAACTTCGTCATCGTCACTTAAAACAGCTCTTGCTGAAACGACATCTCTATTAAGTAAAGAATCCAAACTTCTTCTTAACATATCAGATGCTTTAGCACCCATCTTGGGAATGTCAACAAGTGGCTTGAGAGGTGGTTCATCTCCCATAGCTTTACTTATCTTCGCAACCCCTTCTGCATAATCTCCCATACGTTCTAATTCTTGTGTAATATGCAGGTAAGAAAGGATAGTTCTCAAATCTATAGCAAGTGGCTGCTGAGTGGCTATAAGAGTTATACACTTCTCTTCTATTTCAATACACTTGGAATCAATATAATCGTCACCATTAACTACCTCTTCAGCCAACTTCAAATCGCGACTTTGCAATGATTGAAGGGCCAGGCTAATGGATTTTTCCACCATTCCACCAAGCATCAACATTTCGTCTCGAAGTATCTTCAAATCCCGGTCAAAATCAGCTCTAACCATATCATTTTCCCATAATTATCGATGCAAATTGAGCATTCTAACACACGTTAAATAAGAATATCTCAAATACAAAGAATTTATTAACTGAATCTACCAGTAATATACGCCTCAGTGCGTTCATCTTTTGGTTCTGTAAATATCTGATCGGTGACTCCATGTTCTACTAAGTATCCAGCACGATTATCATCAACCATCAGGAAAGCCGTTTCATCTGAAACTCTAGCGGCTTGTTGCATATTATGAGTAACAATCAATATTGTTACTGACTGCGATAATTCTCTTATAAGTTGTTCAATCGCCAAAGTAGCAATCGGATCAAGAGCAGAGGCCGGTTCATCCATCAGTATTACTTCAGGTTCAACAGCCAAAGCTCTGGCAATACATAAACGTTGTTGTTGACCGCCTGATAAAGTTTGTGCGCTTTTTCTTAAACGATCCTTTACTTCATCCCACAAAGCTGAACGTACCAATGATCGTTCCACTGCTTCATCTAGATTACCTGTATAGCCATTTATTTTTAACCCAAACGCTACATTTTCATAAATTGATTTTGGAAATGGATTTGGCTTCTGGAAAACCATGCCAATTTTAGACCTGATCTCGGTAGAATCTGTATCCTTATCGTAGATGTCGTTCCCATAAAAAGAAATTCCGCCTTGCATTCTGGCTCCGGGTATCAGGTCGTTCATTCTGTTAAAACATCGCAAGAATGTGCTCTTGCCACATCCGGATGGTCCAATAAGGGCAGTAACCTTATTTTCTTTAATTTTCATACCCACATCTCTCAAAGCATGAAAGTTTCCATACCATACATTAACAGCTTCAGCTTCGAGAACATGTTTGTCAGCAAATTGATCAGTCATTAGACCTCATTTGATATTTATTACGTATATACACCGCAATTGTATTCATACTAAGTAATACAACGAGCAAAATTATTATACCTCCAGCTGCTAATCCTCTAAATTCATCCTGAGGACGAGATACCCAATTATAAATTTGTATAGGTAATACAGTAAATCTATCCATAGGACTACTAGGTATAAATGTCATGTAAACAAGAGCACTGATAGCAATAACTGGAGCTGTCTCTCCAATGGCTCTAGACATACCCAGAATGATACCAGTTAAAATACCAGGTGAAGCAAGGGGCAATACAACATTTTTTATTACCTGCCATTGCGTAGCCCCAAGAGCATATGCTGCATCTCTATACGTCAACGGTACAGCACGTATAGCTTCTCTGGAAGCCAATATAACTATCGGTAGTATCAACAGAGACATTGTTAAAGCCCCTGCAAGAAGACTTCTACCCAGAGCCATCCATTGAACAAAAAGCGCGAGGCCTAATAGCCCATATACAATAGACGGTACCCCAGCAAGGTTAGAAATATTGACTTCAATTATAGTCGTTAATTTGCTCTTTACAGCATATTCTTCCAAATAAATTGCTGCACCTAAACCAACAGGGATAGTAAATATACCTGTTAAGCCCATTAACCATAATGTACCCATCAAAGACGACTTAAGGCCTGCCTGTTCTGGGTGACGAGAAGGATAGTTCCAGAGTAAATCTAAACTCAACCACGGTAAACCATCACTAAATACTTGGAAAAGCAGGATAGTCAATCCACCTATACTCGTCAATATCGCAGCAAAAAACAAACTATAAAGAATCTTACCGATTAACGATCGAGTAAACTTGGACCTAGAAAACAATTTTGAACTAGTTACCATTAGTATCTTACACCCCATTTGGTGACTACAAATTGTCCCAAAATATTCATCACAAGGGTTATCGCAAATAATAGAAGTCCTACTGCAAATATAGTGTTATATTCAAGTGACCCGTGTGGCGTTTCACCTAAACTTAATTGAACAATATATGCGGTCATGGTTTGAATACTCTCAAGAGGATTAAAAGTCATCCTTGGAGTAGCACCTGCTGCAATAGTTACCAACATGGTTTCTCCAATAGCACGCGAAATACCTAAGATAAAAGATGCGACTATACCTGATAAAGCAGCAGGAACAACTATTTTAAGTGCAACCTCTACTCGCGTAGCGCCAAGAGCATAAGCACCTTCCCTTAATGATTTAGGCACCGATATCATTGCGTCTTCACTTAATGAAGAAACCATTGGAACAATCATTAAACCCATCACTATTCCTGCTGACATAGCGTTGAAAACCAACATATCTGGAAATAGCCAATCCTGTAATGTGGGTGTAATAAAAGTAAGAGCAAAATATCCATAGACAACTGTAGGCACACCTGCAAGAATCTCCAATATTGGTTTGACAATTCGTCGAATTTTATCGGCAGCGTATTCTGATAGAAAAATTGCTGTTGCAAGACCAATCGGAAGAGCAACTAACGCTGCTATCACAGTGACCAACAATGTCCCTGATACAAGGGGCAAAACCCCATAGGATCTTGGTTTCAATATTGGCGTCCATCTAGTACCACTTAAGAACTCGAAAACAGATACTTCAGAGAAAAAGCCCCAAGCCTGTAAAAGTAAACTGAATATAATCCCTGTTGTTGTTAGAATTGAAACTAGTGCGCAAGAAAAGAAAATCCATTTAACAATCTTTCCTCCAATTTTGCTTCTATTCTTATACCTTTCCTGCATGTTTTGCTAACGAAATATCCTGACATAAAAAGTAAAATATTAAGACGAATGAACCATATCTCATTAGGGTTAACAGGACTTTAAACATTTGTTAACAAAATATTAACGCGTGATCAATCCTTTTAAGAAGCTCTTGGCAAAATCACCGAGAAGGTTGTCTCTTCACCTAGAGAACTCTTTACATCTACATCTCCTCCATGAGCCAAAACAATGTGTTTAACGATCGCCAATCCCAAGCCAGTGCCTTTATCATTGCGGGATCTGTCAACTTTATAAAAACGCTCAAAAAGATGAGGTATATGCTTTTCATCAATACCATAACCTGTATTAGTTATATTTAGGGTGACAAATTTTTCATCGTGATTGGAAGATAAAGAAATGCTCCCATGTGCTGGTGTAAAACGTAAGGCATTATCCATCAAATTTGTGAAAACTTGTATTACCTTTGCCGAATCGCAAGATACCAATGGTATATTTTGATCAATTTCTATTGATATACTAAGATTCTGTTGAACTCCAACATCTTGAAACCCATTGACAATTTCTTCAATAATTATCGCAATATTAGTAGGTTGCAAGTCCAATGATACTTGTCCACTCTCCAAATATGACAGTTCGAGTAGATCAGATACCAAGACCTCCATTCTGCCAACATCTCGTTCAATACGATCAATAAAATCTTTTGCATTCCCAGCATCTTCAATTCCACCAGAACTAAGAGTTTCAACCATCGATTTAATCGATGCAAGTGGATTTCTCAGCTCATGTGATACATTGGCAACAAATTCTTTCCGAGTAATTTCTAATTGTCTAAATCTAGTAAGGTCATGCAAGGTCAGTAAAATACCTTCAACATCTGAACCAATTGGAGTAACTATAACACTCACTAATTTACGTTGGTGTAGTAAGTCTAGCTGCGACTGTCTAATCGAATTATTATTAAATGAATCCGAAATAAGTTCATGTAATTCATTATCCCTAACAATTTCGATTAGAGACATCCCAATTACATCATTTGTTGGGGCTTCTATTAAAAGCTGAGCTGCTTGATTCATAAGAGTGATTTTTCGTTCTGCATCAATGGTTACTATGCCGTCAGCCATAGTATTCAATATGGCTGTAAGTTTATTACGTTCTGTGGATAGGTCTGCCACCATCGTTTTAACTGATTCTGACATTCGATTAAAAGCATCAGAAAGTTTGTTAGTTTCATCACTTGAAAATATGACTACATTATCTTTAAGATTATCTTTAAGATTTCCTGCAGCCAAATGTTCAGCCCGAATTGTAAGAAACTTGATCACTTTTAAAGTGTTACCAAGAGTAAAGAGACCAACTGCAAATGATACAGCCGAAATTATAGTAATAAAACAGATCGATATAATAAAAATTACATAGGAATTGTCGATAAATCGATCAAGGATTAAATAAAACAAGAAACCGAAAATAGCCGTTAGTATACTTATCAAACAGCATATGAGTGCAAATTTGAATTGCAAAGATGGAATCATTGTTATGCTTCGAAGCGATATCCAATACTACGAACCGTCTTTAACTTGGTCGGATCGCTTGGATCATCCTCTATTTTTTCTCGTATCCACCGTATATGAACATCCACTGTCCTCGTATCTCCATAAAAATCTGTACCCCATAAACGTTCTAAAATCTGCTCACGAGAAAATGCTCTCCCCTTATTTTGCATTAGTAATAAAAGGAGATCGAAAGCTCTAGGCTTTATATCTAAAATTTCCCCATCCCGAGTCAGAATGCGACTCGCTGTGTTTAAACTCAAACTTCCAGAAACTAAAACTTCTTCTAAATGATCCTTAGTAAATGAATCCTTGACTCTTTGCCTCCTTAGCATTGCTTTAACTCTTGCCAGTAGTTCTCTCATGCTAAAAGGCTTCACTACATAATCATCAGCACCTAATTCTAAACCTACAACCCTATCCATTTCCTGGTCTTTTGCAGTAAGAAATATGATTGGGACATCGTTGTCTTTTCGAATTATTCTACATACCTCTAAACCGTCCAATTCGGGCAACATTACGTCAAGAATAACTAGGTCGGGGTCTTCACTCGAAACCAAGCCAATTGCTTCAGTACCATTGTTTGCTGTAATAGATAAATAGCCTTCATTATCAAGATTGTATTTAATTGCGGCCAGAAGATTCTCTTCATCTTCAACGACCAATATAGTGTTTTTTTTCAATTTTAAGCCTTTTCTATAAAGATAAAATCAGTTGTTTTTGCCTGGATACACCAATCCCGTTTAACTTAAATCGTTTAAACACTAATTGCTGACATTAAAATTAACATTTATTGCTGTAATACATAAACTCCAATACGAGTTCCACTAAATTGGTTTCACAGCGGATATTTCCACTTTAATCATTCTCCAACAATTCTTATATATTTACACAATTAATATAGATATCGGTACACCTAGGTTACTAAAATTTTACTGGGTAACGATTATTTGATGGATTCTGAGTTCAACCAAGTTTCATAGGGATTATCTCGGTTTTCCATCGGAAAATATACTCTTGATCTCGTTATTTGTGATTGGTGAATTCCCATTATCATTTCAAGGTCAGCAACAGCATCCGATCCACTTGAAACATTTTCAATATCCCTATCATTTAAGATAGCTGCATGAATCTCCCTCGCAATAATCTTATTACTCATATCCGTTCGTTCATTAGCTGTATAGAGTGATCCATCAGGCCTGATATCCCAATCATCAATTATGACCCTCTCCCAATTTCCATCGATCCCATCCGGTATCCAACGACCATGAGGATATTGATAAAATTCACTACATGGAGAACACCGAATAGAAATTATGCCTTCCGTTCCATATACTTCAAATCCGAAAGACCTAGAACTTCTAGTAAGTTTAGTGTCTGTAGCAGTTGTAATGTCGGCAGATTGTGGATGAGACTCAAAATACCCGGATATTCCATTATTGAACGAATAAAATGCATCTACTCCATTTCCAGCTATCAACCCTATTTCCTCATCACCCTCCCTGACATCTACCATAGAAATTTCATTTTCATCCTGAGTAACACGCCCATATACCCACTGAACCTCTGACCCTGCCATATATCTCATACTATCCATAAGATGGGTACCCAAAACCATCAAATCAGTGGCTCCAGACCTGTGATCTTCTTTACCACGAGCTTTTATTGACAAAATATCACCTAGATCACCGCGTTCAATGATTTGTTTTCCGTATTCTTCATACATGTTGGCCCTACGATGAGCAACAGCAACCCTAACCCCCTTACGATTACACAAATCCATTATCTCGTCGCCATGAGCAAGTGTTGCTGCAATAGGTTTCTCACAGAATATCGCTTTTGCCCCTGATTCTGCTGCTGCAATGATCATTTCTCTATGTTTGCCTACCCATCTAGGACATACGCTGACAACATCAAGTTGTTCTTTATCTAACATCTCTCTGTAGTCTTTGTAGTAACGTGAAACTCCAATCCTGTTTACAGCATCATTAAGACCAACTGGATCAGGATCGGAAACAGCTACAACATCAAATTGATCTAAACCTTCATAAGCTAGATCTAGTCCATGTCCATAGTTACCGCGACCAGTGTCACCGATTATTCCTACCTTCAAACTATTTCCCATGTCTTAGCGCTCCTATAGTTATTTTCAATCAGTACTCTAGGGACTTTGATAATATCGGCTTCAAAAAAACTGTCAAGATGTTAAATAACTCGAATTTACCTATTTTAGAAAACTTGTTTGATATATCAGCTGTGAATCAGGAAAAAGGCTTCCGGATTGAAACGTCATATTTGAAGAATCATGTTAATTATTACACTAGATAACATTGATGACATCTTATCCGTTTGATATATTGTTTCGCCAACGGGAGGGGTCGCATAGTGGTCTAGTGCGGGCGCCTGCTAAGCGCTTAGGGGGCGAAAGCTCTCTCATGGGTTCGAATCCCATTCCCTCCGCCAAACTGAAATTTAGTGAAAATATAAAAAATGGAAACCTATAATATCTGGACAATAGGATGCCAAATGAATAAGGCCGATTCAGAACGGCTGGGTAGTGCCCTGGATCAGCTGGGTTTATCGTCTACTGATTCAAGCGCAGAAGCCGACGTCATCATTTTAAATAGTTGCGTTGTTAGACAGAGCGCTGAAAATAAGGTTACTGGAACACTTGGGTCTTTGAAAGCTCATAAACGCATTTTTCCGGATAAAATTGTTGCACTGATGGGGTGTATGGTTGGACCCACCACCGATTCTTTGAAACAAAAATTTCCACATGTTGACGTGTTTATGAGGCCTCAGGAATTTGAACCGTTGATTCAGTTAATCGGACAAAAATTAGACATAGACACCGACGGATGTTTAGGACAACTGACAGCCAGAGCAGACGTAACCGCGTACATACCAATAATTCATGGATGTGACAAATTCTGTTCGTTTTGCATAATACCCTACAGAAGAGGTAGGGAAGTGAGTAGAACTGTCAATGATATTGTCAATGAGGTTAATCTACTGAGTGAACGTGGTGTCAAAGAAATTACGTTACTCGGGCAAAATGTAGATTCCTACGGCCATGACCTTGTAGGTAACGAAAACCTTGCGACATTATTAGAGGCTGTAAGTACCGTTGACAAAATAAAAAGAATAAGGTTTCTTACGTCGCATCCTAACGATATGAGCGACAGCATAATTGATACCGTGGCTAATAACGAGAAAGTCTGCGAAAATATCAACCTGCCTTTTCAAGCAGGAGATGACTCAGTTCTAGGCAGAATGCGTCGTGGGTATACCAATGCAGAATATCGAAAATTAATAGACAAGATTAGGATAAAGGTCCCAAATGTTTCTATAACGACAGACCTGATCGTCGGTTTTTGCGGGGAAACAGAAGACCAATTTGAAAAGACACTAGATATGGTTAAGGATATAAAATTTGACAAGGTACACTCTGCAATTTACTCTACGCGCACAGGAACAATCGCCGACAGGAAGTTTCAAGATGACGTTTCTGATTCAGAAAAAACAAATAGACTAAAGCAAATAGATGAAACTCAATCAAATATACAGAAGGAACTTAACAAGGATCTAATGGGCAAAACTATGGAGGTCCTTGTTGAAAACGACAAAGACCACAGAAGTTTCGGTAGAAATCGAAACGATAAATTAGTATACCTACCACAAGATTCTAGCCTTATTGGTAAAATGGTTTCTGTAGAGATAATAGAAACGGGGCCATGGTCTCTTAAAGGTAAAGTGGTAACAGCGGCATAGGATTTCTGATGGTTATAAACACAAAAAAAGATACCATTCCAATTACAGAACTAGAACAGTCTGCTTTTTGTCAGACGGATTCAGAGCTTAAATCAAAATCTCTGCAAGAGGAATTTGAATCAGGTGTACGTTGGCAAAAAATTCCAACCAGTTACCTTAAGATGTCCCCGGATGAACTAGACAATCAAATATCAAAAAAGAAGCAACAATTAGGAAATACCACCATAGTATTAGGCCACCATTACCAGAGAAACGAAATCATCAAGTTTGCCGATTTCAGAGGAGATTCTTTTAAATTATCCCAGCTAGCTGCTGAAAACCGAGATGCTGAAAATATAATCTTCTGTGGTGTGCATTTCATGGCGGAAACCGCTGACATATTGAGTGGAGAAAATCAAAGAGTAATTTTGCCAAATTTGACCGCTGGCTGTTCTATGGCAGATATGGCACACATTGACGACGTGGAAGACTGTTGGGATGACCTCACTAACGTAATAGGAAATGGTCAGGTTACGCCCATCACATATATGAATTCTACAGCAGCAATAAAGGCACTATGTGGACAAAATGACGGCATAGTTTGCACATCATCAAATGCAAAATCTACTTTCGAATGGGCTTTCGAGAAGTCAGACAAAATACTTTTCTTACCAGATCAACATTTAGGTCGAAACACTGCTCATAATCTAGGGATCAAACTAGAAGAAATGGTGACCTGGAATCCCTTTAAGCCTATGGGCGGCAATTCAGAGAAATCTTTGAAACAAGCTCGTATGATACTTTGGGAAGGTCACTGCTCAGTTCATACACGTTTCACAACTGAACAGATACAAACTGCTCGAAATACCTATCCTGACATAAATGTGATTGTTCATCCAGAATGTGTTTTAGAAGTTGTTGAAATGTCAGATTTCAATGGATCTACCGAATATATCTCTAAAACAATATCTCAAGCTCCTCCTGGATCATCGTGGGCTGTAGGCACAGAAATTAGCTTGGTAAAACGTATTGCACAGCAAAACCCAGACAAAACTATATTCTGCCTCGATTCTGTAATCTGTCCATGCTCAACAATGTACCGAGTCCACCCAGCATACCTTTTATGGATTATGGATGGCTTAATTGAGGGAGTGGTAGTAAATCAAATAACAGTTGACAAAGAAACAGCTAACCAAGCAAGATTGGCTCTTGCTCGAATGTTATCAATCAAATAGACCGTCACACTGTTATTCATAATCTCAAAACGTACATATCCTTTAAAGCTAGTGGTAAAATTTGGTTCGAGGGAGTTACATTCTTTTTATGAATCGAAGCGGCTATCCATTAAAATTTCAAATCGATGAGATAATTTTGCGTTCAATTGACGAAGACCTAAATACAGGCGACGCAACTACTGACGCTTTAATTCCTACTGATATTTCCACGGAAGCTTCAATTGTAAGCAAAGATGAAGGAATTTTGGCGGGAGGCAACATGGCCATTGAAGTTTTTCATCACTTAGATCCAGCCATTAAAGTTAATTTTTTGCTGGACGATGGAACCAGACTCCAGCACCATGATCCTGAAAATCAGACTCCCAACTCAATAATTGCAAAAATTGAAGGTAACGTTGGTAATATCCTAAGAGGGGAAAGAATCGCTATCAACCTACTCCAGCACCTTAGTGGCATAGCAACTCAAACCAATACTTTTGTTCAAGCTATTGAACATTTGCCAGCAAAGATAGTGGACACACGTAAGACACTTCCTGGATTACGAATGTTACAAAAATACGCTGTCAGAGTTGGCGGAGGTATTAACCACAGAATAAACCTAGCTGACGGTATCCTGATCAAGGATAATCATATAAAAATCTTGGCCCGAGAAAAATTGGATCTAGAATCTATTGTTAATAAAGCTCGCCAACATGCTCGACATCCTTTAAAAATAGAGGTTGAAGTCGAATCTATTTCTCAAGTAAAAGACGCTATTAAAGCGGGAGCAGATATACTATTATTGGATAACATGAGTATCAAGGATATGACAGAGGCGGTGACAATCATTGATGGTAAAGCCATGACTGAAGCTTCAGGTAACATAGATATCTCCAATGTTAGAAATGTAGCAGAAACTGGTGTCGATTTGATATCAATAGGCAGACTCACTCATTCATCGTCAGCTTTAGATATAAGCCTGGATTTAATTGGATAATATTTTGTATAAATTGAGTTATCAATCTATTACAAAATCTCAAATAACAAATTCAAGTTTATCTGGTTTACGCCTAAATATCCTTAACATTATTACTTTAGTTATAATTTTGGGATTTATTTCGAATTCTCATATATCGGCTGATCATAGAAATGCAATTGGATGGTCCAACCTATCTGGTCTTAGCCAAAGCCTCCAAGACATCCAAATGATAAATAAAAACACTGGCTGGGTTGTTGGCAGTCATGGAACTATCTTAAAGACTATAGACGGAGGTCTTGATTGGATATCTCAAGAAAGCAATTCCTCCGAGGTTTTAAAATCTATTTCTATTATTGATTCTGAGAATATTTGGATAACTGGAAACAATGGAACCCTTTTACAGACCACAAATGGCGGAGAAACATGGGTTTCTCATTCTTCATTCACTTTAAACAATATTGAATCAATCAGTTTCGTCAACGATTTAACTGGATTTGCATTAACTTCTAGTGGGGAAATATTTAAAACAAATGATAGTGGGGTGACATGGAAGCGCGATTCAATAAATAGTAACCAAATTCATTCAATTCACTTCTTTGACAAACACACAGGATGGGTTACGGGGAGCCGAGGCCTAATAGGGAAAAAAAGTAGTGATTCAAATAGCTGGATCTTCTCAAGAGTAGGACTAGATTTTATTTCTAAAGTAGATTTTATAGATAATCGAACTGGATGGGCTGTCGGTGAAAATGGATCCATATTGGTCACACGTAACAGTGGAGATTCCTGGACAAACCAAGTAAGTAATACTGAAAATTATTTGCTCGGATTAGCATTTATTGACGAAAACTTCGGCTGGGCTGTAGGTAGGAATGGAACTATCCTGAATACTCAAGATAGTGGTAATAATTGGACAGTTCAACTAAGTGGGTCATACGATTCATTGCTGAATATTGTAGCACTAGATAAATCAACAGCATTTGCTATTGGTTCTGAAGGCGTCATACTCGGGACCGTAGACGGTGGTAACAAATGGAATGTTTTGCGAGAAAGTGCAAAATTAAATGACATCCAATTTATAGAAGAGTTTAAAGGTATTGCAGCAGGTAACTATGGATTACTTTTAAAAACAATCGATGGCGGCGATACTTATACTAAGATAAAGATACAGACAGACCAATCACTCAATTCAATCTATTTCACCAACATACAAGTTGGATGGATAGTCGGCCATGATGGAATTATAGGCAAAACACAAGACGGAGGTCTTAGTTGGATACTACAACAATCAGAATCAAGAGCAAATCTTAATAATGTCGTATTTGTAGACGAGGACAAAGGCTGGATTGTCGGAGAAAACGGAACTGTATTAAGAACTAAAGACGGTGGTTCCACATGGATAACTTCCACAATATCAGAGCTAACATTTCATACCGTTTCATTTATAAGCGAATTAACTGGATGGATAGCAGGAGAAAGCGGAACAATTTTTAAGACAGACGATGGAGGACTAACATGGTCTAATCTGTCATCAAAAAAACCTCATACACTTTTCGATATACATATGGCCAATGAAAACGTTGGTTGGGTTGTTGGAGAAAACGGTACTATACTTAACACTTTAAATGGTGGTAAATCGTGGTCAACCCAAGAATCTTCTACTACTAACCCTCTATATAGTGTCTCATTTACAAATAGTAAACGAGGCTGGATAGTAGGGGATAAAGGTACCATTTTAAGAACCGATAAAAAGGGAAAATTATGGACAATAGAGCCTTCAGGTACCAACCAAAACTTAAGAAGCATTTTTGTATTCGATCCAATTACTTCTTTTGCAGTTGGAGATCTAGGAATTATACTTGGGTACAAAGGACGTCCTGACATACTAATAGGTATCAATCTATGGGTAGTTGGGATAATGATTTTAGTAGTAACAGGAACGATTGTAATCTGGCGAAGGTTTGTAGTTAACAAACCCTCGTCTACATTAACCTGGTCTGGAACAAGTAGCTGGAAAAGTGGGTGGAAAAATGATTGACCTATTTTTTACATAGAAAATGTAGATGAATTTTAAAATACCAAGTAACGGAGAATATCATGGCAGAATATAAAGCAGCTGTAATTGGTCTCGGAAGAATGGGTAGTACTTTTGATGATGAAATGACTCGGGGAGGTTCTTTATTCCTACCTTACTGCCACGCTCCCGCATACCATTATTCTCCACAAACTAGACTGGTTGCTGGTGCAGACCCTCATGATGAACAGCGTTCTCTTTTCGGAGATAAATGGGGACTTACAGAAAATCATTTATATAGTGATTATCGAGATATGGTAGAAAATGAGAGCCCGGACATAGTTTCAGTTTGTACTACCGCTCGAGTGCGACCAGAGATAGTAAAAACACTTGCTAAATCGGGTGTTAAAGCCATCTGGGCAGAAAAGCCCATAGCTTTCAGCCTAAAAGAAGCCGACGAAATGGTAGAAATATGCAACAAAGAAAACGTGATACTGGCCATTAACTGTGCCAGAAGATGGAATCCGTTGTATAGTCAAGCAAGGAATATTATCACAGCTGGCCACATAGGTAATATACTCCAGATAAACGCAATTGGAGAATGTGGACTTTCACATAACGGCAGTCACCTTATTGATACTGTAAGGTTCTTAGCCGGAAGTGATGCAAAATGGGTTATAGGAGAAATGGAATCTGATGCAGCGGCAGCCAGCAACGAAGACATCAGAGGTAATGGCTATCTCGTTTTCGACAATGGAGCACGAGCTTTTATACGAAGCATGCATAATGGTGGAGCTCCATGGAGTTTTGAAATTATAGGTGAAGAAGGCAGTATTAGAACTCCTAATGATGCCCAATCGTGGG
This sequence comes from uncultured Dehalococcoidia bacterium, assembly GCA_964342485.1. GTDB lineage: Bacteria > Chloroflexota > Dehalococcoidia > Lucifugimonadales > CAJWER01 > CAYFFO01. The sequence continues at coordinate 29,312 of CAYFFO010000018.1, forward strand.
AATTAAATAGCTATTCAACAAGCCAATTCCCACCAGAATCTAATACTAAGAAAATGTCCGGCAGATACCCGGTAAGCCATCAATTCCCTTGGCCTATTCATCTGCAAGGAATGGGATTAACTATTGTCGAAGATATAATCACTTCTATAAACAATTCAAATCCACCTAAATGTTCAGGAAAAGACGGACTCAAAGCACTGGAAATTGCTCTTGCCTTGAGAGAATCTCATCGTAATGGGTTTTCAAAAGTAGATCTTCCTCTTAAAGATCGCACCTTAAAAATTGAATCTATTGAAACAAAAAATGATCAAATCCCAGCTCGAGTACGTAAAGAGATGGAGTCAAAGTCAGGTTAATACAAATAGAGGTGAAAATCATATGAAAAAGTATCGAGTCGCAATAGTTGGCCTTGGCAGAATAGGTAGTACCTTAGATATGTCTGTGGCAAACGCCTGCAAAAATAGCGAAAGACTAGATGTTGTAGCTGGGTCTGACATTCTTTCCGATAGAAGGAAAAACTTCGAATCTACCTGGGGAATAAAATCCACATACGAAAACTATCAAGAAATGATTGACAGGGAAAGCCCAGACATTGTTGCCGTATGCACCACCGCAACTGGACTACCTAAACCAGGTAATAAAGCTCCAAATCGTGAATTTGAAGATGATTCACATGCAGAAATAACGATTTTCGCTGCAAATGCGGGAGTTCCAATGCTATATGTGGAAAAGGCAATAGCATGTAGTCCAACCAACTTAGATAAAATTTTAGAGTCTTGTAAAAACAATAAGACTATTGTTAACACAGGTACGCTGATGCGATTTGATCAACGGTTCAAACTTGTAAAGGAAGCTATTGAGAAAGGTGAAATAGGTCAACCAACTCACGCTATAGCGTATACAAGATCAAATACCCTTATGCATATGCATATTCATTCAATGGACACATTATCCTATTTACTGGGAGATCCTGGCATAACTTCAGTAAGAGGCGAATTATTACCAAGGAACGTTACTGTTAGTGATAATCGACTTGACGAAGATCCTAAATCTTCATATCACATTAGATTTGCTAATGAGGTGGAAGCATGGTCGATTCCCGCCGGACCTAGAGATTTTGAGATAATAGGTACAGAAGGAACAATCCGGGCAATGAACCAAGGTACAGGTGCAATCTATAGAAAATCCGATACCTACGATGTAACGGGCACAGGATGGTTTGAAACACGTCTACCTGACTATCCACAACAGGAACCTACACTTACTTGTATGGAAGATCTAGTCGAGTCATATGAAACTGGTAAAACACCGATCTCAGGCAAAATTGATGTTATCCACAATCTAACTGAAGCTTGTCTGGCAGTAGCAGAAAGCCACAGAATTGGTGGCTCTTGGATTGACCTACCTATGTCAAACCGTGAACTCTACGTATTCCACGTGTAAAACATAATATCGAGTGTTGCCAAAAATAAGTTCATATTAAACAATGTGTAAACCATTTTTTGACTATGTATATGATAGGCCAATAAAATGAAACTTCTAATTCTACGAGCCTTGTCATACTTTTTAATTTCAATAGCTTTCGTTGGATGTGGTGAAAATTCTCCCAATCAAAATTATTACGATATCTCCAAATCACCATATGTAAATGAAATGGAAAAAAGTTTTGCCATTGTAGAAAGTGCAACAAAACAGTTACATATATTAGATACTGACTATCAATATGCCAGAATATCTGCTGAGGAATATACGGTTTTAAGGGGTAATCAAGTTGCGATTATTAAAGACGAAGTTGATAAACAGGACATAACAATATCAGCGATAAAAGGCCTATCGCCTCCATACGAAGCAAAAAAATACCATGATTTACTGGTGATGTACTATGCCGTACACATGAGTAGTTATTCGTATTTACTCAAAAGTATTGTTAATCCAGATGAAAATGTAAGAAAAAATGCTCATGAGTATTCTACAAAACTAATGCTAGAGCTGGACTCAAGAGAAAATGAAGTAGATAAAGAATACGAACGTTATTTAAAATCTAAGAAATAGATAGACTTTTTTCGGCTTTTAGAGAAATACACAACTCGAATATTCAGATTTTTTAAACTGGCTACCTGACACTCTACAGTGATTTAAACCAATTTATAGGAATCTAGCAACAACAAGTTTAAATTTCAACATCATGTTTTAATCTAGGCTTTTTCAATATAGAATGTTTGAATCCTAAAGTAGAGGTTGGTATTAAAAATGGAATTTAAACATTTAGTCATTCACAAAGATACCGATTGGCACTCAGCATTTCCTGAGATTATACGACTCAAGAACGGAGATTTTGTTTGTGTTTTCCGTCAGGCACCAGTCCGTAAAGGCACAGGTGTCCATCGTGAGCGAAATGCTAAAGTTACCCATTTTCATCAAGATGCTAATTCAAGAATTGCACTTGTAAGATCTACTGACCATGGACTTACTTGGCCAATTGAATCAAGAACCATAGTTGATGAATCTGACGGCACCCAGGACCTTAACCTTGCAATGATATCTCAAGTATCATCTGGCGAATTGATCGTCAACAACATGAGACTATTTGCATACTTAGACGAAGGAAAGAAAAAAGATATAAGGGACGAACGTCAAATCATGAAAGACCGTCCAGAAAGACCGTTTGACAGTATGGGATTTGACAGTCTTTATTTAACTCGTTCAGCTGATAATGGATATACATGGTCTAAACCTGGCAAGTTCGGGGTACCCACCATGGACTACTGGACCCATACAGGACAGACAGGAATTGTTGAATTACCTGATGGGACTTGGCTTTTGCCGTTTCATGGACACGGGCCTAATGACAGTTCATTAACCGAATCATATAATGGTGATGAGTCGCCCGAAACTGCTAAAGATCGTATATATATAGCACGATCAACCGATCAGGGAAAAACATGGGGACAGCCATCAGTTGTAATGCAGGATCCAGATGGTGTGGTAGCGTTTCATGAACCCCCTATGATACGACTGTCCTCTGGTCGTTTACTAATAGTCACGAGAACATCAGGTGCTGATAACCATTTCTATCAAGCCCATTCTGATGATGATGGATGGACGTGGCAAGGCATACATCGTACTTCAATAGTTGGTGTACCCAGTCATCTCCTTGAATTAGAAAATGGTCATGTTCTATGTACTTATGGTTATAGAAACGCGCCTTTTGGAATAAAGGCATGTTTTTCTTATGATTCCGGCATGACATGGGACACTAACAATGAGATAGTAATTCGTGATGATGGGATGCATCTAGATTTAGGCTATCCAGCATCGATTCAATTGGATGATGGGAAAATATTATCCGTCTATTATTTCCATGGGAATGATGGAGTTCGTTATATTGGCGGCAGTATTTGGTCAGAAGATGATGTAAATGAGTAGATACATCGATTGATAGGCTTTGATAGTTACACAAACTAGAATAGTAAATTCAAGCCTGATATCCTTCAAATATCTGATAGCAAAGAGGTCATCGGGCTAGAGGCAATGAATTCAACAAATTCTTTGACCGCCGTTATAGCCTTTGCTCGATATATTAAAATCGTATTTTTTGCGACACCCGATGTATATCGAGTGCTATCAGTTACCATAAGCTTATGAATATATAAGAATGGTATCCAAAACGCCGGTATACAGACAATCTTTAAGTGATGTAGTATGTCGATATTAAGGTTCGGGAACCCATTTAAAGAAGGTTATTATGCAATTTCAACACTTGGTTATCCACAAGAACAATAGGTTCCACAGCGCATTTCCAGAAATAATTCGACTCCAAAATAATGATCTAGTTTGTGTATTTAGACAAGCACCATTAATGCCACCTGAAGCATCCAAAGGTACACATAATTCTAAATTAACTCACAACCATGTTCAGGACTCATCTAGAATTGTACTAGTAAGATCAAAAAATGATGGAATCTCATGGGATTCAGAAAATTTGGTAGTGATCGATCAATCTGACGGCACAAATGATTTAAACATGGCTATGATATCCCAAGTATCGTCAGGTGAAATCATTATGAATAATCATAGATGGCTGTTAAAAATGTCTGATGGCGAAGTAAATGAATTGAACAACAGTAAGATGAATCTATCTAAAGGTCGCAATAAAGGACCTATGGATAACATTGTTTTCGACAGCTTATATTTTTCAAAATCAAGTGATAATGGATTCACATGGGAAAAACCTTCTCAAGTATCTATAGCTGATTTCACATATCGAGCTCATACTGGTAAAAATGGAGTAGTTGAATTACCAGATGGAACGTGGTTATTACCATTTCACGGTCTTGCTTCTGGAGATATTCAAGACAGAATGTTTATAGCAAGATCCTATGACAAGGGGTCTACATGGACACAACCATCCACTGTAGCCTATGATCCTGAGCAAAAAATTGGATTTCATGAACCTCCGCTGATACGACTGCCAAGTGGCAGATTACTTACAATTATCCGAACTAACGATGCAGACGGATACCTTTATCAAGCCTATTCAGACGATGATGGTTGGACATGGCAAGGATTGAAACGTTGTCCTATGTGGGGTCATCCATGTAACCTTTTATACCTACCAACCGGAAGAATTCTATGTACCTATGGATATCGTAAAGAACCATTCGGCGTAAGAGCAGCTTTTAGTGAAGATGACGGGCTAACATGGGATATCGATAATGAAGTAATTATTCGTAAGGATGGATTGCACAGAGATCTTGGTTACCCTGCTTCCATACTTCTATCTTCAGGGAAAATTCTGTCCGTATACTATTTCCACGACTCAGAAGGTATCCGATATATAGGCGGATCAATATGGTCTGAGAACGATGTCTATCAAACATAACCATATATTACTAAACACTGATCCCTAAATGTATAGCAATATTCCGATTGATACCTGACATTAGTACTCTTGTTGTTCATAACTAAGTGATATACTTCGAATTTCTTTGGAAAATAGGAGGGCAAGGTGTCATTAAAAGGAAAATACTGTGTGATTACAGGTGCAGGCAGTGGGATAGGTAAAGCTACAGCACTAATGATGGCTGAGATGGGCGCCAGTGTAGCCCTCATCGGTAGAACTAGATCAAAAGTTGTAGAAGTAAAAACAATGATACAGAAAAAAGGAGGTGTGGCCCTTGAATATGGTATCGATGTATCAAATCATAAAGATGTATCTGAAACCTTCAGCAATATAACAAAATCATTTGAAAGAATAGACATATTAGTAAATTCAGCGGGACATAGTTCTCAAAACAGATCTCTATTAACCACCACTCCAGAAGAAATCAATTCAGTTGTTGGATCTAATTTGAAAGGTTCTATTTATTGTAGCCAAGAATCGATTCCATCAATGTTAAAATCAAAAAGCGGGACGATAATAAATGTATCATCGGTAGCTGGAATAGATCCCGGACTTCTAGGAGGGATGATATATAGTGCCGTTAAGTCAGCAGTAATAAATTTCACAGGATTTCTGAATGAGGAATTCAAAAATACTGGAATTCGTGCAAGTGTGGTCATACCGGGAGAAGTAGACACACCTCTTATTGACAAACGCCCCATGGTACCAGATTCAGAAGCACGTAAATTGATGGTATCTGCAGAAGATGTAGCTGAAGCAATCACACTGATTGCAAAACTACCAATGAAAAGTAATATCCCAAAAATGATTATACGACCGTCTTTTACAAGAGATATGTCAGAAATTAAAGTAGTTTAATTTTCAAAACAAAATCGCTATACCTCAAACTAGTTGAATTCAAAATAGATTACCGTATATTTATTCTTGTTCCTGTCTTATATAGACACTTATCGTTAAAGGAGATCTTGTGAAAATTGAAGATCTGAAAACTTATTTAATTAATGATTGGCTAATTGTAGAAATAATAACCGATTCGGGAATAACTGGAATAGGGCAGGGTACTTTTTGGGGTCAACCAAAGGCCACAGAGCAGGTAATTCAAGAATTCAAGGACTACTTGGTCGGTTCAAATCCAATGCAAACCGATTACCATTACCAATATTTAAATCGCTCTTCAAGTTTCAGAGCTTCTTCTGTTTACGCTGCTCTGAGTGCTGTTGACAACGCTCTTTGGGACATTAAAGGTAAACATCATCAGGCCCCGGTTTATTCATTAATAGGAGGAGAACACAGGGACAAGATAAGAATGTGTGCTCTATGTATGGATGGAGACAGAGATAGAAGTATTGAACTCGTAGACGAAGCAGTAAAACAAGGCCACACTGCAATTAAAATTGATCCTTTCCCACCTAATTATGCAACTTGGACGTTTTCAACTCTTATAAACACGGTCACGGATACAGTAGGTGCAGTACGAGAATCTGTCGGCAAAGACATTGATATTGTAGTTGAGGTTCATAGAAAACTTGGTCCGGCTGAGGCAATAGCTCTGTGCCAAAAACTTGAAGAATTCAATTTACTTCTTATTGAAGATCCGATTCCTCCAGATAGCGTGGATTCAATGGCTGATGTATCAAAAAATACAACGATACCAATTGCTACAGGAGAACGTCTACATACAATATATGAATTCAGAGAAATATTATCGAAATCAGCAGCCAGAGACTTGAAACTAGATGCTGGATTACATGGTGGGATCACCCAGTGCAAAAAGATATCTGCACTTGCTGAATCCTACCATGCAACAGTATCTCCACATAATGCATGGGGACCTATATTAACAGCGATCCACGTTCAACTGGCCGCAAGTATACCTAACTTTTTGGTACTAGAATACCGATACGATGCTAGAGATGAAATCGTCTCGAAACCACTTCAAATCAATAATGGATATATAAAGTTGCAGGACTCACCGGGACTTGGAATCGAATTTGATAATCTTACCGCAAAGCAATACTCTTATGAACCCCGTAATATTGATACTGCTTTACGTTCAGATAGGTCGGTAGGATTTAGATAATGTTTGCTATATTCATAAATTAACTAGCTATTCACAGGTTGCCGGGAGTAAAACGATGACCGCTATACAGATTGCACAAGTTGGATGTGGAGGCATGGGTCTTCGCCATCTCTATGGTCAAGCAGCTTCGCAAAAGTCTTTTGGATCTTTCGACTATATAAGCGTTTGTGATGTAAGTGAATCAGCAGCAAATTATGTGGCCAACCAGGCAGAAAATCTTTTGGGCAAACGTCCGAATGTATATACAGACATAGATCGAATGTTATCTACTGAAAAAACACTGGATGCTATTGACATAGTAACAGACGCTGGTCAGCACCATATCGTCGCATCAAAAGCAGCACAGTCAGGCATACATATTGCTACTGAAAAACCCATGGGAATTACCGTAAGAGCATGTATTCAAATGATTGACCTCGCTGAGAAAAATGGGATAGTGCTGTCTGTTTCTGAAAATTATAGGCGGGATCCATTAAACAGACTGAATAAAGCTATCATTGACTCAAAAGCGCTTGGTGAACCTAGGCTGTTTTTGGACATATCAGCTAGAGGAACACGTTCAATGCCACACGGTACAGCATGGAGGCATTTAAAAACATCTGGAGGATACATGCTGGATTATGCGGTACATAATGCAGATTTATTGATGTATTTTATGGGGTCTGTAGATCGAGTTTATTCTGAAACACAACTCTGGGAAAAAACACGATTTACAAAAGAATCATTAGAAGGAAAAATGAAGGATTTTTATGGACATAGGGAAAAAATTGAAATAGAAAAATCTGGCGAGGTGGAATGTACATCGGAAGATATGGCATCCGGGGTAATTAGGTTTAAGTCCGGAGCTATGGCAAATTTTCTTAATACTATCGCAGCACCCGGACAAACTTCGAATGCTAACATGATTTATTTTGACAATGGGTCAATAAAATTAGGAGGCAGCCGATCTGGCAAAGCTTCTGAAATAACCTATATTGGAGAAGAACAATCAATTCCAGAATCGGATATCCTGGCGCTAGTTCCAGACTTCAGTCTTGACGACATGACATCTTCAGTATTTGGAGGCGATAATCGAATTTCGTCGTACGAAATGGAATTCAGTGAAGTTGATGCAAAGATAATCGCATTGGAGTTAGAAGATTTCGCTGAAGCGATTCGATCAGGAAACCAACCAGAAGTTACAGGACAAATCGGCCTGCAAGCTGTAGCCCTGACATATGCATTCTTGGAATCAGGATTATCTCATCAACCTGTCTGCTTCGATGATATAGAAACGGATCGTATTAACTTCTATCAAAGAGAAATAAATGAATCCTTTGAATTGAATTAAAACCCACGGTACTATTCCGGAATCATAATATTCAATAATCTGTTACAGCTCTATAAATTAATATCCAGAATAAGAAGGAACTCTAAATAGACAGTTGCTTTGCGAAGGATTCTGGAGTAGACGAAGGTAGAGAGCATACATAGTCCTCGCAAACAAATGCAGTTGCTTTCCCGTTTACAAGATTTTTCCTCTGTAAAATTGGTAAATTACTGACCGTTTCATCTTCAACATCGTTACCGACAAATACTCTGTTGGGAATATAATGACGGAAAACTTCTGCTACAAGTTCTTTGGTGTCACAAGATTTACTTTTACCTAACACAACAATTTCTTTTGTTTTATCTAGATAGAAATCTAAAACACAAAGCCAATGACCGGCTCCTAATGGATATTGATTTAACATAGGTACCGATGACTTTAATGCATCCTTACCGTACTGTTCAAACTCTTTTCTACCAGTAATAACAGCCATCTTCAGTAGAACGTCTGCTGCAATCGCCGCTCCTGACGGGATAGCGTTATCTTGAAAATTAATAGGCCTTATTATCAAGCTTTCATGATCAATACCGGTATCATAAAATTGCTTGTTTTTTTTATCCCAAAACAAATTGATCATGTTTTCAGTAAATTTGATAGCTGCATTCAGCCATTTCTGGGATAACGTCGCTTCGTGGAGTAGTATTAATGAGTTTACTAAAAATGAGTAATCCTCTAGATATCCTTGTAGCTTTGCTTGACCATTCCTGCTAGTTCTTAACAACCTGTCTTCCGTAACTAAAGTTTTAAGAATATAATCAGCACCTCTTTCAGCAATAGACACGTAATCACTTCTGCCCAAAATACTTCCTGCTTCCGCGAAGGCCCCAATCATTAAGGAATTCCAAGATGTTAGTATTTTGTCATCAATACCTGGTGATGTTCGAGTAGCCCTAGATTCAAGTAGCAATGATTTAGACTGCGATATAAGATTTTCAAATTCTGATTTTTCCAAACCTTCTGAAAACATGAAATCTGACTTACTCATTGTGACATTGAGTATACTCATACCTTCAAAATTACCATCTATATCTACGTTGAAATATTTATTGAATAGACTCCCTTGTTCTTTCCCAAGAAGATCTTCAATTTCTTCAGGTCTCCAAACAAAATACTTTCCTTCTTCTCCCTCAGTATCTGCATCCTGTGACGAGAAAAATCCTCCGGACTTATCAGTCATTTCAGCGATCACATAATCAAGAGTTTCTTCGACAACAACCCTATATGTATTATTCCCTGTAACTTGATAAGCATGCAGATATAAACGGATTAATAAAGCATTGTCGTATAACATCTTTTCAAAATGAGGCACAAGCCAGTAGGTGTCAGTCGAGTATCTGTGAAAGCCTCCTCTTAGATGATCATATATCCCACCAGCTGCCATGTTATTTAAAGTGACCTCAACCATCTCAAGAGCTTCTGGCAACCCAGTTTTAATATAGTATTTCAGTAAAAACTCATAGATCATCGGTTGAGGAAATTTTGGCTGCAAACCAAAACCACCATATTTATTATCAAAATTATCCTGTAACTTGGAAAAAGCAGTGTCTATAATTTTTGATTCTAGAATTTCCAGATCATTATCTTTGGGTGATATCCCTCTTATATGACTTATTAATTTTTGAGACGTCTCAAGAACTTCTGATCTCTTATCTCTATACGTATCAGCCATAACTTCAAGGACTCTCGGGAAAGCGGGAAGTCCTCCACGATCTTGAGGAGGGAAATATGTACCCCCGAAAAAAGGTTCTCCATCAGGTGTAAGAAAAACCGTCATAGGCCATCCTCCCTGGCCTGTCATCGCTTGTACAGCACTCATATAAATGGCATCTACGTCTGGACGCTCTTCTCTATCCACTTTGATGCAAACAAACTTTTCGTTCATGATTTCTGCAATAGCAAGATTTTCAAAAGATTCGCTTTCCATTACATGACACCAATGACAAGCAGAATAACCTACACTCAATAATATTGGTTTATCTTCATTTTTAGCTCGATTAAAAGCATCGTTTCCCCATGGATACCAGTCAACAGGATTTTGGGCATGTTGGAGAAGATACGGACTAGTTTCATTTATAAGTCGATTGTCCATCCTAGGTACTGCTCCCCTTACACCGTTGGATAATTTACTAAATATCCACATATAATAACTTAAATTATTGATATAAAGATCAATTAAAATCGTTATCGATGCAGATCTAATCTTGGATCCGCATTATATTAATTACTAAATAAAATAGGGTGCAAAAGTAAAGTACCCATATTAAACACAAAATAAATAACACCAATTCCTTGTCGTAAGCATTCTCATTTGTTATAGTCATTCAGATAGGAAATCAACCATTATGGGAATAATGTTTGCCAGTGATAATAGAGAATTTATGACTAGTTTAAACAGCACTAAAACTCCTGTTGTCACTAACAAAAATGAAACTAACGTAACAATAATTTTAATTGCGGCAGGTCGCAATTAATGCATCTTACAATAATAAAAATACCTTTCCATAGAAACACTTTATTTAACTATTTCGATATCGCAGTTAAGTGTCTGCAAAACAGATAATTAGGAGCTGAGAGTTTTATATGTTTGAACACGATATATTGATAATTGGAGCAGGGCTTGCAGGACTTCGTGCAGCAGTAGAAGGGGTCAGACAAGGATTGGATGTAGCAGTTGTTTCAAAAGTTCACCCAGTTCGCAGTCATTCCAATGCAGCTCAAGGTGGAATTAACGCTCCTTTAACCGATCGAGGAGATGATTGGGAAGGTCATGCCTACGACACAATAAAGGGTTCAGACTTTTTGGCTGATCAAGATGCAGTCGAAATAATGTCAACAGAAGCAGGAGACGCGGTAATTGAATTGGAAAGAATGGGAGTTATTTTTACAAGAGGTGAAGACGGTAAACTTGGCACAAGAGCATTTGGAGGACAGAAAGTAGCAAGAACATTCTTTGTCGGAGCTATCACGGGCTCAGCTTTATTACATGTACTTTACGAACAATCACTTAAGCTTGGTTTAAATGTATATGAAGAATGGTTTGTTACAAAACTAATAATAGAGGATGGAGTTTGTAGAGGAGTCGTAGCTTATGATATTAAAAACGGACAACTACATACTATAAAGGCCAAGGCAGTAATCATGGCAGCCGGTGGTAATGGGAGGGTATTTGAACCCTCAACCCAGGCCTTAATTTGTACAGGTGATGGTATGGCTCTTGCATACCGAGCTGGTGTTCCACTTATGGACATGGAAATGGTGCAATATCATCCCACAACCCTAGCTAGAACAGGAATATTGATGTCCGAAGCAGCAAGGGGAGAAGGTGCATATTTATTGAACTCAAATGGGGATAGATTTATGGAAAAATATGCCCCTGATTATATGGAATTAGCTTCAAGAGATGTAGTTTCAAGATCTGAGCAAACAGAGATTGACGAGGGTAGAGGTATTGACGGTAATGTACTACTTGATGTTAGACATTTAGGTAGAGATTTTATTGAAAAA
>CAYFFO010000019.1:0-2095 GCA_964342485.1 uncultured Dehalococcoidia bacterium
AAAGTGCGGTAACGAAAATTCAACCGATTTCCTGTTTTGTGGGAGTTGTGGTACATCCCTAATACTTTCTGCCAGTAACAGTGTTGTTACAGATCAGGATAATTCAATCAGATATCATGGATTGGATATGTTAAGAGGTACCGCTATGTTGCTCGGGATTGTTTTACATGCAGCACTGCCATATGTGCCTGATATAGAGAAGTTTTGGCCTGCTGATGAAAACTCATCCGATGTTATATCTACCATCTTTCATTTCATACATATTTGGAGGATGCCATTATTTTTCATTCTAGCGGGCTTTTTTGCTAATTTGCTTATTAGTAGTAAATCTTGGAAAAGTTGGTGGCAGAATAGATTATTACGTATAGTATTGCCTTCAATAGTGTTTGCACCCCTGATGTCGCTAACACTGCCATGGATTTTCAAATATGGTAGAACAGGGGAATTCATCTTTTTTTATACCGGTGAAGGTCAACCTTTTCACTTGTGGTTTTTGTGGCATCTAATAATATTTACTTTAGTTACAGCGATATTAGGGCCAATATACTTACTGGGAGTAAGGAGCTTACACGGTTTAAATAAAATTGGATTGAGATTTATATTACTCATGCTATATAAATCTAAGTCTATTGTATCTAGTATTGTGTTTCGATCCAGGTACCCGCTAGTTTTCATAATTCTTTGTTGTCTTATAAATGCGAGAACCTGGGGTGAATTAATTTTAAATCCAGAAGCGAGTGGGCTATATTTCGTTCTTGGGTATAGTCTTTATGGAAACCCCACGCTATTTGCGCATCTTAAAACCAACTGGAGTTTTTATTTGCTAGCAGCTATAGTTGGGTTTGTTGCCTACATGATCCTACATCTTGGAGGATTTAACAGTATTTTAAATAACACATCAAAAGATGGTTACGAAATCAGTAAAACTATTTCTGATTTGTTAGAATTGTTTAAATATATATTCAGGAATATTTGTGCTGTTTTGTTTTCATATGCATTTATTGGACTGGTGGAAAACAGATTCGGTTCTTACAATGCAAAATCGAGATTTGTTTCTGACGGGTCATATTGGATGTATTTAATACATTTGCCCATAGTTACTTTGATTACGTTCTTAATGTTCAAGTTACGTATTCCAATTGAGATCAAGTTCTTAACTGCTATAACATTAACGTCCATAATTTGTTTGGTCACATATAAATACGTGGTGCGGTCTACATTCATAGGGATTTTATTAAATGGGAGGCGATATCCTTTTAGAATATTTGGGCTATAGTAGGATTTGTTAAGTATTTGGATTGACAGGGTATCCTATAACCGATTTTAGTAAAAGTTGAGGCAATAATTGAATGAAATATATGAGTATTATGGTATTCGTGATTGTGTTAATACTGGGTTGTTTGAGTTGTGGGAGTGATACCGCAGCACCCGATATTGATCCGGAGACACAGATCGGCACTCTTAACATCAGTATGGATGATTTCAAGTTTACTCCCGACAAAATTGATATAAAAGTGGGGCAGAGGATTCGGTTGGTGTTAAACAACAGTTCGGCAGCGAATGATCATAGTTTTTCAGTTGGTTATGGAATTATCGACCAAGATGATGGAGGAAAGGCATTTAAGACCGATTTATTCGAATCGGTTGAAGTGAATGTTGCCGGGTCCGTTAAATTAATCAAGTCTGGGACTACGTTGCTTATCCATGATGGTAATGGAGATGTGGAAAATAATTGTGGCGGGTTTGTGATAGTCAAGTCTCCTTCCAGTGAGAGCACTATAATTGAATTCACAGTACCCAATAAAATTGGAGAATTCGAATTCGCATCATTTGCAAATGGTGGGAGGGATTATAAAGACGGAATGAAGGGTTTGCTAAACGTTTTCCCCAAGGATGATGATGCACGGAGTTGGCAAAACGAAGTTGGCAGTGCCTGGAGACAAAAACCTACACCCATACCAAATTGTTAACCAGATGTCTCATAATATTTTATTCAATAGACTCGTAATCTCTTTATCACTACCACTCTTTCTTTCCTACGTTCCTAAACTGTTGTCTTGAAAATCTCACCAGATTTTTTTATCAGAGCTCTTAA
>CAYFFO010000019.1:2195-36828 GCA_964342485.1 uncultured Dehalococcoidia bacterium
GTTCCTAAACTGTTGTCTTGAAAATCTCACCAGATTTTTTTATCAGAGCTCTTAATTTGGAAGGGTAATTGTTAAAACAGGTTCCATAATATATCTTTGAGTTTACGGAGGGAAAGGATGATAACTATACAAGCTACCGTTCCTTGTACCCAAGCTCCTTCTTGGGCTGTGTGGGAACGCAAGCTTATTGTATTGATGGAACAATCTGTACATCCTTTTTTGGAGAAATACACGCGTGAGGATGGGTCTCTAATCTGGGGTATGGAGCTAGAGACTCGCGATGGTGCAGACGATTTCTATGAAAGTTTTTATAACTGGCCATTACTTTATCTGTTGGGTGGGGGAGACCACCTGTTCAGGCTCGGAGTTAGACAATGGGAGGCGGTAACGAAACAATTAAGTCATATGGATATGTTGGCGAAAGAATATGAAAAAGGTTACGACTGGTTCCATCAAGGTGAGAGCTGCCTTTATTTCTACTTTCTTTGTATGGCTGATCCTACCAACCCTACGATAATTGATCGGGCACGCCGTTTTGCCGGTTTCTATTTGAACGAGGATCCTGATGCTCAAAACTATGATCCTGATCTAAAGCTTATACGAGCTCCTCACAATGGCAGTTTAGGGCCCAGGTGGGGGCTAATGGATGGAGACCCAGTCTTATCTTGGTCTTTTCGGATGCGCCATTATGGGCTTCCATTTGAAGATGTTCCTGGTATAAGGACCTACGACGATCTTAAAGATCCAGAGCTTGCTAGACGTATGGGGCAGGTAATGTTAGAACGAATGGGTAGCGGGGATGTAACCGCTAATTTATTGTGTACAAGTTTAGTAACGAATGCCTATTTACTTACTGGAGAGGAAAAGTATCGTAAGTGGGTATTGGAATATGTGGATGCGTGGTCTGAACGTTCACAGCAGAATGGGGGGTTATTACCTGATAACGTAGGGCTATCTGGAGAGGTTGGAGAAAATAACAAAGGTAAGTGGTATGGAGGAAATTATGGATGGACGTGGCCTCATGGGTTTTACAATATTGCACAGGCAGCTATAGTTGGTGCATCAAACGCATATCTTTTAAGTGCTGATTCCAACTATCTTAATTTAGCTCGTACGCAAATCGATCATGTTTTGAATCGAGGTGATATTAGGGATGTAAGTGAACTCGAAATGAGTCTTGGAAATCTTGAAGACCTTGAACGGTGGATTGGAATCTTTGAATCTTTAGAGGAGAACAAGGAAACTTTTGTTGTTCCTTATAGATATGGGGATAATGGCTGGTTTGATTATCAACCTATGACAATTATGTTTCCAGCGGCTGTTTGGAATATTTCGATGGCCGCTTCTGACTGGCAATCAATAGAGAGGATTCGGCATGCCAGTAAATATGATTGGAATCTGGTTCATTCCTTTCGTACCAAGGAAGATAGCGGTCACGAACAGCCATGGTTAAGATTTTTGGAAGGAGAGAATCCCTCTTACCCTGAATTTATTTTGAGGGCTAGTTATGATCAGGTGTGTCGTAGGCTTGATTCTATACGGCAGGACAATGAAGATTTGATGAAAGTTCATATTCATCACTGGCAGAATCTAAATCCAGTGCTTACCGAATCGTTGATACAACTTACACTGGGTGCGCCACAGATCATGTATAATGGAGGGTTATTGATTTGTAGAGTACGTTATTTTGACCTAGATCGGCGGCGTCCTGGTTTACCAGAAGATATAGCTGCCCTGGTAGAAAAACTCGAAGAAAAACGAACAGTTATCAGGCTGGTTAATTTAAATTCTGTTCACAGTCGCAATGTCGTGATACAGGCAGGAGCTTTTGGCGAGCATAGTTTTGGTTCTGTACGTTATAGTACCGATTTAAATAGGCATTCGAGACATATTGGTAATTGTTCCCAAACTGATTTAGAAGCTGGTCAATATATTTCAGTCGTCAACGATAATATATTCCATTTGCATATGCCACCGAAGAAAGAAATTATTTTGGATTTGGAAACTGAACGCTATGTCAATCGTCCGTCCTATGAATTTCCCTGGAATCGATAAACATAAAAAATAGTGCAATCTGATCTTTTTGTTCTAAATTGCTTGCTTTTTCGATTAATGTCTAACTTTTCCAATCTCACTGTGCATTAATGGCTGTGACAGGAAATCTTCTGTATCAAAATTTTCAAACCGGTTTGTACTGTAAAGATCGGTATTGAACCTGGTTCCCCCGTCAACGACATGTTCTGCTATTAGCAGGCCTGAAACTGGGTTATACGCGAAACCTCCAGAGTGAAAATTTGTTCCTACGTAAAGACCTTTAATGTTTGGTACCGGGCCAATCACAGGTTGGACATCTTGCGACAAGCTAATTAGGCCCACAGTATGATAATCCCAATCAACTTCTTTAAGGAGCTCGGTACGGTTAGTCATATTTTCTTTAATGTAAGGCAATGCTCTTGGATCAGGTTCCAATTCATCTACACTAAAGTTAGGGCCATGCATTTCAAAAGCGGTGGAATCATGGTTTCCTGTACCAACAAGTAACCGGTTATCGTCTGTAGGCCTGATGTACGAATTAAAGATGTTATCGTTGATAACTGGTAATTGGATCGGCTTATTTAATGGTTTGGTTACAAATCGCTCATGTACAAAATTCTTGTAAGGTATTTCAAATCCAACTGGTGATAATAGATGGTTTGTCCATGCGTTAACTGTACAAACTACTGCATCTGATTTAATAGTTTCATTTTCTGTTATGACAGCATTTATTTGACTATTAAATATTTCAAATCCGGTAACCGGTTCATTCTCACGGAATACTACACCCATGTCCTCTAGTTTGGTTCTTAGAGCAGGTATATATTTGTGAGGTTCAGAGTAACCGCCTCTGAGATCAAGGACACCGTAATCAGTTTTGTTGACTTCTATGTCTGGAAAACGATCGGTTATTTCTTTACCATTAAGTATTTCAAATGAAGCACCTAGTTTTTTCTGTAAATCCCAATGCTTAGCTACTCTGCTAATTTCTTGAGTTGTAAACAAGTTCATACATCCAACCTGATGGTATTGATAGCCATCTAACATCTTATCGAAGCGCTCAAACATATCAATGCTGATGGCTCTGGCACGAATAGCCGTTTCTTTTGGCATCAACATAGTGACAATGCCGCCAGCCTGAAGACTGGATCCACCACCAACCGTACCCTTATCTACTATAACCACGCTCTCTACACCTTTCTCTACAAGATGGAAAGCGGTACTTAGTCCGGTAACACCGGCCCCGATAATTACAACTGATTGTGGGTTAGTAATAGACATTGACTTGAAATCTCATATTATCATATCAGTTCTATCTAACTCAGATAGGAACTTTTTAGCTTTATAATAGGATTATGCGTTTCTATAAAAGGGTAATAATCATATGATTTGGGTTAGACGAGCCTTAGCTACCTCACTTGCTTGTATTCTGATTGTATTTTTATTCATCACGATATTATCGATCAGAATTGAATTTACTTTTTTGAATCATAAGTTTTATCTTGATGTTTTACAACGAAACCAAATTTACAATTTTGTTTCGTCAGAGATTCCTTACACTGTTTTAGAAGACTCCGAACAAATTAATACCGATGTATTTATGATTGATGACATTCCTTGGCTATTAGCAAGTCTAGATTCTGAAGATATAGTCGCCTCTTTTTCCAGAGTATTTCCACCTGATGCTCTTCAATCCTCAGTTGAAGAAATATTCACCCAAATAATCCCTTATATTACCAATAGGGACGATAAATTTATCTTGGTTTTAGATTTTAACCAGGAATTTTCCAGGTTAACCGATGAAATAAAGATAGTTTTAAGTAAAACAGAGACTCAGAAACTGCTAAAAGACAAATATCTTGATCTGATTACCGATGATTTAGTGAAAACAGGATTACCATTTGATATAAAAGTTTCCAGTAAACAGGTAGGTTCTTTTATAGATCGCGTTTTTACTCCGGAATGGGTCAATCAACAGGTGCATAATAGTATTGATGAGTTAGTAAGATATCTTATTGGCAGGGAGGATAGTTTTCAGTTATCAATCGAATTGCAGAACAGAGTTGAAATTATAGTGAACGAAACTGAAGTTTTACTCAGAGAATCTGAAGTTTACCCATTACTATATTATGAGATTATCTTGCCAACTTTAACGGAAATTTTAGATCAAAAGCTTGATTTAAATTTTGGCCTATCAATTACAGAAAATGAGATATTAGATTTAATTCGTGAGGGAGTTTCTGAAAAGTGGATGCAAAATCAATCTGAACTGGTAATTTATAGCTTGAGTCCTTATTTGATTGGGCAGACTGATACGATAGACTTTGTAATTGATATTTCCAGTCAGAAACCGGAAATACGAAATGGAATTAAGGCATTGATTTCAACACGCTTAAGAGATCAAATCGAGTTAATTCCTCAATGTGATTTAGATCGGCAACCATTGTATTCGCCTGAAGGTTTGCCCGACTGCATTCCTGTAGACTTGATGACCTCCGAAATTATGCGTGATTTAGAAACCGATGTTATCAATGTAACTGAATTTGTTCTGAATTCGGTTCCCGACGAGCTTCATTTCCATGAAGGATTAATTCACAATAGGATTGGATTTACGGGAGAGAATAATGATCGGAATGAGATTGATAAATTTCGAAAATTGATTAAAGAAGGCTGGATATATACGGATCAAGATTTACGTCACAATCTGATCCATGGTTTTTTTGGAATCGATGCTTATAGAAATGTTAACGGCGAAAATAGCGTTGTGAAACTTGATGAATTTCGCTCATTAATGTCTGAAGGATGGATATACACACATAAAAAACTGAGGAAAGATATTGTAGATCTGTTTGGTCGAGAAGGTCTTGATAGTTTTGATAGGTGGAGATATTTGTCAGAATTGTTCAGGTCGCTTAAATACTTTTTATATGCCATTGTTATCTTGTTAATGGTCGGCATAGGTTTTATAGGAGGACGAAGTTGGCATGCTAGATTATTATGGGGCACAGGTCCATTGTTTTTTGGTGCGATATCAATTTATTTTATAACTTCAATAAGTTATTCAATATTCCTGTTGCCAGAATTGTCAAAGATCAATGACACGATAGCAAATGAAGTACTGCCTGGTAGATTGCAGATCACCGAGCAACTGATAGCAAGTAAAATGTCTGAACTTATAGATTTATCGGTAACTGAGTTCTTGTCTGGATTAATGTCATATAGCTTGATAGTGAGCTTGTTTTCTTTGTTAGCAATAATATGCATTCTTATCGGGATGTTTTTGACTGGTCGTAGGTCCACAGATTCGATTTGAATTCATTATCAAATTTATCAATAAATACTAAACAGGCAGCTATAAGTCTCTGTTAGGTTTGACTGATCGGCTATACTTTTTCAAAACCAAAACTTGGAGATTATCTAAATCATGGCTAATAAGCTAAAAGAAAGTAGAAAATTTGGTTGGGCTTTAATTGGTTGCGGTAATGCCGGTAGAACTCACCTACGTGGAGCGCAAACAACACCTAATGTAGAAATCATTGGATTTTGTGATGTGAATCAAGTATCGGCACAGAGATTTGCCAGTGATATTAAAGAGTCTTACCACACAAACGATCCTTCAGATATATTCAATGATCCAAGGATAGATATTATATCTATTGCTACGTCACACAGTACGCATGCAGATTTAGCTATTGGTGCCCTTCGTGCTGGTAAACATATTTGGTTGGAAAAACCAATGGCCATGACGAAACGTGACTGCATTCGTATTAAAGAGGTTCTTGACTCATCAGGTAAGAAGATGATGATCAATTTTTCGATAAGGTTTTCAGGGGCTGCCCGTGCAATTAAAGACAGGATCAAATCCAAAGTGAGTCACGGTCAATGTATGATGAAACCTGCTGATTTAACCCAATGGAGATGGGATCCTAAAGAAGGTGGTGGCCCACTTTATGATGTTGGAGTACATGCCTTGGATTTTTTGTGTTGGATTCATGATGCTAAGCCTGTTGAAGTGAATGCTGTGGGAGGACAGGTTACTCACCCCGATCAGTTTGGAGAATCTGGTTTGGTTGACACGGTGGCCGCTACAATTAGATTCAATGACGGCTCTGTATCTACGTTTCTAATGAGTGATGCAGGAAGTAATCCAGCAGTATCAAAATGGTTTTTCGAATTCTATGACGGTGAACACTCGGTGGTTCTGGATGAGCATTTTTCAAGGGCACGTTTTTCAAATGGAGACGTTGTTATGCCTCCTCCAATCGATCGACTTCCATTGCTGATAGAGGCTATTCAAAATGACACAGAGCCTTATGTATCAGCCGGTGCAGGTATGGTTGCCACAGAATTGGTTGAGAAGATCGCACTTTCGATACACACCAAGAGTCCGCAAAGGATTGAATTTGCCGATTGAAACAAGTGATATACCTAGAAAATGGATTACGTTTAATCTATTTTATTTATGGAATAATTATTGATCATGGAGGCTAGTATAAGATTGTATGAAATCCGTTAATGCAGAATCCAAACAGAATCATCTTTTATTGAGATCCGCCAATCCTGCTTTATCTTCAAAAACTTTTTCCGATATCCCGAATTCAACTGAAAGAGTAATGACTGTAGATGGAACAGTAAATAAAATTGCAATAAGTTTGCTAATTTTACTTTCTACAGGATACCTAACATACAGTTTTCAGATTACTGGATTTGTGTTCATTGGCTTTATAGGTGGTTTAGTAGTTGGAATACTTACTATTATGAAGAAGGCTCTATCTCCAATTACTGTCCCTATATATGCAGCTCTTCAGGGATTAGCGCTTGGTGGGATCTCGTTTATGTTCAATGAAATGTACCAGGGGATAGTTCCTCAGGCTATAGCTTTAACAGTGGGGATTTTGTTCTCGTTACTTCTTGCTTATAGATCTCGACTTATAAAACCTACTGAAAATTTTAAGCTAGGTGTAGCGGCTGCCACTGGCGGGATACTGATTGTATACGTCATAGGATTTGTGGCAAGTATGTTTGGTTCAGCTTTACCTATTTTGAGTATTAATAACAGCTCTTTATTCAGTATAGGGTTTAGCTTGTTTGTTGTAGTAATAGCTTCTTTGAATTTAGTCTTGGATTTTGATTTTATTGAAGAGGGTGCAGATCGTGGTGCACCTAAGTACATGGAATGGTACGGTGCTTTTGGACTCTTAGTGACTTTAATCTGGTTATATATTGAAATGCTGCATCTTCTTGCCAAGTTAAGGGGGAGATAATTTATAGCGTTCAATTAGACTTATTAATTGTTGGATAATGTTTCTAGATTTTTATCCATCTATCTATACGGTAACGTGATTTTGTTAGTTAGAATGGTAGTTGCCAAATTACAGCTTCTACTTTCCAGTCTCCTATTAGTCGGGCTTGGGGATCGAATATAGTAGTACCTGTGACAGTTATCAAGGTATTGTCGGATAAGCTGGTACTAGCAGGGTATCCGTGGCCTTCAGTGATGTGGAAAGCTTCTTCCATCCATGTATTACCATCATCTTGGCTCACCCTGGCTATTGTTTCTGCTTGTTCATACGGGTATCGGTTGTCGTGTACAAGAACAATTCGACCATCATTAATCTGGGTAAGTTGACCATGACACTGGCCATATTCAACCAGTGGGACTCCTTCTTTAGTTTTGGCCGGACGTAGATTATTCCATGTTAGTCCATCGTCAAATGAATCGGCGACAAAAACGTGTTTAAATACAAATTGTCCTGATCCTGGAATATTCTTAACTGGCTTGAGAGGGCCTGCTCCCATGGCTTGCAGAACATCGCTTGATTCATTTTGCAAAGCACCACGTTGATATCGAAAAGCACCAAGTAGCTTACCGGAATGAAGTTGAATGATATGAGGTTCATAAACATCATTTAATGTAACCAAAGGGTCTTGCCAGGTTGATCCTTTGTTCTCAGAACGGAAGAGAACATGAGATTTTGGTTCGTTGAGTCCATCTCCAGAATGCCTTACTGCAGGTAAAAGCACCGTTCCAAGATTAGTTTCTGTAATACTTTCAAAAGATCCTGCAATATGTTCATATGGATCGGCTGTGATTGTTGATATAAGCTGCCATGTATCACCGCGGTTATTAGAACTGTATAGTTGCAGTTCATTGGATTCGGTTTGTCTCCGATCTTTACCCACAGTGATCAAAAACGTGTCATCAGACAAAATTGTAAAGCCACACATCCTACGATGACCAGTAGGTGAGATGGGTTTACTTTGCCAGGATTCACCTCGGGTACTTGAATAAAAAATCCTTTCTTGATTTATATGTTCCAGTGATCCTTGTTGTCCAGTGTTGAATCCAATGGCAGCCCATATATATCCGTCATTTGTTTGCGACATGCAAACTTCTGGTCTCCCACTCAGTTCCGGGTATTCCAACACGATCCTCTTTGCGGGTATGTCATATACCGCTTTACCTTTTGATGATACGGTAATAGAATCATGAGTCATTTTGGCATTACCTTTGATTAAAATTTAATAGGATAGATTACTATTCACGATGTCTGGTATTCACGGATTTTATCAAACACAAATAATATTTTGCTGACTTTAATCTGAATATCTTAACTAAACTAATGACTTTCAATGTAATATATATCATATATTTTCGGCTTTACTTATTTTGAACGAAGGAAATTATGATTGAAATAACTGGATCCAAGCAACTTTTTCTTGATGATTATGCTATAGAAAGTACCAAAGGCATAATAAGAAAACTGCATAAACCTGGTCAAAACAGGCCTGTTCTTAGAGCCGAGGTAGAAGCAGGGCAATTTGCGGTCCAGTCGCGTAACTCTCCTCAATGGAACCCAGATAAGCAACTTTGGGAATGGTTTTACTGGGCTTTCTATCAATGTGAACCATTCGGCCCAAGAGCTATTACAGAGCGTAGAGTTTCTTGCTATGCGACTTCTACAGATCTTATCAATTGGGACAAACCTTCATTGGGTCTTTTTGAGTGGAATGGTTCCAAAGATAATAATATCTGTTTTTTACCTGAATCAAATCAATTAGATAGATGGGGCAATGGACGGTTTTTATACCATTGTTTTAGGGATGATAGTGATCCGGATCCAAATCGGCGATATAAGGGTATGTTTGATAGTCGTGATCGGTGGATGGCTGTTTCTCCTGATGGATTTAACTGGAAATCACTTAGTATTGACCCAATTCCAAGTCAAGATGAGTCCCATTTCTTTTTTGATGAAGGCACGAATCTTTATACTTTAATGCATAAACTTCCTACGGAATGGGGACGTTCCGTTTGGATGTCTCAAAGTTCAGACTTTATTAAATGGACTGATCCCATTTTAGTTATGCATACTGATGAAATTGATCGAGAAAATCGTAAATCTAGACTTGAGTTGGTTAGACAAGATGAAAGGTACCTAGCGCCCCCTCTATACGATGGCGTTGATTATATTGCAGAGACCTATCAGATGGCTGTTATGCCGTACGAAGGTGTATATGTAGGCTTTCCATTAATTTTCAATCCATCTGCAGAAATTCCGCCACCTCATGGTAACTTCACTGCTCTGAACCAGACAGAATTGACTGTATCTAGAAATTTGCTAGATTGGACACGTGTTTGCGACAGAGAAATTTTTATGGGGATTGATCATTGGGACGGTATAAGTTTCAACACAGCACAGATATTGCCAGCTGGTAGACCAATAATAAAAGATGACTCAATTCTTATTTTCAATGTGGGTTATAGATATAGAGGTCCTCAGGAACTTTATGAATATGTTGGGCATGATTACGAATTTGAGGTTGGAGCCATGAATATGGCAACACTTCGACTTGATGGTTTTGTTTCTTTTGATGGCTTATCTGAAGGAGTAGTTTTAACTCAACCTTTTACCTCAGGAGGAGATTTCAAGATAAATGGAGATGCATCGAAGGGTCAAATCACAGTTGATTTGGTAGATAGTGAGACGCTGGATACTATACCGGGATTAAAAGGGTCTTTTAGGGGAGATTCCGTAGATGCAGTGATTATTGAAAATACGCCGCCTGATCGTGTTATGAGAGCTAAGTTTACTTTAAAGAATTCAAGCCTGTATGCTTTCTGGCTCGATTAATTGTTCTGCAACTCCAATTCCAGAGAAGTAATTTCCGCAGTAGAAAAGCAGTTCTTTTTCTTGGTGGGTCAGTCTGCACACGTATTCCGTCATGTTTGAATCCCAGCCTATCTTAGATGCTTCAATAACTATTTCTGGGTCTATGTTGAAATGTATTCCGTCTTCGCTTTCGGCATAACGGACCCTATATCCTGGACCAGCAGAGTTATACCAGAGTTGATATTTACCATTATTAAAATAGACGACAGGTTTCGAGCAACAATAATCCTCAATTGGGTTGTTGAAATCGGGCTTGATTACGATGCCGGCTTCATGGGGGGTGAAGTTTAGCCCATCTTTTGATACAGCCAAAGCAATACCTATATTCAGGTTTTTTCTTGTTGGATATGTTTTGTCAGTTCTTAATGCTGTATACCACATCCAATATTCGTCCCCAACTTTTAAGACCGAGCATGAACCACTACCATGTTCGTGTGGCGATCCAGGTGTTCCGGCAGGCAACAGGGATCCAAGCCCACTTCTTTCCCATGTTATTCCAGCATCCTGACTGATTGCTACCATAGTATGATTCAATTTGAAGTCGTCTTTAACCCATTCATCACCAAATCCAGCGTAATACATGTACCAGAGGGAGTCGGTAATTGGTAAAACCCATGGATATGAACACCATACCGAGTCCAAGTTACCTGGCTCTGATAAGTCTAGAATCGGATTCAGTGGTGATTTGGTCCAGTTAAATGGATCATTTATTTGTGCTTCTGCAAACCCGATACGTCTTTCTTTACCTCGTGGGCCTTGTATTTCTCCGTAATAATACATCCGGAGTTTGTCCTCGACCTGTAAAATATGTGGAGCTGACGGATACCTATCCCATCTATCATCTTCCCGGTGAGGTAAAATCGGGTTACCTGTTATTTTTGTCCATGTACCTGCTAGGCTTCTCATATTTCTCCTCTTGTACTTGAGATATCGGAGTTTCGTCTAAATTACTTATGTTTATTCAAAAATGCTCAGACAATTTGCATTAATCTTATATCATGATGGTCTATCGAATAAATATGTTTAATTTTGGGATTCTACACTATACTCGGGATAATCTTTTTGAACCGTTAGAGTTTAGAATTAAGGTTATATAGTAAATTGTTATTATCCTTGATTTAATCTTCTGGTTGTATTGACCTTTATGGGTTGTAGAACATTGAACATTTTATTTGTATATAAGGACAGTTCGACCTATCAAAGGTATAATTACTTTTCTTATCAGACTCATTATAAAGACAGGCGGGTTACCAAGTGATAGATAAAGATACTGATCGGTCGACAGATAATTTGATCATTACTGAACTAATGATTGTAATACACAGAGTGTTGTCGTCCGAAGGAGAGCGTGTCCAAAATCTAATTGATGATTATGATGAAAACGGTAGTTTGCAAGAGTTCAGGCTCAGTTTTAATTTTTGGGCCACAGTTCTGATGTATCATGCTGATATAGAGGATGAAAATATGACATTGCCTCTCACTGATTATAGTCTTGCACGAGATAACGAGTCCGAACATGCTGAATTGTCGGAACTTTTTGAAAGTATTTCTGAATACTTGGATAAACATTCGTCTGCCAATTTAGAGAGAAACGTGAAAGCTGCTGCCATAGCATTGCAGCAAGATCAACATGAAAGACTGCTTGAGGCATTGGAAGATGTTCTAGATGTATTGAATAACGAGATTGGTAGAAACAAAGTTGTTGCAAGGACTCTTCGTCATTTATACGGTAAAGTTGTTAATCTCAGAATCTGCCAGGATGATCATTTTGAAAGTGAAGAAGCATTGGTTTTGCCTGAGGTTGAGTCTAAATTGAGTATAGAAGATAAGAATAAATTGGCTCGCAAATTACTAATAGATGATGAGTCGGATGATCCAAATTGGTTAGTTAACTGGCTTTTTGAAAAAGTTGATCAAAATGACAAGGATAAGATATCAAAAGTTTTGGATATCGAGTGATCAGTCTTCATTTTTTATCGGAGATCACAGGTTTCATCTATCACGGTTCCGTTAATTATGATTGTGTCAAAATTCATTATATTGCTCTCCTATTCCCATCTAAAAAGTCGTGTTGCCAAAATAAAACTAATTATTAGCCATACTAGCAATCCAATCAAATTTTCTCCTTGAGAAAATATTGACTCACCTTCTGAAGATATATTTCTCAGCCCGTTAACCAAGTAGGTTAACGGTAGGTAGTTGGTAATTTTATATAAAATATCGGGGAGAAAGTCCCGTCCAAAAAAGATTCCGGACAGAAACATCATAGGTAAAGCTATTACATTGGCAAGTGGTGCTGCAACATTCTCATTTTTAGCCCAGCCTGCTACTCCAAATCCCATACTCAAAAATACAGCTCCTCCTATTACTGCTATCAATAGTATTCCGAGCACATTCCCTATAACTTCAGCATTGAAAAAGAGTATAGCTATAGAAATCAAAAGTATAGTTTGTACTATTGAAACTAGAAGCCGGGTAATTACTTGTGCACACAACAGACTTGAAGGGCTTATTGGAGTAGCAAATAGTCTCCTTAAGATTCCCAGTCTTTTCAACTGGATAAAGCTAAAGGCTACACTGAACATTCCCATTTGCATGATTGACATAGCTATTATCCCAGGCAGAAGAAAGTCTATGTAGCTAAAATCTTTGTCTGTTATTGGTTCGAGTGATACCTCAAAGAGACGATCTGTTCCTGTTAAAGTCAAAGTATGGAGGGCTTCATTGATAATCGCAGAACCTATTTGGACCTCTTGAGGACGCCCCGAGTTATACAATATGTTTACCTCCGATGGAGGATTGTTTTCCATGAACCTGGTTGGTATTACCAGTATCATTTCTCGTTCTCCATCAATTAAAGCTTGCCTCTCATCAGACAATGAAGTGGTGACTGTTGTATTAAGGGCTCCGATTGACAAAAGCTCTTGAACTAATTTAGTTGAATTGTCGTTTTCTGCCATATCAACAATCCCTAGATCGACAGTGTTAAAAGAGCCGAAATTGAGCACACCGAAAATTGACATTATTATGACAGGCATTACAAAATTCCAGAACATGGCACTACGGTCTCTGAACCACATTTTTATGGTAGCAATAGTTAGAAAAACTGTCGGTTTATAATTCAATTCAGCCTTCTCTCAAATCACGCCCGGTCAGGTCTATGAAGACATCTTCCAGATTGGCCTTCCTTTCAACCCGGTCCTTCTTGAAACCCTTTGATAGCAAATTTTTGATAAGAATTTCCGGTTTATCCAATGCAATTATTTTCCCCTGGTCCATGATAGCGACTCGATCACAGAGGGTTTCGGCTTCTTCCATGTAATGAGTAGTTAATAGAATAGTAGTCCCGTCTTCCTTAAAACCTTGTATCAAATTCCACATATGGCGACGGGATTGAGGATCTAGCCCTGTGGTAGGTTCGTCAAGGAACAAGATCAAAGGATCATTTACTAGGGCTGCCGCTATTGCAAAGCGTTGTTTCTGTCCTCCTGAGAGTTTTTCAAAGTAAGAAGAAGCTTTGTCTTCTAGTTCAACTTTTTCAAGTAGTTCTATCGAATTGGTACTCAGTCCGTATATATTGGCCAGAAGATCGAGGATTTCAGTGAGTTTCAGATTATCGAAAAAATGTGATGATTGAAGTTGTACGCCAGTAATGTACTTAACTGCATTCGGATTTTGACTGACGTCTATATTATTGATTATTACTCTACCATTATCAGGTCGACGCATACCTTCTAATATTTCCACCGTAGTAGTTTTTCCTGCACCATTTGGTCCTAGAATTCCAAAAACTTCACCCGTTGAAACAGAGAATGTAACTCCGGACACTGCTTGCAAAGCGTCATAGGTTTTTTGTAAATCGTTAACCTCGATAATATTCATTTACTTAAAATAACCTTTTTTCATGGTAATGAAATTTTATTTTTCATCGAATTAGGTTATCTCATATTCACATACAGAAATGTTTAATGTGAGGATGAACCGCTCGTGGTAGACTGTCATAATTAATAACAATGGTCAACTATTACACATACGGATTAAAGGGAGAATCACTATGAGATTGCTTATTATTGCTGGAGGTAGCCACCCTTATGAGGAATCTACTCCTGTGCTTGAGAGGTTTTTAAAAAATGGAGCACATGAGGTAAATATTGAATGGGACACGAAAGTCTTAAGTGATGATAATGAAATGTCGAAATACGATGCCTTAGTATTCAATACTTTGAGAGACAAAGACACTGCTTTAAATCATGCAGAAAAAACAGGCATGAAGAATTTTATCAAAAAGGGTAAGGGATTTGTTTGCATACATATTTCAGGTTGTGTCTCGGCAGTAGAAAGGGAAATTACTGGGGGAGGCTGGGATCGGGATGTTAGTTTTCATCCTCCATTTGGAAGTTTTACTGTTAATGTAATTAATTCACAACATCCTGGAGTGCTTGGAGTGTCTGACTTTGTTACAAACGATGAACTATATATGGGGATTGAATACAGTGATGACAACGATGTTTTTATGACAGCTGATTCTGAACAAGGTACTCATGATTGGAAAGGTGAGGCGATGTTCATGCCAGCAGAAACGTTCCCATTAGGATGGACTAGGAAATATGGAGATGGAAGGGTATTTGTTACCTTGCTTGGCCATAATGGTTTTAGTTTTGAAACTCAGGAATTCCAGCAAATCATATTAAATGGAGTAGATTGGGTTACAGATTAAGGATTACAAGCTACCTTTTTGATGTTTAGGTTCTGCAAAGATATTTTGTAAGGAGATGGTCTTGGGAAAAGAACTGATAATTAAGGGCGGGACCGTAATTGATCCATCTCAGGGATTGAACGGCAATTTTGATATAGCTTTATCTGAAGGCAAAATTTCCAAAGTAGAAACTTCTATTAATGAAAAAGCTTCACAAGAAGTTTTTGATGCTACAGGTTTAATTGTTGTACCAGGTTTAATAGATTTACATATTCATGCCTTTTGGGGAGGATCAACTTACGGGATCGATCCTGACATAAGTAATTTATCTAGAGGGGTTACAACTGCGCTTGATGCAGGGTCTGCCGGTGCGTGGACATTCCCATCTTTTCGTAGCCATATAATCGATAAAAGCTTAACCCGAATATACGCTTTATTGAATATGTCTACGACAGGTATGGTATTTAGAGATGAAGGCGAATTGAAGGATTTGAAATGGGCAGATTTGGACCATACGGTTGAAGAAGGTTTGGCAAATAAAGACCGGATACTTGGTATTAAAGCGCGCTTAGGACGAGTCCAGTCAGGTGTAAATGATATGGAAGCCCTGAAAATTTCTATTGAGGCTGCCACATTGATTGGTGGTTTTGTGATGATACATATTGGTAATAGCAATACTCCTTTACCTGAATTGATCGATATGTTGCGCCCTGGAGATGTGATAACCCATTCTTTTCATGGTTTTGGGGATGGCACTTTGGAATCTTCTGGGTATGTGCTTCAATCTATGAAAGATGCTCAATCCAGGGGTGTTGTGATAGATGTTGGACATGGCGCAGGGGGGTTTTCATTTGCAGCAGCAGAACGGGCTATGTCTGAAGGACTAATCCCTAATACCATAAGTAGTGACCTTCATATTAATAATTTTACGGGACCTGTTTTCGATTTGGTGACAACTATGTCCAAATTCATGCATCTTGGGATGTCGCTAAATGATGCGATTGCTAGGTGTACAGAGTTTCCGGCAAAGATTATGGGACTTGGCAATGTTGGTAATTTGAAAGTTGGAGCTGAAGGTGATTTGGCTATATTAAAACTTGAAGAGGGCAAATTTACCCTGCGCGATCGGTTATCTACCGCCACTTCACTTGGGCCCAACACTTGGGCTCCCGGCATGTCTGTCACTGCAACTTCTAGATTGGCACATTTGCTTACTGTGAAAGCAGGGGCAATTTATAAGCCATGGTTACCTTAATTAGGATTGAATTAAGCTGCGATTATTTCAGATGCTTCTAAAATCATTCAATGGATCGAAAACACGAGATATTTATTTTAATCGGAGTTCTAAAAAGATGAGAGGATCGGTTTATGAAATATAGGGTTGGAGTAATAGGAGCAACAGGCTTTATTGGAACGCCGTACCGACAACAGATAAGGGAAGCAAACCAAGATGCTTCTATAGTCGCTTTGTGTTCAAGGAGAAAAGAACTTCTCCAAAAGGCAGCTAAAGAAGATGGTGCATCGTTTATAACTGATGATTGGAGAGAGATAGTTGAACATCCGGAAGTTGATTTGGTTTTGGTGGTTACACCAGATGCTCTTCATCATGAAATCGTGATGTCTTGCGCCGAAAATCGTAAACATGTTATCTGTGACAAACCTATAGGGTTAAATGTAAACGAGGCTTATCAAATGTGGTCGGCATATAGATCTTCCGGTTTAGGTCATTTCGTGCCATTTTGGACCCGATATGTTGAAGTGTTCGCAAAAGTAAAGGAAATTGTTAAGAATGGTACACTTGGCGAGATAAAATGTGTAGTTTGCAGGTGGCATAATCCCCGTCCTGCAGCTATGCCATTTACATGGAGAGACGATGCTACTCTGTCATCTTCAGGGAGTATTGGGGATCTTGGCTCTCACGCTTATGACACCATTAGATGGATTACAGGTGATGAAGCTTTACGAGTGATTACTCATGCAGGGGTGATTGGTGGTGATAAACCAGATTTAGGAGAACCAAATCTAGATGAAGCTTTGAAATGGGGAACTAGTCATTTGACTGGAGATAGTAGGTCACACAAGAGTGGTACAGCCTTCGATTACGGATCAATTTCTGTACAGTTTAATAGTGGAGCAGTCGGGTATTTCATGGTGTCTCATGCAACGGACCTAAGGAAAGGGATTTCACCAGAAATGGAATTACATGGTACTAAGGCATCATTAGGGATTGAAAGGTGGACAGGCAAATTAGTTCTTACTCTGCCTGACTCGGATCCTGAAGTAATTTATACTCAGTCGGATGATATTTTAGAACCAAGAAATGATTTCAAACAATTTGCATTTCCTGGAATCAGACAAAGATCCTCAGGTACCGGGCAAGATTATCCTGGACTCGATGACGGGTGGCGAGCCCAACTCTTTACTGATGCTGCTTCAATTTCGGCTCACAGGGGTACTTGGGTTAGTATCGAAGAACTGGAACCTTAACATGTATAGTAATTGATACGCTCAATTTATAGAGGTTAAGTAGTGTATTGAGCGTCTGATCAATTAGGTTTAAGAGAGGTCATTGTACTGATACAGGTTTTCCATTGATACTAGATTCTAGAGCTGCCTGGACAGTTGCAGCGATATCTCTACCTGTTTTTGCATCTAATGGAGAAGGCGCGTCTGTTTCTATGGTTTGTAGAAATGCGTCAACAAGCAAATATTCGTATTCATTTGCTATTGGAACGGTATACGGTCCCGAGGTCTGTTCCCTATTATAAACTGATATCCTAGGTAAGGATTCATTTATTACCAAGGCACCTTTTGAACCTATAATAGAAATCTTAACCATGCTTCCATCTGGATGGCCTCCCTTTCCTATGCGGCCGATAGTTACAGATCCAATCATATTCTGGTCCATTTCCAGGGTCATTGATGCAAGATCTTCTACATTGTTATCTACGTTCACCTGGTGGAAGTGGGATGCTGTCCTCGCGAAAACGCGTTTAACGGAGGATCCGGTAAGCATATGTATATATGCTAATGGATAGATTCCTTCTATTTTCAGCTCTCCCATAGGGTCTTTACCGACACCTCCGTCTCGCCCCTTATCGTGGGCAGACTTCTGGTATTCATACCAGTCAATTGGTATTGTAGAAGGAGTATTGGACTCTTTAGGGTTTCCTGCATCAGATGCAAAATAAAAATCGATGTGTATTACCTTCGGTGTTCCGATAGCACCGGATTCTATTTGTTCCTTGGTTTGAACTAATGCTGGCATGAAATTCCGGTTCCACATCATAAATTTTACCCCGGTTTTTTCCACGGTTTTCATTGCTCTATCACATTCTTTTAAGTTGGTTGACATTGGTTTATCTTGGATTACGTGTAGACCATTTTCTGCTGCACGTATGGCTAGGTCACAGTGTCTTTCTGCTTGTGAGCTTATTACAGCTACGTCAGCGCCAAATTCAGATAACGCTTTTTGGACATTCTTTATATAAGGTACGTTTAGTTGATCTGCGAGGAGTTGGTTACGCCTATGTGCCCAGTCACCTTGATCAGGGTCGTCTGCTACAACTACAGGTTCGAATCTTGGATGAGATGCAACACCGAGTGGTACATATGCATGTTTAATTGCACTCAAAGCAGCGAATTTAAAGATTTTTTGGTGGTCAGAGTTGCTCATATTCATCGTTTTCTAATTTACTTGATTTACCTGAAGTAAGAGAATGTTCGACTGCTTTAATAACTTTAAAGTTCAGAAAAACTTCTTCAAATTGTGTTTCAGATTCTTGGTCGTCCCTGAGGGTATCTATGAAATTCTGTATTTGATCCCTCAAAGGATCATTACCGTAATCTAAATTCAGTCCTTCAGGATGCCCACCTTTAAAGGCGAGGTTTATGTTTTGATGGTCATCAAAATATATTGCCCCTTTTGATCCAACCATCGAGGTAAAGTTATATCCAGATCCTTTTGGGAGATTTTTAGAATAATCGATTAGTGCCATACCACCGTTGGAAAACCCCAAATGAATCTGAGTATAGTCAGATGATAAAGGATTTTGTGTTAACAATCCTTGGCTAGTTGCATAAAGATTTCTAGGGATTTCTCCAAACAGCCAGTTTGCAAAATCGATTTCAGGGATTATTGTGCTATTTGTAACCTGGTTTGGGAGATCAGTTTTCGAAACCTCATTTTGAGAAGTTTTAGATGGTTCCCATCGATGTATTCGAAGAAGTCCTGGTTGTCCGAGGTTACCTGAGTCTATTTCATTTTTAATTGTTTGTCCTTCATGAGAGAATCGCAGATTATTTCCAAAACATAGCTTAGTTTTATTAGCCCGTGCTAAGGAAATTAATTTGGAGATCTTAGTTGGTGAGTGATGAGATGGTACTTGCAAGAGTACGTGTTTGCCTGCAGATATTGCTGCATTTGCGATTAATAATTGATCAGACACATCAGGTTCGATGACGATTGCATCAAAATCGCCATCGAATTGTGAAAACAGTAATTCTTTATTTGCATCCAAGATATTTCGATCTTTATTACGAACTAATTCGAGAATAGTCCCTTTTAGCTGAGGTCCTATTTTTTGAAAAGAAGATAGTCTTTTCGTACCTAGAATGGCTATTTTTATCATTCTTCTTCCAGTTGTATGAGTTCCACCCAGTTACCTTCAGGGTCTTGTAAATAGCAGGCTGTTCTTCCTGGGGCAACATTTGCAGGATCATTCATTATCAAGGCGCCATTATTGGAGAGTTTCTGGAATGTTTCCTGGATGTCGTCGACCAAGATACATAAATGACTTCCTCCAAGGATGCTTCTTTCTGTTGACTGCCTAGGTTGTGGAGGAGGGTTCACGTATTGAATAAGTTCTAATATATGATCTTGTCCAGGCATTCCCAACAGTCCGATTTTTAGATGGGTATTTTCATACCCTACCACTTGGTTTATCCCTGATCCTGTTCTTTCAAAGCGTCTCTGAAGTTCAAGTCCAACTATTTCTGTATAAAATTCGATTGATTTGTCCAAGTTATTTACAACAAAACCAGTATGATGAAATCTTTTAATCAATTCACTCTCCTTGTTTAGGTCAATTTATCGAGTGTGGCTAGAGTTTCCCCGATGCGTTCACGCAATTTTTTAACAGATTCTTCATCCCATTGGTAAAAACCTTGACCAGATTTTACTCCATAATTACCCTTTTGTACCAAGTCAGTCAGTATTTTAGGAGTTTTACCTGAAGATTCTATATTTGGGAATAGCTGATCAACTATATGTATTATTGTGTCCCATCCTGCTACGTCAAACACTTCTAATGGTCCGGCTACGGATAGCCTTCTACCAAAGCTGTTTGTCACTACTTTATCAATGTCTTCAGGGGTAGCTATACCATCAGAAACTATAGATAGGGCTTCTCTTAGAAGAGCAAATTGCATACGATTTCCAATAAAACCGAGTGACTCTTTTTGTAGAACGACTGGTGTCTTTCCAATATTGGTGAAAAGGTCAGTAGTTAATTTTAACGAATTATCCGAAGTGTCTGGTCCTTTAACAACTTCAATTAAAGGCAGAAGGTATGGTGGATTCCACCAGTTTGCGACTAGTACCTTATCTGGTCTATTTGTGGCTGGTACCAGTTGGCTAGTCATAAACGAAGATGTATTACTCGTTAATATAGTTCTTTGAGGGCAGTGTCGGTCCAGTTCTTCAAATACTCGCAACTTGAGTGGTAAATCTTCAAATACTGCTTCAATTACAAAGTCTACTTCAGCCATACTCTCTTCAAGAGACGTGCTTGTGTGAATTCTATTTGGAACGGAGGTAATGTCCTGATCATTTGCCATATCTAAGTCTTGTAGTATTTTGAGGTTAATGGAAATACTACTCCTAGCCTGTTCCAGTTGCCCTTCTTCAAGGTCATTTAGCATTACATCATAGCCCTTTAAAGCAAATTGTAATGCTATTCCGTGTCCCATAAGACCTGCTCCGACAATTCCTATTTTTTTTATATTATTTGCGTCCAAAACACACCTCTTGTTGGATTTCTTCAAGTGGTCGAGCTTAAACATGTTCTATGTTGATGTCAACTGATAATTAGCATATTAGGCAAAGTTAATTTAAATTCTAAAACAGATTCATTAATATTTAATATTCTTATCTTGGATAATCTTAATGAATTGTTCGTAGCTTGAAATATTCTCCACGGTTTTCAAAAAAGATCTGATATCTGTGTGAATTTCTCTGAGGGCACGTACTTGCGGACCTATAGGGCTGATAGAAGTTGGGCCTTCGGCATATCTTCCGTGGAAAGCAAAATATGCTTGATTAAGCTTTCGAATTGGGTAACCCGCGAGACGTAATCGCCACCATCTTTGTTTCATATATTCTTCAGCTTCAATAATTTTTCCGTCATCAAGTAACCTGTCGACTTCCTTACGAGTTTCTTTCATTTCTTTGGTAAAAGACGTGTTTCTCTTTCCTCTTGGAACATATCGACTTTGAGCTATTGATAAATCCCCTCCTAGCTGAACAAAAAGTTCATCTCCTAGTTCATTTCCAGCTAATTCAGCTATCGTTTCATTTAAGCTAAACATGTTTGCGGATCGATTCCAGTTCCATCCCAATGGCTTGAAAAACAGATAAGCATGTATCCATTCATGCGCAGCTGTTCGTAGTATAGATCTCAACGGACCTTGATCGGATACCAGGGTAGGGTAGGTGGATAATCCTCCAATATTATCCACAAGAGCCGAATAGTTGAATTTATCGAACAGGAGCTTTTCTATACTATTACGTTTGGTCAGGTCTAAATCGGCTTCAAGTATTACTTGTTCGATCACTTCTATTTTGTCTCTTCTTGAAATGAATAGTACCGTTGGTAACTCTTCAAAACGTAAATCCACTGGAGGGATTAGGAGACTGAATCGATATCCGAAACCTAGCTCTAATAATAATTTATTCAATTCAGATTCGATGATTTCCTCAGCAATTGGCCGAAGATTTTGCTTGGTAGCGTTAAGTTCACCGAAATTTTCTTTTAAGGAATCTAGCCGAATTTTATCTCGAGTATTTATTGAAGTACCTTTCCCTGCAACTGATAATCCATCAAGTTGATTCTTGGCATGTTTTAGTAATTTTGTGGTTTCCAGGTATTCTGTGATCACCGTTTTTCTTTGTTTGTCATTCAACTTTCTAACACTCATTAGAGTCTTAGCACGGTTAAACCATTTTGAAGGGATGTTTACTAATTCCCAATTCATAAGGGAGAACTGATGTTTAAGAGAAACGCTTTTACCTGGGCTTAGATACAGGGAGTCAGGGACTATTGAAATAGATGTTATCAGGACAATAATTGTTATAAATTTACGAAAAATAAAACGATATTCAGATATTACTGATATCTTGTTTTTGATAAATATCGCACCATGTTTGAGTATATTGGTAATTGATAGCAGATTTTTGATGGCAGTAAATTTCAAGTAAAGTCAAATCCATCTTACAAATTTGTAAAGTTTATTCATTTATATTGGGGCAAATTTAATACATACTGGCATAGGCACAGATGCAATTTGATTGATATCTATCAAATCACCTGCTTTAGGATCAATTTTAAAAGTTATAACAGTGTCACTGTCTTGGTTGGCAACAAGCATGAATTGTCCGGTCGGATCTATAGCAAAGTTTCTAGGTATAGCTCCCTGAGTGGGAGTATGTCCTAATGGAGTAAGGTAACCGGTTTTTTCATCAACAGCGAAACGGGCAATACTATCATGTCCTCTGTTAGATCCATAAACGAATTTGCCGTCTGGTGAAACGTGTATGTCTGCACAGCTAGTATTCGTTGTGCAATCGTCAGGTAAGGTAGTAATTGTTTGGATAGGCTTTAATGTACCCTTATCAGGATTGTATATAAATGCTGTGATTGTAGAGTCTAACTCGTTGATGGCGTACGCGAAGTTTTTTGTTGGGTGAAAGTCAAAGTGACGAGGGCCTGCACCAGGTAGTGTTTTGACGTATGGAGAGATATCGTTGGCTGTTAGTGTTCCGTTTTCCGAGTCAAATTTATACGACATGATTTTATCTGTCCCTAGATCGGGGGAAAATGCGAATTGGTTTTTACTGTCTAGGTTTATTGAATGAGCGTGGGGTCCTAGCTGACGCTCAGGGTTGATACTTGATCCTTGATGTTGAATAAAGCTGGATACGTTATCTAGACTTCCGTCTTTCATTATTGGAAAAGAGGCAACGCTACCAGAACCGTAGTTAGCTAGTAGAAGATACTCGTCGGTTTCGTTTACTTGAAGATGGCAGGGAATAGTACCTTGGGAAAGTCTTTTGTTAAGGTAAGTCAAATTTCCCGTGTCGCTGGATATTGAATAGGACACTACGATTCCAGTGGCCCCTCCTTCAAATTGTTCTATCTCTGATATCGCATATAAATTTTTAAATTTACTATCTGTAACTAAAAAAGATGGATTTTCTATACCGGTAACTTTGCTGGAATAGCTTAATTTGCCGGAATTCAAGTCCATTTTGTATACGTATATCCCTTCGCTGTCACGGCGCGTATAAGTTCCAATATAAACTGTGAAGTCAGATTTCATTACTCCATCCTTAAAATTTCTATTTTATATGAGGTCTTTGTTTTAGCTATTTATCTACTGATTGTAATATAAAGCTTGGGGAACATTCATTATTATAAAGATTCCAACAAAATTATATTAAATATCACTAGCATGTACCAAAAGTATAAAAATTTTTTGTTATGCATTGAAAAATTGAAAAGAACTTTTTACACCAATAGGGAGGCCTTCAAACAATGGTTGACAGCCAATATAAACTGAACTTACCACCGGAGTCGTATATCAGTGTTAAACATACTGATATGGAATATTTTGTCTCTTCAATATCCAAAGCTTGCGGGCTATCTCCAACGCGATCGGATTTATTAGCCAGACTATTAACTGAAAATGACCTCAGAGGTGTTTTTAGTCACGGTACTCGTCAAATTTGTAGTTACGCACCTGCAATCAAAAATGGCTATTTGAATAACGATCCAGAAGTAAAAATCATAAAAGAAACACCCACAAGTATAATTATGGACGGTGATGGTGGGTTGGGATATTTCCCGCTTTATGATGGGACTTTAAAGGCAATAGAAAAGACAAAACAAACTGGCGTTGCTGTTCTACAAACAAGAAACCATGGTCATATAGGAGCGGCCGGAATATATTCTCGAATTCCTTTAAAATACAATTTTGCTTCGTTTGTTACCGGTGGAGGGAATCTTAATCTGCATCCAGGACAGCCTGTTTATACCCCAGCTATTGGATCACCTATGTCTATCAGTGCTCCGGCAGGCAACAACCCACCTTTCGTCGTTGATTTTGCTCCTGTTTATGATTTAAGGATTTCTCCCCGTTGGGACGAACTTTCAAAATGGATACCTGGCACCATTTTCAAATGTATTGGACTTGGCATGATTGCACAAGTATGGGGTGGGATAATGGCTGGAAGCCCAGCATCAAGAAGTGATCAGTTTATAAAAGAGTATAAGGATACTGGAGCGAATGCATTCATTTTCATGTTTGATGTGGGACTGTTTATTGATATTCAAGAGTATAATACTGAGATTGGAAAACTAGTAGACCAGATCAGAAACCTGTCCCCATTGGATGGGATTGAAAGTGCTAATTACGCCGGTGGGATAGAATCTGATCGTGAATCGGAATTTCGAGAAAGAGGTATACCGGTTGGATTAGATCATAAGAAAGATCTTGAGTCGGTAGCTGGAGAATTTGGTGTTTCATTGCCATGGGAGTAGGGTGGATTTTATCAAAGAAGAAGTTTTTGAGTAGTTCTACTTCAGTACGAATTTTTATAGAGAATTGACTTGTTAGCCTGAATGCCTTCGATACATTTGATAGAATGATTGAATATTGGTTTAAGGATAAAGTTACTTATGGCAAAAAATTTCTGGATGGTAGTGCAAACTCCGGAAAATCATGAAATTTCCAAGGGTCTTGGATTTACTGTTCATGGAATGACATTAAAGCAGCGTAAACGCGCCCAGCGTATGGAGCCTCAGGACGGGGTATTATTTTATGTCAAGGGAATAAAGAAATGGACCGCAGTTGCTTCAATAACTTCAAAGTATTTTGAGAACCGATCTGTAATATGGAAAAGTACAACATCCCATAATGAATTGTATCCATTCAGGGTTAATATGAAACCTTCCATTGTGATGGAAACGAATTTATATATTGATGCTTTGACCCTAGCACCAAGGTTAGATTATTTGAAACGATGGCCTCCCGAAATTTGGCCTTTAGCTTTTAATGATACCCTTCATCTCTTGCCTCAAAAAGACTTCAGGTTGATTGAATCTGAAATGAAGAGGATACATCCAGATTGGCGTGGTAGAAGTCATGAGTTTAAGGACCCTAAAGCTAAATATATTAGACGTGATCGGTAAATTCGATGGCGGTTATTATCCGGTAATAATGTTTTTTATTGTACGGGCCTGAGACCTGAAATCATTTTCACTTAGTGTCGGTTTAAGAGTACCTAGGGTTATGGGTGTTTGTAGATTAACCCAAGATTTACATCCTAGATATTCTGGGAATATTGGTATGACTTTGGGATTTGCAAACTTATAGATTCTTAAAATTGCCACAGTCAGAGGTTTTTTAGGACGCCAATTCAATCGCTTTCGGGCATAGCTATCTGCCCAGATATGAAATTTTGATAGACGATTTAAAGTAGTTTCGTCGCGTATTTCGTATTTATCGATTGTTTTAGCCCAATTGGTGATTGACACATGGTTTGCCTTAGGGTTGTATGTGAGGTTATTAATTTTAGAGCGGTATTTTGGTTTTAAAAGGTCCATCGCTTGATGCTCAAATGTTGGTAGAAGCAGGAATTCCGATTTGATCATTCTAAAGTCTTTATCGTCCCTATGGATACCACCTTTCCTCAAAATCAATATTTGAATTCCTTGGTCAAGAGCGTCAATTGCCACGGACCATTCTTTTAAAGCTGTATTGGTTGAATGTGATATTTCTGTCATTAGAATTCTAATGGAAAGTTATAATTCAAGTGTGAATTAAATACATTATATAAAAATTGATCTATTTATTCAGATATTCTTAAAATTGATTTAAGTTATATTCTAAAGTCTTAAAAAACTTGTTGCATTTGACACTATGGGACATCGCTGTTTTCCTTCCTGACTTTTACATAGACATGTTTTTGTGGATAATAAAGGTTGATTGGTTTGAAAGTTCTTGTTAATCTCCGTAGCGTTAGGGAATAATTATTTTAGAAAGGAAAATTAATGATCTCATTCAATTTGATAAGTAACGTTCTTAAATTAAGGAAAGTATACGCACACTGTGATATTCCATGTGGAATTTATGATCCCGTCACCGCCAAAATTGCAGCCCAGACAGTACAAAAAATGGTTATGCGAATAAATGCACTGGAGTATCCAGGGAATGATTCTGCCGAATCAAATGCAGAATATAATAATTCACTCAGCCGATATGTAGCGGTTAAAGAAGAGCATGCTGATTTGGTAAAGCATGAGATAGATACCCTGTGGCACGATTATTTTAAGCCAGAGCATCTTGATAAGTATCCCGACTTGCATACCATTGTCTGGGAGACTACAAAATTGGCTGCAGCAAATAAACAGAATGTCGATATAGATTCGGCTAAAACCTTGGTAGAATCTGTGGACAAAATCGCAGGCATTTTTTGGGCTACCAAGGGCGTAGACTATCAAGATTCGGTAGAAACCGTTAGGTTCGGAACATAGTAATCTTAAACAGTACGTGGAAGAATAAAATGTTTTCCACGTACTGTTAAGTTATAGGGGCTATATAGATATATAGATTACTCTTTGCATTGTTACAATGGTTAATTATCCGATGATCTACACAAGATTTGGATGGATGATCTGTCAAGGGTTGAAAATCGAGGGAGATAGATGACATTTCATTATTATCCGGCAACGAGGTAAAGTTGCGTTTTAGAATTAGAGACGCCAATTTATTTTCAATTCAATTTGTGAATAAAAAAGGTTATATCAAATATTGTTTAATAGTGCCTTATCAGGGAAATGGTAAATAGCCAACAAGTTTTGATCAATCTTATGGTTAAAATATTTAGCCTATTAGCGATATGCTTTTTTATGGCATGTTCATTTGTGTCAGATACCGAATCTGCCCCATCTGATATTCCTCTAATTTCTCCAGAACCAACTTTGTTGTCAGAAAATCTCGTTGAAATCGGTCAAACAAGTAAAGTTGTCAAGATTACAAATAAAGATCAGGGCGGTAGTGGTGTATACGAATTTTCACCCTCTGAATTAAATTTTAATGTTGGAGAAGCTATATTGTTTGAAATGACAGCAGAAAAGGAATTTCATACTTTTACCATAGATGAAATGGAAATTGATGAGGTAGTAGATGGAGGCCAAACTACCAAATTTCAAATTTCTTTCGATAGACCTGGGGTATTTCGGTTTTATTGTATACCACATGAAGCATTTGGTATGGTAGGTACAATCACAGTAGAAGAATGAATCTTTGAATCAGTATATGCCCCACAGTTTAGAAGCAGTAATCCCAAGAATATAATCTTGGTCTTGACTGGATAAGAATGGGAGTCCATTTCTGATAAGCTCAAGTTCTTTTTTCAATGGTAGCCATCCGTTTTTGACACGATGTTTACCGGGAAATCCGGTTCCCCAGATCAAGCGTTGTGTGCCAAATGAATCTATAGTTTTTTGTATAAAGGGATGGACATCGTAAAATGGGAAATTTAGCTTAGACCTTCCCGACACATCTGATAATTTCATAAATATGTTTGGGAATCTAGCAAGCTCAAGTATGGGATTATATTCTGACATGTTTTTAGTCACGTTAGGATATCCCAAGTGGTCAATAATTATTGTGGTATCTGGGTAAAGAGCTGCGATTACTTTAATCTGGTCGGCAAATTTGGGGTCTAGATGGAATTGAATGATTGATCTTGTGTTAGAAATTTCATCCCACATGGGTCTATTTTGTTTCTTTAAAAGAATCTTTTCTTCGGGGTAGTAAATTGGATGGAACCTAAAGCCCGATAATCCTTGTTGATTAATCCAATATGATATTTTATCCGCGTTGGTTTTATCATATGGATCGATAAGACCTTGGCCTATGAGTCTATTAGGGTAGCGTTTTACTGAATCAGCAATATAACTGTTATCCCAAGTTGACCAGCTAGACTGAATTAAAACTGACCAATCTATCTGATGTTCGTCCATTTCGTTAATTAATTCATCAGCGGTGCCAGGCTGGTCTGGATAGTTATTCCAAGTAGAGATTGTTGGACCAAGTGGGTATTTAACGGCGTCAATTTCCCAAACATGTACATGCGTGTCTATAATCATAGGTGCCTCTAGTAAAGTATATTTATGTCGATTTAATTGCAGATGGCATTATCCCACAACTTCTTTAAACACCCTAAGATAATTGAGGCCTAAGATTTTCTTAAGCTGTTCTTCATTGAATCCTCGTTCAATTAGTTTAAGAGTAATATTAGGCCAGTCAGTGAATCGGTCAAAATTTTGAATTCGATGTTGATCACTTAGTCGGTGTTCTTGGCGGAAACCTGCCCAAGAAAAAGACCCTCTAGTACTTTTTGGATTGGGATCTTTCTTATAAAGGTAGGATGTGTCAAAAGGTCCTAAAGATTCAGGGAATTCAATGTTTGATTCGGTTCCAGGTCCAGGACCACACTTGTCGCACCCTATACCCACATGATCGATTCCCATTATGTTAATTAGATGAATTACATGATCTACGAAGTGATCTAATGTGGCACCTGTTTTATCATGAATAAACCCTCCGATTGCTGCTACTCCAAAAAATCCTCCCCTTTCGGCAATTGCCTTTATTAGATCGTCACTTTTACCACGGTCATGGTATGTAATTGAATTACTAGTGGAATGGGTTACTACAATCGGGCTGTTTGATGCTTCCAGTGTGTCCCATCCGACCTGCTCACTAGAATGACTAACATCGATTAACATATTCATCTCGTTTAGTTTACCGACCATCTCGTGTCCAAAATAGGTTAATCCGGTTTTGTAACGTTCGGTACACCCGTCACCAACAAGATTCCTTAAGTTATAGGTGAGTTGTACTACTCTAAGTCCTAGGTTGTAGAACAGGTTTACACGATCGAGATCTGTTCCAAAAGGGGTAGTATCTTGAAAATCGAAAATAACACCCCGAGCACGATCTTGATAGATCTTTTCAATGTCACTCGCTTTCAAAACCAGTCTAAGTCTTCCTGGGAGAGCGTCTATTATGGATCTGGCTTGGGCTATGCTTGTCAGTGAAGTTTCAAATGCTGTTTCAGGAGGTTCTGTAGCCGCGTATGTAGCACTCGCAACGTCGACACCGGCCTCTTCCCATATATCCATGTATTCATTGGCTGCTTCAGGTGAATTTTGGATTTCTTTGGTTGCCATAGCCTGTAACAATATTCGAATTTCTCTTCTAGTTTTGCCTTCGTCTATGAAGTTTTTAAGAGCCTGTTTCATTTTTGTGTTGAAC
The DNA here is from genome assembly GCA_964342485.1 of uncultured Dehalococcoidia bacterium. Lineage (GTDB taxonomy): Bacteria > Chloroflexota > Dehalococcoidia > Lucifugimonadales > CAJWER01 > CAYFFO01. The sequence goes on from CAYFFO010000019.1 coordinate 31,701, forward strand.
AACAAACCTGAAGTTGCTCCCGGTTGCTGACTATCTACTATCAAGGTATTCTTGTGGAATTGTAGAGCCTCTTCGGGTGTCATTATTGGGTTTTTACTTAGTTTCACCATTTTTACCTCTAGTTTGGTAGATTGTTCTTGGAATCTTAGGTTAAAGCTTTAGAAATTACAAAAATATGTTTTGTAATTTTCAGGAGATCATTATTAAATAATCTTGTATCTGTGATTTGATAGGATAAATTAATGGAGATAGGTAATGGAAATACAGGAAATAAAAAACATAAATAACGATCGTCAGGTTTTTTTCGACGGGTACTGGATTGATGCTTACGAAAATGTAAAAAGAGTAATGCATGAACCAATTCGGAAAGAGCCTGTTATAACAAAAGATTATCCTTGGGAAAAGGGGTATGTAGGTGGAATTACCACAGCATACGATGGCGAAAAATACAGGATGTGGTACACCTGTGATGAGGCATCTAAGCTAGGGGTTCCAAAGTTACCAAGATTTCGCTTTAAAGCGTATGCAGAGAGTAAAGATGGTATCAACTGGACTAAAAAATTTTTAAACCTCGAAGATTATCAAGGTTCCAAAAACAATAATCTTTTAAATAAGCAAGACCACTTTGTTGTTAATATAGACAAAAATCCTGATGCGAAAAATGACGAAATATTTAAAGCATTTAAGGTTCAGCGTCGAGGAAAGGACTCAGCTATATTTGCCATGGCATCACCTGATGGAATCAGATGGAAACAGATGTACGAAGATCCTATTTTAACCGGTGGTCCTTTTGATACTAAGAACCTTTTTTTCTGGGATAAATGGACAAAACAATACAGAGGATATACAAGAGGAAGCATTGGATCTGGAAGGGAAGGGAAGAGAAAGCACGACATAAGTATTTGGAAAACTGCTTATAGGTGGATACGAATATCTAGTTCAAAAGATTTTAAGACCTGGGGCCCCCTGGTTAATATAAATACAGGAGATACACCTTTTGAGGATCTATATACGAATGAGGCTTGGCCATATGAAAGATCTCCGGGAACATATTTGATTTTTCCTTCACGCTTTATACCAGACCGTGTGCCAGATCCCAACTGGTTTGATGGTTCAGGGGTAAGTGATATCGTTTTCATGTCCAGCAGAGATGGGGTTAACTTTGATCGTAGCTTTATGGAGGCATTTATCAAGCCGGGTCTGGACAAAAATAATTGGCATGAGCGAGCAATCTATTTTCAACATGGCGTTTATCAAACATCTCCTGATGAATTGTCTATGTATGTTTCAGAAGGAGGTAAAACATCTCAAAGCTGTATTCGTCGTTACACTATTAGACCTGATGGATTCGTATCAATTAAGGCGGGTTATAGTGTTGGTGAATTTACTACTAAGACATTTATATTCTCAGGAGATTGCCTTGAAGTTAATTATTCAACGTCTGCAATTGGTTCTTTGAAAGTGGAAATTCAGGATGGTAATGGAAACAGAATACCAGGATACTCCTTAAACGATTGTACAGAAAAGTTTGGAGATAGTATTGGATCAAGAGTTATCTGGAAAGACAGGAAAACAGTCTCTATTTTGAAAGATAAACCAGTTAAGCTGAGGTTTGTATTGAAAGATGCAGATTTGTATGCGTTTAAGTTTAATCACGAGAAGTAGATCAGAACATTACTTGACACATTAACGAAAATTTCGTTAATGTGTATTCATGGAAAATAATAATCGGGCAAAACAAATTGTAGATCGTTTTGGCGGTCAATCCTCATTGGCTGGAATGCTTGGGAAGAGACAGAGTACCGTTCAGCACTGGGTAAGGATTGGCAGAATACCTGCTCAATGGCATAAACCTCTATTGGAACTTGCACATGAAAAAGGTATTGGACTGGAGGCAAAAGATTTTGTACCAAGTGAAATCCCTGGTATAGAGTCTTCGGACGGAAAACTGGGTGTTTTGTTGGTAGGGTTAGGAGCAGTTTCCTCTACACTTATTGCTGGTGTAGAACATATTCGAAGAGGAACTGGAAAGCCAATTGGATCTCTAACCCAAATGTCTACTATAAGACTTGGCAAGAGGTCTGAAAACAGGACGCCTTTAATACGAGATTTCGTACCTTTATCTGAGCTTGATAACTTGGTGTTTGGGGCATGGGATCCAATTCCAGATAATGCTTACGAAGCAGCCTGCAAAAGTGGTGTTCTTGATAAGCATGAAGATCTGGATCCTATTTCAGATTTTTTGAAATCTATTGAACCCATGGCAGCTGTGTTTAATAGTGAATATGTGAAGCGGCTTCAAGGTTCTAATGTCAAAACATCTTCTAACCATCTAGAAGCAGTGGAGATGATTAGAGAAGATATCCGTCAATTCAAAATCAAAAATGGATGTGATAGGTTGGTCATGATATGGTGCGCATCTACCGAAAAATTCATTACAGAAACTGAGGCGCACCTGGACCTAGAAAATTTCCTTGGCGCATTAAAGGATAATGACGAAAATATTTCGCCATCAATGGTTTATGCATATGCAGCATTATTGGAAAAGATACCGTTTGCTAATGGAGCACCGAATTTAACGGTTGATATACCAGTGCTTGATAAAATGGCTAGAGATGAAGGGGTGCCTATTTGTGGTAAAGACTTCAAGACAGGTCAAACATTGGTTAAGACGGTTATTGGACCTATGCTTAAGGCCAGAATGTTAGGCATGGAAGGCTGGTTTTCTACAAATATTTTGGGTAACAGGGATGGCGAAGTACTTGATCAGCCTGAAAATTTCAAGACGAAAGAAGAGTCTAAATTGGGAGTGCTTGAATATATTCTTCAACCGGATGTTTATCCCGATCTCTATTCTGATGCATATCATAAGGTTAGAATCAATTATTATCCACCACGTGGTGATGATAAAGAAGGATGGGACAACATAGATTTATTTGGCTGGCTAGGTCGGAGAATGCAGTTGAAGATTAACTTTCTTTGTTCAGATTCAATATTAGCAGCTCCGTTAGTACTTGATTTAATTTTGTTTCTTGATTTGGCTAAAAGATCCGGTATGTCGGGAATTCAAGAATGGCTATCTTTTTATTTCAAGAGCCCACAACATTCTCCTTCGGTATATCCTGAACATGATTTATTTATACAGCAAACAAAGTTAAAAAATACGTTGAGATGGCTAATGGGTGAAGATCAAATCACACATCTTGGTATGGAATATTATCAAGAATAATAAGTGTTATTTTCAAGATAGAATTTCTGATCATGAAAAATCACTGCTTATATACCTCTCGTACTAATATAGTTTGGTTGTTCTGTCCAGAACGAGTAAATTTCTGAGTTATATAATTTGAATTGTGCTCTGACTGGTTTTTCATTTGTAATCACGGATGTTCCTTGCCAACTGACTTGAATATCGGTGTTATCCGATCTTACTGTGTCACAGTCTGATATTGAGAAGTTTGGTAATGGTTCTAGAGTGTCTGCGTCCAATATAGCGACATCTAAAGTGCCGTTTTGTGTATTTGCATTAATCTTCAATTTACTTTTAGACACATAGAATGGTTTACTGATAATTTCACCATTCTGTTCTGCCTGTAAAGAAACAAATCCATCTAAACGTAACTTGGCTAGTTCTATAGCACCAAAATCCTTGAAGTAGGGACGGTATTTTGCAGGATAACTTTGAGCTACGCCTCTAAAACGTGCGCCTTCATAGTAAACCCATATCTCGTCATCTTTTATAATTGGTGCTCCGCATACCACAACTTGACACGTGTCGTAATTTTTTCCATCCCATGGTTCAATTCCAAGAAAAATTGACCGGTCAGCTACACGTTTCCAGTGGTATAGATCCCGTGACATTGCTAGTTCAGTTTGGTTTAGTCCGCAATGGTTCATTTGTGGTAAATCTGGGCCTGCAGGGTTGAACAATAATGGAAAACCTATATAGATACCTTCGTATGTCATAAGAGGCATCATATATAGCTGGGCTATATAGTTAGTTTCAGAGTCGACGAAAGGAGGAGATAAATAATCAGGATTTTCAACAACACTTTCGATTCTATTTTTACGGTTTTCCATGTCTATTTCATCTGTATGCAAAATTAATTGAGGATCTGTCCAGTCCAAGAAATTTTCACTTGTTGATATCCATACCGACCTGCCCCATTCAGTCCTCTTTTTTACAGTAGCAACGAATTGATTTTCTATATCGTCAAAAATCATTGAAGACGTATCTTCACTGTAAATTCCATCCAAATGCGGGAAGGACCATTTAAATCCGTCTGGTGAAATAGCTGGATACCGACGCATGTTATCACCATCGCTGAATAGGGCTTTGTAGCGACGATTCGAATCCTCATCGTTATTGTCTCGTAAAATATGATGGAATCGTCTTTCTCCTATGTCAACAGGGTTTTTTTGACCTCGTCTTTTCAGGAAGTCTATTTTCGAATGATAGGCTAAATTGTTACTCCACGACCCCCGCCACTCGTAAAGTTCAAGTGAAGGATATTCCCAGTTGATTCCATCAACAGAAGTGGCATAGTGATAGTCTGCCCAAACCGCTTCACCTGGGCCCTGATAAGGAGCATCGTCATAAAATCCTGCATACCACCATTCCCAACGATTTATCTCGGGATTCCAATTTGGGCATGTGGAACTTTGTACCAGAGTTTGGTCTTTAGACCTGTCTGGTTGAATGACTGGACCATGCTTTTTAGGTTGATGCAGTATCCTTCTTATCCCTTTGAGATTTTCAATCGCATGATCATCCAGAAAAAGCTGTTTGTATCTGGCAGGATCAATTATTTCAAATTTAGGTGTTGGCATAGTTATCCCTATAAATATCTCAAATAAAAAGATAGTTAAATACTATCTCATATATTTAATCTATATGTAATCAACTATATTTATAGGGCTTTCAACTTTTGTTTTATATAGAATAAAGTATTGGAACAACATATTTTATAGGTTTAATCAGTTAAAAATGATTGGTGTTGACATAACTAATTTTTTAAGTTTCCATGATGATATATTCTGGAATGGAATTTGTTAAGGAGAACATTATGACTGTCAATGGCAGCAGACTTATCGCAGAAAATAGACGTGTTGAGATAGAAGAATTTGA